>JAZQDE010000036.1:0-113178 GCA_045546695.1 Clostridia bacterium | reverse complement strand
GCTGAAAATGAGTTTTTTTCTAATTAAACTGTGCTACATTAGAAAAAACAATGATTTTCACGATTTCCAATGCTAAAAACAACGTTTTTTCTAATATCTGCGCACTGAATTAGAAAAACATCAGCCCTGATTATCAAGCGCTGATGTTTCATCTTTTCCGGGACATTTCCGCTAATGGTTGACAGGAAAACGGCGAGCTCAACTACATAGCGTCTCCTGCTTGATATTTTAACCACATTATGTCATACTAATCCATGACAAAACAAACCAGATTGAGGTATATTGATGGGCAAAGAATTCAACATTCAAGAGGAATTGAAGCTGCTCCCGGATAAGCCGGGTGTATACCTTATGCATGGTGAAAATGACGAGATTATCTACGTAGGAAAGGCAAAAATACTAAAAAACCGCGTAAAATCATATTTTGTAAACACACCACACAGCGCACACATTACAGTAATGATCTCACAGATAACACGCTTTGAATACGTCGTGTGTGACAGCGAATATGAAGCGCTGTTGCTGGAAAATAATCTCATAAAAAAACACAAACCGAAATATAACGTTCTGCTTAAAGACGACAAGGGCTTTCCGTATATAAAAGTTACCACAAATGACCAATATCCGCAGGTATCGATGGTGCGCAAAGTCAGAAAAGACGGGGCGACGTATTTTGGCCCGTATCACAGCGTGCAGACAATAAATGCCACTCTTGATGCACTCAAAAGCATATTGCCGTTGAGATTATGCAGCAAAAAAATCAAAGAGGACGGCAGTGACCGTGTGTGCCTTAATTATCACATAGGACTTTGCCCGGGTCCCTGCGCAGGCAAAATTGCACACGACGAATATATGAAGACAGTCTCACTTGTACTGGCATTTCTTGGTGGGAATACAAGCGGAATAGAAAAGATTCTGCGCAGTAAAATGCTGGAATATGCAGAGGATCTCAATTTTGAAATGGCAGCTGCATACAGAAAACGCCTCGAGGCGCTTGAGGTATTCAAAGAAAACCAGAAAATTACATCTGTAAATGATATAGATTACGATATGATTGCAGTCGGACAAAACGGTGTTGACGCTGTTTTGCAAATATTCTTTGTCCGCGCAGGAAACGTAAGCGGCAGGGAATATTTTACATTTCCGGGCGGTGCGGACTTATATCCCGAAGAGATAATTACGTCGTTTATAAAGCAGTTTTATAGTGAAAATCAATTGATACCGCCGAAAGTTTACAGCAAAAGCCTGCTTCCCGAAGAAGAACGCCAGGGCCTTGAAGAGATGCTTACGAAACTTCGTGGGCGCAAGTGCGAGATCGCGACACCTGTGCGTGGCGATAAACTTAAACTCGCGCAGATGGTGGAAGATAATGCCAGAATTGTACTCCAGAACGCACAGATTGCAGGCCTCGAAGGACGCAACGTTGAAAACCTGAAAAAGCTTGACAATTTAAGGCAGGTGCTTGGCTTACAGAAAATGCCACTTTATATCGAAGGATACGACATATCAAACCTTGGCAAAAGTGAAATAAACGCATCAATGGTTGTTTTCAAAAACGGTCAGCCGAGCAAAAAAGATTACAGACTTTTCAAAATAAAGACACTTGATATACAAAACGACTACGCCTCTATGGAGGAAGTAATTACCAGAAGATTTACCAGATTTATAGAAGGTAGCAGTGGATTTGACACGCTTCCGGACGTTTTATTTATCGATGGTGGTATAGGACAGGTGCGCGCTGTACGCGATGCACTGACAAAAATTTCCACAGACGAAAACATAGCAGCAAAGCTTGCGGCTCTTCCTGTTTTTGGCATGGAAAAAGACGACAGACACAGGACAAAAACCCTGATAATTCCGGACACCAACGCCCCCTTGGGATATACAGAATTTGAACTTAAAAAGAATCCCGAATTATGGCGTTTCGTCGGCGCAGTCCAGAATGAAGCACACAGATTTGCTATAAAATATAACAGAAAACTTACGGGAAAGCGTTATCGCAAATCGCCTCTTGATGATATTGAGGGCGTGGGCGAGAAACGTAAACTTGCAATTTATAAGCATTTCGGCTCACTTGCGGCCGTAAACAGAGCTACACCCGAAGAATTGGAGCAGGTGCCGGGCATCAGCAAGGCTCTTGCAGAAAAAATATATGAACATCTCAAAGGAGGCAAAAAATAATGGCAATATTTACAATTGCAGATTTGCATTTATCTTTTGGGGTGGACAAACCTATGGATATTTTTGGTGAAAACTGGAAAAACCATCATGAGATTCTTGCTAATAACTGGAAACAGGAAATTACAGAAAATGACTGGATTATAATCCCGGGCGATATTTCATGGGGGCTTCATGAAAATGAAATACTGCCCGACCTTATGTTTATAGAAAGCCTGCCGGGCAATAAAATCATCCTGAAAGGCAACCACGATATCTGGTGGGGGACCGCGAAAAAGAATAAAGAACTGCTGGAAAAAAACGGAATAAAAACTATACGTTTTATGTACAATGAGGCGGTAAAAATTGACAATATAATTATATGCGGAACAAGAGGCTGGCTCTGCCCGGGAGACAAGGATTTTAAGCAGGAAGATATGGCAATTTATACCAGAGAGGCCGGGAGACTGCTTAATAGCATAAACGAGGCAAAAAAATTAAAAGATAATGATGAAGAGATAATTTGCTTTATGCATTATCCACCTTTTGGCAGCGGCGCATCCACTTGCTTTACGGAAATAATAGAAGAAAATGGAATAAAGCGCTGTTTCTTCGGTCATATTCATAGTAGGGAAAAACAAAAAAGCTGCCATAAAGACAGCTTGATTACAGAATATAAATTAATTGCAGCCGATTTTATTGATTTTCATCCTCTTCGGATTCAATAAACATACCGGACGTGCGTGAAGATTTTGTAGGAATAAGCATATTGACTGCCTGTGGCACGATTTTTACATGAAGTGGAAGGCCACCACCATTTTCACCATCATAATCAACGTGATATTCATCAATCTCTTCAGCTGCTTCTATGTAAACCTCTTTTACTTTACGGTACTCAGTATTCTTGTCCTGGTCAAGATGTCCGCTCAGGACTTTTGTAGCCAAAGCAGAAGCGGAGAAAAGGTTCAGATTTTTAACAATATACATATCAAGATAACCATCGTCAAGCTTTGCCTGGCTTGCTATTTTATGGAAACCGCCAACGCTTTTGGAGTTTGTGATAATAAAGAAAAAGTTGTCAAAAACCTCTTTTTCACCGCCATCAATCGTAAATGCGAGCTTTGATGTAGGAAACTTGAGATTTGCAAGCTTTTTGATGCCTTCCCAGTAATAGGCAATAGTACCGAAGCTTGACTTTGCATCGCGCGGCACACTGTGTGCAACGTCTGAGAGCATACCGCCGGCTGCCACATTAAGGAAATATGAGCCGTTAAAAGTAGCAATATCAATCGTTTTGTATGTAAAGTTCTTTACCATGTCATACAGACAATCTGCAGTGGAATCGATTCCCAGAGAATAAGCAAAATCATTTACTGTGCCGGCCGGCAAAATAGCCAGCGGAACTTTGCTTCCCGATGTGTAAAGACCAAGAACCGCCTCGTTGATAGTGCCGTCTCCGCCTACAGCCACGACACAATCGTAATTGCCATTTTTTGCCTCCGCAGCCTTGTTCATGGCATCGTCCTTGCCTCTTGTATAGAAGAGGTCAACCTGCTCCAGAATCTGGTCTCCAAGCAGTCTGTGCATCGCAATAAGAGCCGCTCTCTGAACAGAGTCGCCCTTGCCACTTACCGGGTTAATGATAAATAAAGCACGCATTTTTGTTTTCTCCCTCAATAAAGAATCAATAAATACTAACATTTATGTCAGGATTCGTCAACTTATATGCCACAAGTTGTCTGTCGGAGTCCTTTTTACCATCAGAGTAGAAGCAATAAATATATTCATCGGACATGTAAAAATCTGTAATTGTATTGTCGAGAGTTTTCTTGACAACCAGCTCGCTCTCGCCGCCATTAAATGGTACTTTATAAATACCATCTTTTGCCGCATAGTACGCAACGGTATCCACAATCTGGAAGGCGCCCGAAGACAACTCCGCGGCGGTACCTTCAGCACCAAGTGGGGCATCGTCCGTATCATAAGTTGAATAGGTTTTACCAACGGTGAAAATACGGAGCGTTTCAAGATTGATTTTGTAAAGATTAATAGAATTACTCATAGCAAAATCGAAATAAACGTAGCCGTTGTCGTATTCGATAGAGTACGCCTCGTCGGAAAAAAGACCTTTATTAAGAGACGTTCCGTTGTAATCGTAAATCTGGTGAATACCCTTGCCGGCACCGCTACAGAAGAAAACAGTACTATCTTCTGCCACGTCAAGGTCTACGCAAAATAGCGAAGAATCGTATGACGTATCAAGAAGCAACTCCGGCTCTGCAGTCGTAACGTCAGAGTTAAGAGCTATGCGGTAAATACCGTCCTCGCTGCCAAAATATAGATAATTGCCCTGAACAGTGAGCGACACGCCCGGCAGATAAGATATCTGCGTATTTATACTTCCTGTCGCGTCTGTTTTATACATAAAGCCGTTTTTCTGACTTCTATAGTACAGATAAGTGCCGTCTGTGACGATTTCCTTCGGATGAGCGTCCTTGATGATGACACGGCCGGCCTTGTCCGTCGTCACGTTAAATGCGCAAAGGTCCTTGGCATTTTCACTCGTATAAAATAAAGTACCACCAAGTTCTACCATCGCAGTTGTGTTGTCGTACTGGATAATTGTGGAATCGTATGTGTCCTCTTTTTCCCTGTCTTTAAAGAAGAAATAGAATACAATACATGTAAGTGATACGGTGAAAAGTAAAATACCGGTAATCAGAATAATTCTGCGACCATTTTTTGGCTTTTCTTCGGAAGGTGTATCCTGTGGGATAACCGGTTGTTCTGTAAGCTCGTCTGCAAGACCGGAAGTCTTGTCGTTTACAGGATTGTTGATGTAAATCCAATAGTCGGGACAAGCTGCAGCAGCGTCTTCTTTAAGCGTTTTTATGATTTCTTTTTTTGAATAATGCTTGTTATTTGCATAAAGCTGCTTGATGGCTCTTGTGTATTCGGCGTTACACGAAGCATGGTAATAATTGAGAAGTTTTGCAATGTCGCTCTTTCTCATAGAACTGAGAAGACGCAGGAAAACAATGGCAGCGCGTTCGTTCTTTGCGTTGTTTATGAGGTCTCCCATAAGAAGGGAAACATTATCCAGAAATTGTCTTGAAAGCTGGCTGCGGAAAGCCGGAACGATCAGTGCGTTCTGGCTGAGGCGGTATGCAATATCAAGAATCCAGTATTCACCATTTAATTCTGTGTCAAACTTGTACGCATCACGCTTTACACGGCGGAAAGTCTCTGCCGCAAGGTCTCTTGCCATATTCTTGTTTTTCGTGATACTGAGACATAACGTATATACGCTTACTTTCATTTTATGGTAAAGATTGTGAAAATCTTCCTCGGATTCTTTCGCTGTACCGACAATTAAAAACTCAATATTCATGTGAAAAACCTTTCCTGCTGTAATTACGTATGAAGTATACCATAAAATTACAGCAGAGGGGAGAAAAAGTTAAGGAATCTTTGCTTGAATTTCATGAAAACAGGGCGTTTTTTCCAGCTTTCAAGCGATATTTCGCAACAATTGTCAAGAGTTTCCAGAAAATCACTTTTCACATCGGCGACACTGCTTGTCCCGCACATCCAGACTGCATTTTCAAAATGAAGGAAAAACGAACGGAAATCCATGTTGATTGTGCCGACGAGGCAGCTATAGTCATCGCAGACAACGCTTTTTGAGTGGATAAAACCGGGCGTATATTCATATATTTTCACACCGGCTTCAAGAAGTTTGCCGTAATGCGAGTTGGTAACGAGATGAACGTATTTTTTGTCGGGAATTCCCGGCGTTATTATCCGCACGTCAACGCCGCTGCGGGCTGCGATAATCAGGGCTGTCTGCACTTCGCTGTCGAGAACGAGGTAGGGAGTAGTTATATATATGTAATTTTTGGCAGAATTTATAACATTGAGATATACGTGCTCGGCCGTATTGTTTATATTCTGGCTGCACGGGCCGTTACAAAACGGCTGCACAAAACCGCCTGCCGGATTTTCACAGAATATGTCAGGCGCGTAAGTGGCAGATATTTCCTCTAAAGAGCCGGGGATTTTGCTGCCTTTTGTATATTGCCACATTTGAAGAAACATAATTGTCATGCTCCACACACCGGGTCCTTCAAGCCTGATTCCGGTATCTTTCCAATGACCGAAAGCTTCTACAAGATTTGCGTATTCATCTGCAAGATTCACGCCGCCCGTGTATGCAATATTTCCATCAATTACACAGATTTTCTGGTGATTTCTGTAATTGAGATAGAAATTGTTCAATACAGGAATTACCTTATTAAACGGCGCAGCTTCAATATTTTTGTTCTTCATATCTGAAACAAAATTATCCGGCAGTGTCGATATACAACCAAAGTCGTCATACAGGATTTTTATTTCAACACCCTCGCGTGCTTTTTGCTCAAGAATATTTACAAGTTCTGTCAGAAGCTGACCTTCGGATACAATAAAATATTCGATAAAAATGAATTTCTTTGCGTGTTTTATATCCTCAAAAAGCTCGGGGAAAAGGTCGTCTCCGAGCCGGTAATATCTGGTAGAAGTATCTCCATAAACAGGAAAGCCATTATTGTTGAGATGTTTCATCATCTTTTCACCGTCAGGATATGTAGCTGCTAATTTTTCAGGATAATCGGGATTCCATTTGTACAGCGGAATCGTCATTTCGGAAATGAGTGGAATCCTTCTTTTCAGGCGCTTTGACTGACGCGGTTTGCCCCACATAAAGTAGCAGACAAGGCCGAAAATCGGGATTGATATGAGGACAGTGATCCATGCCAGTTTATAGGAGGATTTTCTGTTGTCGAGTGAGAGGTTGAGAGCGGTAATAATTGTAATAAAATACACGATTATGTATGAGGTCAGGGCGAAAGCGTTCAGTTCGTACAGCGCCTTGAATATAAAATATGCCTGCACAAGTAAAAAGATTGCACAGATGAGAATTTTTGCTTTTTTACCTTTCCTTCTTTTGGGTAAATTAGATACAGGCTTACCTTCCATTTTTTGCCACCTCCATCGTGTAAAGTATAGTACGAAAACAAAAAAACGCGAAATTTAATTAATTGACACCGCTGGGGGTGAGTGATAGAATGAACTAGCAAATTTTTTCGGAGGTGCATTGATATGGCATACATTATTACTGACGATTGTATCAGCTGTGGCGCTTGCGCAGGCGAATGTCCTGTAGAAGCTATCAGCGAGGGTGATGGCAAGTACGTTATCGACGCAGACGCTTGCATTGAGTGCGGCGCTTGTGCAGATGCTTGTCCTGTTGACGCTCCAAAAGCTGAATAATTAATTCGCACAGACCCCGTGTGATGCTAAATGCACAAGCGGGGTCTAAGTGTATCTAACGAGGTGCGTTTTGGAAATAAATGGCTACATTCAACAAGGTGAGACAATAGACGATTTGCAGCTTGCGGGGCTTATGATTCTTCAGAAAGACAAGGCTTTCCGGTACGGCACTGACGCAGTCGTCCTGTCAAATTATGCCGCAAAATACATCGGCCGCGGCAAACGCGTGCTTGATATCGGCACCGGCACCGGGATTATTCCCGTTTTGCTGTCTGCCAAGACGCACGACTGCACTTTTGTGGGAGTAGAGATACAAGAAGATATTGCCGATATGGCAAAACGCAGCGTTCTTTTAAATGAAGAGAATAAGACTCTCGCACCCGGAAGTATTACCATTTTATGTGAAGATATCAAGAAAATGGCAAAGGACCGTTCTTTTTACAGCACGTTTGATTGTGTTGTTACAAATCCTCCGTATTACAAGCTCGGCACCGGCTATTTAAACGACAGAGACTCCCTTTTTCTGGCACGTCACGAAGTATCCTGCACGCTTGAAGATATAATTAAAGCCGCCGGCGTACTGCTAAAGCCGCTTGGCAGATTTATGATGATAAACAAACCCGAAAGGCTTGCCGATACGATAGAAGCGATGCGCAAACATGGTCTTGAACCGAAAGAGATTCAATTTGTTTACGCAGACGCCACCCAACGCCCTGTGATGTTCCTGATTGAGGCTGTGCGCGGCGGTGGCGCTCAACTGATTATTGAGAAAGGCCTGGTGATTAACTGATGTTATACGTTGTTCCGACCCCAATAGGCAATCTGGGAGATATTACCAGGCGGAGTTTGGAAGTCCTCTCCTCATGCGATGCCATCGCAGCAGAAGACACCCGGCACACGCTTAAATTACTTACACATTTTAACATTAAAAAACCCATTATCAGTTATTTTGAGCACAATAAAATATCACGTGGCAAGGAGCTTATCGCGCGCCTTTGTGCCGGTGAAAATATAGCGGTTGTTTCAGACGCCGGTATGCCGGGAATTTCCGATCCGGGAGCCGACCTTATAAAGCTTGCTGTTGAAAATAATATCGAAGTCAGCGTTCTGCCCGGTGCCTGCGCAGGCATTACGGCTTTAGTTGCCTCAGCGCTTCCTACAGACAAGTTTGTTTTCGAAGGCTTCATCGGGACTGACAACAAGAAGATAAATCTTTTCACCGCGATGATTAAAAAAGAAACGCGCACAGTGATTATTTATGAGGCTCCGCACCGCATTATGAAGACGCTTGCCCTTCTCGGTGAAAATATAGGTAAGAGGCGCATTGCAGTGTGCCGCGAGCTTACAAAGCTCCACGAAGAAATTTTCAGAGGCACTTGCGCCGAGGCGACGGAACATTTCACCGAAAATCCGCCGAAAGGCGAGTTCGTTATTATTATAGAGGGCGCCGGCGAGGACGATGTCAGCTCTGCCTGTGAAATGTCTGACGAGGAGATTTATAATAAAGTCAATGACTTACGCGCGTCTGGTGTGGGAAGAAATGACGCTCTTAAGCAGGTGGCAGAGGCCTGCGGCAAGTCCAGAAATGAAGTTTACGATATTTGTGAAAAAGTTAAAAAGACCTATTGACAGGTCGGTTTTTTGGCGGTAATATTTTTGCACGGTATCTTTATTATTCGATGTTCAGAAAAGTTTATGCGGCTTTTTGCCGCAGGTTTTTGAGCATCTTTTTTTATGGACAACAAGCATTATGTTGAGATTGTTGATAAGTTTGTCAGCAGTAGGATGAATTATGACGGGCAGTATGCAGACAGTGAGCTACGCAGCCTGATTGACGATGTTGCCACGGAAGTTTTCGGGCGGATTCCGGCCGAGGGTGTCGACAGAGAATTGATTGTTTCCGAAGTATATAATAAAAAGAAGCGGCTCGGTATGATTCAGCCTCTTCTTGATGACCCGTCCGTCAATGAGATTATGATAAATGGCACGGACGGCATATATATTGAACGGGGCGGCGAGCTTGTCTTGTATCCTAAAAGATATAGTGACAAGGAGGCTTTGTTCAATAATATTCAGACTATGCTGTCGTGGGCAAACCGTACTGTTAATGAGAGTAATCCTATTGTAGATGCGCGGCTTGCAAACGGTAGCCGGGTCAATGTTGTGCTGCCGCCTGTTGCGATCAACGGGCCGATTGTTACAGTCAGGAAGTTTCGCGACGATAATTTTACAATGGAAGATCTGATTGCAAACGGCACGCTGACGCGCCTTCAGGCGGACTATCTGATTAATTGTGTTCACGCGCGTAAAAATATTATTATTTCCGGCGCTACGTCATCGGGTAAGACGACTTTTCTTAATGTTCTTGCCGGTTTTATTCCTGAAAACAGAAGAATAATCACAGTTGAAGACACTGCGGAGCTGAGGCTCTGTCAGCCTGATATTGTGCGCCTTGAGACGCGTAATGCAAATACAGAAGGCAAGGGTGAGATACGTATGAGGCAGCTTATAAAGGCGGCCTTGCGGATGCGGCCGGACCATCTGATTGTCGGGGAGGTGAGAGATGAGAGTAGTCTTGATATGCTCACGGCTTTGTGTACGGGTCACGAAGGGTCGATGTCGACTGCTCATGCAAATTCAGCCGCGGACGTTCTTCTCCGGCTTGAGACGATGGCTCTGTGGGAGGGGCACGTCAGCAGCGCCGCTATAAGGCAGATGATTGTGTCGGGGATTCATGTGATCGTGCAGCTTGCGAGGGATGAGAGAGCGCGCAGATTTGTCAGGGAGATTGCGGAGGTGAGAGGGTATGAAGAAGGGAAGATTATTATCGGGCAAGTTAATATCTGAAGACAGGCTACGCACGTCGGCATACGTTGTGTGTTATGTTCTTGTTTTAGCTGTTATTGCGCACGTTATGTTTGAATTATGGTACGTGACTCTCTTTGCAGCGGTCGTTTTTTTGCCATTTTCTGTGAAAAGGGCATCGAAGCAGGTCTGCTCGCGCAGGATACGACGGCAGGAGGCAGAGTTTTCATTATTTTTAAGGAAGTTAAGCGCCTCACTCAGTGCAGGCATGACAATCAGGAATGCTGTCGGCGAGATTGTCATGCATGATAAGTCGGAATATAAGTATCTGCACGCCGAACTGGAGCGTGTGCATAAACTACTGGAGTATAACCATTGCGTGCAGGATGCTTTTGATTCTCTGGCGCGTAGATGTCCGTGTGACGATATAAGAATGTTTGCTGATTGCCTTTCGTATGGCATTCCTTCCGGAGTTGATATGGTTAATCTGATACGGTACGTTTCGTCGGCTTTTGAGGTCAAAAATGACACGCGAAGGGAGATTGAGCAGACTCTTAATTTGCCTAAGTACAATAATCGGATAATGCTTTGTGCGCCTGTGGGATGTCTTATATTGATAAAAAGTATTGCCCCTGAGTACATTGCACCCTTATATACCGGCGTGGGCAGGATTGTGATGGTTGTCGTCGCGCTATTGTTGGTTTTTGCAACCGTCATGGGCAGTCTGATAGCAGACGTTAAGTATTGAATTTTATTAAAAGGGGAGAGGGTCTGGTTTGTTACGTAAAATAAATAAAAAGATTATATATGGTGCTTGCGGTTTTTTTGTATTGCTCGTCTTGATGATTCTCGGAGGGAATAAGCCTCTTCTGTGTATTATGGCCGGTGCTTTCGGTGGGGTGATGGGATATTTTGCAGAAGATATTGTCAAGCGGCGCAAAGTAGCCAGGTTGAGGCGCAGTTATGATATGCAGATTCCGGATTTGCTTGTTGACGTTGCGATGCTTATGGAGTCGGGTCTGAATGTGTGGGAGGCTATTTGCCGTAGTTGCGCGACGGGTGACAAGAAAAAGCCGCTGTATGCAGCACTGGACAAAGCTGTCAAATCTGTTGAGAAGGGTATTTGCAGTGATTATTGTGTGGCTCTGGAAAACATGGCACAGGAGTGTCGCTGTACCAGTGTTACGAATTTTGTTTCTCTGGTTGTGCAGAACTCGCGCAAAGGAAATGACATGATTATACAGGTGCTGGTCAATTCTGCTTCTTTTTACAGGAGCGAGCGTAAGAATACTGCGACAAAGCTTGCCGGAGAGGCTACGACGCTGATGTTGTTGCCGTCAGCTGCAGTGCTGGTTGCCATGATACTTCTTATGGTGGCACCGGCTGTTATTCAAATGATAGGAGGGTTA
The DNA here is from genome assembly GCA_045546695.1 of Clostridia bacterium. Lineage (GTDB taxonomy): Bacteria > Bacillota > Clostridia > UBA1212 > UBA1255 > SIG424. The sequence continues at coordinate 101,497 of JAZQDE010000036.1, read as the reverse complement.
TGATGTTATCTGTATACAATAAAATACAAGGATTGTTGTGCGGGCTTCGCTCGTGCTTTTGCAGACACGTACTTAAGGACCGAAGAGGTATGAGTACAATAGAAGTTATTATCATTATTGCTGTTCTGGTCACGCTGGCATTGATATTCAGAACGTTTATCATGGATCTTGCGAGCGATATTTTTGACAAGATCAAAGAAAAAACGGATTCATCTATTAATAATTTATAGGAGGTGAGATTATGAGAATCAGCACAGAAAGATTTGGTGTCAAGGTGATGTGTCGCTTTGATGGTGATATTGATGATGTCAAAAATACGCTATATGCTTCTTCTGACAAGTATAATGATTTGTATATACCGCATGATATTACAAAAGAAGGAAACGGTTATTCTTTTTATGTGAATCACAGGCAATCCCTTAAGGATTATGTGTCTAAAAATGGCTTCAGTATAGATGAGTTTTATGGTTTGCTCAGAAGGATAAACAAAATATATGAGACTTGTAGGGAGGATTTTCACAATATAGTTTTTGATTATGAATGTGTTTTCTGGGGCGTATCAGCTGAGGACGTTGAGTTTGTCTATGCACCTGAAGAGTATGATGGCAAAGATGTTATGGCAAGGGACAATAGGTGCAGTGATATGCTTTGCATTGTGTCTCTTATGATTGAGTTTGAGGATGACACGTATAAAGAGATGATAAAGGATATATTGAAGATGATTTCAGATTGGGAAGACCGTCAGCTCCGGGTTCTGCCGGGAGAGGAGCGTGAGCCGTTCAGCACCATATTGGAGTACGCAAACACGAAAATCAGGTCGGCAAACGGGGGCTTGGCAGATATTGGTAATCAGATGATAGATAAAGTGAAGAATTTAATCTATTCCTTATTGGGCTTCTTGTCGGAGGGCAAAGGTGCTGTGACCACGGAAGGTGAAACGGCACGGCAGGTCAAGAAGATACGTGTAAATGGTGTTGATTACTTCAATAACATAGATTATAAGGGCAAGACCGACGTTTTATATATCGGCCGGGATCCTACATGGGCTGATATTATCCTCAGCGCTATTTTTGTCAGCAGAAAGCATGCCATGATATTCTGTGAAAAGGGCAAGTGGTTTATCAAGGATCTTAATTCTCTGAATGGCACATTTGTGGACGATAAAAAAATAGATGAAGGCGAAACTGTTCGTCTTCATCATAATTCGATAATCCATTTTGGCAGAAAGGAGGGGACTTTGAAAATAGGCCTCCGTTAGGTACATCAGGGGGATTAACCACCGATTGCAAAACGTCTTTTTTTGTCAGAACTCATTTCGCTCAGTATCTGCATAGAGCCTCTTACCACGCAATATTGCGGATCAGTAGCTACCATTACGTCTACGCCGGTGCTCTTGCGGATAAGTTCGTCAAAGCCTGACAGTTGTGCGCCGCCGCCTGTCATTACGATACCTTTGCAATAGATATCGGCAGCAAGCTCCGGTGGTGTCTCTTCAAGAACAGCGTGTATACCGTCGAGAATCGGAACGGCTGTATCAATCATTACTTCAAGCAATTCTTCTGAAGTGATAACTCTCTCGCAAGGGAGTCCTGTCAGAATATCACTTCCGCGTATTTCTATGGAGTTTGATACGATACCGTGATAGAGGCAGCCGACTTCTATCTTGATCTGCTCTGCAGTAGCATCACCGACCATAAGGTTGTGACGCTTTTTGAGATAGTTTTTAACAGTCTCATCAAAAGTCTCTCCGCCGACCTTAACGCTCTTGCTTGTTACGATACCATCGTATGAAATAACGGCTATATCTGTAGTACCACCGCCGATATCGACAATCATATTGCCGGTTGGTCTTGATATGTCAATTCCGGCTCCGATAGCAGCGGCGAGAGGTTCTTCCACAAGAAAGACCCTTTTTGCAACGCTGCTTGCAGCCTGGAAAACAGCTCTTTTTTCGACGTTTGTCGTTTTGCTGGGGATAGCAATAAGTAAGTCAGGCTTGAACTTTTTCTTTATAGGATTTGTGATTGCCTTATCAACATAATATGCAATCATAGCCTTTGTGATTGTATAGCTGGAGATAACGCCGTTTTGTATAGGGCGCACTGTTGTAATGTCAAAAGGAGTCCTGCCCATCATAAGGCGGGCTTCGTCTCCTATTGCCAGAACTTCATTTGTGCCTTCCTTTACAGCAACAATTGAGGGTGCTTTGATAACTACTCCTTTGCCGTCTACGCATACGAGTACTGTTGCCGTGCCTAAATCTATTGAAATGTTTTGCTTGAAATATCCCATAAAATGCTAATCCTTCCTGATTAAACCTTTAAATATGATACCACCAAATAAGGCCAACATCAAGATTTCATATAGTATTTTTCACAAAAAGGAAATATATTCAAAGCAAAAAAGAGAATATCAGACGCTTGTTTTTTATTGACACTAACTGAGAATAATAGTAAAATCAAACAGTATGCGCTCATAGAAAAAAAGCATGCTTTATTTTTTGGAAAGGGGCTTATTTAGCAAATGAATTATTCACACGAAGTAGAAAAAATGTGCTGTGTAAGACAGGGCACAAACCACGGCCCGGCACCGATCCCGGAAGAGGGACAGTGGATTAAGGCAAAACAAATCACTGATATTTCAGGTTTATCACATGGTATCGGTTGGTGTGCACCTCAGCAGGGTACTTGCAAACTTACACTTAATGTTAAAAATGGTATTATTGAGGAGGCTCTCGTTGAGACACTTGGTTGCTCCGGTATGACTCATTCAGCAGCTATGGCCGCAGAGATTTTAGGCGGCAAGACTCTTCTCGAAGCTCTTAACACTGACCTCGTTTGTGACGCTATCAACGTAGCTATGCGTGAGATTTTCCTCCAGCTCGTTTACGGTCGTACACAGTCAGCTTTCTCAGAAGACGGTCTTCCGATCGGCGCAGGTCTTGAAGATTTAGGTAAGGGCCTTCGTTCACAGGTTGGTACAATGTTCGGTACAAAAGCTAAGGGCGTAAGATACCTCGAGATGGCAGAAGGTTACGTTCTCAACATCGGTCTTGATGAAAATGACGAAGTTATCGGCTACAAGTTCGTTAACTTAGGCAAGATGATGGAAGCTATCAAAAAGGGTGTAGATCCTAAAGAAGCTTACGAAAAGAATATTGGCACATACGGCAGATTTGCTGATGCTGCTAAGGTCATTGACCCGAGAAATGAATAAGGAGGACAAGACCCATGATAAGATTTGAAGGTTATGAAAGAAGAATTGCCGGTATCAACAAAGCTATGGCTGAGTATGGTATCGAATCTTTAGAAGATGCAGTAGCTATCTGCCAGGAAAAAGGCATTGATGTAGCAAGCATCGTTAAGGGTGTTCAGCCTATCGCATTTGAAAATGCTGTATACGCTTACACACTCGGTTGCGCTATCGCAATCAAAAAAGGCATCACAAACGCAAGTGAAGCTGCAGCCGCTATCGGTATTGGTCTTCAGGCATTCTGTATCCCCGGATCAGTTGCTGACGCAAGAGACGTAGGTCTTGGCCACGGTAACTTAGCTGCTATGCTCCTCAGCGAAGAGACAAAGTGCTTCTGCTTCCTCGCAGGTCACGAATCTTTCGCAGCTGCTGAAGGTGCTATCGGTATTGCAAGAACAGCTAATAAAGTAAGAAAACAGCCTTTGCAGGTTATCCTCAATGGCCTTGGTAAAGATGCTGCATACGTTATTTCAAGAATCAATGGTTTCACATATGTGAAGACTGATTTTAACTATGCTACAAGAGAGCTTACTGTTGTTGAGACTAAGGCATTCTCACATGGTGACAGAGCAAACGTACGTTGCTACGGAGCAAACGACGTTAACGAAGGTGTTGCTATCATGCAGAAGGAAGCTGTTGAAGTATCTATCACAGGTAACTCAACTAACCCGACAAGATTCCAGCACTTAGTTGCAGGCACATACAAGAAATGGGCTATTGAGAATGGTAAGAAATACTTCTCAGTTGCTTCAGGCGGCGGCACAGGTCGTACACTTCACCCTGACAACGTTGCTGCAGGTCCTGCTTCATATGGTCTTACAGACTCTATGGGCCGTATGCATGGCGATGCTCAGTTCGCTGGTTCATCTTCAGTTCCGGCTCACGTAGAAATGATGGGCCTGATCGGTGCCGGCAACAACCCAATGGTTGGTATGACAGTTGCTTGCGCAGTTGCGATTGAAGAGGCTTCAAAATAATTGATATTTCAATACGGTGAAAAAAAGCCCGCTCGGTTGAGCGGGCTTTTGATTATTATAGTGCGGATTATGTTATTGTGTTATTTCCACGACTCAATCTATTCTTTCCCCTTGCTGACGGTTTCCATAATCGCTCCGATAATGAGGGAGATTGGAATACATATGAGACTTGATCCGGCTAAGCACAGGCAAAGCACAACTGTATCAAATTCAGACATTCCGTTAGAAGTAAACCAAAAGAAAAATGCCCCGGCGAGTCCTATCATAATAAAAACAACGCATACACCGACCATTATCAGTGGCTTGTATGGAGATAGGAAAAGGCAAGCTGCAACAACGATTACTAAGGTAATCAGAAACAGGGGAGCATTGTTCTTGACCATAAAGTATACACAAATCAGAGCCACTAAGCCTAACAGATTCATTGAAACGCGTGTTGTTGTTTTTTTCATTTGTTATCTACCCTCCATGATTTACATATGAGAATTACAACTTTTATCTATAATTGCAACTTAATATTTAAAAAACTTCTCATGAAAAAAGTCAAGATTTTATTCTGCCTCGACTATAGTTTTAACCATAGCCCAGTGAGTCGCACAGTAATAGTTAGAACCATATTTTAATTTGCATTTTTCTCCACATACATAACAGTAGTGATGCTCTATTTCTTCTGTTTTATGACTACTTTCTGTTTTATGACTACTTTCTGTCTTATCGGAATCAAAAGTAAATAATGCAACTATGGTAACAATAACAAGGCAAACCAGAAGAATATATATAATATTTCTCATGTCTCCACCTCATTTCATCATGATTATGGCCATGAGAGCGATACAAGCAAGCCCAATAACAGCAACTGTAATTAAAGCGCCAACAGACATTCCTTTTGTCTTTACAGTATGTACAGGAGTGTCGCTATCTTTTATAAAGGATTCATAGGTGACGGTTGTAGCATATTCTCTCTGGTTTTTAGTTTTCGGCACGTCCAGATTTCCTTCCGTTACCAGCTGGATATCAGGATATTCCTGAATTAATCTGTCAACCGCCTCTTTTAGGGCACTATACATACTGTCTCCTAGTGAGAGTTCAGATGCGTTGTTCTCAAATTGATCTTCGGCCAAAAGACGATTGCCTTCGACAATTAAAGATATTCTTCCTGAAGCCCATGTTTCGGGACGTATAAATTCAATAGCCGTTATTTTGTCAAACGGAACAGCTATATCTACTAACTTCAGAGCCTTTGATGCCCAACCCTTACGAAAGAAATATACGATTTTCTCGTCGAAGTCAAAACATATTGCGTTGTTGTTAACGCCTACAATAGATACTTTGTTATTCATAATACAAACCTCTTTCCGTTGTTATTAAATGATATCAGTCAAAATATAATGACTACTTTCCATATAATAACATATATATTTGGATAAAACAATAATTACAACAAACATTTCACGACTAATCTGCATAGGGCAACCGTTATCATTGTAACTAAGAGGTGATTACAATGTATGAAAATTTTGTCAAGGAACGCATTACACAATTGCGATTAAAAAAGGGTGTTTCTGAGTATCAGATGAGTTATGACTTAGGACACAGCAGAGGATATGTTTACAATATTTCATCAGGGAAGGCGCTACCTCCACTAAAGGAATTTTTTGCTATTTGTGATTACTTCGAAATCACACCGCAACAGTTTTTTGATAATTCAACTCAAAATCCTGAACTGATTCAAAAAGCTATAGAAGGAATGAAACAGCTGAGCGAGAGCGATATGCTGATGATTCTTGGCATTATAAACCGTATTCTGAAGTAAGGTTGGAACGACAATAGATTTTGCCTTTCTAATATAGAGTGCTGTTATTAGAAGGTTATCCACTCGTCGCCCCGCAAAGCCCCAACTCCCGAAAATTTCATCTGCAATATTTTTACGAAAAGACTTGTCAAGCTCCCGGCGGATTGTTAAAATACTCACAACTAATTTCGAGAAAAAGGAGAAGATTTCTATGCTTAAAAAAGTAATGATACTCGTATTGGCTCTTAGCCTAATCACATGCGCATTCGTAGCATGCGGCGGAGACGAAGAGCCCGCAGCTTCAAAGGCCCCGGCAGCTACAATGGCACCTACACCTGTACCGACACCATCACCCGTACCGACACCGACACCGGTACCGACGCCGACACCTGAGCCGACAAAAGGACCGAGCGAAGAAGAACCCATGACTCTTTGGATCACAGCACCGATGAACATTCGTAAGACACCGGGCGGCGAATTGATCACTACACTTGCTGCAGGCGTAAGAATTGACGTTTTCCAATATCTTACATACGATGAAGTATACGATCAGTTCGAAGAATTCGAAGGACCTGAGTATGACTACATGGCAATAAAATACAACGGCGAGACAGCATGGATTGCATACCTTGAAGAGAACTTAACAGACGAAGATCCGGACGCTCCGACAGAAGACAATCCGAAGACAATGTGGGTTATCGATCCAATGAACGTACGCAAGACACCTTCCACAAGCGGCGAGGCACTTACGACACTTGGCGTTGGCACTCAGATTACAGTTATTGGCATCCTCACAAAAGAAGAGACACAGACAGAATATGACTGGCTTGCTATCGAATTTGAGGGCGGTGAAAACGGCGTTGCCTACATGGCATATCTTGCTGATAAATTATCAACAAAAAATATCGACACATATCCGACCGAGGAAAATCCATGGACAATGTGGATTACAGATCCAATGAACGTACGTGAACAGGCTACAACAGGAGCCAAAGTACTTGCAACACTCAGCGTTGGCGAGATGATAACAGTTGTTGACTTCATTCCTATGTCAGAGACCACCACAGGATACGACTGGCTCGTTCTTGAGTTCGAAGGCACAGAGAGCGGCCTTGCGTACATGGCATATCTTGAAGACAAGATATCATTTGAAGAACCGGAATTCTGAGACGCACGATGAACATAGCACTTATACTTGCCGGAGGCGCAGGCCTGCGGATAAGTGATGGCAAACCAAAACAATATATGGAAATAAATGGCAAACCGATGCTCGTACATACGGTGAGCAGGTTTGCCATGCATCCCGAAATTGACCGCGTTTTTGTTGTTGCCGCAAAAGAGCAGATAGAATATGTAAAAAAGCTTCTTGATGCACATAATTGCAGCGTCGACGACATCATACCGGGCGGAAGTGACCGCAGAGAGTCGTCGTATAACGGCGTAATGTATCTGGATGGCCACTTTTCACCGGACGATATCGTACTGATACACGACGCGGCAAGACCGAACGTCAGCGCGCAGATTATTTCACAGAACATAAAAATTGCAGGTGAAAAGAGCGCGGCGGTAACGGCATATCTGAGCCAGGACACACTGCTGAGCGGCGATGAAAACAAGCTTGTGGCAGGATACGTTGACCGCAAAAAAACGTACATCGTACAGACACCACAAAGCTTCAGACTGGGAATTATTTCCACAGCACACAGACAAATACAGGAAAAAATCGACAGCGGCGAACTTGATGCTGCCCAGATAACAGACGACAGCCAGCTGACGTTTTTCAGCGGGATACAGACGGCGATTGTAGATGGCGACAAGTATAATATCAAAGTAACCACGGTTGAAGACTTTGGCATAATATGTAACATAATGAAATAATTTCCTGTTGCACAAACGGCGCATAGCAGGTATAATGAAAACACAAAATAGGGGAAAGCTTCCTGGGGTGTTCGACAAGAACCCGCATTTTGAACCTACATCACATAAGAGGGACTCTTTAGTTAGATGATTTTAAAATCGGGCCGCAAGCTAATTCCGTACCGGTTCGGCCGACGGCGGCGGAGGATTGCGATATCACACAAGATACCCACCTAGCACGGCTAGGTGTCAAAATTCGGGGGCGGCATTTCGGGGCTTTCTTTTTTAGTAGCAGTCACAAGACAACGTAGTACAATTAATGTTATGCGTTGTCATTATTTTTTTTCTATGATAAAATAACCAGTGACCCGAAAATAAGAAAGGTGATTTAAAAATGGCCGGAAAATTAATGATTTATAATACACTCACAAGAAGAAAGGAAGAATTAAAGCCACTCAGCGGCAATGAGATTTCCATATATTCTTGCGGACCTACAGTATACAACTACGCCCACATCGGCAACCTCAGAACATACATTTTCATGGACACTCTCAGAAGAGTCCTCAAATATAACGGATACAAGCTTAAACATGTTATGAACATAACGGACGTAGGACACTTAGTGTCTGACGCAGATGACGGCGAAGACAAGATGGTAAAGGCTGCCAAAGAGCAGCAGAAGTCACCATGGGAGATTGCGGAATATTACACAAAAATATTCTTTGGCGACCTTGCAAGACTGAACATCGATCTTCCGGAAATAATCGAAAAAGTAACGAATCACATAAATGACATGATAGATTTCGTCGTAAAGCTCCTCGAAGTAGGCGTTGCATATGAAACGAGCGACGGCATCTACTATGACATTTCAAAATTCCCAAATTATGGTAAGCTCTCACGCATGAACTTCGAAGAGCAGATTGCAGGCGCGAGCGAGAGAGTTGACGAGAATATCGAAAAACGTCATCCTTCAGACTTTGCACTCTGGATCAAAGCTCCAAAAGAGCACATCATGCAATGGCCCAGCCCGTGGGGAATGGGTTATCCGGGATGGCACATCGAATGCTCAACACTCGCAAAGCTCTATCTCGGCGACGAGTTTGACATCCACACAGGCGGCGTTGACCATATTCCGATCCACCACGAGAACGAGATTGCCCAGTCAGAAGCACTGACAGGTAAAAAGGTGACACAATACTGGATGCACGCAGAGTTCCTTCTGGTAAATAATGGTAAAATGTCAAAGAGCCTCGGCAATACTTATACGATCGACAACCTCGGTGAAAAGGGCTTTTCACCATTATGCTACAGATATTTCTGCTTAAACGGTAACTACAGAAACAAACTGAACTTCACATGGGATTCTCTGGCAGCAGCCAAGGCGTCACTCCAGCACTTCTATGAGGCGCTCAAAAAGCACAAGGACGCAGGCGACGTTGAGATCACACAGACAATCGAAGCTGACAGCAAAATGGCAGGCTACAACGACGAGAACGTTGGTAAAAATATCCTCGACGTTTTCAAATCAGAGTTCGACAACGCAGTAAACGACGACCTGAACATTCCGCTGGCCCTCGGTGTTGTATGGAATGCACTCAGACACCCGGTGAAAAGCAAGAAAATTTACGACTTTGTCGTAGCTACAGACGTTATTCTTGGCCTTGATATGGAAAAAGAAGTGGCAAAGATTGGCGATGCGGCGGCAGAAGAACAGACTTTCAGCGACGAGATTATGGAGCTTGTTGCACAAAGAACACAGGCAAAGAAGGACAAACAATACGCATTGGCTGACGAGATCCGCGCAAAGCTGCTTGAGATGGGTATTGTTCTGACTGATACAAAGGACGGCGTGAAAATTGCCTACAAACAATAACGAACATAGCGATGAATATTATGTTGAGCTGGCCCGCAATGGAGATGAATCTGCGTGCGAGTACCTGCTTGACAAATATAAGCTGGCGGTGCGCTCAGTAGCCAGGGCTTTTTACCTCGTGGGGGCAGAAGGCGAAGACATCGTGCAGGAAGGCATGATCGGGCTCTACAAAGCTATCTGCACGTATAGCAGTGAAAAGAATGTGAGTTTTGAGATATATTCCAGATTATGTATAAAAACCCAGATTCTTACAGCTATAAAAATGGCACAAAGGATAAAGCATAAACCGCTGAACGAATATGTTTCAATCGACGAACAGACAAATCTTGACTGGTTTGTAAGTAGTCCCGAAGAACAGTTTATTACGGCAGAATCTTACGATATTCTCCGTGAAAAGGCTGGTGAACTTCTCAGTAAGTTTGAAATGTCAGTATTGAAGCTATACATGGCGGGAAAGACTTACAGGGAAATATCGGAAATATTAAATAAAGACGAGAAGGCCATTGATAATGCGCTTCAACGTATTAAATCCAAGCTGAAAAAGCTACGTGACTAATGAAAAAATGACAAAAGTAGAAGCATTCAAAGATAAATACCTAAGAAAAATCGCAACGTTTTGCCTTGTTGTGACAGTTATTGCTTCTGCTTTTATTTCACATTTCAGGGTAAATTCGTACAGTGTCGGCTACGAAGAGGCGATACTGCTTGGCCGCCTTGGCATTTTCACCGGATACGAGGAAGGCATTGACGATACGCAGTTCAGGGATTTTCTGGAAACAAAAGCGAAAATGGGCACGGCTGTTATTTCCTTTAAAAGGATGCAGGGGGCGTACAATATAGATGGTGTTGACGGGCAGCTTCTTAATGAAGACGAGATGTATCTGTACTACAAATATCTTAATATTGATGCGGTGCCGGACCTTATGCCGGCGGGAGCTAAGGCTGACGATCCGATCTCTTCTGAGCAGGCGTATGCGATGGCGGCGCTGGCGCTCGGATACGTAGAGGAAGAGCCGGCCGTAACTGCGGAGCCTATTTCCGAACTTACAAACGGCGAACTTGCGTGCATTATATACGAGACGTTTTACGCGGTGCCAAACGGCGCGGATATCCAGGTGTACAGAATCAGAGCGAACATAAACTCGGACTTCAAACGCCTCTTGCTCGAAAACGGACTTTACGACGACATTCCGCAGGAATTTGTTCCAATATTTGTAAATGGCATTTACTCCCAAAATACATTTTTTGCTTTCCTCGGTGAAAATAAAGAGGGCACAAAGCCGAAAAACGAGTGGGGAGCAAAATATGTGCTGGTAAGCGACACGGAGGCGAGCGACTATATAGAGCTTCTCAAAACGAACGGCTACAAGATGGATTCGCAGTACAAGTTAGAGCAAGAAAATGAAATCGGTGACGTGTACGAATACGTTGTGACACTCCTGTACAAAACGGTCGAATACGATTTTAAGGGAGAAATTATTGATATGACCGCGTATTGCGTGTTAAAATATGACATAGAAAACGAAGTTCTTGAATGGAATTTATTGATTTAAAATTTGGAGGGAAACAAAATGAGTAGCGCAGACATAGCTTTTATCAACACCTGCAGAGACATTATTGAAAATGGCGTTAAAGTTACGGAAGGAAATGTCAGACCAAAGTGGCCGGACGGCACACCTGCATACACAATTAAAAAATTCGGTGTGGTAAACAGATACGATCTCAGCAAAGAGTTTCCACTCATAACAATCAGACCGATTAAGCTCTCTGCCGCTATCGACGAGATTCTCTGGATCTGGCAGAAAAAGTCAAATAATATTAACGATCTTGGCAGCCATATCTGGGACAGCTGGGCTGACGAGACGGGCTCAATCGGCAAGGCGTACGGATACCAGATGGGCGTAAAACACAAGTATAAAGAGGGCGAGTTTGACATGGTTGACAGAGTTCTTTACGACCTTAAGCACAACCCCGCAAGCCGCCGCATCATGACAAACTTATATAATTTCCAGGATTTACATGAAATGGCACTTTATCCTTGCGCATACAGCATGACTTTTAATGTAGTAGGCGGCAAACTCTGCGCAATCCTCAACCAGCGTTCGCAGGATATGCTCGCTGCCAATGCCTGGAACGTTGCCCAGTACGCAGCGCTCGTTTACATGTTCGCTCAGGTGTCAGATTTAGAGCCCGGCGAGCTCGTTCACGTTATCGCCGACGCCCACATCTACGACAGACACATTCCGATTGTAGAAGAGCTCATCAACCGCGAGGCATACGACGCGCCGAAGGTTACTTTAGACAAATCAATCAAAGATTTTTACCGGTTTACACCAGACAGCTTTACTGTTGAAAACTACGTTCACGGTGAAAAGGTCGGCCGTTTTGAAGTTGCTATTTAAAGGAGAGTACATAAAATGAATCTAATTGTTGCTGTAGATAAAGAATGGGGCATCGGCTACAAAGGCGACCTGCTCGTTCGTTCAAAAGATGATCTTAAAAACTTCGCCGCTCTGACGACAGGCAAAGTCGTTATCCTCGGCTCAAACACGCTGGCAACTTTTCCCGGCGGCAGAGTTCTTAAAAACAGAGTAAACATCGTGCTTCATCCGTCTGCCGACTACGCACCGGAGGGCGCAATCGTTGCACACAGCATCGACGAGGCTGTTGAGATTTCAAGACAGTATGCCTCCGAGGACGTTTTTGTTATCGGCGGCGCCAGTGTTTACAAGCAGATGCTGCCGTATTGCGACCGCGCATACGTTACAAAATTTGAGAAATCATACGTAAAAGACGCGTATTTTCCCAACCTTGATGAGGATCCGGCATGGCAGCTTGACAAGGTAAGCGAGCTCGTTCATTCTGAATCAGATGGGCAGGAATGTAATTTTTATTTCACTGAATACGTAAAAAAATGACAAATAAAAGACAAAGAGCGTATTTATAATTTTTTTGTAAAATAATTATTCAGAGGTGTTTGTCTTGCAGAAATCTAAAAAAATATTTGTTTTTCTGGTTGCTCTGGTATTGACAGCGAACCTCATTTTCACAGGCTGCTCAGGTAAAATGGCTTCTGATATCGACGGTCTTTTTGATGAAAATACTCCGACCGATGCGCCTTCGCAGGAGACGACGGACCCGCAGGTTCTGCTCGCCGGCGTTACTTCAGGCGTGAATGTCGATTATAGTGATTTTGATGAAAAAGACGCCGTTGATTTTTCTTCGTCTGACTTTGTGAGAATAACTCTTGAAGATGCTGCGACGAGCTCAGACAGCGAAAATGTGTCTGTTTTCACTGAAAACAACCAGACTATTGTTAAAATCACTGCCGGCGGCACGTATGTTTTGTCCGGCAAGCTTTCTGACGGCCAGATTTACGTTGAGGCCGGTGAAAATCAGGTGCGCCTTATCTTCAATGGTATTGATGTTACTTGTTCGGATAACGCGCCGGTATATCTGAATAATGGTAAAAAAGTTGTTATCACTGTTGCATGCGGTACGGTGAACAAGCTGGCAGATACTGACAATTACAGCAAGGCTTCAACTGAAACGGACGAGACGACGGGCGAGGTCAGCTACGAGCCGAACGGCGCGCTTTTCAGCAAAAAAAGTCTTACAATTAATGGCAGCGGCACGCTGGAAATAGATGGTAATTTTAATAACGGCCTGTCTTGCAAAGATGAGCTTAAGATTATTAATGCAGAGCTTAAGGTTGAGGCGGTAAATAATGGTATTAAAGGTAACGACTTTGTTGTTATCCGCAATGCCAATATTACTGTTGACTCGGAGGGCGACGGCATCAAATCTTCTAAGGAAAACGACGCGAAGAAGGGCTTCGTGTGCATTTGCGGCGGCAAGATTGTGGTAAATTCAAGGGAGGACGGTATTCAGGCGGTGACGACTGTTGCGATTTACGACGGCAGCGTGCTTGTGAATGCTTCTCTTAAGGGTATCAAATCCGATAACGCGATGCTGATTGCCGGCGGCACTGTCGACGTGATGTCTTCATCTGACGACACACTCCACGCGAATGATTTTCTGGATATTATTGGCGGCGTGATTACTTTGTCTGCAAAGGACGACGGCATTCATGCTGATAACAAAATATGTATAAAGGCGGGCGATATTTCAGTTACGCGCTCGTACGAGGGCATTGAAGCGTGCGTGATCAACGTCGAGGGCGGAAATGTTTCTGTCGTTGCGAGTGACGACGGCTTTAATGCGTCAAACGGCACCGGCGGCATGGGCATGGGCGGTCCCGGCGGTATGGGCAGACCCGGTTCGTGGGGCTCGGCGGGCTCGGTGGGCTCGATTGGTTCGGCTGCGACTTGCGAGCTGAACATCAGTGGCGGAAATATATTCGTTGATGCTTCGGGCGACGGCCTGGATTCAAATGGAAATATGACAATAAGTGGTGGCACTACGGTTGTACACGGCCCTACAAACGGTGGCAACGGTATTCTGGACAGCGGCGACGGCGGCTACCAGATTCTGGTAACAGGCGGCACTTTGATTGGTGCCGGCACGAGCAATATGCTTGAGACACCGTCTACGAATTCTACCCAATGCACGGTGGTTGCTACGTTGAATTCATCTATGAATGAACTTGCTATCGTAAATTCCGACGGCGAAACAATCATCAGATTTGAGCCTGAAAAGCAGTACCAGGCGGTGATTATTTCTTCCCCTCTGCTTGTAAAGGGTGAAACGTACGGTCTGTACACAGGAAGCACCTCTTCCGGCACACTTGTTGCGGAATTTACAATATCTTCCATTCTTACAACAATCGGAAACGGTGGCGGTGGCGGTATGGGTCCCGGCGGTATGAACCCCGGCTCAGGTTCGGGCGGCCCCGGTGGCGGACGTCCGGGACGCTGGTGAAAATCAGTGTTTCACAGGTACTGGAGGGTAAAAAAGTCAAATCCGTAAAGTTTATAGATAAGAATACTATTGAAGTCGTGCTCGAGGGCAAGGCGACGCTTAAGGAAGACGTAGAATACGGCTGTGTCAGAATTTCCGGCAATGCCCTGGAAAACGACACTGACGCTTTTAATCTGGTTATCGTCAAAAAGGCAACAAAAAACGGGCTCAGGCCCGTTTTTTGTTGCCTTTTTTTGGAAGTTATGTCACAATTAATTATATAGTTGAGTGTCACCCGAAAGGAGTAATATATGTTTGATTTTATTTGTTATCCAAAATGTACAACTTGCCAGAAGGCGCAGCGTTGGCTGGAAGAAAATGGCATTGCTTATGAGCTTCGCGACATTAAATCCGACCGCCCGTCTTATGAAGAACTCAGCACATGGTACCGCCAGAGCGGGCTTCCTATTAAGCGTTTTTTCAATACAAGCGGCTTGCTGTATAAATCTTTAGAGCTGAAGGACAAGCTGCCTTCTATGTCAGACGAAGAATGCCTGCGCCTGCTTGCCACCGACGGCATGTTGGTGAAAAGACCGCTGCTGATCGGCCCCGGCGTTGTGCTGGTCGGCTTCAAGGAGAGCGAGTGGGGGAAGGTTCGCTGATAGCGAGAGTGGCCGCAAGGTACAGGCTGTGGACAAGCAAGCAACCAAGGCAAATATCCCAATTTTTACACTTTTCACTAATTCCAAAAACTGCCATCCGGCGTATAATGTACACATAAGGATCTTGTAAAGAGGGAGAAGCAAATGTTTGCTAGCAAATCAGGTGGATTGTTTGATTTTAATGGAGATGGAGAAGTGAGCTTCACAGAAAAATTCCTGGCCTACAACATTTTCGAGGAAATAACGAACGCGGACGGCGGCAATTGTTCTTCTTATGATGAGGACGATGATGACGACGAGTATGATGACGAGGACGAGGACCCTGACGCGGAGGACATAAGCGAGGGTGACGATGAGGATGACGATGAGGATGACGACGAGCCCGCGCCCGCACCCGCCCCGGCACCCGCCGAAAACCCGGCCCCGGCCCCCGCCGAAAACCCGGCCCCGGCCTCCCAGAATATGGAAGTCTACACCATCTGCGGCGTGGCCCTCAGGAACGTATCTCAAGTGTATCATTATATGTGTGGCGACCTTTGCCTGCAAATCGGCGACACTGTACGCGTCCCGGCCGGGGAAAACGAACTTACAGAAACTGTCGTTTCTGTCGGCCAATATATGGGATGGGCGGCACCGTTTCCGGTGGAAAAAATGAAGAAAATCATTAAAAAGCTCTAAAAAAATAAATGTTGTATATTATTTTTTATTGTATATAATGGAATAGAGTATTTAAAAAATCTATCAAGAGGGCGGAACGCAAAGGAGTATAGGAGAGTTTTTTTGTTTCGACGGGTATAACCGTGCTGCTGAAGGATATATGTCATGGCAACATCTTACATTCGTCACGTTTCTTACTATTGCGATGGTACTGTGCGCCGTGATAATGGGGCAGAATAAAAGAAGCTTCCCTGGATTTTGTAATGATCTTCGGCCTGCTCGGAGCAGTGCTCGGTACATACTTTGCCGGCAACAATTATGCGAGCTATCCGGTATTGTCTTTTGACAACGTGGTGTCCGGCATAACGCACTGTATCGCCGGCTTTGCGGCGCTCTACATTATGATTTCCGGAATGGCAAGCATGAAAAAAAGAAACATCCTAATCACAACCGGCATTCTCGGCGGATTTTGCGTGGCCGCCTACATTGCCAACATATTTGTGGACTGCAACTATATGTTTCTGTCGCGTGGTGACGGAACGCCGTACGATATCGTTTTTAATCTCGTAAAAGGACACCGCGTGCTCTACCCGTTGTCGGTGGTGGCGCTGTTCGTGGTCTACATAACAAGTTATTATTATATCTACTACGCATATGTAGAAATACGCAAAATTGTTCGATGAAATATTGACTTGCTTGCAGTGATATGCTATAACATGAACATAAAATGCGTAAATACGCAAAATTGTTCGATGAGGTATGTGCTGTGATTGAAAGAAAAAAGTATCTCCAAAAATTAATCAGCAAAAAGGAGAACGGCTTAGTCAAGGTTATTACCGGTATCAGAAGATGCGGTAAATCCTATCTGCTGTTCAACATATATAAAGACTACTTGAAGTCAATTGGCGTTGCGGAGGAATGTATTATCTGCCTCGCGCTTGATGATGACGAGAATATCAGATATCGTAATCCCATTGAGCTCGGCAAGCATATCCGCAGTCTTGCCAAGGACGAGAGCATGACTTATTACGTCTTCCTTGACGAGATTCAGAAAGTCGTTACAATTCAGAATCCGTACATCGAAGGGGTTGAGGATAAGATCGGCTTCGTGGACGTTGTGCTCGGGCTTATGAAACGCGACAATATTGACTTGTATGTGACCGGCAGTAACTCTAAAATGCTGTCTTCTGACATTCTCACCGAGTTCCGCGGACGAGGAGATGAGATTCGCGTGAATCCGCTTTCCTTTGCGGAGTTTTACAATGCTTTTGATGGTGAAAAGCGCTACGCCTGGCAGGAGTATTATACCTACGGCGGTCTTCCCCTCGTAATGGCCAAAAAGAACCACGATGAAAAAGCAAAGTATCTGCAATCACTTTTTGATACAATCTATATCAGCGACATTATGGAGAGAAACAAGCTTGCGTACGAAAAATCGGTGCTTGACGATATTCTCAACATCGTTTCGTCTTCGATTGGCTCACTTACCAATGCCAATAAGATCGCTAACACCTTCAAGAGTGCCAGGCAGATGAATATTGGCACACTTACCATTAACAGATATCTTGATTTTTTTATCGATGCGTTCCTGCTCTACAAAGCCGAGCGTTATGATGTTAAGAGAAGAAAATATATCGGCTCACCGCTTAAATACTATTTCAGCGACGTGGGACTTCGCAATGCAAGATTGAATTTCCGTCAGCAAGAAGAAAATCACATTATGGAAAACATTATTTACAACGAGCTTTGCTGTCGTGATTTCACTGTAGACGTCGGTGTGGTTGAGTATTGCTATAAGGATGCGGAGAAGAAAAGCAAACGCACTCAGCTCGAAATCGATTTTGTTGCGAATAAGGGCAGCAAAAAGTATTATATCCAGTCAGCGTTAACCGTCGCTGATGAGGAGAAACGCGAGCAGGAGGTCCATTCCTTAAAGCGTGTCGGCGACTCCTTTAAGAAAATCGTTGTAGTCAAAGACAACATCATGCCCTGGCACGATGAAGACGGTATTCTCTATGTCGGTATTGAACAGTTTTTGCTCGATGAAAATGCGATGGAGATTTGAAAACTTTGATGTAATCTTCAGCGAGGACGGCTACTGCTTGACGATGTTTCCTCTGCCGGGATGGGTCGGTAAAAAGAAGCATTTCGACGGCAAGGAGCGCATCCGGAATATGAAGGTGTATATGAGGTGTTGTGGGGTGAGTGTGAAAAATCCAGAAAATGGTCATTTTTTACCCATTAATTGTCAAATAATATTTTATGAAGTATAATGTGGGACAAGGGTTGTTAAACGTAGGCAATATCCAAAATGCTATACAGCGATTCAATTGGGTGGCCGCCGGCTATGGTAAAGAAATATCTGCGCTGAATTTAAGACGCAACGGAGTTTTTAATAAGGCTTATTCTTCTAAAGACGAAAAAACGGCTAACGCTCTTATTCAAGGGCTACTCGGGTGCGACACAGCTTTTGCGTTTGGATACAATGAATTTTACAAAAGATGGAAAACGTTAATATTATAAAATGATTTTTGAAGGAATTTAAGCGAAAAATTACAGGAAAAGTTTGTCAGAAGAGAGGGGTATAATGGAATTGATTAGGGGCGTAATTAAAGAAGATTATTCTGATTATATTATCTATTTCATTGAGGCACTCTCGGACGAACTAAAGCAGGAAATTCGCAATAGATTGGTTGCCGTTTGCCATGGAGCGGATCAGGCTCAATCATCGCTCAAAATTTACTCCTATAAGGAAACGGTGAAAGAGTTTGTTAAAAGGTACAAAACAAATAAAGATGCTTCCGAAGATCGTAAAAAGGGTATGATTGGAGAGTTGCTTGTACATGTCGTTTTGGAGATTGAAGGACGCTTTACAACAGCATCTCTATTTTTCAATATGGAGGAACGTAGTTTCAAAAAAGGGTATGATGTTGCTCTGTTTGAAACTGCAACCAATGAATTATGGATAGCAGAAGTTAAATCCGGAGCAATCCAAAAAGGACAGAAAAATGCATCGTCTGCTGCGGTTGGACTAATCAACACTGCGAAAAATGACCTAAAAACACGTTTGAATGATTCTAATACCAGCCTGTGGTTAAATGCGTTGAATGCCGCCAAAGTCTCGATGAGTGATAGCAACCACCAAAAAGAGGCGGTGATGAAGCTTTTAGGCCAATGTGCAAATAATGCAGTTGATGGTAATAATTCGAGTGATTCGTTTAATGTTGTCCTATCCGCAACCCTTTTCCATCCCATGTCTGAACACATGGAAGCAGTAAAGGTTGGGCAAAAACATACAAAGGTTGTTAAAGAAGGACTCTTCAAAAAAGTGTTTGTTATGGCAATTCAAAAAGAGACCTTCGATGCTGTTTATGATTTCCTGGAAAGTGAGGCAAATGATGAAGTATGATTTAACTCTTGCGAAAATCAGAAATACCGATTTTGCTTCGCTCTATGATCGTTTTATCGTTGATGAAAAATTAAGCCAAAAGCAGTATGAAATTTTGCTGGCAATCGCCATCTGTTTTACAAATGCAGATGACACCAACGTACAACAATTAGGTTATCGTATTGTAGTTGAGTATTGCAATCAGACGAATGATTACATCCCTCTCTATGAAATAGCTGTCAATAAAGGCCTATATCCTGTTAGCAAATTTATTGAACAGCATTACATTGATGATTCCAAGCGAAATTTTTTCACTGAATGGAACGATGCATTTACGGAGCAGTATGTATCTGGTGAAGTATGTCGAAGCGAACAACAAAATTCATTGGTTCATTTTTTTGAAAGCAAAAAAGATAATACAGTTTCCGTTATTGCACCGACATCATACGGAAAATCTGAGCTTATTCTATCGGCAGTAAAAGAATATGCAGGTAAAAAAATCTGTGTATTAACATCCACAAAAGCACTTCTTATACAAACAAAGAAAAGGATTCAGCAAATCAGTAAGGGTATATTTCCTAAAGTTGTGGTTCATCCAGAAATGTACAACCCCAATGATCCGTCTTGTCTTGCTGTATTGACACAAGAAAGATTATTAAGAATATTCAAGAAAGATCCGCAGCTTTCCTTTGATTGCATTATTGTGGATGAAGCACATGAGATGTTGGAGGATGATAGCAGAAGTCGAACTTTGGCTGATGTTATAATTGTTGCGCAGAAAAGAAATCCAGAAGTAGCGTTTAAGTTTTTGACCCCGTTTCTGGCTGACAGTACAAATCTTAAAGCAAGGTACACAACCTATGACATTGAAGGTTTCAAAGTTAGTGAATACATAAAAACGGAAAAGTATTTTTTGTACGATTTAAGAACCCATACAGGGCTGAAACTGTACGATCAATTTTTCAATAAATATCTCCCAATATCAGACAATCGAAACCTTGGGTTTGAGGAGGATGTTGTCAAAGCATACAGTGCAGGTAAAAATATAATTTATTTAAACAAGCCGACGGATATTGAAAAATTTGCGTTAGCTTTAGCTGATGTATTGCCTGAAGTTGATTCGGAATTGATCCAAACAGCTTGTGATAACATTTCAGAATACTTGCAACCGCAATATAATTTGCTGACGTGTTTGCGTAAAGGAATTATCTATCATCACGGCAGCGTACCAGATGCGATAAGAATCTACATAGAAGACCTTTACAAAAAAGATGAAGCTGTAAAATATGTTATTACCAGTTCTACATTGTTGTCCGGTGTAAATCTCCCCGCTGAGAGAATGTTTATTCTGGATATTAAACGTGGCAGGTCTAATCTGAGTCATGATTCATTTAAGAATCTTGTAGGACGTGTATGCAGATTCAGCGAAATATTCAATCATGAAACTGGTAATTTACATCGTTTGGAGCCGCAGATATATCTTGTATTTGGAAAGTATTTTGCACAAAATGCCAATTGCGAAAGCTTTCTACATAATGTTGCAAAAGTAGAACAAAACTATAAAGATGCGGTTGATAATGTTCTTCTTAGCGAAACAAAAATTACAGCTGATAACGAAGAAATACTACGCCAAGCATCGGAATTCATAGAGAACTACGAAAACGGAGTGGTCGAAGATTATCAAGAGAGGTACACAAGTACTGTTGCTGGGAAAGCCTGTATAATGAACAGCATAACTGAGTTTGATGTTTTTGCACATGAAGTAACCATTCAGCAACAAGTCGACGCATATCAGGGTGAAAGCTTCAAAATCAGCGATTCAAATACATTATTGGAAACGATCAATGAACTATTTATTCAGCACCTTCCTGACAATGGAGCCGAGAGTCTTAAGCGTCTTGAGAATAAGGAGGCCCGACATTTCTATTCCATGATGTTTGAGTGGCGTGTGAAAAATAAGTCTTACGCTGAAATGATTAGTTTGTTTGTAGGTTACTGGCATCAGTTATATAAAAAAGATAGGAATGTTACGGTGTATGTTGGAAAATGGGGTGATGTTAAGCGTCCAGGCAGCAATGTTGCACGATATACAAAGTTCGTTGGAAAGAATCGCACACAAGTAGTCAATCTGGCAATTGTTCGTATAAAAGAGGAACAAGATTTCATTGATAATACTTTGATCAAATATGTTGAAGTTCTCCATGATCTCGATTTAATCGAAGACGGATTTTATGCTCAAATTAAATATGGAACAGATGACGAACGTACAATTTGCTTAATAAAGAACGGATTGTCATTGAGTTCTGCCATATTGTTGATTAGAAAATACGGAGAGCATCTTCAAATTGACATTCCAGCAAGCACAGTAGTGTATGGTGAAAATCTCTTAGAAGAAATGATTAAAGCAGGAGAAAACCAAATTCAGATATACGAGATTCAAAGCTGCATGTAAGGCAAAAAATTAAACATATTAGAAGGAACAATATATTTAGAAATTCGGAAGGGGAGTTATTTTTTCTGCTTGTAAATCTGTATTTCTTCGCATTACTTCGGACCGAGTTGGTCTAAAGTTTCAGCGCAACTTTCCGACAAATTGTCGGAAATAAAAAAAATTCCGGCGAATTGTACAGAGGCCATTTTTGTAGCTGTCGTTTTTGGTTTCGAACTAAATCGGCACGAGTTTACTTCTCGCCAAGTTGGCGAGAAGTGAGGTTCATGTTTTTTCGCTTGCTTCCAATTTGGGAATAGGTTTGATCGTGATAATTATTAATTTCACTTGCTCCTAAGATGGGAGCAAGTTCAAAAATGAAAAAAGAGGATTTCGACTTGTGGACAAATTGTCCACAGGTGGAATAGCGGAATTATTCTCAAGTTGGAAATAATTTGCCTATCATTTTATGGCTGTACAAATTTGCAAGCAGTGTAAACAGTATCTTGTTTACTGCTTTTGCTCATCCGCTTGTTGGGGCAACATCTCCAATTCCCTTCGGACATCATCTGGCGATGATGGCTGCTCGTTCATTCTGAACGTTTTTGCAAAAACAACTTCAGGATAAATTGTCCATAGTTAAATGATAATAACTGCTTCGCCGCAACTTATACTAAAGTGAAAAATATTTCTTTGGTGCATTTCGTTAGTGTAAAATGAATCTTGGGATTTCAAAGAAAAATAATGACGGGAGCCCCGGTTAGTGATAAATTAATAATTGCGAAAAAACACTAAAGGATGGTGGCTCCCGTGAGGAATAGTGTAACACAAGCAGTAACAGGATTGGTAGAGAAAATTTTAAAAATTTTGAAGAAGGTGGATTATATGATATTTGCACTGACACTAAGGATATAGAGCAAATAACATCAGAGTTTATCTTAGAATTAACATCAAAAGTAATTGAGTATGCAGACGAAGAACTTTGCAAAAGTAAACTAAGAAAAGAAATGAATCTTCTCGTGCAACAGAAGAATGTTGAGAGAAGGGTTTTAACGCCAATGGGAGAACTCCTCTTCAAAAGAACAGTGTATAAGTCAAAAGAAACAGGAGAATATGTGTATCCGATAGATGCGGTAATAGGATTACAGGAAAAAGACCGGATCGCATCGGAACTGAGTGCAAGATTAATCCAGGGTGCTGCAAGCAAATCATATGAAAAAAGCAACGACGATTATGCTTCCGGAAAAGTAACACGACAGACAGTAAAGAATAAAGTTGCAGAAGTGGGAGAATTAGCTGTGGAATCTTGCGGAGAACATAGAAAAGTAGAAAAAATCGATATATATGCAGATGAAGATTATGTGAGCATGCAATTTACGATTCCCCGTATGAACATACACTATCCGTTCAAGGGATAGATGATGTTTATCTTATCCAGATGGTTAAACTTGTTAATAAAAGTGACAAGAAGCAACACAAACACAATGGGATTGTTTCGTTGCACCAAATATCCGTTTGATTTTTTTAACAAAAATTCAATGTCAATGATTTATATTCTGAGAGTTCACAATAATTCGAATTAATAAATATTGTTAAATATCTATAAAACACGGGATAGTCTGTATATGTGAAATTTGTTCGTTTGACTGCTAATAAAGACAGTTCTATAAAGCGGATTTATTTTTATTTTCCACCGACAACCATCACCATTGGACACTTTTTACCCATCTGCCTTCTATTTTATGCTGCCATTAAATGGTACATTTTTGATATATAAAAAGAAAGGAACGAAAGACATGAGAACAGAAAAAATGGCAACTTTTCACAGCCTGGAGAGGGCGAAACAGCGTGCGGGGCTCAACGAGCGTCGCGCCTACAAGATGATTGACCTGGCACTGACCTGGGGAAAGACCGCGGCGTATTTCAGTTCCTGGGAAAGGGATTATCTGGAAAATACTGCGACGGAAAACACGACCGCGCTCGCGTATAACAACTACTGTTATATCGTCAGCGACGCCGGCCGCTGCCTGACGATGTACCCGCTCCCGAAGTGGTTCGGCAAAAAGAAGCATTTCGACGGCAAGGAGCGCATCCGGAATATGAAGGTGTATATGAGGTGTTGTGGGGTGGGGTAATCGGAGTGTATAGGATTACCAGAAACTTGCAGATTAAAAAGAGTGTGTTATAATTATTGTCAATACTATTAGTAACAGTTATTACTTATTTAGCTTTAAAAATACAATAATAAGATTTGCCGATTTTGGCATTGGTGTCAGAGAAGTAAAGGATTACGAAATAGACGAAGAATATTTCAATAAAATATAGAATGAATAAAACGAAGGAGCAAATCAGCTATAATATGCAACAGGTAAAAAACAAGGATTCAAGGATTGAAGTCTTGTTGAGAAAAGAACTTTGGGCACGTGGTCTTCGGTACAGAAAAAATGTAACCCAAATATACGGTAAGCCTGATATTGCATTTATAGGCAAGAAAATAGCAGTTTTTTGTGACAGTGAATTTTGGCATGGATATAATTGGGAAGAACGCAAAAAGGATTTTAAATCACATCAAGACTTTTGGTTCTCAAAAATAGAACGGAACATGCAAAGAGACGTCGATGTTACTGCAAAACTTGAAGCTGAAGGCTGGACGGTACTTCGTTTTTGGGGTAAAGAAATAACAAAAAACACATTGCACTGCGCAGATGTAATTGAAAAGGTGGTAAATTCAAAATGAATAAACTTAAGTCAATAGATCTTTTTGCCGGAATAGGTGGAATCCGCCTTGGCTTTGATAGAGCGTTTGGCGATGATATCCAAACTGTTTTTGTTAGTGAATGGGATGAACATGCACAGAAGACATACAGGGCAAACTACAATGACGATTTTGAAATTGCCGGAGATATAACACAAATTGATGAAAAAGAAGTACCTACATTTGATATTTGTCTTGCGGGTTTTCCGTGTCAGGCGTTTAGCCTTGCCGGTCAGCGTATGGGCTTTGATGACAATTATAAAGGCATGTGCCGAGGCACTCTTTTTTTTGATGTTGTACGTTTGTGTGAATATCATAAGCCTAAAGTTATTTTTTGTGAAAACGTTAAGGGCCTTGTGATACATGATAGGGGAAGGACCTTTAAGATAATATGTAATACACTTGAAAAAATAGGATATAAAGTGTTTTTTAAAGTGCTGAACAGCAAAAATTTCGGTGTTCCTCAAAATAGAGAACGAATCTATGTGGTAGCATTTAGAAATGATATCGCACCGGATTCATTTGACTTTCCGGAAATGACCGATAATACTAAACGGTTACTTGATATTCGCGAAGAAAACCCGGTTGTGTCAAAGTATTATTTAAGTGATGTGTATCTTGAAACATTACGTCAACATAAAGCGCGTCACGAGGCAAAAGGCAATGGTTTTGGATATGAAATCAGAAGCTGGAATGAAATTGCCGGTGCGATTGTTTGTGGAGGAATGGGAAGAGAAAGAAATTTGGTTATTGATAAAAGACAAAAAAATCTCAATCCGATGACTAATATCAAAGGTACGGTTAATAAAGAAGGTATTCGCAAGATGACACCAAGAGAATGGGCTAGACTTCAAGGATTTCCGGATAGTTTTGTTTTACCTCTTGCAGATACACACCTTTATAAACAGTTAGGTAATAGTGTTACAGTAAACGTAATTGAAGCCATTGCAGAAAAGGTTAAGGAGGTCTTGGATAATGCCTAAACTTGCTGGAAATAAAGGTGAATGGAGCGAGGTATATGTATTTCTTCGATTGTTAGAAGTAGGAAAACTTTATGCAGCAGATGCTGATCTGAATAAGATTGACGATGTTTTTTATAATATAATCAATATTGTAAGATCAGAGAAAGTGGGCGTACTGGAGTTCAGAATTAATCGTACAGAAGAAAGAGTTTCTGTGTATAATACAGAAACAAATAAAATTTTAATTGATGTTCCATTTTCTGAATTTGCAAATGTCTCAAACAACCTTTACAGTGATATTGTATCTGCAAATACTACTTCATTTGTATCTGAAGACACAGAAGAATTTTTAGACAGAATTAATGTTAAATCTTTAAAGGCGAAGTCAAATGATAAATCTGATATTCGTATCAAAATTCATGATCTTAATACCGGATATGAGGCAGTACAAGGCTTTAGTATTAAATCCAGACTTGGTAGCGCATCAACGCTTATAAATGCCGGAAAAACAACAAATTTCATATATGAAATCACCGGGGATTGTAATGATAAGATCATGAGCGAATTTGAAGTTATTTCTAAAAAATTCAAGCAAAAATTAGATTACCTTAAAGATAACGGATGCAATTTAAAATATATTGGCATGGAAAATGATGTTTTTGAAAGCAATCTTCTGCTGATAGATGGTGACCTTCCCAGAATTTGCGCATATATGCTTAAGGAGTATTATTCTACAGGTATCAATACAATAGAAAGTGCTATTGAACATATTACTGATGTAAATCCAATGAAATATAACCTTTCAAAGGGACATCCGTTTTACAAATACAAGTTTAAAAAGTTACTATCAGAAAGTGCATTGGGAATGCTTCCTTCGACAGTTTGGGATGGAACTATAGATGCAACAGGTGGATATATTATTGTCCGTGAGGATGGAGAAGTTCTTTGTTATCACTTATTTAATCGTAACGAATTTGAAAATTATCTCATTAAAAACACAAGATTCGAAACTGCGAGTACCGCAAGACATCAATTTGGAAGTATTTATAAAGAAGAGGGCAGATACTTTATTAAATTGAATTTGCAGGTTAGGTTTATTAAGTAAAGCTATTAATTTAACCGATTACCATAGAAAAAGGGAAGAATTTACCGTTTGGAGAATGGATGCGTAATATCCTTGTTTTGGAAGTTAATATGAGTGTGTTATAATACTTCTTAAATAAAAATAAAACGACAATGATATGAGAATGGTTGATTTATATTATAAAAAGAAATGCTATTTATATTTAGCCTGTAAAAAATATTAAGTAAAAATATTTAGGTGTTTGTTCATTTGGATAGGGAGGTTTCCAATGCAAAAAGCAATAGAAGCACTAAAAAAAAAATACTAGAGAAATGTAGCGTGATCTTAGAAGGGGAAGAGATTTCAAAAGAATTACTGTTAGAATCTTTTGCTGATTATTTCTTTAGAACCATCAACAAAGAAAAGCACAATGTTGGCATAGTACTACATACAGGATCTGTATGTTTTGATGCAATTGCAATTATTTATGCCATGGCAGTATGTCTTGTTTATAACCAAGCAAATTCAGAAAACATAGTTTGTTCGTTAAATCCCGGAGATCGGGTTTTATATGGAACAAAACAACGAGCAAGATTTGTTTTTCAAGGGATAGAAGAGGTACCGGATTCAAATATTGTATATGCTAAATTGTCTCAAGGGAGAGCAAGAATAACATCTGTTCCAAAAAAAATGTGGAGATATATTTTTCCTGATATGGGAACCTCTTCGTGTCTTGACGGTAGGGGCATACGTAAACAAAGTGGAATAAAAGAAATTTTTTATAAAAGTGTGTTAGAGTATGAGGAAACAGATATTCCTTCTTTGGCAGATATATCTGTTGCAGTTGTAATTCCTAGGAATAGAGCTGAGTTCCTTATGGATAATTTAGAACTTAGATTTGATGATAAAAAAGTAAAACCGTTAGAGTTAGTAACTGCATCATACTTTACTGAAAATGAGGAATGGTTTTAATTATATGAGCAATGTATGTGATGTAAAAAACACTAGGGTAAGACCGTTCGCTGACGACCCGCGTTTCCTCGCCGGAAAGTCGGAGCTCGTAGCAAAAGAAGATGGATTTGTTCTAAAACATTTGATTGGATGACAACATTCTGTTGGTGAAATTAACAGAAAGAAAGGTACTGCAATGGAAAAAGACTTTAAAACAATATTAAAGAAAACATTGAACATTATAAAAACTGCTATACAAATACTAGCTATGATTGCATTTTTTGTCATACCTTTTCTTAATGGAATATTAAATAGTGTAATAGCCCAAATAATCTGGTATCCCTCATGTTTTGCTTTTTTTATCGAATCAGTGAGATTTATTAAACGTGAAGAAATAATCAGCAAAATCAAATGGGTAAACCACATATCGAAAAAAACTTTATTGCCGTGTATAGTGTTATTGGGTAGCGTGTTTGTAATAAATTACTATACAACTTCTTATACATGGTGGTGGGCAGCATTTATGTTTATCGCGATATCTGCCCCTTCGTTTGTTTTAGGTGTTAAATCTTATGTGATAGAACGAGAATCGTACACAGAAGACGAAATCAAAAACAAGCAGGACTGGTATTATAAACTAATCGTTTTCTATTGGATATTAGACTTGCTGTATATGTCAATTTTTAAGTATTGGCAAAGTACAAATAACAATCAATCTATATGGTTATGGTTACAGTTTGTTTTTGGAATGACAGCTATCGTTGTTGTTTTCTATAATCTCGTTCAAACTTTTTTAAAATCAAATGACAAGAATATGTTTTTGTTGATACAAGATTTTATTTTAGGACTTGCAATTACAGTGTATCTGATTTATTTGGTACCAGATAGAACGCTACAAGAAATTATATTTACAATTGTAGGCGCTGTTTTCGGAGGGTTAATTACTCTTGTAGGAGTTGCTTGGACTATTAAAGATAATTCGAAAAAATTAAAGGAAGAACGAAAGTTATCAATTAGACCATATCTGGAAAGCAATAGCTATGCCTATAAAGATATTTCCGATTTACCGATAGAAGACACTACATATATAACACTTCAGAAACAATCGCTAATTTATAATGGAGATATTCCTAAAGAGGTAAAACAATTAATAATAACTAAAAGAAAAATTGATAAAGGTGAAAAAGTTGACCCAATAGACGAGGTCTTGTTTAATGATAAAATGGGGGATTTCTTTAAAAAGAAATATCTACTAGAATATAAAATTTTTAATCATGGAGCGGGAAATGCTATAAATGTTCAAATGAAAATAAATGAATGGAGATTAAAACCATTTTGCATTTCAACCACAACTCCAAAATGTTTTTTAATAATTATAAATGAAGACCTTATCGAAGAGAATAAAAAGAGCTATTCTGTTAAAATATCATTTATTTACACAGACATTGCTTCGATGGGTAAATATATGCAGACAGAAGAATTTGCTTTGCATAAAGGGGAACATGAATTGATGACGGGGCAGTTGGAAGAATTTTTACTTACTGCGCCAAAAGAAATTGAAGACTAAACAATAGAAGTATATTATGAAAAAAGGATTGCGAGGCGAGAAGATGGAATTACAATTGAATACTGTTCTTAATCTCACAGATAAGGAAATTAATAATAGTAAATCGAATTTAATATGCGTGCGGGGAGTAGAGGCCAACAATTTCTCGATAGATGGCCTAGGCACAATACTATAGATAAAATGAATGGTACTGTTCGGATTGCTCCTATTGGGGATGGTATGGAAAAAAGAGAAACTTTTACCCGGGGCAATGGGTATTCAGCTTTGCTCGTATGAGCGATGAGGAATGGATACTGCTATCCGTGGCGGAAAATAAAGAAGTTCCGCCAGGTTCCGTAGCGGTTGTAAACGTTCTAAATCGCTTTGCACCGTTTTTTGGAAGATTAATTATCAGATGTAAAAAAAGGAAACACATTTTCAAGGTATGTATTTAATCTTAGTAAGTATCTTGAGCAGGCCACTGTTAAAGAAATTCCTCCTTGCTTATATGATGGCGAAAAATTTGAGGGATATGATAAAGTTCATCTACCTTATCATCGATTGGCTGATATATTTTCTGGACGGATTTTGTCAACATCTTATGAGGCTTTAAAAAAATTACAGGTGTTTATTGTTTGGCAGAGACCAATACTGGTAAACTGTATATAGGACCTGCAACCGGGGTTGAAGGAGTCGCTCAAAGATGGGGAAACTACCTGGACTCAAAACATGGTGGAAATAAAAAACTAATTGCACTGTATGAGCTAAAAAGCTCAGAATCTTTTGAGGAATTTTTTACATACACACTTATAGAATATTTTAGTCTCTCATACGACCCGATAAAAATTTTGGAGAGAACAATACTGGAACATGCGCCTAAACTCAATTAAAAATGGCTATAATGATAATTAATGATAGGAAAGAGATATCGTTCTTGCACACTTTCACCCCATCCTGCTATAATATTTTCACCAAGATTATCATGCTACACAGCATTATCTATTCACCAACCATCTATAAAGCAAAGCAGGTGACACTATGACCGAAGTGGTTGCGGCCCTGATATGGGACAAGGATAAATTTATGATATGCCAGCGCCCGGCGCACAAGGCGAGGGGCCTTCTCTGGGAGTTCGTTGGCGGCAAGGTTGAGCCGGGCGAAACAAAGGAGCAGGCGCTGTTGCGCGAGTGCCGGGAGGAGCTCGCTGTCACCCTGGCGGTCGGCGACGTTTTCATGGACGTTGTCCACGAGTACCCCGACCTGAGCGTACATCTGACGCTGTTTCACGCAACGATTGCCGGGGGCGTGCCAAAGCTGCTCGAACACAATGATATCCGCTGGATAACGCCGCGCGAGATTCCCTTGTATGACTTCTGCCCGGCGGATGAGGAGATACTCAGGAGGATTATGGAAACACCATGGTAAGACCGCTTATTCACGACCCGCTTTTCCTCGCCGGAAAGTCGGAGCCCGCAACAAAAGAAGATATTCAAACCGCGCGCGACCTGCTCGACACGCTCAGCGCGCACCGTGAAACATGCGTTGGCATGGCCGCCAACATGATAGGCGTCCGCAAACGCATCATTGCGTTTCTTGACGACAGCAGCCCGCTGCCCGTTTACACAGTCATGTTCAATCCTGAAATTGTCAGCAAAAGCGGCCCGTACGACACCGCCGAAAGCTGTCTTTCGCTGCTTGGCGGCGCGCGCCCCTGCAAGCGTTTCAAAACAATCAAGGTCCGCTGGCAGGACTTTTCCACGCAGACCCACACCAGGCTTTTCACCGGCTGGACCGCGCAGATTATCCAGCACGAGGTCGACCACTGCAACGGCGTGCTGATATGAGAGGGCATTTTCACCTGCGGCTTTGCGTTGCTTTTCACCGGGGAATAGTGCTATAATGCCTTATAAAGGAAAAATATAATAGGAGGCTCGGCATGGATCAGAAATTAGAAGATTTGATAGAAGAACATTCTTCTGCAAAAAAAAGGATGATTGTAGGTATAGTTTTTTGCGCAGTGTCGGCTTTTTTAGCCGAAGCAATGCTTTTTAATTATTATACAGGAATGTTTGTGTTGCGTAGCAGTAACGGATTTACTATTTTGCTGGCTTTGGTGGGTTTCGGAGTGGGAATTCCGTTTTTTTTAACGGGAATAATACGCATGAGCCTTTTGAATAAGCATATCGAGCTTCTTCGTTATGAAAGGAGAAGAGCTGAGGGCAGGCAAAAAGAAGTGAGGCCCCAGACACCACACGCCCCCCAGACACCACAGACGCCGCAGACTCCGCAGACACCGCAGACTCCGCAGACACCGCAGACACCGCCTGCATACAGACCTGCTGCCAATAATTACCAGGCTCCGCCGCAGGCAAACCAGGCCCCGCGCGGTGGCTTTGTTGACATTGACTGGAAGAAATATTCTCCCCTCGAGGCCGGTATCTCGTATGATTCGAGCAAGAAGTATGAGTTTATCAGGGCAGAAGGTCTATCCGGATCAGTGCCGCAACAATTTGTAAACCGCACATTTCCGAAATGTCCTCTTTGCTGCACTCAGAACCCATATTGGACGGTATCTGTGCACACTCAGATGTCCTGGAAAGGAAATCTTTATCTTTTCAAATGCTCTGTTTGTGGCGGCATCATCTCCATGAGCATGCCGGACGTAACCTCCTTGGGAAATGGTGGTGTTGGATTTGCTGCAAATGCGACCGTTGGACTTACCAATCTCCTGGTCAAATCTACCTCCGGCAAAGAAACCGGCGTTGTATATGCTGTTATTGAAAACGTAGGCAAGTCAGGCGTTACACCTGAGTGTCTCGGCAAGGAATTCAAGCTCGAAGACATCCAGGAAATGGCAACCCGCATGTAAAATACCGGAAGGAGGTCCCCACATGAAGCCCGTAAAATCCTTTTTTGCATTTATTCTCATTTTCGCAGTCTTGCTCAGTCTCTGCGCCTGTGTGCGTCGCGTCAGGGACTCGTCGAGTGTGTGGCTCGATTTTGAGTTGAACGAGGAGAGGACCGGCTACGAGGTGACCGGCTCGAATATTGCCGGTGAAAAGCCCGGCGTCATTTGGCAGATGGTGGATGTTGTTATTCCTTCAGAATATCGCGGCAAACCGGTTGTGAAAATTGGCTTTGAGGCCTTCAAAGATAGCCAGATTCTGGCAAGTGTTACCATTCCCGAGACCGTCGAGTTTATTTCCGGCTCTGCCTTTTCACACTGCACGGCCCTTACCAGTTTGCACCTTCCAAAAAATGTAAAACACCTCGGTGGCTGGTCTTTTGATGGCTGTACTTCTTTGTCGGAGCTTACTGTCGACCCGGCCAATCCATATTTTACCTCTGTTGACAACGTGATTTATACAAAAGATGGCAAGGAACTTGTCCTGTACGCGCCCGCAAAAAAACAGACAACCTTCGAAGTTCCTGCCGGCGTTGTTTCCATAAACAGGTATTCTATGTGGCACTGCTCCGCACTGGAATATATTTCCATTCCATCCACGGTGACCGATATTTCCTACGAATCGATTATGTTTTGTGATTCCCTTCGTGGTGTCGATGTCAGTGAAAACAACGCTGTTTACCGCTCAATCGACGGCAATCTCTACAGCCGCGACGGCACAACCTTCCTGCGCTTTTACTCAGTCGCCGAGCCGACCGCACTCGTTTTGCCTCAAAGCGTCACAACTATTGATCGTTTCGCTGCTTATTATTCTGACAATCTGACAGAAATTACCATTCCCGCCGGCGTTACCTACATAGGCGACAGCGCCTTTTCACAATGCCCTGATCTGTCAAAAGCAACGTTCGAGAACACTTCCGGCTGGAAACTTATCCCAACCCACGGCAAGTTCGCATCTCCCGTTTATCTTTCGCCTTCTGAATTTGACTCTCCGGAAAAAGTTGCCAACTACCTGACGGACGATTACTACGACCACGAATGGGAAGCGGCTGCCTCGTGATTTACTGCCTCGGGATTTACTGCTCCGTGATTTACTGCTCCGTGATTTACTGGCCCGGATCTTTGAATATTCCAAAATCTGGTCTCACGAAAGTGAAAACAACAAATATTATTGCTATTATTATGAGCACTATAAAGGCAATTTCAGGAAAATTAAAAGCTGTCCCGTTTTTTTCGGGCTTTTTCCGAAATTGCCTCGTTTCATATATATACACGACCGCCGCCGACAGGAAATAAATGGTAATGTTCAGCCAGTCCGGTGATTTTCCGATTGCCCCGTTGTACGTGTAGAAGATCACCGGTATCAAAGCGAGTCCGGTAATAATTCCTCTTAGCTTGATGCACCAGAATTCTGTGTGTTTTTTGAATGCTGGATATTGGAAACACGCGAATATAAACGACGGCCAGAACAGCAGTTTCATGTGCTCCCACGTCGACTCGTTTATTGCCGAGAAAGGCGCCACTATCACCGCTTTTCCGGTCCACTCATACAAGAAATGCAGCAGCGTGCCCGCCACCGCCGTGATCCCGAATCCCAATAATTGCCATAATCCAACAGAACGCCTCATAATCTACTCCTGCTAATTGTTTGATAGTAGTTTATTCTGTTTCCGTTGAAAATATTCAGCCGATGCCCCTGCACAGAACGGCCGTGGACAAGCCTTTTTCGACCTTTTTCGGCGTCAGAAGGCGCCCGGTTTGTTAAAAGCACATCGATTTAACAAACTGAAGCTGTTTTTCAGCCGCGGACAAGCCTTTTTCGGCGTCGGAGGGCGGCCGGTTTGTTAAAAGCACATCGATTTAACAAACTGAGGCTGTTTTTCGGCCGTGGACAAGCCCTGGAAGTCAAAAAGTTTGCAGAGATTGTGGTTTTCTGCAAACTTTTCACCGAAAACGGCCGTGGACAAGCCCTGGAAGTCAAAAAGTTTGCAGAGATTGTGGTTTTCTGCAAACTTTTCACTGAAAACGGCCGCGGACAAGCCCTGGAAGCCAAAAAGTTTGCAGAGATTGTGGTTTTCTGCAAACTTTTCACCGAAAACGGCCGTGGACAAGCCAACCCGGCCCCCAGCCGAGCCGTGGACAAGCCAATCCCGGCCCCCAGCCGAGCCGCGAACAAGCCCCACAGCCCCATCCAACCCCGTTGACACCCCCAAGCCCTAGTGCTATAATCAACTCACATGCTAGGGGAGCTGCTAAAAGTTCGACCCCGCGCCAAAAGCGCCAACCCGCGCCAAAAGCGCCAACCGGCGCCAACGAGCGCCAGACCGGCGCCAAAAGCGCAGGCACGAACAAGCGGCTGAGAATGTCACCGGTGACAAACCCTCATTACTTGATCCGATTAATGTCGGCGTAGGGAAGCATAAACAATTACAAAAATAATTGATTATGGTCTCCTTACATGTAACAAGCATGTAAGGCTTTTTTATTTTAACCCCAAAGGTGTTGATTGCAGAAAATGAAAACCTCAATCAAAAGAATACTCAAAAAAACATACGCCCTGGTAGGAATACTCATTCTTATCGGAGTGTGGCAACTCGTGTGCGCAATGAAACTCGTGCCGGGCTTCATGCTGCCGTCACCCGTAGAAGTCGCAAAAGCACTCGTAGAAGACTTCGCGCTACTCATGCAACACACAAAAACCACACTCACAGAGGCACTTTTGGGCCTGGCAATAGGAGTCGCGACGGGTTTCATCCTTGCGGTAATGATGGATTCATTCAAATTACTCAAAAAAATCACGTACCCACTCCTCGTCATATCACAGACCATACCGACAGTAGCAATCGCGCCGCTGCTCGTACTCTGGTTCGGATACGAAATGCTGCCAAAAGTAATATTGATAGTACTCACAACATTTTTCCCGATCGCAATCGGACTGTTCGAAGGCTTCAGCTCATGCGACAGAGATTGCATCAACCTGCTGCGCTCAATGGGCGCAAGCAAAATACAAATATTTGGATATGTGAAAATACCCGGCGCCATCACACCATTCTTCTCGGCACTGAAAATATCCGCCTCGTACTCAATCGTAGGCGCGGTAATATCCGAATGGCTCGGAGGCTTCGAAGGACTCGGCGTATACATGACACGCGTGAAAAAAGCATACCAATACGACAAAATGTTTGCAGTAATAATATTGATATCACTCCTGAGTCTGATTTTGATGGGAATCATATCATTCGCGCACAAAAAAATGACACCGTGGGAACAAATTACAAAAAAAGGAGAAGACTGAAATATGAAAAAGCACAA
Organism: Clostridia bacterium; assembly: GCA_045546695.1. Classification (GTDB taxonomy): domain Bacteria; phylum Bacillota; class Clostridia; order UBA1212; family UBA1255; genus SIG424. Next base: position 66,257 of record JAZQDE010000036.1, on the reverse strand, counting down.
CATAATACTCATTTTGGTACTCTGCCTCGCGGTAACAATGTTTCTGCCGGCATGCAGCACACAAAAAGAAGCAACAGATATAACATTCGTCCTCGACTGGACCCCGAACACGAACCACACAGGAATATACGTAGCCCAGGCACTCGGATACTTCAAAGCGGCCGGCATCAACGTAACAATCGCGCAGCCGCCTGAAGACGGCGCCGAAATGCTCGTCGCATCAGGCAGAGCACAATTTGGCGTTTCTTTCCAGGACAATATGGCAACAATTGTCAGCGGTGAAAACAAACTGCCCATCACGGCAGTGGCGGCGGTGATCCAGCACAACACGTCAGGCATCATGTCCCGCAAAGGCGAGGGCGCCACAAGCCCGAAAGGCATGGAAGGCATGAAATACGCTACGTGGCAGTGGCCGATAGAGCAGGCAATCATCAAAAACGTCGTTGAAAAAGACGGCGGCGACTACAGCAAAGTAACGATGATTCCCAGCACGGTGACAGATGAAATATCAGCACTCAAATCCGGCACAGTTGACTGTTTATGGATATATTACGCGTGGGCAGGCGTTGCGACAGAAGTAAACAACTACGAGATAGACTACTTCGCATTCAAAGACATCAATCCCGTATTTGACTACTACACACCGGTAATAATTGGCAACAACGACTACCTGGAAAAACACCCGGACACCGCAAAGAAATTTATGGAAGCTGTTTCAAAAGGCTATAAATATGCCTGTGAAAATCCAAAAGAGGCGGCTGACATTATCTGTAAGGCTGTGCCCGAACTCGACTACGACCACGTGTATGCAAGCCAGCTCTGGCTCAAAGACAAATACATAGACGACGCACCGAAGTGGGGATATATCGACGCTGCCAGATGGAACGGATTTTTCACATGGCTCGAAGATGAAAAACTGGTAACAGACGAGATTCCGGACAACGCCGGCTTCACAAACGACTTTTTACCATAATATGGAAACAAAAGAAAACAAAGGGAAGCAAATACATGAACAAACTTGAGACAAAAAATGTAACCAAATCATTTGACGGACGCACCATCATAAAAGATATTTCACTTGAAGTGGCGGAAAACGAGATCGTGTCGCTGCTGGGAGAAAGTGGCGTAGGCAAAAGTACGCTGTTTAACGTGATCGCGGGCATGACAGAGCCAGACAGCGGCAGCGTGCTGATAGATGGCACCGACGTTACCGGCAAAACCGGCATTGTTGGATATAGTTTCCAGAAAGATTTGCTTCTCGAACACAGAACATTGCTCGACAACGTAATCCTGCCCTTGCTCATCAAGGGCAGGAAAAAGAAAGACGCCCGCGAGGAGGCGCTGAAATATTTTCCACTTTTTGGTCTGGAAGGCGCTGAAAAACTATACCCGAAAGCGATTTCGGGCGGCATGCGCCAGCGGGCAGGACTGCTTCGCACATACCTTTATTCGCCGGAAATCATGCTCCTGGATGAGCCTTTTTCCGCACTCGACTCGCTCACAAAAGCAAAAATGCACAGTTGGTATCTCGATATTTCACAAAAATACAACCAATCGACATTGATGATCACGCACGACATCGACGAGGCCGTGTACATGTCGGACAAAGTCTACGTCCTCGGTGATAGCCCGGACGGCGCCATCATCCGCTCGTGCGTACGGATTTCCAAAAAAAGGGAAGACAGACAGGGCTTTGACCTGACGTCAGAATTCCTGGAATACAAAAAGGAAATCAACGCGCTGTTATAAGCTGTTATAAAATGACAACAGAGCAGAACACAATCATAAGAGCAAGGAAGGCAAAGTTTATTCCGGTAAATTCCAGGAAATATTTGCCTTTTTTATTTGGATAATACGTTGAAAACTGTCTGAAAGTAATCAGTGACGCCAGCGATGCAATCAAAGTGCCTGTGCCACCGATGTTAACGCCAAGAAGCAATTCCTTCCAGTTATCGGTAAACTGTGAAAACAAAATGGCAGACGGTACGTTTGACATAAACTGGCAACTCAAAGCCGATGCCGACAAAGTATTTTTACCAAGAAGTGGTGAAATAAAATCGCTGACAGCATCAATTCTGGAGAGGTTTCCTGCAAAAATAAAGAAGGCAATAAATGTCAGCAGCAACGGGTAGTCAACCTTCTTAAGCGCGTGTCTGTCAAAAATGAACACACCGCCGGTCACGATTGCAACGCCGACAATATATGGAATAAATCTGAACACAATCAATATGGACAAAACAAATAATACCAGGTAAATAATGGTATTTCTGCGGGGCAGGACAATCGCGTCAAAACGGTCCATCGTGAGCTTTTCGTTTCTGACAAAAACGAAGCATGCAAGTGTGATCAGACCGATTGCAAACAGGAAAGGTAGCAGCATAACTGCCATAAACTGGCTCGTCGGAATATCGTAATACGTATATAAATACAGATTCTGGGGATTGCCAAAAGGTGTCAGCATACCGCCGAGGTTTGCCGCAATGTTCTGCATAATGAACATAAAAGCCATATGCCTGTCGTTGTTCGTCTTATGAAGCACGATATAGCCAAGCGGCAGAAAAGTAAGCAGCGCCATGTCGTTTGCAATGAGCATAGAGCCAATAAATGTTATATAAACAATTCCGAGCACCGCGCTTCTCAGACTGCCCGCGATTGTAATAATTTTCCTGGCAAGAAATGTAAAAAAATCAATGTCGCCGAGTGCCATTACGACTGCCGAAACGCAAAACAGGCAGCTGATTGTTTTGAAGTCGATGTATCCGGCGTAGGCCTTGTCGGGCGGCACGATAATCATGGATATTCCCGCAAGCAGCAATGCTATCATCAAAACTGTGTTCTTTTTTACAAAACTTACCAATCCGAAACATCTTCCTTCTGAATAATAGTTTCAAACGAAACCATGCAATGCTACCACAATGTACGATAAAGTCAATGTATAAATTGTGAATTTTATATGGGGGTGGGAGGCCATCAGGGCATATATATCAAAACCGATTTTTTTGGTACTGTTCAAAATACTGAAAAAAAGGTATGCCTATGTTCATAATTCTTAACAGTACCAAAAATTTGACTTTTCATATATATCGCTTTCCGCCCACGCCCACGCCCACGCCGCCCACGCCCGCGCCCACATCCTTTTGACAAATTCCACCGCCTGGTTTAAAATATCACCAGCACATAGCAGGAGGGCGACAAATATGTACACTATAAAGTCCGAAAACACACAACTGGAAATTTTCACCAACCCCGACCTTCAAAATGCGAAAAAAACCGCAGACGACAATGCTGCCTGCGGATACAGGGTCTACGATGAAAACGGCAAAATCATTTACGCACCATACAGCGAAAAAGTGACAAAAATGCTCGCAGAAGGCAAAAAAATCACCGACCACGTACGCACGACGGGCTTCAGATACGGCCATGCGATGCTCAATCCGGCAATAAACGAGAGCGAAAAAACAGTAAGCTGCGACCGTTTCGTCGGCTGGGTACTGTATAATATTGGAATGACAGACCAGCCTGAGGCAAACGGACTTTACGTATACTGCTCGGCAGATCCGGCACACGACCTTCCCACATTCTGTGAAAAACACGGCTTTTCACGCATAGAAAACAAAGACGACCTGCAGGCCGGCGACATCGTATTCGTAATACCAAAAACTTCCGGCAAAGGCGTAGAATACGCGTCACACACATTCATGTGCGCAGGCAAAGCAAACGACACAGACTATTACAGATACGACTGCGGATCGGACCACAGAATCCAGAGCGTCCAGCCAATGTGCGAGCCGATAAACGATTTTATGTTCGCATACAGGCCACAGAATAATTGACAAAAACGTCCATCGTTGATATTATCAACTTTGGACTATTTTTAATTAAGAAGGTTTCACAATGGATATAGTAGACAAAGCCCGCGAGGCAGAATATAGAGAAAAACTCAAAGATACGAAAAAAGTCGTTATCAAAATCGGCACCTCTTCATTAATGTACAAAGAAGGCGGCATAAACATCAAACGTATCCATAAATTGTCAGAAATCATCTCAGACCTCATGAACCACGGACTGGACGTAATACTTGTTTCGTCCGGCGCGATTGGCGTAGGCGTCAAGATGCTCAGACTCCCCGAAAAACCAAAAACTGTAGAAGGCCGCCAGGCCGTTGCTGCTGTCGGACAGGTTGACCTGATGAAGCTCTACAGCATGGCATTCTCAGATTATGGCTTTTCAGTAGGACAGATACTGCTTACAAAAAACGTACTCGACCTCGAAGACGCAAGAAAACACTCTGTAAACACATTTAAAGAACTTCTCAAAATGCGCATCGTGCCGATCGTTAACGAAAACGACACTATCGCCGTAGACGAGATCAAATTCGGCGACAACGACACGCTTTCATATCTGGTTGCGACACTCAACGAGGCAGATTTGCTCATTATTCTGACAGATATTGACGGTTTTTACTCAAACAATCCAAACGAAGACCCGCACGCAGTCTTATATCACACGATCGAAGACTTGTCTGAAAAAATAGAAGAAGTAGCAGGCGGCGCCGGAAGCAATCTCGGCACAGGCGGCATGCTCACAAAAGTACACGCCAGCAGACTCGCCGCAGCAAAAGGCACAAACGCTGTCATCGCAAACGGCGACGACCCGAGAGTTATATATAAAATTCTGGAAGGCAGAGACGTCGGCACACTGTTCGTTGCCCGCAGAAAGGAAGATTAATTATGTCACAGTACACTGAATATCTTGAAAATTATGGTAAAAAGGCAAAAGCTGCATCAATGCAGCTCGCAACGCTGCCCGTAAAAATTAAAAACGACATTCTGAAGACGGCAGCCGACATGCTCATAAGCCGCAGCGAAGAAATCATCGCAGCGAACAACATTGACCTTGAAAATGCAAAATCAAACGGCATGAGCACATCGATGCAAGACAGACTCCGCCTTACACCGGCAAGACTCGAAGGCATGGCAGAAGGTCTCATCCAGCTTATGGCATTAAAAGACCCGGTAGGCAACGTACTCGGCGGCAATACATGTGAAAATGGACTGCAAATCGTAAAAAAATCAGTACCGCTGGGAGTTCTTGGCATCATATTTGAAGCAAGACCAAACGTAACTGCAGACGCAGCCGGCCTTTGCATCAAATCAGGCAACGCCTGCATCTTAAGAGGCGGCAAAGAAGCCATCAACTCAAACCTCGCAGTAGCAAAAATCTTCGCCGATGCACTTGAAGCAAACGGCGTCAGCCCCGACTGCGTACAGCTCATCGACAACACAGCAAGAGAAGTCGCAACAGAACTTATGCAGCTCAATAAATACGTTGACGTTCTTATTCCAAGAGGTGGCAAAGGACTCATCGAAACAGTCGTAAAGAACTCAACTGTTCCGGTAATCCAGACAGGCACCGGCAATTGCCATATTTATGTAGACGAAGACGCAGACTTCAAAATGGCACTCGACGTAGTCATAAATGCCAAGACACAAAGACCGTCAGTCTGCAATGCAGTAGAAACAGTCCTCGTAAACAGTGTTATCGCAGACATTTTCCTGCCTGCTATGGCACGCGAACTCATCGAAAGAAAGACTCAGCTCCGCGTCTGTGAAAAGACAATGGCAGCCTTGAAAGATTCCGGCTGCGATGACATCGACATGTCTTACGTAATCGACGCAAAAGAAGAAGACTGGGATACAGAATACAACGATTACATCCTCGCTGTGAAAATTGTCGACGACGCAGACGAAGCGATTGCCCACATCAACGCGCACGGAACAAGACACTCAGAAGCAATAATCACAGAGAATTTCACAACAGCAGTCAGATTCCAGGAACTGGTAGACGCATCATGCGTATACGTAAACGCATCGACACGTTTCACAGATGGATTTGAATTCGGACTCGGCGCAGAGATCGGCATCAGCAACCAGAAGCTCCACGCAAGAGGACCGATGGGCCTTAGCGAACTTACAACATATAAATATATAATCAACGGTAAAGGGCAGATCAGACAATAAAAGGCAGGTAGAATATGGAAGACAAAAAATGCTTTGCAATTGCAATCGACGGACCTTCAGGCGCGGGCAAAAGTTCAACGGCAAAAAGACTTGCTGAGCAGCTGAAAATTACATATCTTGACACGGGCGCTATGTACCGCGCCGCAGCCGTGTATGCCACACGCAAGGGAATTGACGTAAACGACCGTGAAAACGTTATCCCGCTTCTTGATTCTCTTGATATCGGAATCGCATACGAAGACGGACAGCAGACCGTATCACTCAACGGCGAAGACGTTTCACTCACAATCAGAGAGCCATGGGTGTCCATGAAAGCCTCCGACATATCAAAAATCCCGGAGGTGCGCGTAAAACTCGTTGACCTTCAAAGAAAAATTGCTGCAGGCAAGAGTGTTGTTATGGACGGACGCGATATCGGTACGTGCGTGCTTCCCGATGCGGAAGTGAAAATATATCTGACTGCAAGCCGCGAGGCGAGAGCTGACCGCAGATATAAAGAACTCATCGAAAAAGGCGACAAAGTTACGTACGAAGAAGTCCTCGAAGACATAAACAGACGCGACGACAACGACATGAACAGAGCCGTTTCACCGCTCCGACAGGCAGAAGACGCCGTTTTCCTCGACACATCTGACCTCGACAGACAACAGAGCGTAGATGCCATAATAAATATAGTAAGAAAGAAGATCAATTTATGAAAAAAAGGAAATTGATGGAATTCTATAGAGTGTTGGCTAACATTATTTGCCATGTATTTATCAGACTCAAAGTCTATGACGTTGAAAAACTGATACCGGAAGGCGGCGGAATGATAGCATCAAACCACAAGTCAATGCTCGACATGATTATGATTGGCGTAAAAGCACCGAGATATCTTAACTGGATGGCCAAAAAAGAGCTTTTCAAAAACAAGCTTTTTGGTAAATTTATCAGAAGTTGCGGCGCGTTTCCCGTAGACCGCGGTTGTGCGGATGTAGGCGCGGCAAAGACGGCACTTCATCTTCTGCAGCAGGGCGAGCTCGTTGGTATTTTCCCGGAAGGCACACGCCACAAAGATGCCACGAAGCCGGGCAAAACGCATGCAGGCGTTGCAAAGTTTGCAATAGAAGCGGGCGTTCCCGTTCAGCCGGTTGCTGTCTGGGGCAAATACAGACTTTTCGGCAAAGTATACGTAAGATTCGGCGACCCATATTATCTTCCCAAAAACGATCCCGAACATCCTTTCACCAAGGCGGATTATATGGAATTTTCACGTGAAATATTAGAAAAATGCTACGCTCTTATGGAGGTAGAAGATGGAAATAATTAAGGTTCCGTCTGCAGGATTTTGTTTCGGCGTGGCAAAAGCTGTCAAAACAGCATACGCCGCTGTTGAAAACAATGATCGCAAAGTCTTTTGTTACGGCGAGCTGATTCACAATCAGACTGTGACAGACGAACTTGCCGGCATGGGACTTAAGACGGTAAACAATCTGGACGCACTTGCGCCTGCCGGCGATGGGGATAAGGTGATTATCCGCGCGCATGGTGTGGCGCCCGTTGTTTACGAGGGGCTTCGTGAAAAGGGATACGAAATCATCGACGCTACGTGCCCCTTTGTAGCCAAGATACATGACTTAGTCAAAAGAGAATATGAAAGCGGCAGAAAAATCGTCATCATCGGCGATCCGAACCATCCCGAAGTTATAGGAATTAACGGTTTTTGCGACAATTCTGCTGAAATTTGTAACTCTTTTGAAGAATTTCAAAATTTTTTAAATAATGGTGAAAAGTACAAACACAATATATTGTATAGCGTTGTGGCCCAGACTACTTTTTCACAAAAAAAATTCGCCGAAATTGTAAATTTTTTTAAAAATTCCTTTGACAATGTGCGTTTTTTTGATACAATATGCAGTGCTACATCTTTGCGACAGCAGGATACTATAAAAATTGCATCAGAAGTTGACTTTATGATTGTTGTCGGTAGCCGGATGAGTTCAAATACTCGTAAGCTATATGACATAAGCCTTGAAGTATGCCCTGATGCTGTTCTTGTAGAATCAGCCAAGGAGCTGGATGGTGTGCGCAAAAATGTATTTAAAAAAGTGGGAGTGACTGCGGGTGCATCGACGCCCGATAAGGTCATCGAGGAGGTCATTGGTTTTATGAGCGAAGAAATTACTAAAGTAGAAGACGTTATCGAAGCTGCAGAAGTTGTAGCTGAGGACGCTATCGAAGTAGCACCGGTTGAAGAAGCTGTTGTTGAAGAAGTTGCAGAAGTTGCAGCAGAAGCAGCTGACGAATCGGAGAACAGTTTTGAGGATTTATTGAATAATAGCCTCACAACAATTACAAGCGGACAGGTTGTTACAGGTCCTATCAGCAAGATCGATTCAAAGGGCGTTTATATCGATTTAGGCTTCAAGTTCGAAGGCTTCATCGCTATGGATGAGTTTGAAGAAGTTCCCGGATTTGACATTGAGCAGCTTAAGATCGGCGATGAAGTAGAAGCTATGGTTGTCAAAGTAAGTGACAAAGACGGCGAAGCTATTTTGTCTAAGAGACGCGTTGATAACAAGAAGAACATGAAGCTTCTTGAAGATTCTTTTGCTAACCAGACTCCTGTTAATGTAAGAGTTGCTGAAGCAGTTAACGGCGGCGTAGTTGCTTTCCTTGGTTCAGTTCGTATTTTCATTCCTGCATCACAGCTTTCAGAGAAGTTCATCAGAGACCTCTCTTCATTTGTAGGCAAGACAATCGAAGTTATTATCACAGCATTCGAAAAGGGTCCACGCGGCCACAATCGTATTGTTGGTTCACGCAAAGTTATCCTCGTTGAGCAGAGAACAAAGAAGGAAGAAGCTTTCTGGGGCAAGATCGAACTCGGCGGTACATATACCGGTGTTGTTAAGAGCCTCACACCTTTCGGTGCTTTCGTAGATCTCGGCGGATACGACGGACTTATCCATATGTCAGAGCTTTCATGGAACAGAGTTAAGCATCCGAAGGAAGTTCTCAGCGTAGGCCAGGAAGTTGAAGTTAAGGTTCTTGAATTTGACCGTGAAAAGCAGAGAATTTCTCTCGGCTACCGCAAGGCAGAAGAGAACCCATGGTTCGACGCAGAAAACCTCTACCAGGTTGGCGATATTCTCGAAGTTACAGTTGTTAGATTTGTTGCTTTCGGCGTATTCGTAAACATCGCTCCCGGCGTTGACGGTCTCGTTCACATTTCACAGATTTCTAACCAGAGAATCCAGAGCGCAGCTGACTGCCTCAAGATTGGTCAGAAGGTTATGGCTAAGATTATTGATACTAACATCGCTGAGAAGAAGATCAACCTCAGCATCCGTGATGTTCAGGAATACAATCCGGAGCCGAAGCCTGTTGAATATGACGAAGATGGCAATCCTATCGTTCCTGAAAAGAAAGAAAGACCTCGCAGAAAGCCTCGCGCTGAAGCTCAGGAAGGCGAGAACGGCGAAGCTCCTGTAAGAGAGCGCAAGCCTCGTGGTGAGAGAAAGCCTAGAAAAGAAAACAAAGAAGACGTTGTTGTTGCTGACGTTGAGTCTTCAATCGGTACATCTTTAGGCGACCTCCTTGCTGCACAGCTCCAGGACGTTGAGACTACTGACGCTGAGTAATTTGTATTAAACAACAGATAAAGAGCAGAGCTTTTGTTCTCTGCTCTTTTTGTGTTGCATTGACAATTGGTAAATAAAGGAAATTCATCTATAAGGAAATTCATCTATGACCGGACGAAAGGTTTTACAAGGATATATTTTTGCGATTGCAAGTGCGGTGATCTACGGCTGCATGCCCCTCATGGCAAAATACATATACGCTGACGGCGTCACGCCGTTTTCACTTGTATTTTACAGGAACTTTTTTGCCCTGCCGGCGCTCGCTGTGCTCGCGCTTTTGCAATGCAAATCATTAAAAGTGCCGCTTCGTGAGCTTCCGAAAATGTCATTAATTTCCATTCTGGGCTGCTCGCTTACGCCGATTCTGCTTTTTTCGTCTTACCAATTTATAGATTCCGGCACTGCCACTGTTTTCCATTTCGGCTATCCGGCTATCGTTGTCATCGCCGGCTTCCTTTTCTTCAGACAAAAGGTGCCGAAGGGCAATCTCATCAGCATTATCATATGTATTGTCGGCATTCTGATGTTCTTTTCACCGGGACAGAAGCTCGACGCGACCGGCGTGTTGTGTTCTCTGGGCTCGGCCGTTACGTTTGCGATGTACGTTTTGCTGCTCTCCGGCTTTTCGCAGCGCACGACAACAGGATATCTGTTTTGCTTTTACATTGCGGCCATCAGCAGCGCCGTCACGCTGGCTATCTGCCTTTTCACCGGTGAAATGACGCTTCCTTCGTCTGCACGTGGCTGGATTTTGTGTTTTGTGTTCGCGATGGCAGTGACCGTAGGCGCCGTGGCGCTTTTCCAGCAGAGTACTTTTATCATCGGCGGGCAGAAAACTTCTATCCTGAGTACGCTTGAACCTATCACCGGTGTCGTTGTCGGAGCGCTCGTTTTTAGTGAAAAAATAACGCTGAGGACAGCTATCGGCTCGGTGCTGGTAATTTCTGCCAGTATTTTGATTGCAGTCTTTGACATGCGCAAAGAAAAATCGTATAATCGTAACAATTAATTAAAAAAGAAAGAGGTCGTTTTCTGTGAAAAATTTTTTTGCTGAATTCAAGAAATTCATAACACGTGGTAACGTTGTTGACATGGCTGTTGGTGTTATCGTCGGCAGTTCTTTCACCGCTATCGTAAATGCGCTGAGCAATAACATTCTCAAGCCGTTTATTAACTACTTACTTGCGCTGATTTTTGGCGCAAACTCACTGAGCGAGATTTATACTTTCCTTGGTGACCCTGCAATCATTGCTGAAACAGGCGAAATTGATCTTGCAAACTCTATTTACATTGACTGGGGTGCATTCATCAACGCGATTATCAACTTCATTATCATTGCTTTCGTTCTCTTCTGCATTGTAAAGGCAATCAACAAGATGCGCGATGGATCCAGTAAAGTTAAGGCCGGCAAGATTTCCAAAGAGGACAAGGCTGCTATGAAGGCTCAGGGTATTAAACGCAGTGACAAGGCTGCTGTTGAAGCATATTTTGCTGACAAGGCAAAGAAAGAGGCTGAAGCTGCTGCTGCCGCTGAAGAAGCAGCGAGACTTGAGAAAGAAGCTAATCCTTCTACAGAAGAGCTTCTCAAGCAGATTCGCGATCTTTTGAAGAAAGAATAATATGTTATATCAGAGATTAGGCTGCGATTTACAAAAAGATCAGGATTATCTTGACTCGTTTATCGCAGCCGTTTCGGCAAATCCGGGTTCTTGTGATGAAGTCTGGCTGGCGACGAATTATGGTTTTCCGTCGCAGGAAGTTCATGCGCAGTCTGCCCGGATTCTTCGTTTGTCTGCGGAGAAATTAAGGTCGGCGGGCCTTCGTGTCTCTTTGCAGATTTCAAACACTATAGGTCACGGCCAATATATGTCATCACGCGACTGCAGTGGTCTTGTTTACCCCGGCAGTCCTGTTGAGAAAATGGTTGGCCACGACGGCACCGTAAGCGACTATTGTTTCTGCTGGCGCGGCAAACATTTTCTTGATTATACGCTTGAATATATCCGCGAGTATGTGCGCCAGGTTCAGCCTGACACCGTGTGGATTGATGACGACCTTCGCGCCGATAACCATTTTCCGGTAACGTACGGCTGTTTTTGTGATGATTGTCTTGCTCTTTTCAACAAGCAGTACGGCAGTTCCTTTTCACGTGAAAAGTTAGTCGAGGAGATTTCTTTTGGTGACATTATCTGGCGTGAAAGATATATGGATTTTATAAAGCAGGGGCTGTCTGAGTTTACAGAAAAAGTCAGCCTCATCGTGCACGCCGAGTCGCCTTCGAGTCGTATGGGCTACCAGTATGCACCATATAATCTTTATACCGGCTTTGATTTTAGCTTTATCATGGAGCCAATGTTCCGCGCGACCGGCCGCCGGCCCGTAGCCCGCCCCGGTGGCGGTATGTACAATGACCACACTCCATGGTGGTTTGTGATTAAGGCGGAAAACATGTCGTGGCAGACGATGCAGCTTCCGGATTATGTTGATGAGATTTGTCCCGAGATTGAAAATCTTCCCGACGTTGTGTACGGCAAGAGTATCGGCGGCACTTGTTTTGAGACTTCTTATTATTTTGCGAATGGTGCCGACAGTATGAGTTATGCGATGTTGATGGCTGATTATGAGCCCATGTCGTGGCACTCGCAGATGCTGTCTGCCTTTGCTTCTCATCGTCCTTATTGGCAAAAATTGTCTTCTGCCAATCGTGGTACGTTGCAGGCCGGCTGGTTTGCTGCTTTTCCTGCGAAGGCTTATCTTCGCAAGTGTTTTTCGCCTTTTGAGTACGTTTTGCAGAATATGAATTTTGCGAATGAGCTGCGTTTTCTTGGTATTTCGATTGCCATGAGGGCAGTGGGCGGTGCAGATTCTGAGGGCGGCGGTTTAGCGGGCGCCGCCGGTTTAGCGGGCTACACCGGCTTAGCGGGCGCCACCGGTTTAGCGGGCGCCATCGGTTTAGCGGGCGCCGATGAAAAAGGCGTGTGGCTTTTGTCTGCGGAGCACGCAAATGCTATGTCGATGGAAGAACTACGTAAGTTATTGACCCTGCCTGTTATTACAGATGGAGCCGCTATTGAGGTGCTGCTTGCGCGTGGCTTTTCACTGCCAATTTCTGTGAAAAATGTTGACATTTCCAGGTATCACGAGCGGTTTTTGCAGCATCCTGTTAATGGCGGGATTGCCGATGCCGGCGGGATTGCCGGCCGCACGTGGGGTGGGCCGCTGGCTCTTGACAGGGGGCATTGCATTTTTGTTGATGATCCCGGACTTGTCGAACCGCTGTGTGAATATGTCCGTCCTGTCGCGTCGACTGACGGTAACCGTAAAATTGCTCCTTGTTATGTTGATGATCGTCATGCCCTGAGCGCATGTATTTTCACAACGCCTTCAGATAATGGCGCAAAATGGGCTGTTTTTGCTTTTGATATGTGGCATCGCACTCTCAGTAGCGAGAAACGCACCCAGTATCTGGATGCTTCGGCCTATATTTCCGGCCACCGCCAGGTGGTAGAAATTGCCACTCCTCTTCAGGCAACGTGCCAGGCGAGGTGTTTCCCCGACGGTCGTTTGTCTCACGTCAGCATTACAAATTGTACTGTCGCAAGGTCCGGTCCTGTCGAGCTTCATATCCGAGCTTCCGCTCTGAAGTCCGGCGCAGGTGATTGTGCAGGTGAGTGTGCAGGTGAGTGCGCGGGCGAGTGCGCGGGTGAGTGCGCGGGCGAGTGCGCGAAGGCGCTTTTGATGGGGCAGTATATTGAACCGTGTGAGTTGCGACTTAAGGCTTGTCCGGATAGCGATATTTTCACGCTGACAATTCCTGACATTCAGCCCTGGTCAGTCGTCACAGTGTTTTTTTAATTCATTATAAATACGCGCGATGGGGAAACCCACCACGTTGTTATAGTCGCCACAAATTGCAGGTATGTGAAGGGAGAAAGGTCCTTGTATCCCGTAGCTACCTGCTTTATCTTTGTGGTCGCCTGTTTTTATATATGCTTCAAGTTCGTCGTCAGTGATCGCCGCGAAAGTAACGTCTGTTTTTTCAGCGAAGGAGGTGGCGGTGCGCTCGGTGGTGGCGGTGCGCTCGGTGGTGGCGGCGCGCTTCCATATAATGGTAACGCCGGTGTACACGCTATGTGTGTTTCCGCTCAGCATTTTCAGCATTTGTCTTGCATCGTCATCTGACTTTGGCTTTCCAAGTATTTTTCCATTAAATACCACAATTGTGTCGGCCCCGATAATAACCTCGTTGTCGTTCAGCTGCATATTTTTACACGCCCACTCTGCTTTTTGGCGCGAAATATCCATCGCGACCTTTTCCGGGTCTGTTTCTGTCGTTTTTTCATCGGCGCATGTTGTGATGCACTCAAACGGAAGTCCAAACTCCGCTATGAGCTGCCTTCGTCTGGGTGACTGCGACGCCAAAATCAATTTAAGTTCGCTGTATTTCATAGCAACCCCTCCTGCCTTGGGATTATAGCATATATTTGTCGCCCGGGGGGCCGCCGCAGCAAAAAAAGTTTGCAGAAAACCCGGATCTCCGCCAACTTTTTGCTGCTTTAGGCTTGTCCGCGGCCATATATGTCATTGAGTTTGTTAAACAGTAGTGCATTTAACAAACCGCCGCCGGAAACCGCCCCGCCGGAAACCGCCGCCGGAAACCGCCGCCGGAAACCACTCCATCCACCCAACCACCCACCTTGACACGTCGCCGGCTTTGTGCTTTAATCGACAGACAGAGAGAAAGAAGTGGAGAGATGCAAAAATGAAGCCAATAACAGATTGCCCGTGCGGACGTGTACATAAATGTGATGTAGAAATAACAGATATCGCTGACGGAGCAGTACAAAGACTCGAACAATATTGCGAAAAATACAACAAAATACTCATCGTGTGCGACGACAACACACTGAACGCACATACAGAAGAACAACAGGCGATATTCAGAAAAATCAGCTACACAATACTAAAACTCAGGCCACAGACGGACGTCGTTGTGCCGGACGAAACAAAAATCGCCGAGATAGAAGAGGCACTCGCGCCGGACACGGACCTCATAGTGGGCGTAGGGTCGGGCGTAATAAACGACCTGTGCAAATACGTGAGTTTTCACCATGATTTACCATATTATATAGTAGCAACAGCGCCGTCGATGGACGGATACGCATCTGTTGGCGCAGCGATGATACTCAAAGGAATGAAAGAAACCGTGAATTGCCGCACGCCGAAGGCCATAATCGCGGAGCCGGAAGTGCTGTGCAAAAGTCCGATCGATATGATAAGGGCGGGCTACGGCGATATCATCGGAAAATACTCGTGCCTGAATGACTGGCGGCTGGCCGGCCTCGTACTCGACGAATACATATGCGAATTCGTATACGATTTCGTCGCAAATGAAGTAGAAAAAGTAGCGCCGCTGGCAAATAAAGTAGCAAAAAGAGACCCGGACAGCGTAAGCATACTAATGCAGGCACTGGTAAATGTTGGCATAGCGATGAGCTACGTAGGCAACTCCAGACCGGCATCGGGGTCAGAACACCACTTCGCACATTACTTCGAAATCACAGGCATACTCAACAACCGCGAGTATTTCTTCCACGGAATAGACGTAGCATATGCGGCTGTTGTTACAGCGTCGTTGCGTGAAAAAATCCTCGCCCAGGCAGCAACGGCACCTGAAAAAATCAGCCTCTGCCCGACGGATGAAAATAAATGGCAGGAAGACATAAACCGCATATACAAAACATCAGCGCCGGAAGTAATGGCGCTCCAGAAAAAAATCGGCCTGTACGGCAAACAGGAAAGATTCGGAATCAAAGAAAATTTCGACAAAATTGCAAAGATACTCTTGCAGGCACCGTCATCAGAATATATGATGAATCTAATAAACGACGTAGGCCTTTCCTTCGACACATTTGTGGAAAAATATGGCAGCGAAAACATAAATGACGCGATTATGTACGCAAAAGACCTGAAGGACAGATACACCGTACTGTGGCTGTACTACGAGTATTTCAGAAACGGAGATTAAAATGAACAAGAAAATCAGATACTTACTAATTCTTGTCATGGCATTGTCAGCTCTCCTGGTGGCAACACTTATGATGTCATCATGCAAAACAAAAGAGCAGTACAAACCGGAAATCAACATAGAAGTAATGTCCATAAACAGGGAAAACAACACTTTCAGCGTTGTGCTGCTTGTAGACACAGACTTTGAAGGCCGCTTGCTTTTCACCCTGGAAAATAATGGAAGCAAGCATAACAAAACAATCGACGGGCCGATCAAGGCAGGAAGCAAATACACTTTTGAAGTAAGTGGACTTGATTTTCTTGAAAATGGCACGTACACAGCGACAATCAAAGCGGACACAAACAAATACGGCGTGTGCGACACGGCTGTAATGCCATACAAAGAGGGACTCGTACAACTCTCAGAAGACACAGTTTACTACGTTGTACAGGAAATGACACTGGAAGAAAAAGCCTCCCTGGTACTTGGCTGGGAAAGCTTTTACAGCTCGGGCGGCTCTACGTATCCGATCCCCAGACTGGGCGTGCCGGTCACAGATCTGGCAGACGGCCCTTCAGGACTCAGGACGAGCGCCATCACGATTGGTTACCCGACAGGCGCAGTAATGGCATCGACCTGGGACGACGAACTCGTTTATAAAATAACAGAATCAATGGGCAGCGATTATTACGATTTTGGCGTAGAGATCATACTTGGCCCCGGCATGAACATACAAAGACTGGTATTAAATGGAAGGAACTTTGAATACTTCTCAGAAGATCCATATCTTACCGGAAAAATAGCAACAAGCTACACAAAAGGCATTCAGTCGCAGGGCATCGGCGTTGCACTCAAACACTTTGCCGTAAACAACCAGGAAAGAAACAGAGGATCAGTTTCGGCGAACGTGACGGAAAGGGCGCTCAGGGAAATATACCTGAAGGGCTTTGAATACACGGTGAAAAATGCCGATCCGTTCACGATAATGTCGTCATATAACAGAGTCAACGGCATTTACACATCGGCAAACGGCGACCTGCTGAATGGCATTTTAAGGGAAGAATGGGGCTTTAAAGGATACGTAATGTCAGACTGGGGCGCAGGCGGCGGCAGAGAAGGCAATATCACCGCCGGTAACGATATTTTCTGCGGCGGCAATGACCAGAAAGGCGACATTGCGACGATTACCCAGCTCATCAAGAAGGAAAAAATATCGATGAAGCAGCTCGACGCCTGCTGCATAAACCTGCTGAACGTTATTTCAAGAACAATCGCTATGGATACAGACTACGAGCCGGCAAAAGAAATATCGAATGCCGATGAAAAAAGACAGCTCGTACGCGAGGCAGGCGCGCAGGGCATCGTCCTCCTGAAAAATGAAAACAACGCACTTCCTTTCAACAAAGGTGAAATAGCATTTTTTGGCACGGCATCATATCACGCAGAAACAGTCGGACACGGCTCGGGCGACGTATCTGTAAAAGAAAAAATATCTGTTTTCCAGGGCCTCTGCGAAGAGAAAGACATCACATACAACGAAGAAGTTGAACTGATTTATGCATTCGGAGACAGAGAACCATTTGACGCAGACACAAGCAAAGACAACCCTGCAAACGACCCTTATGAAATGAAACTCACTCAAGAAGAGGCTGAAGAAGCGGCTGCGGAGTCAGATATTGCCATTTTCACTATATCACGACTGACGACAGAAGGCTGTGACCACCGCACAAACGAAGGCGACTTCCTACTGAACGAAAGAGAATTAAACTCACTTAAGCTCGTTTCACAGGCGTTTCACGCGCAGGGCAAAAAAGTGGTTGTGATTATCAACACCGGCAACCCGATTGAGACAGCATCGTGGCAGGAATATGCCGACGCCATTTTGTACATCGGCCTTACCGGCGAACAACTCGGCTACAGCGTCGCAGACGTTTTCACCGGCAGAACAAATCCGTCGGGCAAACTCGCCTGCACGTGGCCCGTGAAATACGAGGACGTACCATATTATTCCTCTTATCCGGGCAACGCTTCGAACACCGATTACGTAGACGATATTTACGTAGGCTACCGCTATTTCGAGACGTTCAACGTGCCGGTTTCGTACGAATTCGGCTTCGGACTGTCGTACACAACGTTTGAATATTCTGATTTTAAAGTGGAAAAAGATGGCAACAATTACAATCTGTCCGTGACGGTGAAAAACACCGGCAAAGTGGCCGGCAAAGAGGCAGTTCAGTTCTACGTAACAAAACCGGACGGCAAAAACGAGCACCCGTCGATCGAGCTTATTGGCTACGACAAGACCGGTACGCTCAAGCCGGGCAAATCCCAGAAAATAACAATTACTGTGACGGAAGACGAACTCAAAACGTATTACACGCCCGACTCTGCCTGGATAATCGAAAAAGGCGAGTACTCTTTCTACGCAGCAGCATCCGTAAAAGACATCCGGGCAACCAAAAAGGTAAATATAAACGATGAAATACTCGTTCAGGACGTTGAAAACAGATGCGAGCCGACAGAAGAATTGGAAGTTATTTCCAAAAACGGCACGTACAATCCGGCTTTGAAGCCAGAGCTCGGTGAAAAAATCGCGATGAAATCTGCCTCTGCAAGCCACATTGAAAATTCAAATTACCCGGCTGCGAAGGCTATTGACGGCGACGAGTACTCAAGATGGAGCGCTCCGTGCGGAGGCACCAAGGCAACGCTGATTATAAAATTCGAAGAACTGACAGATCTTTCCTGCCTTAACATAATATGGGAATCAAACACTTCTGAAAAATTCAAATTATATACGTCCGAAGATGGCGAAAACTGGAATCTGACAGGTGAGTTTTCATATGAAGAAGACTTTATATTCTTCGACACGGTAAAGGCAAACAGTATCAAAATAGAAATCACAAACTCACAATGGTGCTCAATTTACGAGGTAAAAGCATATAAATAATAACAAAAAGAGGTAATTTATGAAGGATATCAAATTATATATCGACGAAGAATTTGAAAACATGTTCCGCGACTTAGACAGACTGATAAAGGTTCCGAGCGTCGGCGCGCAGGCATGTGTTGTGGAAATAAATGGTGAAAAGCAGGAGGCTCCGTTCGGTGAGCAGGCACTCAGAATTCTTTACGAAGTGCGCGACCTTGCACGCGAAATGGGTTTCTTTGCACAAATCTGTGCAAACCGCGTAACTACAATAGATCTATATGAAGAAGGCGAGCCATTTATTGGTATTCTCGCACACGGCGACGTCGTGCCTCCGGGAAACGGCTGGACGTACGATCCTTTCAAAGCGACTCTTGACGGTGAAAATATTTACGGCAGGGGAACGATCGACGACAAGGGTGCAATAATCACTGCCCTCTATGCCATGAAATATATTAAGGAAAATATTCCTGAATATGGTAAAAATATCCGCCTGATTGTGGGAAGCGATGAAGAAAGAGGTTCTGCCGATCTTGCTTATTACAAGGCTCATGCAACGCTTCCTGAATATGTATTTACGCCCGACGCCGACTATCCCGTAATCAATACAGAAAAAGGAAGGGCAACCGGTACTTTTACAAAGAATATTCCGTCAACCTGTCTCGCCCGGGCAAACGGCGGCACCGTAATCAACGCTGTGCCGGACAGAGCATACGCAACGTTTGCCGGCTGCGATATTCAGACGCTCAGAACCGCTTCGGAAAAATGCACCGCCAAAGTTTCATTTGAGTTTACAGAAAATGGCAGCGGCACCGGCACCGGCGACAAAATCGACCTTTGCATTTATGGCACAGGCTCTCACGCATCACTGCCGGAAGGCGGCGAAAACGCTATCACTGCGTTGTGCCAGTTTATGGCAATCATTGACCCTGAATGGGAGTGCCTTCAGAAGGTAGCTTGCCACGGTGATGTAAATGGCAAAAATCTTGGTATTGACTGGGAAGATGATATTTCAGGAAAAGTTACGTATTCTTTTGATATCATGTCATACGAAGACGGCCTTTTCAAAGGACAGTTTGATATAAGATTCCCTGTATGTGTATCCGGCGCCCAATTGAAAGACAGGCTGCAAAGCAGCTTTTCACAGGCAGGCTTTGAACTGACAGATTTTAGTAACACCGAGCCGCATCACACAAGCGCAGATTCTGTTCTGGTAAAGACTTTGCTCAAGGTTTACGAGCAAGTGACGGGGCAAAAAGGAGAGGCCTTAGCAGTCGGTGGCAGCACGTACGCACACGGAA
This sequence comes from Clostridia bacterium, assembly GCA_045546695.1. Taxonomy (GTDB): domain Bacteria; phylum Bacillota; class Clostridia; order UBA1212; family UBA1255; genus SIG424. Next base: position 46,374 of record JAZQDE010000036.1, on the reverse strand, counting down.
TCCCCGGCGCTGTTGCATTCGGTCCGCAGCTTCCGGGAATTGACAATCACATGCATGCAGAAGACGAATTTATATCAATTGACAATCTTAAACTGGCGGCGCAAATGATGTGCAGCGCGCTGGTGCTGATGGAAAAGGAAGTATAATCTCTTGCGACACTTCTAAAAAATACGCAAAAAACTATGTTGACATCTTGACTTGACAGTACTATAATAACATACTGCGTTGTAATCTGCGCAACATAGGACCTTCGTCCTCCGAAAAGAATTTTTAAATCAAAATCAGAGAACTTTTTGAGATTTATTTTTTCTTTATGAACAGATTATAACACAAAATAAAGTGGCATGCAATACTGGGCAATGTTAGTACTTTTCACCAATAAAAAGGCCGACAGACAGCAAAGTAAACGGCATGCTGCTTCAGAATCAAATTATGAGGTGATTATCAGTATGGTGCATTCGGTAAAGTACGGTCAGAGCGAAAGAATGAGCTATTCCAGGATTCAAGAGATCCTTGAGATGCCTAATCTTATTGCTGTTCAGAAGAGTTCATACCAGAACTTTTTAGAGAATGGTCTTAAGGAAGTTTTCAGAGATGTTTCTCCGATAACTGATTATTCAGGCAATCTTATGTTGGAATTTGTAGACTATTATCTTGAAGACAAAACCAACTATTCCATTGAAGAATGTAAAGAAAGAGACGCTACGTATGCTTCACCGCTTAAGGTTAAGGTACGTGTTATTGATAAAGAATCAGGATTAATGAAGGAGGACGTTATCTATTTCGGCGAGTTCCCGCTTATGACAGATAATGGTACTTTCATTATGAACGGTGCTGAGCGTGTTATCGTAAGCCAGCTGGTTAGATCGCCCGGGGCATATTTTGAGAGAGTATTTGACAAAGCAAAGGGTAAGAATATCACTTCTTCTACGCTTATTCCTAACAGGGGTGCGTGGCTTGAATGCGAGATTGATTACAGTGACGTTATCAACGTAAGAGTTGACCGTAACCGTAAGATGCCCGCTACTATGCTCATGCGTGCTTTTGGTCTTGGCAGCAATGACGATATTATCAACACATACTGCGTAAGACGTGACGAGCTCGCACCTAAATATGCTGAAGCTCAGGATGAGCTTATCCTTCTTGATGACAGAATCATGAATACTCTGCAGAAGGATACTACTACAGACGAGACAAGCGCTCTTCTTGAGATCTACAAGAAGCTCCGTCCCGGCGATCCTGCTATCGTTGAAAATGCACGTTCACTTCTGTATGGCATGTTCTTTGATTCAAAAAGATATGACCTTGCAAAAGTTGGTCGTTATAAGTTCAATAAAAAGCTGTCAATTGCCACACGTATCGCAGGCAAAGAAGCTGCTCAGGATATCATTGATCCTAACTCCGGCGAGATTCTCGTTGAAGCAGGCTCAATCATTTCAGAAGAGCAGGCAGCACAGATCCAGGCATGCGGCGTAAACACAGTTATCATCAATACAATCTACAGACCTGTGAAAATCATCGGTAACAACATCGTTGATCTTTCATACTTTGTAGATTTTGATATAGATGAGCTCGGTATCACAAATCAGGTTTACTATCCTGTTCTCAAAGAACTGTTAGAAGCAGCTGACGGTGATATGGAGCTTCTTAAAAAGTCAATCAAAGAGAACTACAACAGACTTCAGCCCAAGTATCTTACTATGGATGATATTACTGCATCGTTCTCATATATATTCAACCTGACATACGACCTTGGTTCTATCGACGATATCGACCACCTCGGCAACAGACGTATCCGTTCAGTAGGCGAACTTCTCCAGAACCAGTTCCGCATCGGTCTTTCAAGAATGGAAAGAATTGTCAAAGAGCGTATGTCAATGCAGGAGAGAGACGTTATCACTCCTCAGGCACTTATCAACACACGTCCTGTTACAGCAGCTATCAAAGAGTTCTTCGGTTCATCACAGCTTTCACAGTTCATGGACCAGACAAACCCTCTTGCTGAGCTCGCAAACAAGAGACGTCTCAGTGCCCTTGGCCCGGGCGGCTTGAACAGAGACAGAGCAACATTCGACGTACGTGACGTACACTACACACACTACGGCAGAATGTGTCCTATCGAGACACCTGAAGGTCCTAACATCGGTCTTATCGGCTCGCTGAGTACATACGCGAGAATTAACGAGTATGGATTCATCGAAGCACCTTATAGAAAATACGATCCTGAGACACAGACAGTTACAAACCAGATCGACTACCTCATGGCAGACGAAGAGGATAAATACATCGTTGCACAGGCAAACGAGCCACTTGATGAAGAAGGACATTTCATCAACAAGAAGGTTGTATGCCGTTACAGAGACGAATTCCTCGAGATCGAAAACGACCGCGTTCACTACATGGACGTTTCACCGAAGCAGGTAGTATCAGTAGCTGCAGCTATGATTCCGTTCCTTGAGAACGACGACGCCAGCCGTGCGCTGATGGGTTCAAACATGCAAAGACAGGCAGTTCCGCTTCTTCGTGCAGAATCTCCGATCGTTGCTACAGGTATCGAATACAAAGCAGCAAGAGACTCAGGCGCTGTTGTTCTTGCAAAACATGCAGGTACAGTACAGGAAGTTACAGGCAGATATATCACAATCAAACGCGATGACGGTACGATTGACAAATACAATCTCCTCAAGTTCCTCCGTTCAAACCAGGGTACTTGCATCAACCAGAAGCCTGTTGTTACTTTCAACCAGTACGTTGAAGAAGGCGAAGTAATCGCCGACGGTCCTTCAACAGACAAAGGCGAGATCGCTCTCGGCCGCAACGTTCTCATCGGCTTCATGACATGGGAAGGTTACAACTACGAGGACGCTGTTCTTATTAGTGAAAAGCTCGTTAAAGAAGATATATACACATCTATCCACATTGAGGAATATGAATGTGAAGCAAGAGATACAAAGCTCGGACCTGAGGAGATCACAGCTGAGATTCCTCACGTAGGTGACGACGCACTCAAGATGCTCGACGCACAAGGTATTGTTACTATCGGTTCAGAAGTTCACGCAGGTGACATTCTCGTTGGTAAAGTAACACCTAAGGGCGAGACAGAGCTCACAGCTGAAGAGAGACTCCTTCGTGCTATCTTCGGTGAAAAGTCAAGAGACGTAAGAGACACATCTTTGAGAGTTCCTCACGGCGAGTCAGGTATCGTAGTAGACGTAAAAGAATTTACACGTGAAAACGACGACGAACTTTCACCTGGCGTAAACAAGATGGTAAGAGTATACATCGCTCAGAAACGTAAACTTTCTGTAGGTGATAAAATGGCCGGACGTCACGGTAACAAAGGTGTTATTTCACGCATTTTACCTGAAGAAGACATGCCGTTCCTTCCTGATGGTACACCACTTGAGATCGTACTCAACCCTCTGGGCGTTCCTTCACGAATGAACATCGGACAGGTACTTGAAGTTCACCTCGGCTACGCTGCAAAAGCTCTCGGCTGGAAGATTGCAACACCTGTATTCGACGGTGCATCAGAGCATGACATCATCGAGACACTCAAGCTCGCAGGCAAAGAAGCAGACGGTAAGTCAATTCTTTACGACGGACGTACAGGTGAGCCATTCGACAACCCGGTAACAGTAGGTTACATGTACTACCTCAAACTGTTCCACCTGGTAGACGACAAGATTCACGCACGTTCAACAGGTCCTTACTCACTCGTTACACAGCAGCCTCTGGGTGGTAAAGCTCAGTTCGGTGGACAGCGTTTCGGTGAGATGGAAGTTTGGGCACTTGAAGCTTACGGCGCTGCTTACACATTGCAGGAGATCCTTACAATCAAGTCCGACGATACAATCGGCCGCGTAAAGACATACGAAGCAATCGTAAAAGGCGAGAATGTGCCTGAGCCTGGTATCCCTGAGTCATTCAAAGTATTGCTCAAAGAATTACAGAGCCTTGCTCTTGATGTCAGAGTATACGCAACAGACGGTACAGAGATTCCGCTCAAAGAAGTTGAAGAAGATTATATAAAGAATCCTGATAAATACAGAACGAAAAAAGACGTATTCAACCCTGACTTTTCATCATTTATGGGTGAAAACGGCGAAATCGTTATGGCAAACGACACAGAAGACAGTGACGATATTCTCCATGACGACGAGCTTCAGAATGCTGATGAAATATCAGATTTTGACGCAGGTATGATTGATTTCACAGGTGAAACAATCGCTGATGAATTCGACGCTTCTGAGAACGAATAATAGGGAGGATTGCAGATGATAGATTTTAACAATTTTGATTCAATACAGATCGGACTTGCCTCTGCTGAGACAATAATGAAATGGTCACACGGCGAAGTTAAAAAGCCTGAGACTATCAACTACAGAACACTCAAGCCGGAAAAAGACGGTTTGTTCTGTGAAAGAATTTTCGGACCAAGCAAAGATGGCGAGTGCCACTGTGGTAAATATAAAAAGAACAGATACAGAGGTATCGTTTGTGACAAGTGCGGCGTTGAAGTTACAAGCTCAAAAGTAAGACGTACACGTATGGGTCACATCGAGCTTGCTGCTCCTGTATCACACATCTGGTTCTTCCGCGGCATCCCAAGCAGAATGGGTCTTATCCTTGATATGGCACCACGTTCACTCGAAAGAGTTCTCTACTTTGCATCATACGTAGTATTGGACGCAGGCGACACAGCTCTCCAGTACAAACAGATTCTGAGTGAAAGAGAATACAGAGAAGCTCTTCAGATGTACGGCACGCAGGCTTTCACAGCTCGTATGGGCGCAGAAGCTGTAGCAAAGCTCCTTGAAGACATCGACCTCGATGCACTTTCAAAAGAGCTCCGCGATGAGATTGACCGCCTTTCAGAAGCAGAAAAAGAAAAGGGTGGCCAGACAATCAGCCAGAAAAAGATGCGTCTCGTTAAGCGTCTTGAAGTAGTTGAGTCATTCAGACAGTCAAACAACAAGCCTGAGTGGATGATCCTCAAGGCTATCCCGGTTATTCCACCGGATCTTCGTCCTATGGTTCAGCTCGACGGTGGCAGATTTGCTACATCAGACCTCAACGATCTTTACAGAAGAGTTATCAACCGTAACAACAGATTAAAAAGACTCCAGGAACTCAGAGCTCCTGATATTATCGTAAGAAACGAAAAGAGAATGCTCCAGGAAGCTGTTGATGCACTTCTCGACAACGGCCGCAGAGGCAGACCTGTTACAGGTCCTAACACAAGACCTCTCAAGTCATTGTCAGACATGCTCAGAGGTAAGCAGGGACGTTTCCGTCAGAACCTTCTCGGTAAACGTGTTGACTACTCAGGCCGAAGCGTTATCGTTGTAGGTCCGGAACTCAAGATTTACCAGTGCGGTCTTCCTAAGGAAATGGCTCTCGAGCTCTTCAAACCTTTCGTAATGAGAAAGCTCGTAAACGACGGCAAGGCTCCTAACATCAAGAGCGCACGTAAGATGGTAGAACGCGTACGTACAGAGGTATGGGATATCCTCGAAGATATCATCAAAGAACATCCCGTACTCCTTAACCGTGCTCCTACACTTCACAGACTCGGTATCCAGGCATTCGAACCTGTCCTCGTAGAAGGCAGAGCTCTTAAGCTCCATCCGCTCGTATGTACAGCTTACAACGCTGACTTCGACGGTGACCAGATGGCTGTACACGTACCGCTGTCAGTAGAAGCTCAGGCAGAAGCAAGAGTCCTCATGCTCTCAGCAAACAACCTTCTTGCTCCGAAAGATGGTAAGCCGATAACAGTTCCCACACAGGACATGGTACTCGGTAGCTACTACCTTACACTCGTTAAAGAAAAAGATTACGAAAATGCTCCTGTATTCGGTTCTTTTGACGAAGCAAAGATGGCATATGATCTTGGCATCATCAAGCTCCACACAGCTATCATTGTAAGACGCACAGGCGAATTCAATGGTGAAAAGATCACACGCAGAATCAAAACAACAATCGGTAAGCTCATTTTCAACGAAGCTATTCCTCAGGACCTCGGCTTTGTTGACAGAACAGACCCCGATCACGTACTTGACCTTGAGATTGATAAGCTCGTTAAGAAAGGCACATTAGGAGATATCATTGATAAATGTATCAAAAAGCACGGCCTTACAGACACAGCAGTTGTACTCGACAAGATCAAGGCATTAGGATACAAATTCTCAACAAAGGGCGCTATCACAGTAGGTGTAGAAGATATCATCGTTCCACCTGAGAAGCAGCAGCTCATTGATGAGACAGATAAATTGGTTGATAAGATTGTTAAGCAGTACCGCAGAGGTCTTATCACAGAAGAAGAGCGTTACAACAACGTAATCCAGGCATGGACAGTTGCTATCGACAAGCTGACTGCAATCCTCAAAAAGAACATGGGTGAATTCAACCCGATCAACATGATGAGTGATTCAGGCGCCAGAGGTAACATCAACCAGATCAAGCAGCTCGCCGGTATGCGTGGTCTTATGACAGATACATCAGGTAAGTCAATCGAAATCCCGATCAAGGCTAACTTCCGTGAAGGTCTCGACGTATTGGAATTCTTTATTTCAAGCCATGGTACAAGAAAGACTCTGTCAGATACAGCGCTCAGAACAGCCGACTCAGGTTACCTTACACGTCGTCTCGTTGACGTCAGCCAACAGGTTATCATCCGTCAAAGAGACTGCGGCACAGATGAGTACATCGAAGTATCAGCAATCGAAAATCCGGATGCTCCTGACCAGGGACCAATCGTTCCGCTCAGCGCACGTATCGTAGGCAGATACCCTGCACAGGTTATCACTGATGAGGATGGCGTAGTACTTGCTGACCTCGACACATTAATCGATGAAGAACTTGCTGAAAAGATTGAAGCTACAGGCATCAAGTCAGTAAAAATCCGTTCAGTCCTCACTTGCCACTGCGAGCATGGTGTATGTGCTAAATGTTACGGCTCCAACCTCGCAACAAACGAAGAATGTAACGTAGGTGACGCAGTAGGTATCATCGCAGCTCAGTCAATCGGTGAGCCCGGTACACAGCTTACCATGAGAACGTTCCATACCGGTGGTGTTGCGACAGCAGACGATATCACACAAGGTCTTCCGAGAGTAGAAGAGCTCTTCGAGGCAAGAAAGCCAAAGGGTAACGCTACAATCGCAGATATAGATGGTGTTATTTCTATCTCCGAGACAGGTAAAAAGAGAGAAGTAACAATCACAGCAGAAGATGGCACAACAAAATCATACTCATTTGCTTTAGGTATTGTTCTTAAAGTAAACGAAGGCGACGAAGTAAAAGCAGGCGACCTGCTCGTTGGTGGTTCAATCAATCCTCACGACATCCTCCGTGTAAAGGGTGAAGAAGGCGTTGAAAAATACATCATCGAAGAAGTACAGAAAGTTTACAACATGCAGGGTGTTAAGATTAACGACCGTCATATCGAAGTAATCGTAAGCCAGATGCTCAGAAAAGTTAAGATTGACGAGTCAGGAGACACAACACTCCTCCCCGGATCAATGGTTGACGTATTCGAGTTCAAACGTGCAAACGAACAGGCAATTGCAGAAGGCAAGAAGCCGGCAGAAGGTAAACGCGCACTTCTCGGTATCACAAAGGCATCACTTGCTACAGAATCATTCTTGTCAGCAGCTTCATTCCAGGAAACAACAAAAGTTCTTACAGAAGCAGCTATCAAGGGCAAGAAAGATCCGCTCCTCGGCCTCAAAGAGAACGTAATCATCGGTAAACTTATCCCTGCAGGTACAGGTATGAGCCGTTACAAGGACATCGAGATTGACGTTACTCCACTCCCGCAGAGAGTAGACGCTATCACAGAAGAGATTGACGAAGCAATCGCTATGTCAGAAGAAGACAGCATCGACGAAGCTATGCCGGCAGAAGAAGATTACGCAATAACAGAGCTTTCTTCTATTGCTGATGAGATCGAAGAAGCTATCGAAAATGAGTCACAGGATGATGAATAATTGTTCATAAAATCCGTGTTGACAACTAAAAACTAATATTGTAAAATCAAAAAGTTGCACTGCTTGCAAGGGATAACTATGCCGGCGTGCAACCTTTGGATGTAAAAAGAGATTATAAACAGGAGGTGACATTAATGCCAACATTCAACCAATTGGTTAAACAGGGAAGAGCTACAATCGAAAAGAAGTCAACATCACCGGCACTTCAGAAGATCTACAATAGTCTTAATAAGAAGAGTATTGACAAGAGCGGTCCTCAGAAGAGAGGTGTTTGTACTGTTGTAAGAACAACTACTCCCAAAAAACCAAATTCTGCGTTGAGAAAAATTGCCAGAGTGCGCTTGACAAACGGTATGGAAGTATTCGCATACATTCCGGGTATCGGTCATAACTTACAGGAGCACAGCGTAGTTTTGATCCGTGGAGGTAGAGTAAAGGATCTGCCTGGTGTAAGATACCACATTATCAGAGGTACACTCGATACTGCAGGTGTTGCAAACAGAAATCAGAGTAGATCAAAGTACGGTGCCAAGAAGGCAAAAGCAAAGAAATAATTACCGGCCGGTTAACCCGGATGTGCCGGATGCATATATATAAATTTGTGCCGGCGCGGACTGCTTTGATTTAAAAGCAGAGTACCCATTGATTAATTATCATAGAAGGAGGGAAGGAAAGTGCCCAGAAAAGGTTTTATAGCAAAAAGAGAGGTTTTACCTGATCCAATTTACCGTGACCAAGTTGTAGCAAAGCTCATCAACGGCGTTATGCTCGACGGTAAGAAGGGTGTTGCTCAGAAGATCGTTTACGATGCATTTGAGATTATTCGTGAAAAGACAGGTAGAGAACCAATAGAAGTATTCAGAGAATCTCTTAACAATGTTATGCCCCAATTAGAAGTTAAAGCCAGACGTGTTGGTGGTTCTACTTACCAGGTTCCAATGGAAGTCAGACCCGAAAGAAGACAAGCTCTCGGCCTGAGATGGCTTGTTACATTCTCACGCAAGAGAAGTGAAAGAACAATGGCTCAGAGGCTTGCTGGCGAGCTTATGGATGCTCTTAACAGCACAGGCGGCGCATTTAAGAGAAAAGAAGAAATGCATAGAATGGCTGAAGCTAACCGTGCATTTGCTCATTATAAATGGTAATAGAACGTAGGAAGAGATTATGCCAAGAGAATTTAGTTTAGAAAATACAAGAAACATAGGTATTATGGCTCACATCGATGCCGGCAAGACCACTACTACAGAGCGTATTTTGTTCTACACAGGTCGTACTCACAAATTAGGTGAGACACACGAAGGTGCAGCAACAATGAACTACATGGTTCAGGAGCAGGAGCGTGGTATCACTATCACATCTGCTGCTACTACAGCTCAGTGGAGAGGCACAAGAATCAACATTATCGATACTCCCGGACACGTTGACTTCACAGTAGAAGTTGAACGTTCACTCAGAGTCCTCGACGGTAGTGTTACTCTGTTTTGTGCCAAAGGCGGCGTAGAGCCACAGTCTGAGACTGTTTGGCGTCAGGCTGACAAATACAACGTTCCCCGTATGGGTCACGTAAACAAGATGGACATTACGGGCGCTGACTTTTTCAGAGTTGTAGATATGATCCGTACAAGATTAGGTGCTAATGCAGTTCCGATTCAGCTTCCGATAGGTAAGGAAGAATCCTTTGTGGGTATTGTCGACTTAGTTGAGATGAATGCTCATATATATAAGGACGAATTGGGCCGTGATGTGGAGATTACTGATATTCCTGATGACATGAAGGAAATGGCAGAAGAATATCATATGGCTTTGCTGGAAGCAGTAGCTGATCAGGATGAAGAGATCCTGATGAAATATCTTGACGGTGAAAAACTTACAACTGATGAGATTAAACGTGCTATCAGAAGTGCTACAATTGCAGTTAAGATTATTCCGATCACTTGTGGTTCATCATATAGAAACAAAGGTGTTCAACAGCTTTTGGATGCAATTGTCGACTATATGCCGGCTCCTACAGATATTCCCGCTATCAAGGGTGTTAACACGCGTACAGGTGAAGATGAAGTAAGAAATGCAAGCGATTCAGAGCCTTTCTCAGCATTAGCATTCAAGATTGTTACAGATCCATTTATCGGAAAACTTTGTTTCTTTAGAGTTTACTCAGGTGTACTGAACGTTGGTTCATATGTATACAACTCAACAAAAGGCAAAAAAGAAAGAATCGGACGTATCGTGCTGATGCACGCTAATCACAGAGAAGAGATTCCTTGTGCTTACGCAGGTGACATTGCTGCAGCTGTTGGTCTTAAAGATACAACAACAGGTGATACACTTTGTGCAGAGACACATCCTGTTCAGTTGGAAACAATGGAATTCCCTGATCCGGTTATTTCAGTAGCTGTTGAGCCCAAGACAAAGGCCGGTCAGGAAAAGATGAGCGTTGCTTTGCAGAAGCTCGCTGAAGAAGATCCTACTTTCAAAGTTCACACAGATACAGAGACAGGACAAACAATCATTTCAGGTATGGGTGAGCTCCACCTCGAGATTATCGTAGACAGATTGCTTCGTGAATTCAAAGTAGAAGCAAACGTTGGTAATCCTCAGGTTGCTTATAAGGAAGGTATCCGCAAGGCAGTTAAGGTTGAAGGTAAGTTCGTAAGACAGTCCGGTGGACGTGGTCAGTACGGACACTGCGTAATCGAAGTAGAACCTCAGGAAAGAGGCAAGGGTTACGAGTTCATCAACAAGATCGTCGGTGGTGCTATTCCGAAGGAATATATCGGACCTGTTGACCAGGGTATCCAGGAAGCTCTCCAGAGCGGTATTCTTGGTGGATATCCGGTTGTCGACCTCAAGGTAACACTTGTTGACGGTTCATTCCACGAAGTTGACTCATCAGAAATGGCCTTCAAGATTGCCGGTTCTATGGCTATCAAAGAAGCTTGCCGCAAGGGTGATCCGGTATTGCTCGAACCTATCATGTCAGTCAGCGTAAATGCTCCTGAAGAATATCTCGGCGATATTATCGGTTCAATCAGCTCAAAGCGTGGTCGTGTTGAAGGTATTGAAGACTTGGCAGGTAGCAAAGTTGTTGGTGGCGCATGCCCGCTGGCAGAAATGTTCGGTTATACAACAATGCTCCGTTCAATGACACAGGGCCGTGGTGCATTCGTAATGCAGCCCAGCCACTACGAAGAAGTGCCTAAGAGTGTACAGGAAGCTGTTCTCGCAGGCAGAAATGTTAAGTAATAATTATCAAGTATAAACTTGATTTGCAAATGAAAAAGCGGTATGTTATTATATACACACCTTTTCATTAGTAAGTTTTTTAATTAATTAAGGAGGATATGAAAATGGCAAAATCAAAGTTCGAAAGAACCAAACCACATGTAAATATCGGTACTATCGGTCACGTTGACCATGGTAAGACAACTTTAACAGCTGCAATCACAAAAGTACTCGCTTTAGCAGGTAACGCAGAAGTTAGAGCTTATGATCAGATTGACAACGCTCCAGAGGAGAAGGCAAGAGGTATCACGATCAACACTTCACACGTTGAATACCAGACAGCATCAAGACACTACGCACACGTTGACTGCCCCGGACATGCTGACTACGTTAAAAACATGATCACAGGTGCAGCTCAGATGGACGGCGCTATTCTTCTCGTTTCCGGTCCGGATGGCCCGCAGGCTCAGACAAGAGAGCACATCCTTCTCGCTCGTCAGGTAGGCGTTCCTTACATCGTTGTATTCATGAACAAATGTGACATGATCGACGAAGGCGACGAAGAGCTTCTCGACCTCGCTGAGATGGAAATCAGAGAGCTCCTCAGCTCATATGACTTCCCGGGCGATGATATTCCGGTAATCAGAGGTTCAGCTCTTATGGCTCTCGAGTGCGAAGATACAGACCCTTCTGCAGCTCCTTATGCTTGCATTAACGAACTTATGGACGCTGTTGATTCTTACATTCCTACACCTCAGAGACCTACAGACCTTCCTTTCCTTCTTCCTGTTGAGGACGTATTCACAATCACTGGTCGTGGTACAGTTGCTACAGGTCGTCTTGAGAGAGGCGTTATCAAAGTAGGCGATCCTGCTGAGATCGTTGGTCTTAAAGATGAAAACCGTTCAACAGTTGTTACAGGCGTTGAAATGTTCAGAAAGCTTCTTGATCAGGCTGAAGCCGGCGACAACGTAGGTGTTCTTTTAAGAGGTATCCAGAGATCAGAAGTTGAAAGAGGTCAGGTTCTCGTTAAACCCGGTACAATTCAGCCTCACACACACTTCAAAGGTCAGGTTTACGTATTAACAAAAGACGAAGGTGGCCGTCATAAGCCTTTCTTCAGCAACTACAGACCTCAGTTCTACTTCAGAACAACAGACGTTACAGGTGTTATCACTCTTCCTGAAGGCGTAGAAATGGTTATGCCCGGTGACCACATCGAGATGGAAGTTAAGCTCATTACTCCTATCGCTATGGAAAAAGGCCTCAAGTTCGCTATCCGTGAAGGTGGCCGTACAGTAGGCGCTGGTAACGTTACAACAATTATTGAATAATTGTAATTTTACTACAAACAAAAGCTTCCGATGCAAATCGGAAGCTTTTTTGTATATTTCATCTTTTTTTTCACATAATAAAGATTGCTCGTATTTATAAATACGAATAGCGTGACGCTCAGGAGGAAAAAGTATGAAATTTATAAAATTATTGATAGTAACGCTTGTTTTAGGATGTATGTTCATCTTAGCAACAGGATGTAGTATGGAAAAATGTGGTGAGGATATGACGAAGGCAACCGCAACACCGGGACAGACAACAGTTCCGACAGCAAAGCCTCAGATAACACCGGCTCCGCAGGAAACGACTCAGCCACAGACAACGACTGCTCCGCAGACAACAGATGATGCGGTCCGCGGCAGAAGACATGATGATCTTATAAATCCTACAGATATTATCGAGGATTTGTTTGATACGACACACAGACCTGATAAAAAATCGGCTCGTTAACAAAAATTACCGCAGTCTTTTCTAAAAAAGTATGGGACTGCGGTTTTTTTATGATATTTTAGAAGGACTTTTACACTAACTAAGAAAGGATTGCTGTATGAGCAGTAAAAACCTATGTTTTTTGTTAATCGTTGATATTATAAAAAAGCGACGATATAAACGAAATCGACAAATAATAACGTGGATTTTTAAGCAATTTCCAGATGTGAAAGAGGCCCTTTGTCATAATTTGACAAAGGGCTTTTTGGATATTTTTATATTAGTTTATTAAATATTCGACTGTAGAATAACATCTTAAAAATAAGTATTGACATATTGTGCTATATATGGTTAATATGTAATTGGAAAGAAGCGTGAAGCTCAAAAATAGAATATAGGGTCTTGTATTACAAGTATACTGATGTGGAGAAGCAACATCTTCTTTTCGAAAATATTTAGAGAGGCTTCTATGAAGTTACAACAGCGAATGTATTTATAAGCATGTCACATGGCAGTACGGATACAAGATATATAATAGGGGATATAAATTCTATCCCATGCAGTTGAAAGGAGCAGTTACTATGAGAAAACGATTGTTTATTTGCCTTTTAATTACACTTGTTGTTTTTACTGGATGCAAAAAAGATAAGGAGTATCAGGTTCTTAGTGTTGCTATGGGCCATAGTTGTTTTGATTGCGATTTGACCTTTAAATCTTTCGAAATAAAAAAAGATATAGAATTGAATAAAACAATAACATTGTTTGGGAACACGGTAGATCTCGAGTATCATTCTTCGGGTTTCAATAGAAAACTTATACCACTGGATACATATAATGTTAAGTATATTAACGGGGTTCCATGTGAAGAATACGATAGTTATATATGTTTTACCGCTGATGGAAATATTACGAACATAGTTTGTGCCAGTGTATTTTCTTTTGCTGCAAATATATCGGCAACAAAAGAAGATAGGGCAGCGGCTTTATTGATGCACGTAGACGACGCATTTGATATTGATCCAAGTTATAACAAAATCAGAGAAACCATAAAAGATGATACGTTGAGAATAACAATTGGCAACGATGACTCTGAATTAACTGATAGAGATTTGGGAATAGTTTGTAATAAATATAATGGAAGGGTATTACAAGTCGCATACGATCCGCCTATCTCTGAAAACTTAACAAAAGAAAAAATTCTTTCTAAAAAGGATGTATTTCCTTCTGTTAAAAAGAAAGTTTTAGAAATGGAAAGTGATGACGTTACCTTAGAGAGTATAGAAATCATAGATATGACTGTTGTTGAATATAATGGCAAACTATATTATTTTTGCGATGTCCACACGAGTTCTGGTCTGTCTTATTTTCTGATTCCTGTCTGATTGGATTGGTGTGGAAAAGTGTAAGTATGTAAAATATAAGTCATATGCATATAGAAAGGAAGTTAAACCATTCCAAGTAATAACAGTAAATATTTACTGGCAACTATGCAGAAATAGCAGACTTGTTACACTCTTATGGAACATAAAACCAAATAAATGCATAACGAGTCCCTGGACAGACGGATAAAATCATTGCACTATTATCATTTTACACGGGAAAACCTATCTGCGCTACTGGATCGGTGCGGAAAAGATTGGTAGCAAAATATTAGTGAAATGCATACAAAAAATTACTGTAAAAACACAGGGAAATTATATCAGTTTGCCTGTGTTTTTATATTGACTTTTGTATATATCTTTATGTGAAAGAGGCACTTTGTCATAATTTGACAAAGGGCTTTTTTTGGATATTTTTATATTAGTTTATTAAATATTCGACTGTTTGATTACAAACTAAATATCATTTAAAACAGACGACTATAATATCTTAAAAATAAGAATAATATCTTAAAAATAAGTATTGACATATTGTGATATATATGTATTAATATGTAATTGGAAAGAAGCGTGAAGCTCAAAAATAGAATATAGGGTCTTGTATTACAAGTATACTGATGTGGAGAAGCAACATCTTCTTTTCGAAAATATTTAGAAAGGAGAGGCTTCTATGAAGTCACAACAGCGATTGACGTCATTTTTACTTTGTTTAGTAATAATGATAACAGGTTTAGCAGGTTACGTTCCGGGCTCTGCTACTGATGCTCTTTTAAACGAGAGCCAAAGTATAGCAGACACTCAGATGAGATCAGAAACTCTCTTGGGCAGCACAATTATTGATAGTAATATCGCTGTGGGCGGAACCGCTCAAGTCGGTTCTGAGAAGATTCAACTCCCGGATATTGTAGAAGGGGACATTAGTAGTTCTCAGTTTATAGGACGTGCCAAAGAAAAGGAAACAAACTTAAACACATTCGTTTTCAAGAATCAAGACGGCACTCAGACGATGAAAGTATACAGTCACCCTGTCAAATATATTGACGAGAAGGGCAAAGTACAGGATATCTCCACAGATATCAAATTAAATGCTAATGGCACTTTCGAGACCAAGGCAAACAGTATAAAAACTACCTTCTCAAAAGTGTTAAAAGACGGTATTATATTAAAACACGACATGGTAAATATACGTCTTGTATCAGATAAGCTATCTAACGCAAAATTATCAGAGGATAACAAGATTCATAGCCGAGTATTTTGTCGGGTTGTATCAATGACTATAAAGGGGAAGTTTATATGAAAAAGATCACTATAATGGTTCTTTTATTATTAACCATATCTCTCTTGTTTTCCTGTAATCAGGAGGACTCGAATTATAGGCCTACGCCTGTTCCTAAGAAATATTATCTGTACGAAACAGACGATGGATGGAGAATATGTATTGAAGGATACAAATGTGTTCATCCGATCCCTGCAGGTGTTCAATTTCTCGGAGAGTTAAAAAGGAAGTTATTAAATGATGAATTTTCATTAGCGGAGAAAGGGTCCATGGAAGCAAATCTTCCAATGGATGAAGAAGGCCGTTATTATTTAAGCGACCTTGATAACCTTTATGAGCCGTATTTTCCGGAGCAGTTTAGTTTTCGCTGCTTCGACTCAAAAAATTGGTTTATTTCAAGAGAGGGTCTGATTGCAAATCTTGACGATACTTTAAATGATGCCTCAGGCGTAATATGTTATTATTTCTATACAAGAAAAGATATGGATGAATATTATGATAAATACTTTAAAAACAGAATGTCTATAGAAGACAGTTACAAAGAAAAAAAGCTACAATTAGTTGCCTACTATGACAAGGAGGACCACCACTATTACTACGATTCTAACTTGCTTTTGTGGTATAATTCAGAGAAGATAAATAATCATGTATATGAGGAAATCCTTATTGATGCCGTACTGAAAGAGTATGACTACAACTATAAAGAAGTGTATCGTATTTATTCGGAAGACGAATTTACGCACAATGGTTTTACTTATCGTATCTGTGCAGAGTACTTTAGCGAAAATAGTTATAAGTCACACAATGACTACGTACCTGTTTCTTACGATTTGTTTGTGTACAATGACGATGCCTGTTTCCTGTTTAGGGGACTAAAATATTACGACAGATTACCGTCAAAAGAATATATTACATCCTTTGGCTTTTTGCCGATAAGCGAAGAATAAAATAATATGACCAATTCAAGTAAGTATGCTTTTTATCAAGAGTTGATAAAAGTGGTCGGCCCCGGGCTGTATGAGGAAAATGATATTATTGCAGATTACTTTGCAAATACTTCATCTGATGGTCCTTATTTAATTGCGGAAAAGTATGTTTCATTTATTGCAAATGTTTTTTCTGGAAATGTTATTAATGCTGCGGAGGTTGAATTTCACGCTGACATGGTTGGTTGTCTGAATTTTGCCGGAACAGAGGATACTTTAACAGATATATCTATACTTATACCTATATCTGCCGGAGAGATCTTTACGTTTTTACTTACTTTAACTCCTTCAGAGGTACGTGACATGTACGAGGCAGCTGTTCGAGCCGATATGGGTATCAGCGAAGAGGATGAGTCGGGATACTTTGATTATTATTACAAATTAAATAGTGATATTGTTCAAAATCAAGCACAAATACACGGTGAATATTAATACAAAGGAGTGTGGAGCGTATGAAAAAAATGTGTTCAATAATCATTGTTCTTTTGCTTCCGGTAATAATCCTGTCAGGATGTAAACCATATAGCGAAAATTGGGTTCTGGGAAAGACTTCTATAGAAATCGAAGAAAGATATGGAAAGTTTGATTATGTTGGCAAAGAGCCTGATGAAAACGGACTATATTGGTGCTGTCAATGTGTTTATATAGCTAAACCTCAAAAGACCGGATATTTTGGGACGACATTACCAGTACATTTTAGGATTTCTTTTAATGGAAGTGGCATTGCGGTAAAATGTGAGTATGTTACTCCGGGAGCATAAAATCAAGCACACGGTGATTATTAATAAAAAGGAGGTTTTTAATATGAAAAAATATACAGAAAAAATTATTTATATTGTTGTGATATTAATATTGTTTTCCGCGACAATAGGTTGTTCTTTAAATAGCGAACAAAGGGCAGATGAGTATGTAATTGCTGTTGATGATTATTCAATAATAAAGGAAAAAGGAGACTGTTATATTGCTTTTGACAATATTTCTTTGTATGAAAATAATAATCAATCTGTGCCAGCAACAATTACATTTGATTCTGTGAAAGAATTTAAGACTTCTATAATTCAAGGAAAATTAAGCGATAGTCAAAAGAAAATAATGTCACAATTTGCGAAAGATGAAAAGGGAAGAATTAAAACCTGTGATTTCAATAATCTGTATGTACCCACATTCCCTATAGGGTCATTATTAGGATCTTTATATTGGGAAGGAGAGGGATATTCATATGAGGTGTATTCGGATAGCGATATGTTTGCTTTCTTTTCTTTCATTACACAAGAATCTTTTGAGAAAATATATCAAACAGAATATATTGATATTATTACTAATAATGACTTATGCACTATTACAAATCAATACATTGATAATGAGCAAAGAGAGGTTACTTATTACTATACATCGTCTGCTGAATTAAAACAAGTTAGATATTCTTTGTCTGATGGAAAAAAACATATTATTATTGACAAAATGTTTCAACTAACAACAAGTTATCCTGATTTAATAGATGTATCGTCATCTGTTCCTTCTAGGATAACTATGTACTGTACCGAAGGTAGCAATCATTATATAGTTATGCTATACGCTTTAAATGAAGATCCTTCTGACTCGTATTTAATGAGTTTTGGCTCAGAAAAATACGTTGATAATGTAAGTATAGAAAAATAAATAATTTAAACTGAATCTTCGTTATCTACCAATATAAGGGAAAAGGCATTTTCAAAACTATTGCACTTTTTTAAATTTGAATAAGAAAAAAGGCTGTCAATGACAAGAAAATGACAAAAAGTATGAATAAATAATTTATTTTTTATTAATGGATTGTTAATATATGTATTATACAATGCTAAGTTGCAATATTAAAAGCGGAGGTATAATTTCATGATTGAGATAAAGAACCTGACGAAGCAATATGGTGCGATTAAGGCTCTTGATGATGTATCTTTTTCAGTAAAAAAAGGTGAAATTCTTGGTTTTTTGGGCCCGAATGGTGCAGGTAAATCTACAACAATGAATATTCTGACCGGATACATATCACCAACGTCCGGACATGCCATGATTGATGGCTATGATATAATTGAAAACCCTAAAGAGGCAAAAAAGAAGATAGGTTATCTTCCGGAACTGCCGCCTTTATATCTTGATATGACGATTAAAGAGTATCTGAACTTCATATGCGACCTTAAGGGCGTTGAGCAGAAGAAGAGAAAGAACCAGCTCGATGATATTATGTATCTTGTAAAAATAGGTGATCTGCGCGGCCGTGTTATCAGAAACCTTTCAAAAGGTTACAAGCAGCGTGTAGGCCTTGCTCAGGCACTTGTGGGCAATCCCGAAGTACTCATACTCGATGAGCCTACAGTTGGTCTTGACCCTAAGCAGATAATTGAGATCAGAAAGCTCATTGGCGCACTCAGACATGAACATACGATAATACTCAGTACACATATTTTGTCAGAAGTCAATGCCGTTTGCAGCAACGTTGTTATTATCAACAAAGGTAAGATTGCAGCAACAGGTTCTGTTTCTGACTTTACTTCCGCTGAAGGTACTGTTAATAAATTTATGATAAGTCTTGTAGGCACAAAGGCAAACATACAGAAGGTTTTAGAAGGTTGCCCGGGCGTAAGAAACGTTTCTTTTGTCAGAGTTGACAAGGATGCGTGCATTTTCCTCGTAGAATCCACAAAGAATCTTGATGTCAGAAGACCGCTTTTCAACGAACTCAGCCGTGCATCTATTCCGATTCTGGAGCTCAGACCGGTCGGCAGGACACTTGAAGAGATTTTCATCGACGTTGTCAATAAAGATGCCGTAGTTGAGCAATAAGAAGGAGGAAGGCAAATGTTTACAATATACAAACGTGAAATGAGTTCGTATTTCAGATCGCCTCTGGCTTACTGTATTGCCGGCTTCTTTATGGTAATTGTCGGTCTTTACTTCTGGATACAGAATATTTTAAGCGCATCACCGCTGTTTTCAGTGACACTGAGCGCTATCGGTATGTTCCTTACATTCATAATACCGATTATAACGATGAAATTGCTTGCCGATGAAAAGAAAAACGGTACAGAAGTTCTCTTAAGAACTTCACCGATTTCCATGGGCGCAGTTGTTGTCGGAAAATATATGGCAGCATTTACCGTTTTCTTTACAATGGCAATGCTCACAACAATTTTCCCCATAATATTATTATTTATTACTGAAGGTGGCGTAAACTCAGCTGCCGGACAGGATATCGGCGCGTACATCGGCTTTGTGCTGCTCGGCGCATCATATCTTGCCGTTACAATGTTTACATCATCATTTACAGAGAGCCAGACGGCTGCTGCTGTATCAGGTATTGTTACTTTGTTGGTCTTATACTTTATGCAGTCAATCGGAGCAACCTTAGGTGGTACGTTCGGTGCTATCCTCAAGTGGTTTTCACCGCTTGCGAGATATGCAGACTTCACCGTAGGTTCGTTTAACTTTGCATCGCTGATTTATTACATCACATTCTCCGCTTTGTTCTTATATGCGACGACAATAAATCTCGAACGCAAACGTTGGAGCTGATTATAGCCGGGTATATGTTTGATTTGCAGAAAGGAAGAAACAAATTATGGCAAAGCCAGAAAATATAAATAATGATAAAAAATCGTTTTTCTCGGAGAAAACAAGACGAATGTTCAGATTCGGCTCCGGCTCATTGCTTTCGTTGATTGCGGTAGTTGTATTATTCGCAGTAATCAATATCGTTTTGGAGCAGTTGCCCATGTCAATGGACGTCAGCCAGAACAAGATGTACTCATTATCTGACAAGACAATCGACCTTGTTGAAAATCTTGATACAGAGATTGAGATTATCGCCTTGTATGACAGAGTAAAGGGCGAAGCTGACGGCTCAAAAGCTACAGTTATCCGTATTCTTGATCAGTATGAAAGATATGGCGGAAACAAGATTGATATAAAATACATTTCACTTGATGACAACCCGGGCATTATTACACAGAAAGTTCCGGACAAGACTCTTGCAGCAAGCTTTAGTGAAGATGACTATATCATAAGAAATACAAAGACGGGCAGAGTACAGAGAATTGCAGCCAACAGAATGTTTACAATGGAGCTTGATTATACAAGCTTCCAGTACAACATCGTGTCTGTTGACACAGAGCAGGTTGTAACATCAGCAATTAAGTACGTAATGGCTGAAAAGATTCCTGTTATTTACTTCTCAACATCATATGGTGAAGACGACCTTGACGACTACAAGGGACTTACAGATTCATTGGGTATTTACAACTATGACATCAAGTCAATCGACCTTGATGTTACTGAAAAAATTCCGGAAGATGCAGCAATTATTGTATTTATGAGCCCCAAAAGAGACCTTACAGACAGAATGTACAATATGATGTACGACTGGCTCACAAATGACGATGGTGGCGACGCAATCTTTGCATTTGATCCGATTCTTACAGGTGAAAAGTTGAGTAATTTCAGAAGACTGACATCTGAATTGTTCGGTCTGCAGGTAAATAATGATATCGTATCTGACGTTACAGGCAACCAGCTTGCGGCGGCAGGAAAAGATACGTATATTTACGCATCATCTGTCAAGGAAGAAGAAGGTCCGCTTAAAGATTTTGACGTAGATACAAGATTCTATGCATTTGATTCATGCAGTATCAAGGTTCTTGCACCGGTTGGTGAATTTGATGCAGGCAAGCTTTTTGAGACAAGAGGCACAGAGTCTACATGTACAGATATTCTTACCGGAGAAAAGACTCAGGGTAAAGCAACCCTTGCCGCGTACAGCCAGAGACTCAATTCTACTAACAGAATTGCGGTATTCGGCTCTACTCAGCTGCTCAAAGATGATAACATCAATAAATACGCAAACACAAACACAGTCGGAACATTCATATATACTGCTTTCTGGATGGAAGATATGTTTGAAACAGATGTAGAAGATATTGAAGTAAAGACTAATACAGGCGGAGTTGTTACTGTATCAGGCGCTACCAGCAGATGGCTCGCAGCCTTTGCAATCGTTATCTATCCTTGCCTGATTATCCTTCTTGGTATCGTAATCTGGCTCAGACGCAGACATCTGTAATTTGGAGATACAAATGAAAAAATATAAGACAACTATAATAGCATTAATTGTAATAGTAGTAGCGCTTGCGGCGTTCTTCATCTTCCGCGCAGTTTTACCGGAGGATGATGACGGCGAGGGCAATACACAGACAGAAGTAAACACTGTAGACGTAGTAAGCTTTGTGCCGAGTGACGTATCTCAGATAGACCTTAATGACAATGGCAACCATATTGTAATGGGACTGAAGTATAATGGTGAGTGGGAGTGCAAGACTGCACAGACGCTTCCCGTTGTACAGTCAAACGTAAAGTCATTCCTTACAATTCTCAGAAATGCAAAAGGTGAAGTCATTTACGAAGGCGAGATAACCGATGCAAAAAAAGAGACTTACGGAATAGATGGTGACAAATATATCGACTATACACTTACAGACGGCACTGTTGTCAGACTGTCTGTTGGTCTTGAAAAACCCGGCACATCATCAAGCTACGTAAGCATTGCAGGTGACCCGAAAAACGAAGACCGTATATATCTGATAACATCTACGTATCTTGATTCTATATTTTTTAATCAGCACGACCTGATATCTACTACGATTTTCTCGTTTGATGACGCAGGCAAGATCCGTAAAATAGAGATTTCAAAAGGCGGCGAGTTGTTCTTTTCAGCAGATGCAGACCTGTCAGGAGAACAAAGAGCATGGAATGCCACGTACCCGATAAACAGACAGGGAAGTTATGAGAATATTGAGTCCGTTTTATCAGCATCAGCATCACTCGTGACAGCGGGACACGTTGAATCAGACCCTGAAGACCTGTCAAAATATGGATTGGACGTTCCGTATTTTGAGCTGTCAATTTCTGACAACAAGAAGACGGTGAAAATGACGCTTGGAGATCTTAATCCCGAAGGTACTCACTATTACTGCCTCGTTTCGGGCATCGATGACGTACTTACGATACAGGCAGATACGATTTCTTTCACCGATGAGCCGCAACTTGCATTTATATATGAATATGCATATATGGTAAACTATGCAGACCTTACACAGCTCAAGTTCACTTATGATGGCGAAGAGTACGTGCTCACTTATGAAATACTTGAGAATGATGAGAATCTGTACTTTAACGGAATCAACGTATTTCTTGGTGAAGATAAAGATTACAGATATGACTTTAAGTGTATAGGCACTTCGTTGTATGGTATTGCGATTGATACAATTGAGCCTGTGCCGCAACACACTGATGAGATTGTCATAGATATTGAATATACATTAAAAGACGGTACTGTTGTGACAGTGACCGGATACAAGAGAGACGACTATACGTATTGCACATACGTTAATGGTGAATACATTGGTGGGTATTCAAATATCAGACGTCTTACAGGTACAAAAGAAAACTTTGGCCTTGCAGGATGTATCATGAATATGAAATCATTGCTGGGAATCAAAGACTGATTTACTTAAAAAGGATGACATATAATGCCGGAAAATGAAAATCCAACCCGTAAAATAATAGACAGTGAAGAAGCGCGCGCCGTAAAAAGCAAAATAAAAAAAAGACGCGCCTGGTTTATTACTGTAGCTATAGCTGCAGTAATATTTCTTGCTGTGGTTATTGGAATGGTGACAGGTGGATATGAATTTTTCATAGATTGTGTCGGCATTGACAGATATGTTGAGGTACGTCCTGTCGGCAATGAACTCAGCTGCACTGTGGGTACGACAAGCTTGTGCGCCACAACGAAGGATACGATTTTCATATATGATGAAAATGGCGTCAGTGGCTACTCGACGGATGGCCTGTGGAAATGGAATACACAGTGTGCATTTGAAAAACCGTCACTTCAGAGCTATGAGGACTTCGTTATATTGACAGATATTGACGGACATCTTATCTGGGGATTTAATTCCGATGGCATTTTGTGGAAATACAATTATGACAGTGCCGTAAAGGGTGTTTTTGTGAGCAGTGACCTTAAGAATATGTATATTATTCACGAGGCTCAGGACTTTACTTCGGCAGTATCTGAAGTATCAATCGAAAGCATCATAAGCGGCAATCCTAAAACAAAATATACAAGAAAATTTGTTTCGTATCATAGCATTTGCGTTGCTTCCTCAAATACGCAGGTGGCAATTACCGGTATGTATACTGACGTTAATTCTATAAAGGGTACGGTATCTTTCCTCAAAGCGGAAGATGGCAGTGAATATGCATCGCAGGTTATGGATGATGACATATTTGTCAAGGCTTTTTTCACCGGCAAAAGCAGTCTTTATATGGCAAATAGTGATAAGCTTGTTATGATGAGACGTGAGATAACTTCGTCAGACGACAGCGATACACATAAGATTATATGGGACAGACAGGGAAAAGCGACAGAACTGGTAGATATAGTTTCGCTTGGAGGCAAATATTGCGTAGCAGCGTACCGCAAGGCCAATAACGATACGGACGAAAATATTTCAAACGTGATGTATTATAATAGTAGCGGTGAACAGGTATATAAATTTGGAATTAACGGTAATATTAATGGTATAATGGCAAGTGATACGACGGTGTCACTTTTCACGGACAGATTTGTGTATATGTTTGACAATAAAGCAAGATTGATTGGAAAATATGAATCAAATTTCGACGTAAAGAGTATATCATATATGAGTGATAAGCTCCTGCTTGTTCAGGGGGAGAACAAGATAGCATGTGTAAATTATAAAGGAGAGTAATTATGTGGCTTGATATTATTGCAGTAGTTTTAATTGTTGCAGCGGGACTTATAGGAATGAAGAGAGGTCTTATGTTGACTATTCTGGACGTGTGTTCTCTTGCCATCGCTATTATCGTGTCGGTAATGTTTTCAACTCCTGTGAGCAAACTGATAATGTCGATGGGAATCGAAGATAAATTTCAGGCGCTTGCAATAGCATTTCTTGTAATTTTTGTTATCACCTGGATTGCACTTTTTGTTATAAAAATGCTCGTCCGCATAATACAGAAATTACCAATTATCAAACAACTCAACGGAGTTGGTGGACTTCTCGTGGGACTGGCTGGCGGAGTCCTTATCGTATGCGTTTTTGCAGTATTCCTTCACTCGTTTGGTACACAAGAGACAGTTGCATCTTTAGTAGAAGCAGTTGAAAAATCCGTTATAATGAAGTTTTTTTACGAGAAGAACTTCATTGACCTCGTTATGAAAATGATTTAAACCTTAATATTTGTGAAAAGGTGACGTAATGTTTGAGTATATTAAAGGAAAATTACAATATAAAAGCGCGGAGTATTGCGTGATCGACGTAGGTGGAGTCGGCTTCAGAATCAACATATCACTTAATACGGCAACCCGCCTTGGCGATGTCGGTACAGAAGCAATGCTTTATACGTATATGAACGTAAAAGAAGATGATATTTCTTTGTTCGGATTTGCGACGAGAGAAGAATTGTCGATGTATCTTATGCTGATATCTGTAAGCGGTGTAGGTCCCAAAGTGGGCATTGCAATTGTAGCGACACTCGATTCGTCATCTTTCAGCCTCGCTGTTGCGACGGGTGACTATAAGAAAATCAGTCAGACAAAAGGTGTGGGTCCGAAGCTTGCGCAAAGAATTGTTCTGGAATTAAAAGATAAAGTGACAAAAGAGTTAAACAGCCAGAAGGCTATGGACGCTGCATGTGCAGACGAAGAACTTGCTGTTACGACAGGATATATCTGTCGCGACGCGATATCGGCTCTTATGGTGCTCGGATATTCATCTACAGAAGCTACAAAGGCTGTGAAAAGAGTACAAAAAGAAGGCATGACGCTGGAAGAGATTGTAAAAGAAGCTTTGAAGCGTTCATTTTGATATTATCACAAGATAAGGAGGGGGAAAAATGAGTGAGGACAGACTGGTAAGTGACGTTTATACAATAGATGATAGCGACGAACTGTCATTAAGACCGAAAACATTTACTGAATATGTCGGACAGGAAAAAGTAAGAGAAAATCTTTCTGTCTTTATTGAAGCTGCAAAAATGCGCTCAGAACCACTCGACCACGTACTTTTGTATGGACCTCCCGGCCTTGGAAAGACAACACTTGCCGGCATTATTGCGTCGGAAATGGGTGTGAACTTAAGAATAACAACAGGGCCTGCCATTGAAAAAGCAGGCGACCTTGCAGGTATTCTTACAAATCTTGAAGAAAATGACGTGCTTTTCATCGACGAGATACACAGACTCAACAGAGCTGTTGAAGAGATTCTCTATCCGGCGATGGAAGATTTTGCGTTTGATATAGTAATGGGTAAGGGTCCTGCTGCAAGGTCACTTCGCATCGATCTTCCTAAATTTACTCTGGTAGGCGCGACGACAAGAGCAGGATTGCTCACCGCGCCACTCAGAGACCGTTTCGGTGTTGTCAGCAGACTTCAGATGTATAATACTGAAGAGTTGACAAGAATTGTAATCCGTTCTGCCGGTATATTACATATCCAGATTGAAAAACCGGGTGCAGTTGAGATTGCAAGGCGCTCAAGAGGCACCCCGCGTATCGCAAACAGGCTTCTTCGCAGAGTTCGCGACTTTGCCCAGATAAAGGGAAGCGGCGTTATAACAAAAGAGATTGCCGATATTGCTCTTGATGCTCTCGAAGTGGACACGCTTGGTCTTGACCACGTTGACAGAAATGTTCTTGAATGTATTATTTATAAATTCGGTGGCGGTCCGGTCGGCCTTGACACGCTTGCTGCGGCAACGGGCGAGGAAGCGACTACGATTGAGGACGTGTACGAACCGTATCTCATACAGCTTGGTTTTGTAAGCAAGACTCCGCGCGGCAGAATTGCTATGCCGAATGCATACAGGCACCTGAATATTCCATATACCGGAGGCGAAGGATGATTATTTTCGGCGTTGACCCGGGCTTTGCGCTTACGGGATACGGGATAATTCAAAGTGAAAAAAGTAAGCTCACGCTGCTCGAAGCCGGTTGCATAAGTACAAAGGCCGGCGAGCTTTTCACCTTAAGATGTGAAAAGATTTATAATGAGCTGTCTGAACTTATTAAAAAGTATCAGCCGGATGCGTTTGCGATTGAAGAACTTTTTTTTAACAGCAACCAGAAAACGGCTATTATGGTAGCGCAGGGAAGAGGCGTTGCGGTGCTGGCGGCGACGCACAATAATATACCTGTTTATGAATATACGCCCCTGCAGGTAAAACAATCTGTGGCAGGATATGGCAGGGCAGATAAGAATCAGGTCCAGCAAATGGTAAAAATGATACTTAAATTAGATAAAATTATTAAGCCGGATGACGCGGCCGACGCAGTTGCGATTGCAATAAGTCACGCATACGGCTACAGGGGAGCAAAAAGGATATGAAGCTGTTATTGCACATATGCTGCGGACCATGCAGCCTTAAGGTTATTGACAAAATAAGGGAAAAAGTCGACTGTAATATACAGGGATATTATTATAATCCCAACATACATCCGAAGTCTGAATTTTTAAGACGACTCCAGACGACAAGTCAGGCATGCGGAGCAAAACGCATTGCCCTTAATATCAGCGATGAATATGATATCAGAAGCTGGCAACTTTTTGATGAAAAAAAGGGTAACCGCTGCGAAATGTGCTACAGAAGAAGACTTGAAGCTACAGCAAAATTTGCGGCAGAAAACGGCTTTACGCATTTTACAACGACATTGCTTGTAAGCCCTTATCAGGACCACGAAAAGCTGAAGGAAATCGGCGAAGAAATGGCAGAAAAATATGGTGTCGGTTTCTATTACGATGATTTTCGCATGGTGTACCGCGATGGACAGAAAGAAGCCCATGATATGGGAATGTATCGCCAGAAATACTGCGGCTGCGTGCTGTCTTTTGCCGATT
The DNA here is from genome assembly GCA_045546695.1 of Clostridia bacterium. Taxonomy (GTDB): domain Bacteria; phylum Bacillota; class Clostridia; order UBA1212; family UBA1255; genus SIG424. Next base: position 18,801 of record JAZQDE010000036.1, on the reverse strand, counting down.
ACAGCGCACGGATTGAGTTAAAAAAGAAAAACAATGAAAAGATTACTGCTGCGACTCTGAATAACTACGAGATGATTGCAGCTGATCTGGAAGCTGAAAAGCTCCCCGGAAGGAAATATTTAATCAAAAACAAGGTGGTAAGAGAATTGCTCAACTGGACGCTTACTATAGTGGCGGCATTCGTAATTGCGTTGATTATTAACACATACGTATTCAGAATAAGCCAGGTATCAGGTATATCAATGAGACAGACATATCAGGGCGGAGAACGCGTATATATGTCACGCCTTCCATATATTTTCGGAGATCCGGAGCAGGGCGATATCATTGTTTTTGACTCAAGTATGATAGACAGGAACTTTTTCACCGATGTCAAGGAGTCTATTCAGTTCAATGCGATTACGCAGGCTCTTTTCGATGTGCCACCACCGAAAAAATACTATATAAAGAGAGTTATTGCTGTTGAAGGAGATACCGTCAGACTGACGGAAGAGGGCGTTTACGTAAACGGGGAACTTTTTCAGGAAAATTATGTAAATCCTGACGAAGTGCCGGACTATCCGATTCCGAATGTTGATTTTGATAACAGCGACTGGCTTAAAGCGCTTAATGAAGGTGTTGAAGTGCCGGAGGGTCACGTTTTTGTAATGGGTGACAACCGTAACCACAGCACAGACAGTCGCTCGCTTGGTTTTGTGCCGGTGAATGACATCCTCGGCAAGGTTTTTGACTGATATACAGGTGAAAATATGGAAAAGATTAAATTAATTGCAGCAACGGGAAATAAGAATAAATTAAGAGAATTTGAGCAAATTTTCAGCAGCATCTGTCCTGTGGAGGTAATTCCTGCCAAATCGCTGGTTGCAGATTTTGACCCGGAGGAAACAGGTACGACTTTTATTGCCAATGCATGGATTAAGGTTGACAGTCTGTATAACGAAGCCTGCCGTGATATCGGCGACTGTATAATTCTGGCAGACGATTCAGGTCTTTGCGTCGATTATATCAATGGAGAGCCGGGCGTTTATTCTGCAAGATATGCAGATGACGAAGGATATCATCATGACGATATCGCAAACGTAAACAAGCTTCTGCGCGTTTTAGAAGGCGTTTCGGGCGACGAAAGAAGCGCCAGATTTGTATGTGCCATTGCGGCCCGCGTGGTAAAAAATGGCAAAATACACGACCTTGAGGCGATTGGATATTTAGAGGGCAGAATTGCATACGAGCCGGCCGGTGACGGCGGTTTCGGATACGATCCTGTGTTGTATATTCCCGAGTATGATATGACGGTCGCACAGATGAGTGCGCAGCTCAAAAATGAGATTAGTCACAGGGGAAAAGCCCTTAAAATTGCAGTTGAAAGTATAAAGGAAATATTCTGATATGGTTTTTGTTCAGCAATGTAATACATACGATGAAGGTGTAATTCTCACGAAGGTCAGCGAGCTTTTCACCCGCCACGGAGGGATTGAAAAATACGCGCGCCCAGGTATTACTGTAGTAGTCAAACCAAATATTGTAAGCAAAAAGAAGCCCGAAGAAGCGGCAACAACACATCCGTCGCTCGTCTGGGCTGTTTGTGAATTATGTCGCAGGCAGGGTGCCTGCGTTGTTGTTGCAGAGAGTCCGGGCGGCATGTATGAAAAGGCGCTGCTCAAGGGCCAGTACCGCGTATCCGGGATTGAAGATGCGGCTTCAAGGGCCGGCGCAGAGCTGAATTACGATTTGTCAGTTACAGAAATTGACAATCCGGGCGCGAAAAATCTCAAGAAGCTTAAGGTTATTACGCCGCTTGCGAAGGCTGACGTGATTATAAATATCGCGAAGCTGAAGACGCACGGAATGATGGTATATACCGGTGCAGTCAAGAATATGTTCGGCGCGATTGCCGGTCTTGAAAAGGCTGAATATCACTTTAATATGTCAGAATATTCAGATTTTGCAGATTGTATTATAGATATTCACAACAGCGTAAAGCCGACGCTAAATATTCTCGATGCCGTTGTCGGTATGCACAAAGACGGTCCGACGGCAGGCGAGCCGATAGAAATCGGTGCGATTCTGTCAGGAGAGGATGCATACGAGGTGGATATGGTAGGAATGGACATTATTAATTGCAATCCATCGAGGGTTCCTATTTTCAGGCAAGCTTTTGAAAGACAACTTGTTTGCGCCAACGTTGACGGCATTGACGTACAGGGAGATCAAATAAAGTGCCCTAAGTTTGTTGTGAAGTATAATGACGAAATGAAACGTCTTCACTACGTTGACGGTATATTAGGAAAATTTTTAACGAAGATTATGAAGCCGCGGCCTGTTTTTCACAAGAACAAATGCAGAGGATGCGGAGAGTGCGTAAGGTCATGTCCTGCAAAAGTGATACGGCTTGATGAAAATAAAAAGGCTGTAGTAGACCTTGGCGGTTGCATAAGATGCTTTTGTTGCCAGGAATTATGTCCTTTTATCGCGGTAGAAATAAAGAAGCCGCTTATCAATAAAATAGTTGTAAGAAAAAGAAAATAAGCCGTAAAATAATGGTGCATAGTTATTTACTTTTTCAATGTTTTGTGATAGTATGCGCGAAATTGAAAAAAAGAAAGGTGGTATTTATAATGTTTGTACCGAATTTCTCATTTAAGTATAATGGTGAGCCTTGTACTCTGACAGATGCCAGAATAACCAAGACTCCGTATGGCCACAGCTTTGAGTTTGCAGATGGCCTTTGTATTGAGCTTCACGTAGAAGAGTTTAAAGAGTACGACGCAGTTCGCTGGATGCTTTATCTGGAAAATAAAGGAGATAAAGACACAGGCGTTATCAGCGAGCTTATGGACTGTGATTGCGACTGGGATATTCAGATTCGCGAAGATGGCAAGCCGGCTCCGGCATATCCGCCTGTTACTTTGCTTGCTACCATGGGCAATACAAGCTATGAGTCAGACGAAAGAACCGCTATGGAATATTCTACTCATGAGGTTCCTATGCCTTCCGGAAAGTCTTGCACTTATACTCCAAAATTTGGTCGTTCAAGTGACACTTGGTTCCCTTTCTTTGATATATATTCTCCAATGGGACACGGAATGATTGCAGCAATCGGTTGGACCGGACAATGGAAAGCAATATTCTCGCGTGCAGATGATTTAATCAGAATCAGAACAGGTCTTGAGGAAACGGCGTTTAAGCTCCATCCCGGCGAGAGAATAAGGACTTCGTCAATCGTATTGCTTGAATACTATGGTAAACAAGTAGACGGCAGTAACAAATTCAGACGATTTGTTAAAAATTGTGTTTCACCGATAGGAAAAGGTCAAGCGCCTGAATATCCTCCGTTCAGCTTAGAGGGTATTGGTATGACAACGGAAAAGCACATTCATCATATTAAAAACTTCCGTGAACATGGAGTTAATGCGGAGTATTATTGGATTGATGCAGGTTGGTACGGTAATTCTACAAAACCAAGTTTTGCAGAATGGTATAAACAGGTAGGTAACTGGTTTGTACGTAAAGATGAGCATCCTGACGGGTTGAAAGACGTTTTAGCCGAAGTAAAGAAATCAGGCCTAAAGTTTTTACTCTGGTTTGAACCGGAAAGAGGCCATGCGGGAACAGAACTTGTTGAACAGCATCCTGATTGGTTCTATCCTGCAGACGGCTTCTACCTCCTTATTAAGTTAGAACAAGACGAGGTAAGAGAGTATCTTTTCAATATGCTTTGCAAATTCATTGATGATTTGGATATCAAATGCTACAGACAGGACTTCAATATGCCGCCTCTTAGATCTTGGCGTATGGCAGACGAGAAGGAGAGAATAGGTATTCATGAGATTAAATACATAATGAATCTGTATCGTTTATGGGATGATTTGCTCGCAAAATATCCGGATCTTGTTATTGACAACTGTGCTGCCGGCGGACGTAGAATTGATATTGAAATGATGGCAAGAAGTGTGCCGATTTGGAGAACAGACGCTCTATGCGATACTAACCGCGATCCTGATATTCTGCAGGCACAGGCTTTTGGTATCAACAGATTCCTGCCGTATTCAGGAGGTGCCTGCAAGCGCAAGAACGATACTTACGGAACGCGTACTACCTACGCTGCAGCTTACGTTGGCAGCTGGTGGAACGTAAATAACCCTACTCCTTCTGACGAGGAATTCCAGTGGATGGCAGACAGATGCAATGAATACTTCTTGATTCGTCCGTATTTCTCATGTGACTTCTATCCTTTGGAAAATAGTGGTTGGTCACATTTGCATACAGGTTGGAATGCATACCAGTACGACCGTCCGGAAGGCCATGACGGTATGATTATGGTATTTCGCAGAAGAAATTCTACTTGTGTTACTTCTGTTTTCGAACTTGGCGGCATTGAAGCTGATCGCACGTATACTTTCACCGATATTGACACGAAAGAAGAACGTGTAATTACAGGCAAGTCACTTATCGAAGACGGTTTTGTTATGAATATGCCGGAGAAACACTCCAGTAAGATTATTTTGTATAGGTCGTGAGTTTATGTATTATTTTTTGTTGTTCTTATCAGTTTGTGCGAACGTAGCGTATTCATCATTTTATAATTATTTTGGCAAGAAAGTTCTGAAAAGACGTTCTGATAATTATAAGATTAATTTGATGATTTACAGCGTTTCCATTATTTTCCTAATAGTAATAGGTCTTATAAAAGGGCTGCACATTACTTGGTTTACTGTGTTATTGGGAATATTATTAGGTGTTGCAATGGCACTCGGCAGTATTTTCAAGCTCAGCGCTTTAAACTGCGGTCCGATGTCTTTTACAGTAATGATTATTACTGCTTCCATGATTATACCGGCCTTTTCAGGTTACATAATCTGGGATGAGCCTATGTCTGTCTGGAAAGTTATCGGAACAGCTATGATGCTGGTTGCTGCGTATTTTTCAACTGAGAAAAAGGCTGATTCAAGTGAAAAGAAACAAAGCACAAAGTGGCTTGTCTTCAGCTTTTTGGCTTTCCTTTTCCAGGGTATTATCGGAGTTACACAGAAGTTCCAAAGAAAACACAGTGAGCCCGGATATGATTCTGACGAGCAGATGGCTACGTTCCTGATCATCGCGTTTACTTCAGCTGCTTTATTATGCTTGATAAGCTACCTTGTAACACGCAGCAAAGAGAACAAGACGGCAGCGGCAGCATCATGTGTATCGGATACAGCGTCTATCGCACCGGCGTCCGGCATTTCTACCAACAGGCTGATTGCTTGCACTTTAATATGCGCAGCGTTTATTACTTTCCTGCACAATATTAACCTTTTCTTGTCAGGAGTGCTTCCCAGTGCTTTCTTGTTCCCGGTACAAAACGGAGGAACAACAATGGTATCTGTCGTTGTAGCTATGACTCTTTTCCGTGAGAAGATCAGCGGACGAAGAATTATCGGATTCTGCATTGCTATGGCAGCTATTGTCGTATTGGCACTCAGCGAGCTGTTATGAAATGGTTAAAACCGAAATTTTATGAGCTTTTGTACCAATACTTTATTTTGTGTCACAATTACTGATTCATCTTTTTCAGCGACTTTAACGACTGTCATCATATTTTATGGTGGCGGTCGTTTTATTTGCTATATATCCTGTACGTAAACATCAAAAGAAGATTCGGGAAGCCTTAAAAATGTATAAATACGCAAAGTATCCAAAAGTGTATATTATAGTTTATCAACTACGGTGTAACATATGTTTGAAAACCTACAGAAAATTGCATAACGCGAATCATAAAACTATTGACAATGAATAAAAATACTGTATAATATACACAATTATACAGCATAAGTTGTATAATCAATGCATATATACATAATTTTCACGAATGGAGCCGAGAAAAATGAATAAATCAGGAAAGAAAATCAAAAAAATTGTTTTAGCGTATTCAGGCGGTTTGGATACATCTATTATTATTCCGTGGCTTAAAGAAAACTACGAAGGCTGTGAGATTATTGCAGTATCCGGCGACGTAGGTCAGGGAACAGAGCTTGATGGCCTTGAAGAGAAAGCTATTGCAACAGGTGCATCAAAATTATACATAGAAGATCTTAAAGAAGAGTTTATTACGGATTATATTTATCCGACTCTCAAAGCAGGTGCAGTATATGAAGGAGAATATCTCCTGGGTACGTCTTTCGCCCGTCCTATCATCGCAAAGAGAATTGTTGAGATTGCGAAGAAAGAGGGAGCAGACGCTATCTGCCACGGATGTACAGGTAAAGGTAATGACCAGGTAAGATTTGAACTCACAATCAAGGCTTTTGCTCCGGAGATGGAGATAATTGCTCCTTGGAGAATCTGGGATATCAAATCAAGAGACGAGGAGATTGATTATGCTATAGCACATAATATTCCTCTTAAGATAAGCAGAGAGACAAATTACTCAAAAGATAAGAACCTTTGGCATCTGTCACATGAAGGACTTGATCTTGAAGATCCTGCAAACGAGCCCATGTATGAAAAAGAAGGCTTCCTGGAAATGGGTCTTTCACCGATGCAGGCACCTGATACACCTACTTACGTTACAATTGATTTTGAAAAGGGTGTTCCGGTTGCTGTTGACGGCGAGAAATTATCTCCTGTTGCTATTCTTGAAAAGCTCAATAAGCTGGGTGGCGACAATGGTATCGGCCTTGTTGATATCGTTGAGAACCGTCTTGTCGGCATGAAGTCAAGAGGTGTTTACGAAACTCCCGGCGGAACGATTCTCTACAAAGCACACAAAGTTCTTGAGACTCTTACACTTGACCGCGATACAATGCATTATAAAGAACTTATTGCTGCAAAATATGCTGACCTTGTTTATTTCGGACAATGGTTTACTCCTCTGCGTGAAGCTTTAGACGCATTCGTAGACAGCACACAGCAGACAGTAACAGGTACTGTTAAGCTCAAACTCTATAAAGGCAACATGATCAATGCCGGTGTTAAATCTCCTTATTCACTTTACGATGAAGAGATTGCAACGTTTGCAGAAGATGAAGTATACAACCAGGCTGATGCAGACGGATTTATCAACCTCTTCGGCCTCCCGCTCAAAGTTAAAGCAATGCTTGATCAGAAAAGGAACAACAAATAATGATAAATGTATTTATTGACGGATCCGCAGGTACAACAGGCCTGCGAATCCGCGAAAGATTACAAAATAATAGTGAAATTAATCTTTTATTGCTTCCGGAAGAGCTTCGTAAAGACCCGGGAGCAATTAAAGCAATGATTAATAAGTCGGATGTGACGTTTTTATGCCTGCCGGACGCAGCATCAAAAGAAGCTGTGACATATTGTGAGAACCCGGATACAGTAATTCTCGATACCTCGACGGCACACAGAACGAACCCCGACTGGGCATATGGTTTTGCGGAACTCAGCCCTTTTCACCGTGAAAAAATAACGAAAAGCAAGCGTATTGCTGTGCCCGGATGTCATGCAAGCGGCTTTTGCTCAGTAGTATATCCACTGGTAGCGGCAGGGATTATTTCACCGGAATATCCCGTGACGGCGCACTCGCTTACAGGTTACTCAGGCGGCGGTAAAAACATGATTAAGGATTATACAGAAGGCAAGACGACCGTTATGGAGTCTCCGGCTCAGTACGGCCTTGGCCAGACGCACAAGCATCTTCCTGAAATGAAAGAGATTTGCGGCCTTGCGGATTATCCTGTTTTCAGCCCGATTGTGGCAGATTATTACAGCGGAATGGCAGTTACTGTGCCACTTTTCACGAAACATATGCAAAAGAAAATGAACGCAAAGCAGCTTTGTGAGTTCTATGGCGACTACTACAAAGATGCAAAGCTTATTCGCGTATTGCCATATGATGACAAAGGCGTAGAAGGCGGTTTCTTATACTCGAACACGCTCTCAGGCAAAGATAATATGGAAATAATTGTAAGCGGAAACGACGACAGAATCGTTGTTGTATCACGTTTTTGCAACCTCGGCAAAGGAGCCTCGGGAGCAGCAATTCAGTGCATGAATATTTCATGCGGTTTAGAAGAAACAGAAGGATTGGAGTTAGTATGAAGTTTGTAGAAGGCGGCGTTTGTGCGCCGAAAGGATTCAAAGCGGCAGGCATTCACTGCGGTATCCGCAAGAATAAAGACAAAAAAGATTTATCGCTTATTTTAAGTGAAAAAATGGCAGCCGCAAGTGCTGTTTATACGACAAATCTTGTAAAAGGCGCACCGATTACAGTGACTAAGGCAAATATTGCAGACGGAAAAGCAATTGGCATGATCTGTAACAGCGGCAATGCCAATACCTGTAACAGCAACGGCGTTGAGATTGCCAAAAAAATGTGCAAGCTCGTAGCTGATGCGACAGGCAACAAAGCTGAAGATTTTATCGTGGCATCGACAGGCGTTATCGGCCAGCCTCTTAATATTGAGCCCATTGCGGAGCATATGGATGAGCTGTGCGCGGCTTTGTCAGAAAATGGCAGCGAGGACGCAGCCTGCGGCATAATGACAACAGACACGAAGCTCAAGGAAATCGCAGTTGAGTTCGAAATCGGCGGCAAAACATGCAGAATCGGCGGTATTGCAAAAGGCTCCGGCATGATTCATCCGAATATGGCTACGATGCTCGTATTTGTAACGTCAGATGTTGCAATCGAAAGCGATGTGCTCAAGACAATCCTCAAGGAAAATGCAGACGACACCTTCAATATGGTCAGCGTTGACGGCGATACTTCAACAAACGACATGCTCAGCATCATGGCAAACGGCATGGCAGGAAATGACATAATCAAGGCCGGCACACCGGAGCTTGATATTTTCAAAGAAGCGCTTCTTGAAGTTACAAAATATCTCAGCCGCATGATTGCAAAAGACGGCGAAGGCGCTACAAAGCTTCTTGAATGTCAGGTAAAAAATGCCACAACAATCAAGGATGCAAAGATTCTGGCAAAAGCTGTTATCTGCTCAAGCCTCGTAAAGGCTGCGATGTTCGGAAGCGACGCAAACTGGGGAAGAATCCTGTGCGCACTTGGTTATGCAGGCACAGATGCAGACGTAACAAAAATAGACGTTGCTTTCAAATCACAGGCAGGTGCTGTAAAAGTTTGTAAAAACGGCAGCGGCATTGAGTTCAGTGAAGAGCTGGCAAAAATTGTTTTGTCTGAAGACGAGATTATAATTGATATCAACATGAACGCAGGTCATGCAGACGCAACAGCATGGGGCTGCGACCTGACATACGATTACGTTAAAATAAACGGCGACTACAGAACCTGATGCCGGAGGTAGAAAATGGATTACAGCGAGATTACAAATTCACAGAGGGCAGAAGTGCTTGTAAAGGCGCTCCCGTATATTAAACAGTATTACGACAAGATTGTAGTTATCAAATATGGCGGAAATGCCATGATAAACGAAGACCTTAAGCAGGCTGTTATGAGAGACGTCGTTTTGCTCTCACTCATCGGCGTAAAGGTTGTGCTCGTGCATGGCGGCGGCCCTGAGATAACACAGACACTCAACAAAATGCACATCGAAAGCCGTTTTCACAATGGACTTCGCGTGACAGACTCAGAAACAGCTCAGGTAGTGCAGATGGTACTTGCCGGAAAAATCAACAAGAGTCTTGTTAATTTCATAGAGAATACAGGCGGCAAGGCAATCGGTCTGTCAGGTATGGACGGCCATTTACTGGAAGCTACAGTCAAAGACCCCGAACTTGGATTTGTAGGCGAGATTACATCGGTAAATGCAAAAATAATAACAGATGTACTTGATAAAGGATATATACCTGTTGTTTCAACAGTAGGCTGCGACAAAGAAGGCAATGTGTACAACATAAATGCCGACACGGCTGCAAGCTACATAGCAGGCGCACTCGAAGCAGAGAGCCTTATATCAATGACTGATATCGAAGGTATCTTAAGAGACAAAGACGATCCGACGTCAATTATCAAGGTGATTGACGTAAACGAAGCCGGCAAGCTCTACGACGAGGGCATTATCTCAGGCGGCATGATTCCAAAAGTTCAATGCTGCGTAGATGCTGTAAAGAGCGGCGTCAAAAAAGTATTTGTTATCGACGGCAGGGTGCCACATTCAATTATTATTGAAATGCTTACCGATGAAGGTATGGGCACGATGTTCAAATAAAAGGAAGATTATATGGAAAATACAATTTTTGAAAAAGATAAAAAGTATATTGCAAACACGTACGGACGCTTCCCTGTCGCTATAAAAAGCGGCAAAGGAAGCATTATCTATGATATAGAGGGCAAACGCTATATCGATATGGGCAGCGGCATTGCGACAACTACATTCGGTCTTTGCGATGACGAATGGACGAAGGCTGTCACAGACCAGCTCGGCATGTACGCCCACGTATCGAATCTTTACTATACCGAACCCCAGGTTTTGCTCGCTCAGATGCTCTGCGAAAGAACAGGCATGAAGAAGATTTTCTTCGGAAATTCCGGCGCTGAGGCCAACGAGGGTGCTATCAAGGCTGCACGTAAATATGCTTCTGACAATGGTAAAACTTCCCAGAAAATCATCACTCTTGTCAATTCTTTTCACGGACGCACGATAACAACTCTGAGCGCAACCGGTCAGGACGTTTTTCACCATGATTTCGGACCGTTTACAGAGGGCTTCGACTACGCACCGGCAAACGATATCGGCGCTATCCAGAAAAAAATGTTCAAGGACGGCAAGCCCGACTGCGCGGCTGTTATGGTAGAGCTCGTGCAGGGCGAAGGCGGCGTTCTGGAGCTCGAATACGAGTACGTTAAAGAACTTTACGACCTGTGCAAGGCAAACGACATTCTTTTCATCGTTGACGAGGTTCAGACAGGTAACGGCCGTACAGGCACGCTTTATTGCTATGAACAGTACGATATTCTTCCTGATATTGTCACAACAGCCAAGGGTCTCGGCGGCGGTCTGCCTATCGGCGCTGTCATGCTCGGTGAAAAAGTGGCAGATACTCTGACGGCCGGCACACACGGATCGACGTTCGGCGGCAATCCGATTTGCGCGGCAGGAGCGTACAATATAATTTCACGAATTGATAACAAACTTTTGCTTGAAGTTCAGGCAAAAAATAGGTATATTATAGAGAAGCTCGGTAAACTTCCGGGTGTCGAATATATCAGCGGAAAAGGCCTCATGCTTGGCATTAAAACAACGAAGCCGGCCAAAGAGGTCATTTCAGCATGTATAGCAAGCGGAGTGCTTGTTCTTAGTGCCAAAGATAAAGTAAGGCTACTGCCGGCGCTCAATATCCCGATGGATATTCTCAAAGAGGCCGTGGAGATTATAGCCGCAGCAATAAACAATTAATTTCTCAGGCGGAGGCATAGCGATGGAACATTTATTAAAATTAAGCGACCTGTCTACAGAAGATATCACAAAGATTCTTGATTTGGCAGATCAACTCAAGTATGAAAAGAAAAACGGTATTCCACACAAACATCTTGCTGATAAGACTCTCGGAATGATTTTCAGAAAATCATCTACACGTACGCGTGTATCATTTGAAGTCGGTATGTACGACTTGGGCGGCAGCGCTCTTTTCCTCTCATCAAACGATCTTCAGATCGGAAGAGGCGAGGACACGGCTGATACAATCAGAGTATTGTCACGCTACCTCGATGGTATCATGATCAGAACTTTTGACCAGGAAGAGGTTGAGACGATGGCAAGAGTTGGCAGTATTCCGATTATAAACGGCCTTACAGACTATGCACATCCTTGCCAGGTATTGGCAGACCTTATGACAATCCGCGAGTACAAAGGTGACTTAAAAGGCCTTAAAATGGCATTTGTAGGTGACGGTAATAATATGGCAAACTCTCTTATCGTCGGCGCTATCAAGATGGGAATGAGTTTTGCAATCGCATGCCCCGACGCGTACAAGCCGGATGCTGAGATAATGAAATGGGCTTCCGAAAACGGCGACTTTTTATGTACAACGTCAGTTGACGAGGCTGTTAAAGATGCCGACGTTATTTATACAGACGTATGGGCTTCAATGGGCCAGGAAAGTGAAAAGGCTATCCGCCACGCGGCTTTCAAGAGCTACTGCGTAGATGCACATGCATGCAGCATAGCAAAACCTGACGTAATGATTCTTCACTGCCTGCCTGCTCACAAAGGCGAAGAGATTACAGCAGACGTTTTTGAAGCTCACGCCGATGAGATTTTCAACGAAGCAGAGAATAGATTGCATGCACAAAAAGCTGTTATGGTTTTATTGATGAAAAAGGAGAAATAATTTTATGCGCAAGGCTTATTTAGTACTTGAAAACGGAAGTGTGTTCGAAGGCCAGATGTTCGGCTGCGAAAAAGAAGTCGTAGCAGAGCTTGTCTTTTCCACTTCTATGGTAGGCTACATGGAAGCTCTGACTGACCCGGCATACGAAGGTCAGATTTTGCTTCAGACTTTTCCAATGATTGGTAATTATGGCGTTATGGAAAACGACACAATCAGCGATAAAGTTCATGTCAGCGGCTACATTGTTAAAGAGCTTTGTGATACCCCTTCTAACTTCCGGAGCATGGGTGCTTTGGAAGTCTTTTTATGTAAAGAGGGTGTTACAGGCATCTGTGATATAGACACGCGTGAGGTAACAAGAATCCTGCGCGAAAATGGTACGATGAACGCCTGCATTTCCTTTTCACCGGAGCTCAGTGCGGAAAACAAAGCTCTGCTTAAGTCTTATAAAGTAGGTGCTGCTTCTCTTGCTACTACCGTGAAGGACAGCTACGTTATTCCGGCCTGTGAAAACGCTTCGCGTAAGTTCAAGGCGGCGCTGGTAGATTATGGCAAACACAAGGAAGTTGCGGCAGCGTTTGCGGCAAGGGGAGCAGAAGTTACTGTATTTCCTGCAAATGTCAGCGCAGACGATATTCTTTCAGGCGATTTTGATGCTGTTATCCTGTCAGGCGGCCCCGGAGATCCGAGAGAGCTTACAGCACAGATTGAGGCAGTCAAAAGCCTTGGCGGCTCAAAGCCTGTTTTTGCGGTGGGCCTTGGTCACCAGATTCTGGCACTTGCAAACGGCTTTGCAGTTGAAAAGCTCCTTTACGGACACAGAGGTGCCAGCCAGCCTGCGACGATGGACAGAACGTACATAACAAGCCAGAATCACTCATATTACGTTGTTTCTGAGTCAATCAATGAAGAAATTGCTCATCAGACGTATTTTAATGCGAATGATAAAACGTGCGAGGGCATCAGCTATGCAAATGGCAATTATTCTATCCAGTTTGTGCCGGATGAATCAAAGGGCCCGCATGATATGAGCTTCGTTTACGATGATTTTATAAATAGTATTTTTGATACTGCACAATAAGAAAGGTCGGTATATATGCCAAGAAATCAATCAATTAAAAAAGTTTTAGTTATAGGCTCAGGCCCGATTGTTATCGGCCAGGCAGCTGAGTTTGACTATGCCGGTACGCAGGCGTGCCGCGTGCTCAAGTCAGAGGGAATCAATACAATTCTTGTCAATTCCAACCCGGCTACCATCATGACCGACAATCTTATGGCAGACGAGATTTACCTCGAGCCGCTTAATATAGAGACAATCAAGAGAATTATTCAAAAAGAGCATCCTGACTGCCTGCTGGCAGGTTTTGGCGGCCAGACAGGTCTTACGATTGCAATGAAGCTTGCAAAAGAGGGCTTCCTGGAAAAGGAGAACGTAAGACTTATCGGTACTAACGCCGAGGCTATTGACAAGGCTGAAGACAGACAGCTTTTCACCGATACGATGAATAAGATCAATCAACCTGTTATTCCGTCAGAAACTACCAATACGATCGATGGAGCTCTTGGTGTTGCAAGCAGAATCGGCTACCCGGTTATTGTTCGTCCGGCGTTTACGTTAGGCGGCGGTGGCGGCGGTGTTGCTTATAACGAGGACGAGCTTCGCGTTGTGGCAAAGACCGGCCTTGACTTTTCACCGATAACACAGATTCTTGTTGAAAAATATATTTTCGGCTGGAAAGAGGTTGAGTTCGAGGTTATGCGTGACTCTAAGGGCAATGCGATTACGGTGTGCTCTATGGAGAACGTTGACCCGGTTGGTATTCATACGGGCGACAGTGTCGTTGTGGCACCGGCTCTTACTTTGTCTCCGAAGGAATACAACATGCTCAAGACTGCGGCTCTGAATATTATTGAGGAGCTGGAGATTGAGGGTGGTTGTAACTGCCAGTTTGCGCTCGACCCGGTGAGCATGCAGTATGCCGTTATTGAGGTTAACCCGCGTGTGTCACGTTCATCTGCGCTTGCAAGTAAAGCGACAGGTTATCCGATTGCGAAGGTTGCAACAAAGATTGCGCTCGGCTATACGCTTGATGAGATTATCAACGACGTTACGGGTAAGACTTATGCTTGCTTTGAGCCGGCTATAGACTATCTCGTTGTTAAGATGCCTAAATGGCCTTTTGATAAGTTCGTAAATGCTTCGCGTGTGCTTGGTACACAGATGAAAGCGACGGGCGAGGTTATGGCTATCGGTGATAATTTTGAGTCTGCTCTTCTGAAGGCTATAAGAGGCGTTGAGCTGTCTGTTGATACGCTGGCGCTACCTGTTATTGAGAAGTTGTCTGTTGAGGAGACTATGGAGGCTCTTAAGAAACCTACAGACCTTCGTATTTTCCAGATTTATCATGCTCTTAAGCTCGGCATTGATGCTGCGCAGATTCACGAGATTACAAGAGTTGATATGTTTTTCATCAATAAGATCAAGAATCTTTGTGCTCTTGAGGCTGCTATGGAGTCCGGCCTTGATTATGATCTTTATTGCAAAGCCAAGAAAAATGGCTATACTGACCGCGCGATTGAGAAGCTGTCAGGCTGCCTGATTGACGATGTGGTAAATTCTGCCAATCCGAGACTCTGGCCTTCTTATAAAATGGTTGACACGTGCGCTTGCGAGTTTGCTGCGCAGACACCATATTTTTACTCGACATTTTATGGTAATTCCGAAGCCGGCGTCGGTGCCGACAGCAAGGAAAGAATTGTCGTTCTCGGCTCAGGTCCTATCAGAATCGGACAGGGTATTGAGTTTGACTATTCATCGGTTCACTGCGCAAGCATGCTCAAAGACCTCGGCTACGAAGTTATTATTATAAACAACAACCCGGAGACTGTTTCGACAGACTTTGATATATCAGACAGACTGTATTTTGAACCTCTGACGCCTGAGGACGTTATGGGTGTGCTCCGTGTTGAAAAGCCTGTCGGCGTCGTTGTTGCGTTCGGCGGACAGACAGCGATTAAGCTCGTTAAGTTCTTAGACAGCAACGGAATTACAATTCTTGGTACTTCTGCAAAGGGTATTGACACTGCTGAAGACAGAGAGCTTTTCGACGCTCTGCTTGAAGAGCACAATATCAAGAGACCTGTCGGCATCAGTGTTATGACAAAGCAGGAGGCTTTTGATGCGGCTTCTTCTATCGGCTATCCTGTGCTTCTTCGTCCTTCATACGTTATCGGCGGCCAGAATATGACAATTGCTTATAACGAAGACGATGTTTCACTGTATATGAATCTTATTCTTGCGCAGAAGATTGAGAATCCTGTTCTTGTTGATAAATACATGAGTGGTACTGAGGTCGAAGTTGACGTTATTTCAGACGGTATCGACGTGTTTATTCCGGGTGTTATGGAGCATATTGAGCGTACGGGCGTTCACAGTGGCGACTCTATTGCTATGTATCCTCCGCAGAATATCAGCGATATTATGCTCAAAAAGATTGAATCTTCTTCAATTGTTATTTCAAAATCTCTTGGAACAAAGGGTCTTCTGAATATCCAGTACTTGATTTGTGACAACGAGCTGTACGTTATTGAGGTTAACCCGCGTGCTTCGCGTACTATTCCATATATTAGCAAGGTTACGGGCGTTCCGATGGTTGACGTTGCGACAAAAGTTATGCTTGGCCAGACGCTTGAGAGCCTCGGCTATGGCAGCGGTATCCACAAGACTCCGCCGTACGTTGCAGTTAAAGTTCCTGTCTTTTCATTTGAAAAGCTTTCTGATGTTAACTCCGTTCTTGGTCCTGAGATGAAGTCTACAGGAGAGGTTCTTGGTATCGGTAAGACTCTGGACGAGGCGCTTTTCAAGGGACTTGTTTCTGCATCCTTCAAGCTTGATATCAAACGCGGTTCGGGCGTGTTTATTACAGTTTGTGACAAGGACAAGTTTGAGATTGTAAAGCTTGCGAAGAAGTTCGACGACCTCGGCCTTAAGATTTATGCGACCAAGGGCACTGCCGATACGATTTCTGAGCTCGGCATTGACGTTGAGGTTGTAAACAAGCTCTACGAGGACAACAGCATGATTGATATGCTCGAAAGCGGCAAGGTTGAGTTCCTCGTTTATACAGGCAAGAGTGATAAGGATTCTATAGCTGATTATATCAGAATGTACAGAAGAGCCCTCCAGCTCGGCGTAACGTGTATTACGTCTCTTGATACGGCAAATGCTCTTGCGAATATTATCGCATCTAAGTACAGTCTCTTTAATACAGAGCTGATTGACATTAACAACATGCGTTCTGAAAGACTTTCTCTTGATTTTGTCAAGATGCAGGGTTCAGGCGATGACTATATTTTCTTCAACAACTTCGACGGCCATATTACTTGTCCTGAATCATTGTCTATTACAATGTGCGACAGACATTACGGTATTGGCGGTGACGGTATTGTTCTTATTGAGAAGTCTGCTTCTGCTGATTGTATGATGCGAGTTTTCAACAAAGACGGTAGTGAAGGTACTATTGCCGGCAACAGTATCCGTTGCGTTGGTAAATATCTGTATGATTATGGTTATGTTTCGGCCGACAGAGACGAAGTGACGATTGAAACGCGTATCGGCATAAAGAAGTTGAAGCTTTATATTTACAGTGGCAAGGTTGCGTCTGTAAGTGTTGACCTCGGCAAGCCTCTGTTTTCTTCCGACAAGATTCCTGTTCGTCTGCGTGACCCGCACAGTGGCGGCTACTACTATATGCAGCGTGTTATGAATTATACTCAGAAGATCAACGACACTCCGTACGTTATTAACTGCGTATCTCTTGGTAATCCGCACTGCGTTATTTTCAAAGACCGTGTTGACGCTGTTGACATCGAAAAAGAAGGTCCGGCTATTGAGTTGTCTCCTATTTTCCCGGATAAAGTCAATGTCGAATTTGTGCGCGTTGTTAACAGCCGTACGCTCAAGATGCGTGTCTGGGAGCGTGGAAACGGCGAGACTCTTGCTTGTGGTACTGGTGCTTGTGCTGCTGCAATTGCCGCTGTTGAGAATGGTTTTTGCGAGAAGAACGTTGATATTACTGTTAAGCTCCCCGGTGGAGATTTGATTGTTAATTATTCTGATGACGGTGTAACGCTTACGGGTAACGCACAATTAGTATACGAAGGTAAAGTTAGTATTTAATATTTCTATGGAGGTATATTATGGCAAAAGAGTATCGTGTTAAATGCACATGTGGTAATGTTATGAACGCAGTTCCAGGTAGTGTATGCAGTGATTGCCGCAAACCGGTTGTTTTTCCGGAAGGTGGACAAGTTTATTTGTATCGTATGGGCAACTTTTTAGGTGCCGGCGGTGGTATTGGTTTGTATATTGACGGCCAACCTTATGGCCGTATTGGAAATAGAGAACTCCTTTGTATTCCTCTTTCATATGGACCGCATAATTTCCATGTGGCTGTTGGATTGAGTCGTAAGTGCCAGGACCTTATAGTGACTCTCTCTCCTGAAAATCCTATTGGCTATATAAAATTCTTTATGAAGCCTGGTTTCTGGACGAATTCTTTTGTTATTGAACCTACTACGAAGGAAGACCTTGGTTTATGAAGCTGACGTTTTTGGGCACCTCTCACGGGGTGCCTTCTAAAGATAAATATTGTTCATGTTGTATGCTTGAAGTGGGGCAGAGTATCTACTTTGTTGATGCCGGTGCGCCTGTTGTGGACGAACTTCTTCGTATGGATAAGAATATGGACAACGTGAAAGCTTTTTTTACAACGCATTCTCATGGTGACCACACGAATGGCCTTTTCAATATTTGTCATTTGTTTAATTGGTTTTATCGCTCGACTTCTGTTGATGTTTTTTTCACTGAAGAGCATTTTTGTAATGTTTTTGATGAAATGCTCACTTGTATGAATAGTGGCATTCCTATTTGTCGTGATCGCATCCGACTTCGTGTTGCATATGAAGGCGTGGTTTTTGAGGATGAGAATATACGTGTTACGTATTTTCCGACGGCCCATATGGCTGCCTACGGGCTGCCAGCTTATGGTATTCTCATTGAGGCAGAAGACCGCCGGGTGCTTTTTTCCGGCGATTGTTCCAATCGCCTTGCTGCCCACGACCTGCCTCCGATGCTGGAGACTCTCCCTGTTGACATTTTTGTTTGCGAGCTAGCTCATTTTCGCATTGACGAGTGCTGCGAATTTCTGGAGCGCTCTCTTGCTTCCCGAATAATTATGACGCATGTCGTTGAGGGGCATATGGATGCGCTGCTGGAGTACGCCGACAGCAGCGACAAGCAGATTGTTGCTGCCTATGACCGCCTGGAGGTCAATCTCAGCTGATTTACTACACTTTATTAGCCTTGCCCGGCCGAATTTTCTTCTGCCGGGTGTTTTTTTGCCTTTTCCCCCCCTCGGGTTTTCAATAGAAGTTGAAGCTGTTGAAAACCCGGCAGGGGAAAAGGGGTAAATCAGCCTGCCGGAGAGGCTGAGTTTTCAATAGAAGTTGAAGCTGTTGAAAACCCGGCAGGGGAAAGGGGTAACT
>JAZQDE010000035.1:0-23603 GCA_045546695.1 Clostridia bacterium | reverse complement strand
GTTCAGCCGTGGGTTCTGTCGTCGGAGTCGGCGTAAGTTCAGCCGTGGGTTCTGTCGTTGGAGTCGGCGTAGGTTCAGCTGTGGGTTCTGTCGTCGGAGTCGGCGTAGGTTCAGCTGTTGAACTTACGTCCGGTGTTACTTCCGGCGTATGATTATCAGTAGCCTTCAGCGTCGAATCGGAGGGCGCTGAAGATTGCAAAGCCACCTCGCTAAAATCATCAAAACAACCTGTTGCAAAAAAAGCCAGCAATGAAGCTAATATAAGACAAATAATTTTCTTTCCCACAAAAACACATCCTTTTTTGCTTAAATACAATCACTATCTACAATAAAGCATCTTATTTGTTTAACAGTATAGCTTTTTATTATTTAAATGTCCATAGTTTTGTTTTGCTTTCGCCCTTAACATTCATTTTTGCCTCCTATTTCATTAATTCATCAGTAAGTCTGATTATTTCGGGAGCAATCTTCTTACGTTCAGTTTTAATAATATAATTGTAAACAGGGCGAAGAAGCGCACCTATACGAAGAAAAAGCTCGTCAAGGTCGATGGGCTTTACCATATAATCGTCCACACCGATACG
The DNA here is from genome assembly GCA_045546695.1 of Clostridia bacterium. Taxonomy (GTDB): domain Bacteria; phylum Bacillota; class Clostridia; order UBA1212; family UBA1255; genus SIG424. Next base: position 23,019 of record JAZQDE010000035.1, on the reverse strand, counting down.
GAAGCCACGTTGTTTAGACGCAATATCATCACGGGCAGTCATAAACAGAATCGGAACGTTCTCGTTGAGTTCTCTTACGTTTCGTGCAAATTCAAAACCGTCTACTCCGGGCATCATAATATCTGATACTATGAGGTCGAACATATTCTCATAAAGCGCATCGTAAGCATCTGCCGCATTCAGACACCCTGTCGCCTCATATCCACTATTGTTCAGAAAAGAACAGACAGTTTTATTCAGTTCCTTATCATCCTCGACAATTAATATTTTAAACATGATCAAGCCTCCGCAAACCACTATGATTCGTTATATTATAACACTTAAATGTTAAAGTTTTGTTTGCGTTTCCGGGCTTTTGAAAAGCATATATTTATTTTAAGATTTTCTTTTATCCCTTGACCATCTGCGTTTCAGCTTCATTTACTCCTTTTCAGATGTTATTACTTGCTCATAATCTTGTCGCTGAGGGTAATGATTTTATTTGCGTATTTTTTGCAGCGCGAGCCAAGAATACCTTTATAAATCGGATAGTTAATAATTGCCATAAACATACCAATAATACCTATAATGATTCCGTATAGCATCGGATTTTGAATACCGACAGTCTCTGCAATGTCAGTCATCACAAGACTCATTCCGGCTCCCATAATAATGGCGCTGATACAGCCAAAAACGTAAGCAAATACTTTAGCAGGTCGTTTAACTTTTGAATCTAGCTTCTTGAGCTCATCAAGGCCTGTATCTTCCTTTTCGGTGTACTGTGTACGAATCTTTTGTATGATAAATTCTTGATCGTTTTTATTCATAATATTACTTCCTTTCTTTTTTTTACTATTATCTTTTGCTGAATAACTGTAGCTGAATGATATCGCACGTTGCATCTTATTTGTCTCCGGCTAATCTTTTTTTTGCTTCATCTACAGTTTCATTTTCTTTTGTGAAAACTTTTTCAATTATTTTGTCGCTTACTTTGTTAAAGCCGTCTACAGTTCCTTTTTCGATTTTTTTGTAGCCTTCTACTACAGCTGTTTCGATTTTTTTGTAGCCCGATACTACTGTTTCTTCAATTTTTTTGTTTGATTCTTGTAATTTTGACATGTTTTATCTGCTCCTTTATTAAACTTTACGAGCAGAATTATATTACGTGGTTGTTTTTGGTTTGTTTGTGAAATATTTGAGTTTTGTTAATGTTGTTTTTTTTGTGTAAATTCGCACAAAAAAAGCCTTACAAACCACATGTTTGCAAGGCTTTTTTATCAGCGCGCCAAGTATCTATTTTATTATTATACTCATTTTTAAAGTCTAAACTTTTTTTACATTTGCTTTTATTCATTGCTACTTCTGAAATATTCATATCAATTAGGATATAAATAGTAATTAGGTGTGGCTTGTTCTACATACGAGCTTTCATTAAATATTTCAGTCGCTACTAATACTCCAAAGTCAGGAGAAAGTATAACTTTGAATGATTTGCCACTATCTCCCAGCGGCTGTACTGATTCAATATTTATTTCAGGAAATAAATCCTGAAAATCTTCGGCACAAGGAGCTTTGAGTGTTACCAGCACAATATTTGGTTCAAACTGTACAGGTCCCGGAGTATTCCATTGTACAATAGTCGGATCCGGAGCTACTGTGGCAATTATTCCCGGTGTTACACTATGAGTCGGGTCTGGGGATTGTGTAGGCACCGTATCGGGTGAAGTTTCCCTGCAAGCTGATAATGTGATCATTAAACATATTGTTTGAATAATTACTAATAGAAATATTGTTTTTTTCATGCCATATCATCCTTTCAATCTAGATAGAATTTCAAGTCAGCCAAACACCTTATCTTATGATATATCATTTATTAGGTGTATTTGCCATATCAAAATAGTTTTCTTGATGTCTAAAATATTCTATTTAGCAATTTCTCCGTCAGTACAATAAATAGTGTAACTACCCGTAGCACCATCCCAATTTGAACTTTTATTAATAGCATTCCATTCGTCTACTGTACCTTGGAAGGTGATGCTCTTCAGGTTAGAACAATTATAGAATGCAGAATTGGAAATCCTCTCAACACTGTTAGGAATAGTTATATTTTTAAGGCTAGTGCAACCCTGGAAGGCTTCCTGATCAATCCGCTCTATTCTGTTAGAAATAGTTACACTTTCAAGACTAGTGCAATCCCTGAAGACACCAACACTAAGGCCAAACACACTGTCAGGAATCGTTATACTTTTAAGGTTAGTGCAACCCCAGAAGGCATAGGCCCGAATTCTCGTCACGCTATCAGGAATAATTATACTTTCAAGGCTAGTGCAATCTTCAAAAAGATACTCTCCAATTGCCTTTACACTGTTACTGATTGTTATACTTTTAAGGCTAGTGCACCCTCTAAAGGTACCATTACCAATATCCGTCACGCTGTCAGGAATAGTTATATTTTCAAGGCTAGTGCACCTACTGAAGGCGCCATTACCAATACTATTCACCTTGTTATGGATTATTATATTTTTAAGACTCGAGCAATCCATGAAGGTTCTACTGCTAATAGCCGTCACATTGTCCGGGATGGTCATACTCTCAAGGCTAGTGCAACTTCGAAAAACGCCATCGCCAATACTTGTCACATTGTCAGGAATGATTATACTCTTAAGGCTAGTGCAATCCTTGAATATACTATTAGAAAGACTTGTCACATTCTTTGGAATAGTTATACTTTCAAGGCTAGTGCAACCTTCAAAGGCTGAATGCTCAATATATGTTACACTGTTAGGAATAGTTATATTTTTAAGGCTGGTGCAACCCCAGAAGGCATCAGAATTAATACTAACCACGCTGTTACCGATAGTTACACTTTCAAGGCTAGTGCAATCCTTGAAGGTTCCACGGCTAATAGCCGTCACGTTGTTCGGAATGGTTACACTCTCAAGGTTAGTGCACCTGTCAAATGCGCGATCGCCAATACTCGTCACGCTATCTGGAATAATAAATGTCTTAAAGCTCGTTTCACAACTGACGGCTGATTTGTCAATCGTGGTTACTGGAAGATTTTGATATGTATCGGGCAAAATAACGGTCTCATCGTTACAAGAACCAATCCCCTCAACTATATATCCTGTTTCTGAACTGTTTAGACGATACTTCAATCCCTCGCTAAAAACAGGAGCTGGTGTTGGTGTAGCTGTCGGTTTCTGAGTTTCAACAACTGTAGCAGAATGAGTTGCTTTGTCCTTATCGGTTTTTTCGGCATCATTTCCGCACGCAATGCCAATAAAGCACATCATGATAGCAAGTAATAATACAACGATCTTTTTCATGTTTAACTCCTTTTTTTTAATTGTACAATCGTTGGAAATATTTGTCAATTTATAATTAGTTCGTCATAATAGAATAACCAAACTATTTCAAAACCATCTTATTTCATAGTTCAAAAGCTTTTTCAACAGAATTTCTCATTGATTCAATATCAGAATTAACATAAAAATTTAAAGTAATAGATGCCTCTGTATGTCCTAGAATATCTTGAACGCTTTTAATATCAGCCCCATTTCGTAACAACACCGTAGCACATGTATACCTCAAATCGTGAGGAGATATATCAGGGAGTCCTATCTGTTTCATAAACTTCTTTAAATGCTTTGTGATGTAAGTCGGTTCATGCGGCTGTAAAACAGACTTTTCAGAATGAAAAAGAAAAGCTTTGAACTTAAATGATATAATTTTTCCGTCTTTTTTGTTTTGATAAATAGTTGCCATATAGCTTTATAGCGCACAAAAAAAGCCTCACAAACCACATGTTTGCAAGGCTTCTTACCAGCGCGCCCGGCAGAGATCGAATCCACAACCTTCTGGTCCGTAGCCAGACGCTCTATCCAATTGAGCTACGAGCGCATGTCATGCATTATACTATCGAAAAACACCTGTGTCAATAAAAAATTCGCTACTTTTCCTCTGTACAGATATCCATTTTTTTGCTATTATACATATAACTATATTTAGTGGAAGGAAATGCGTAATGGCTGAAAAAAGTAGAATTAAATTAAATATCAACGGCAAAACATACACTCTCTTGCACGACGAGCCTGAAGACTACATGCGCAGAATCGAGCATTTTCTCAACACTCGCGTTTCTGCCGCATCAAAAAGTGGCATCCAGCTGGGTGAACACACTGCCGTTATAATGGCATCTATTTCGATTGTAGATGAACTTTTCAAGACACAGAAGAATTTTAATACATTGAAAAACGAGATCAAGCGTATGATGGACGAATATGACCGCCTCAAGCTTGAAAAGCAGGAGCTCGAAGACCAGCTTACAAATGCTGAGAATCAGATAGACAAGCTCAACAAGCAGCTTATTATTGCAAAGCAAGGTTATTGATAAGGATTACACATGAACGCGAATTCTTTTCACCCTGCCAAGGCAATTCCTGAGCTCTTGTCACCTGCCGGCTCATACGATGCGCTCAAAAGTGCGGTCGCCAATGGTGCTGACGCAGTTTATCTCGGACTTAAAGCCAACAATGCCCGCATGGGTGCTGAAAATTTCGATTTTGACATATTAAAAGACGCCGTATCTTATGCACATAGCTACGGCGTTAAAGTTTTTGTGACCTTAAATACGCTCCTTCCGACAAGCGGGCTTGATTATGCCTGTGAAAACGCCTTGCAGGCGGCATCGCTCGGCGTTGACAGTCTTATTTGCCAGGATATGGGACTTGCTTCAAGGCTTCTTAACCATAGAAAGGCTCATCCTGCCGACCTTCCACTGGAAATTCATGCCAGCACGCAGATGAGTATTTATAATATAGGTGGCCTTAAACTTCTTAAAGAAATGGGCTTTGACCGCTGTATCACTGCCCGCGAGCTGAGGCTCAGTGAGTTGGAAGAAATGTGTCGTGCCAACATCATGGATATCGAATTTTTTTGCCATGGCGCGCTTTGTATTTCCATTTCCGGCCAATGTCTGCTGAGCGCATATTTAAGCGGCGCTATTGAGGGCAGCCCTCTTAGCGACGCTGATTCGCTGTCCGCTCGCAGCGGCAACAAAGGTACGTGCGCCGGCCCCTGCAGACTAAAATATGGTTTTATTCCTGACAAATTTTCACAGAGAAAAACCTTATATAATTACAAACTCAGCCCTTCTGATATTTCGACTCTGACCTACCTTGACGACGTCATTAAAACAGGCGTGCGTTCGCTTAAAATTGAAGGACGCCTCAAGTCGCCTGAATACGTTGCATACGTCACGAGGCAATACAGAGAGGCTCTTGATAATTTTGTAAAACATGGAAATTGTCATCCCGATAAAAATTCTTGCGGGGCATCTGTCAACAATATGCAATTGCTTTTCGGTCGCGACAAATTCATTAGCGGCAACCACATGGGCATGATGAATCAGGATGCAATAACGCTTGATTACCCGGGCCGCAAGGGTCTTTTCATCGGAACAATGGACAGCGCTCCCGTAAAGCTTCCCCGCCCTGCGTCAATGCCCAAAAATCTTACACAATTCAAAATAACCATTAAAAGTAATTCCTGCTTGCTAAAAAATGGCGACGGCGTGACTGTCTTAAAAGGCATTCCTGTTGCAGGTGGCAGCATAAATAAAGTGGAAAATACAGGATATAACACTTATTGTCTGACAATTGCCGGAAATATCGAGGACGGACGTTTTTTCACAGACAGATTCGTCGGTTCGCCCGTTTTCCAGACATACAGCAGCGAGCTGTATGATGAAATCAGGACGCTGACAAAAAATGGTTATGAACGCCGCAAGAATGTTGTGACTGCTGAATTTGTTGCACGCGTCGGACTCAAGCCGGTTCTTAAATATATTTATGTGGATGCTTCAGGCAAAGAATCCATCGCTTCTGTAACCGGTGAAAAGGAAGTACAGCCGGCTGTTGCTTCGCCTCTTTGCCGTGACGATATCGCACGCGAGCTTACAAAACTTGGAAATACTCCGTATGAGTGTACAGACGCTGCCATAGATATGGATGATAGTATTTTCATGCCAATGTCTGCCATCAAGTCATTGAGAAGAGAAGCAATTTCCAGGCTGGATGCTATGCTAAGGCAAGGCAACAATCATACTGCAGACGTTGTTACAAAGCCGTCTTCGCGCATCAATTCATCTGCTGCGCTGCCAGCGACTTCATTATATTTTTACAACAGCGACGACTTTTTGAAAATGAACTTCGGCAAGTTGGCAAAACCTGTAATTATTTACCTGCCGATGGAGGCTTTTTCCAGAATTTCTTCAGGGATGATGTTCAGACAGAAAATGGATACTCTGCCTTGCGGCTCTCTGCTCATTGCATATTTTCCATATATTAACATCGGAAACAACCTGAAAAGCATTTATAACCTGCTGGAAAATTCTTCCGTATTTACAGATGGTTATATGCTGGCAAATCCCGGCGATTATAAGATATTTGAAGAATTTGTCAATCGCGATAAATCAGAAAAGAGTTTTATCCTGACTGCGGACAATTCTTTTAACGTATGCAACCGCGACGCTCTTGATTTTTACCATAATCTTGAAATATCTTCTGTGACGTTGTCTCCTGAAATGACCTCCGGTGAAGTACTCGAATGTATGAATTCGAGGCTTTTCACCGACAAAAAATACGCAGAATATATTGTTTCTGGTCCAATAACGCTCATGCGTATGCGCTATTGTCTCCTGTCTGATGGTAAATGCAGGCAATGTAAAAAAATGCCTTCCGGCTCACTTGTAAGAAAGCTTTCCGATATATCTTCAAAGATTTTTACGGTGAAAAGTCTTGGTAATGATTGCCATAATATATTGCTCAGCGAGGCAATAAAAAGACCCGGAATATCTCATCCGGGAATTATCACGCGATATAATATTCTGGCTGCTTCCGAAAAATAATATCAGGCAAAAATATTGGCTCTGACGCTCTGCGGCAGATTGTATTTGTACCCTCTTTGTATCATATTGTACAGCTTGAAAGCTGTCATCTCAGGGCTCAGCTGCAGAAGTCCGCACATTGTATAATAATCAAAATCCTGCTGTGCAAAATCCTCTATCGTCTCATCGTCTATCAGAAAATCCGCCGCAAACATGTTTGCTTCGTATTCTGTGGTAGACTTCATGTTATATAAGAAAGTGTCGTGAAGTGGTCCTTCCTGTGCAAGCTCTTTGTGGAACAGGTAGTGACCGAGTTCGTGTGCGACAACCATCCTTTGTTCGTTATGATCAAGATTGGAATTTACGACAATATATGGGAAACCATTCATCATAATGAAATAGCCCTTCAGAATTTTGAAGTTATTACGATATGCTATCGTAACATCCAATTCATCAGCAAGTTCAAAAGGATCGTTCGTCTTATATACTTTTTTTATAGCTACAACTTTGTCGTGAATGTAATCCCTCATATAATCAAACCTTTATTTCTTATTGCGTTCTCTTCTCTTTGAATCAAAATAGATATCACTGATTGACTGAAGAAACGCTTCTTTGTCTTCATCGTCAAGTTCGCCGCCTGCAAATAATGCCTGCGCCTGCTCTACAAGCTTCTGTGCCTGTAATTTTCCAGACAAACCGTATTCAGCCTGAGCTTTCTCTACGAACAGTTCATTCTCACTCATAAGATTCTGCTCACGTTCTGACATAAAGTATGTTACATCAACTGACAGTGCATTTGCAAGCTTTATTAAAAGCTCCGTGCTCTGTGGTGTCCTCACTCCACTCTCATAATATTGTATACATCTTGATGTGACGCCGATCTTGTCTGCCAGTGCCTTCTGCGTAAGGCCGCTGTTCTTCCTCGCGGCTTTAATCTTCTCACTTAACGTTACGAAATCCATTGACAATTCACCTTTCTTTTTTTGAAAAATTGCAGTTGACACGAACACGAGTTCATGTTAGAATCTCAACTACATCGCGAACAGTTGTTCTGTTTCACATTTTAATAGCACGAACAGATGTTGTCAACACTTTTTTTCAATAAAAAGGATTTTTTACAGAAGATGGATTTACAAAGGAGGTACTTATGACAAATCAGGTTATATTACATTGCAAAATAGATCATATGGGCACACCGGTGACGGAGAGCGATTTTTCATTATTCAATCAGATTTCTGAGGACTTTTACAATATATGTAGCAGATACAGCCAACTTTGTATGGCCGAATCTTATGGCGAATGTTATATTGACCTTACGTATACTGCGTTCCGCTCTTTTCCCGACAGAGTAGCCTCCGATATCCGTGCCGAGGTTGCCAGAGTCCTTTCACGTACTGTATCTGTCGGTATCGGTTTTAATATTTTCATATCTGATATTGCTCTTATCAATGCCGGTGAAAATGGTATTCTTCATCTGACTCCCGATACGTTCAGACAGACACTGTGGGAAATGGACATGTGTTCGCTTCCGGACATTGGCGCGTCTGCGCGCAGACGTCTTGCAAGATATTCTATATATACTGCTAAAGATATTGCTCTTGTCTCACAGGACAAGCTGCGCCTGATATGCGGGCGTGACGGAGCTGTGCTCTGGGATCGTATCTGTGGTTTTGATGAACGCCAGGTTGTGGCAAGGGATTTCTCCACACCGGTCAAAGTTGTCGGTGAGGGCTTTTCGGGCAAGGGCGTCTTTGATTCAAATGAAGATATACGCCTTTTGATGCTCATACTCTCAGACAGAATAAGCGCCCGCCTGTCAGATGAACATTTGAAGGCCGGCAAGCTTCAGTTGATTATCAGGGACAGTGATATGAGATCACACGAATACTCTGCCCTGCTGCCCGTCCCTGCTTCAGGCCGTGTTTCTATTGCACGTCGTGCGTATGAGCTTTTCAAGGCTTCATATAGCTGGCAATCCGATATTACTTCCGTAATTATTAAGGTGACTGAGCTTACGCATCACAAGTCAGTGCTTTTTGATGTTTCAAAGAATGAGATCGGCCATCTTGCGCCGGTTATATTCGGTGGCGTTACTTACGCTGTCAATTCTCAGAGCCGCAAGCAGACACAAAGCGACGAGCTTAAGGCTTTTGCTGAGTTTTTTTCGTGTAGGAGCTGCTGAGGGTTGAGTGCCGGGAGTGGGTTGACATCTGGCGGCAAAAAGTTTGTAGAGATTCGGGTTTTCCGCAAACTTTTTAGTGAAAACAGCCCCGGACAAGCCCTGAAAGACAAAAAGTTTGCAGAGATTCGGGTTTTCCGCAAACTTTTTACCAATCAAAGCCGCACCACCATCAGCCACCACTCGCTCTCCGCCCCCACCTTTTTTTCTGTCACCGGAGGACGATGTGTTATGATAATCGCAGTGGGCACATTATCATAAGTGACTTACATTGCAAGCTGTATATTTTAAAATTACTATTGGCAAGGTCGAGAAAAAAGGATATAATGTAATTGTAAGGTGTATCTCAGCCTTGAATGAGAAAGTTAGTAAGTGGACTTCTCTTGGTCCTTTCAAGAAAGTTACAAGTGAGTGTTTCGCTACTCGGGAATGCGAAAGTTAAAAAGCGAGGACAAGGTTATACTTGTCCTTGTTTGTATTTGGAGGAAAAAATGGGAAAAATTGGAATTTATGAGATAAATCCGAAATATATTACATACCTTGCATCATATGAGCCAAAAATGTTTCAAAATAAAAGAACAGAGCAAAAAAACACCAGAAAATATATAGGAGTTGTTTTTCAGATTGGAGAATATAATTATTTTGCACCATTATCCTCGTTCAAAGTAAAACATTCTTATATGAAGGAAACTCTTGATTTTATAAAAATTAAAAATTATGCAGTGATAAACCTTAACAATATGTTTCCGGTGCCTATGTCCGAAGCAAGGTATATTGACATAAATAAAGAAAAAGATACTCATTATCGTGCCTTGCTGATGGCAGAATACAGATACATAAAGTCAATTCAAGAGAAGATTTATAAAAACTCCAAAAGATTATATAATATAAAAAAAAGGGAGGACATAAAGTCACCCCTGTCTGAAAGATGTAACAATTTTTTATTGCTTGAAAAAGCTTATATAGAGTACGTGAAATAGCTGTGACAGAGGTCTTTCTAATACCGGTGGTGATATTAGAAAATCTCGCCCGCGGGCGCTCCGCCCCCACCTTTTTCTTGCAATCGCGAAGATTACTGATATAATTGTGCATAGTAATTCCAACGAAAAACAAATACAGGAGACAGGAAAAATGTACAAAAAAATCATTCCAACACCGAAAAATATCAATCTTACAAACAACGATATATCATTCGATGCAACAATCTGCCCGGCTACCTGCTTTGCACCGGCAATAGAGGCATTCATTGATTACGCGGCAAGAACGGGCATCAACTTCGCCACCGAAAGCAACGGCACAATCACAGTAAACAAAGACGAGTCGCTGAAAAACGGAGAATATAAAATCATAATAAATAACGAAGGCATAAGCCTGTATGCAGCGGACCTTCCGGGCATGAATCACGCATTTGCCAGCGTATTACAACTTATCAACAAAGCAGATGCGCCGCAAAAGTTCTCTCTGCCGGAGGGCACAATTCACGACTGCCCTGACAATTGGTACAGAGGACTGATGGTTGACCTGGCACGCGCGTGGCATGGGTATGATTACCTGCTCAGGTACGTAGACATGTGCTATTTTTACAAAGTAGCATTCCTGCAGCTGCATTTCACAGACGACCAGAGCTATACACTGCCAAGCGACCTTTTCCCGGGACTTCCAACAAAAGACAGGCATTATACAAAAGAACAGATTGCGAAGCTCTCAGAATATGCCACAGCAAGAGGCGTAATTATCATTCCTGAGATCGACGTTCCGGGACACTGCACGAGCTTCAAGATAGCATATCCGGAATTATTCGGCACAAACGGACTCATCTGCCAACACGAAGACTCGATGAAGGCGATGAAAAATCTGTTTGGCGAGCTGTGCGATATGTTCCCCGACTCAAAATATATCCACATTGGCGGAGACGAAGCTGCCATTGCAAACTGGACAACATGTGAAAAGTGCAATGAATATATCGCTTCAAAAGGCATTGATGTGACAATAGAAAACAAGCGTTTGCTGTCTGAAATGATGCTGGCAAACTTTGTAAGCGAAATGGCAGACGCAGTCTTTGCAAAGGGACGCACACCTATCGTATGGGAAGGTTTTGCAAAAGAAGTAAATCATATGGTATCAAGAGATATCATTGTAATGAGCTGGGAGAATTTTTACCAGACAACACCATCGCTTCTTGAGGAAGGCTTCAACATAATCAACTGTACATGGAAACCTATGTACATTGTTGCACCGGTTATAATAAGAAGTACGCAGGATGTTTACGACTGGAACGTAAACAAATGGCGAGCAGTCCACCCCGAGTCACCATATCGTAATGAACCATACGAAGCTGCACCGACCAAGGCAATCCTCGGCGGCCAGCTACTTGCATGGGGCGACCAACTCACAATCGGATATCCCAGTCTTCAGGAAGCTATTGCAAAGGAGAGCCGACTGATTCAGGAGCGCGTTCCATATCTTGCACAGAACACATGGAACACCAATAAAGTCATGTCATACGAGGAGTTTGCCGGCGCCAACGAACCAATAAATGGCAAACTGGAGAAGCTTCTTGCCCAGTGGAGTACTGATAATAAATAAGAAACCAGGTAATATCATATGATAATAGACACACACGTACATACATTTCCTGACAGCATAGCACCAAAAGCCATCGGGAAGTTGGAAAAAATATCAGGTATAAAGCCGGCAACAGACGGCACGGTGTCCGATACGATTAAATTTATGGGAAATATTGGCATTGATATGTTCATTAATCTGAACATTGCCACAGGAATCAACCAGCAGACAACAATAAACAACGTTGCCGCCGAGCTGAACAGCCAATACGAAAACACCTCGATGATATCGTTCGGCTCCGTTCACTATAAAAATCCGGAAGCTATAGACGAGCTTGCCCGCATAAAAGAATTGAACATCAAGGGCATCAAACTGCATCCGGATTATCAGGGATTTTTCATCAATGATAAAGAACTCTGGCCGGTTTACGATGCATGTGCGCAGCTTGGAATACCTGTTGTTTTTCACTCAGGTTGGGATTGTTACAGCCCGGATGTAGTACACGCCCCACCGGCTGAAGGCGCAAAAGTTGCCAAAAATTTCCCGAAGCTAAAAATGATACTCGCACATTTCGGCGGCCTTATGATGTGGGATGACGTGCTTGAACATCTTGCAGGACTTGAAAATGTTTATCTTGACACGGCAATGCTTGCGACACATTGCAAAGACGCCGGCACGATACATAAAATTCTCAGCAGGCATCCTTCTGAAAATATAATGCTCGGAAGCGACTGCCCTTGGGAAAATCCGGCAGAATCTGTTAAATATGTACTGGGTCTTCCTGTAAGTGACGACTCCAAAGAGAAGATTCTCGGCAAAAACGCAATTAATTTCTATGGAATAGAAATAAAAAAATAAATATGGCAGGTGAAAAAAATGAGTAAACATTTCAAATTGATTCTTCCGGACGAAGGTGTTGAAGTCTACATGCCACGCGACACACAGACATGGGGCTACCGTTACGGACCGACAATCATGTGCAACGATGGAATAGCAGAAGCGTGGTTTGCGTCACCCGGTGATGCCTTCGAAGCAGACTGGTTTACGTACAGACGTTCAGAAGACGGCGGTAAAACATGGTCCTATGAAAAAGTGGTTATGGCTCCGACGCCTGACTCTATGGACTGGTTCTCTGTATGCGACCCGACGATAATCAAATACGGAGATTACTATTATATGGGATACACTTCTACCCTCTTTGCAGACGGCGGAGGCGTGTGCAACAATGGTTTTGTTGGCAGATCAAAATCTCCGACGGGTCCATTTGAAAAATGGACTGAAAATGGTTGGGGCGAGCATCGTACAGTAAATGGCAAAACATACGACTGGATCGGCAAGCCGGCTCCTATCTTGTATTTCGACGAAAACTGGCGCCAATGGGGCACAGGCGAGCTGTCATTTGTTGTAAAAGACGACGTCCTTTACATCTACTCAACATGGACAACAAAAAAGACTGACAACACTTTTTACAGTGTTACAAACGTTGCAACGGCTGACATCACAAGAGAAGACTGGCCAGCAACAATCAAGCCGCAAGGCGTTGCCTCAGTACGCTCATCAGGCAAAAACGACTCTTATGACATTGTTTTCTGCGAGGATCTCAATAAATTCATCGCATTGTCAACCGACCTGCGTTTTTCTGACGACAGCATGCTCGCTGTATACGAATCAGACGACGGTCTCAGATTCACAAGAGTAAACGAGATCAAAGTTAATACCAGTTTCTGGTGCCACAACTGCGGTATTTCAGGCGACTATCTGCACCATATCAAATCAGGCGATCTGATGTTACTCGGCTATGCATATGGTAATAGTTGGGGCAAATGGGGTACGCGAATCCACAGATATGACTTCACTCTGATGGACGAAGACTTCTATTCAGAGCGCGACCTTGATAACGTACACAGAGAAGTAAAGCTCTGGCCTCACGAAGAAACGCTGGACACATCATACATCTCAATGTACAAGCCACATTACATGCAACTTCACATCGGCGAGACTCAGGAAGCACAAATCAGGGCATACAATGTGTGCTACGAAACAACACCTGTGACGGACGCTTTTTTTTCAAATTACGATGATACAATCGTTTCAATTAAAAACAACATGGTAACAGGCCTGAAGGAAGGATACACATACGTAGATATAACAAAAGACGGGCATTTCTGCCAGGCGCTGATATACGTACGCCCCGAAGGATTCGTGTTCAACGATCCCGACAAAAAGCTTGTCAGCTTCACGCCCATGCAAAAAACGTACAATCCTACACTGTCAGGCAGAGAATTGAAACAAATCCATGCAATGGCAATTTATTCAGACGACAGCTGGAAAGAGATCTGCGAAGCAGGTGAAAAGGTAACGTATGAAAACCATAATCCGGAAATCATTACAGTTACAGAAAACGGCCTCGTATTCCCGAAAGGCATTGTGGGCACAGCCACAGTCACAGTAAAGAGCGAAGGCTTCAGCTTCGACGTAAACGTTGTAGTAACTGAATAATCACTTTTAGTAATCACTTTAATTTCTCATGCATAGTATTTACTGATTAACACCCAAAGAGGTATTTACTATTCATGAGAAATTTTGTTATTTTTCACCGTATCAGGTCAAACAATCGCAGATTAAGACGAAAATATGAAAAAAAAGACAGAAGCAGGCTGTTTTATCTGCTCACCGGGCTTGCAATATCGGCGCTGATAACAGTTCCGATGTTTTTTATCATAGCCCTTGCCCTTCGAATAACAGATTTCCCGGAAGAATATCTGTCCCCCGCCCTGCTCATCACCGCAGCATCAAGCATAACACTCGCGTCGTTTTACTCGACGGCCTCGACCAGCACAAAAGGCTGGCTGAACGGCAGCATCGTCGGTTTTGTATATATGTTTGTAATTGTTGTAATAAAATGGTGCGCAGAAGGCGCAGTCAGCATCAGCAAGGATATCATAACAATGCTGCTGGTAGGCCTGCTCATGGGCTCAATATTCGGCATGGCCGGTCTTAACGCGTCAAGCCTTGTGGCAAAATACAAAAATCGTAAAAAATAACTCAGATTGCTTTATCTTTTTTCAGATTACGGAGAATCAGAAACAGCACAATCATAATAAACGGAAAAGCGGCGGCAAACAAAAAGCCTCGCTTCAGGTTGTCACCGAATGCCGACGAAACAGTACTTACAAGTGTCGGTCCTACGGTGCAGCCAAGGTCGCCGCCCAGCGCGAGCAGAGCGAACATCATGCCGCCACCTTTTGGAATATTTCCGGCGGCCAGACTCAACGTTCCAGGCCAGAAAATACCACACGCAAAGCCGCATACAGAGCATGCAATCAATGCAATTACAGGATTTGGAACGAGTGATATGCATAAATAACTGAACGCACACAGCAACACACTGACAAACATATATCGCCTCAAATCAAGTTTTTCACTGAATTTTGCATATATTATTCGTGAAAAACCCATGAAAAGCGCAAACAGAAGCGGTCCGGTCAGGTCACCTATTGCTTTTGAAACTCCAAGTCCGGCCTCTGCAAAAGCAGACGCCCATTGACATATACCCTGCTCTGCGGCGCCTGAGCAAACCATCATAACAAGCATGAGCCAGAATATTTTGTTTCTGAAAAGAACTTTGTACTCCATCTTTTCACGACCGGCATCCTCCTGATCGGGCATCGGAACAAAAAACAGATACACTGTATTCAATGCAGGTATTATCGCCCAGATCATTGCCAGATATTGCCAGTTTTCAATGCCAAATACTACAAAATATAAAGTAGATAGCAATACGGTGAGTACGTATCCCCAGCAATAAAAAGAATGAAGAAGCGCCATCGTAGCAGACTTTCTTTTAGTAGGACAAGCCTCCACGACAGGGCTGACCATCACCTCAAGAAGGCCCCCGCCTATTCCATATATTACCGTAGAAATAACGAGTCCGAGATATGGATCTGGGAGTAAATCCGGCAGTATGCCAAGACAAATCAGGCCGAGAGCCGACATAACGTGCGCCATAACGAGGCTGAATCTCTGGCTTACTCTGTCCGCAATTTTAGAAAACAGAAGATCAATCAGAAGCTGAATTCCGAAATTCATCGTAACAAGAAAACCAACTTTTGCCAGACTTACAGAAAATTCAGAGTGAAACGTCAAAAAAAGCAGCGGCGCAAAGTTCAGCGTGATTGCCTGTATAAAACTGCCACAAAGGCAGGCTGTTATCGTATGAGAATAATTATTTAATCTGCGTATCTTAGTCATAAAATCTCCACATAATGGTATAAAGTAGAAGCACCCGGGTTCCGAGGGGGGAGGAAGCTACCGGGTGATTCTAACATTTAGTGGAGAAAATAACAATGAAATATTGTGGATGTCTTATTTATATGCTCTGAGGCTCTCTGCTTTGATAGAAGTACGCAGCTTCTTCATAGCAATGCTCTCAATCTGGCGGACTCTTTCGCGTGTAATGCCAAGATCTGCGCCAATCTCTTCTAACGTCTTGACATACGAATCGCCGATGCCGTAACGTGACTTAATAATGTATGCTTCGCGTGAATCGAGTTTGTCTAACACTTCACTGACAGTCTCACTCAGAAGAGTCTTGTTCGTTTCTTCATAAACAGGGTCACTGCTCTCGCCGTCGCGTATAAAATCTCCGAATTCGCTCTCGTCTTCACCGGACGTTGCGTTCAAAGACAATACGTTGCGGTCGATAGACTTAAACAGGTTATATTCTTTACGCGTAACATTTGAAGTCTTTTCAATCTCTTCAAAAGTAGGTTCACGACCTGTTTCTTCCTGGAAATCACGGATTGTTCTTGAAATACCGACAAACTTTTCACTCATATGAACAGGAACGCGGATTGCGCTCTCATTGTCATATATATGTCTTATGATGCTCTGCTTAATCCACCAACTTGCGTATGTGCTGAAAGCATAGCCTTTATCAACTTCGAATTTATCTACAGCACGCATAAGTCCGATGTTACCTGCCTGAACGAGGTCCATAACCGGCTCCTGCGCACGATATGATTTTTTGATACTGCGGGCATATTTAACAACGAGTCTCAAATTATGTTCAACTACGATGTCATATGCTGCGCGGTCACCGTTTTCAATACGCTTAAATAATGAAAAAGTTTCTTCATCACTTAACAGTTCAAATTTAGAAATCTCTCTTAAGTACTGTTTCAAAGAATCTGACTCTGAATATTCAACAGACATTTCTGAATTATCGTGATATATATTTTCAGCTAACATAATATTGTCCTCCTCATTTGTTGTTTACGGGAATATTATATTATGCGCGCAATTAAAAAATCATATGCAAGTAATAAAGTTCTTTGTAAAAAAAGATAAAGAATTTCTAAAGAATATGGCAGAAAAATTACTGATTTTCGCCATTTGATGTCATTTGTGTGTCATCAGAGCGCAATTCAATCTTTGCAACAGATATTTCGTATGCAGTTCTTTGCACACTTGTGCCATCAGGAAACTTCTTTTCGTATGTACGGCTCTGGATTCTGCCTGTCACTTTGACATTGTCACCCACGACACGTTTGCCACAAAAACGGGCGTTTCTGCCCCATGATATGCATGGTATGTAGTCAGATTTATTATATGACCGATTTACAGCAAGTAAAAAGTCTGTTATTTCACGGTTAAAAGGCGTTGTTCTGTATACAGGGGGCTTACAGATAAAGCCGTCGAGTTCGATATAATTTTCATCCTTTTCACGGGAATCTTCTTCGCAGAAAACAACGTCCTGTGCAAAAACGGAAAGCATCAATTTTGCACCGCCGCCTGTCTGGCTGGCATTGTATGATCTGAACTGACCTGTAACCTCAACGTATCTGCCGATTTTGTACTCTGAGCAGTCAATAAGTCTTTCTGAAACGGTCACAGGGAGTATGTCGCAGCTTTCGCTGAGTCTTTTTACTTTGATAAAGAAATAATAAAAGCCTTCACCGTATACTTCGTGACCGAAGACCGGCTCGGCTGTTATAACGCCTGAAATTCTGGCAATGTTTGTTGTGCATTGACTGCTTATCATCACTTGTACCTCTTAATCTTGTTGCTTCCTGTATATTAAATATCATCTGTAAAGTATACGATTATAATCAATAATTTATGACCGTTCGATGATTATATTATATACAGCGGTGAAAAACAAGAAAAAAATGGTACAAAAATGGATTATTTTTACATTTTAACCAAGAGTTACTGTTAATTCGACGTAGGAACCCACCCACTTGTGGTTCCAGCCGCTGCCAACGAGTTTGAGTCTGTAGACGACAGCATCAACAGTATCACCCGGCTTGTATTTTGCCTTTTCACGGATGATGTCGTCAATCGAAGTAATCTCTACGCCGCCAAATGATGTCAGAATATCTTCTATTTCAAAGCCGGCGATTGATGCAGGGCTACCTTGCGCGATGGAAGATATTACCAGTCCGACGGGATAACCATATGCTTCCAGATATTCCGGCGTGTAATTCGTATTGAATTCAAGACCGAGATAAGCGGAATTTGAGTTGCCATTTTGAATAATATCATCGCATATTTCAACAACGTCCTTTACGGGAATAGCAAAACCCATGCCTTCGTATCCGTTTTCGACAATTTTTACGCTGTTGATGCCAATCAGCTTGCCTTCGATGTCTACAAGCGCGCCGCCTGAGTTGCCGGGATTTATAGCCGCATCAGTCTGGATAAGAGTGATATTTTCATAAGTTTCTTCGACAGTGATTACGCGATTGAGGCCGCTGATTATGCCCTGGCTGACAGAGCCCATGAACTCAAGCCCGCCGGGGTTGCCGAGCGCGATTGATATGTCACCGACACGAAGTGAGTCAGAATCGCCGAGCTCAATTGCGCTGAGATTGTCTTTTTCAATTTTTATAACTGCCAGGTCCGAGCTGATGTCGTAGCCGATCACAGTGCCTTCGTAAGCCTGTTCCGTGTCCTGACAAAGGTAAACCGTCATGGTAGAATTTGGATTCTTTTCACCTGATGAAGTGACCATCATCTCGATAACGTGGTAGTTTGTGATAATGTATCCGTCCGTAGTATAAATAACGCCCGAGCCCTCGCCGCTCGTTTCGTACGTGCCGTACGGGCCGGAGTTGATTTTCGTCGTAACCTTGATGCCCACAATAGATGGCAGGGCCTTCACTGCAACAGCCGTAGCAGGTGAAACGACGCTGTCGACATTGATATTTACTTCTGTATCTCCAGTATTTGTCTTTACTTCGTCGTTGCCATCCGGAGATGCAGACAGGATGTATTCTCCTCCGGTGCGGTGATTATCAAGAATCAGGCTGCCACCGAAAAACGCGACGCCTCCTGCAAGTCCGCTTACGAGGCAGATGATAAGTAAGAATGTGATACTGACAGTAATTGTCTTTTTTTCTTTTTTGGGAGTCAGAGGGCTTTCAGGCTTTTTTTCCTGAAACTGCGGGCTTATCGGCATATCTACGTCTTTTTTATCTAAAATTGTTGTATATTCGCTGAAATCATTTTTTTCACTCATATAATGAGCCTCCTGATATTTGTGTTTTCAAGGGTATAGTACCCCCTAATTATGTCTTTTTGTTAACATAATTATAACTTACCGGTGAAAAATCAGCGAATCTGTGCTACGTGCGGTCTGTGATCGGCACCGACAATTGCCGGAATGTCGGCATTTATAATTTCAATATCAGGTGAAACAAATATGTAGTCGATTTTTATCGTCGGCACGTCTGACGGGAAGCTCAAAAGTGGCTCGGTGAACAAATCAGCAGCGTCTTTCATGCGTTCTCTGATAGGTGCGAGCACCGGGTTATCCGGTGTAACGTTGAAATCACCCATGAGTATGCATTTTTCACGCTCAAGATTTTCAACAACTGTCTTAACTGCGTTCTCCTGCTCGTCGGGATTGAGGCCGAAGTGAATTACAAGAACTGTAAGGCCGCATTCGAGTTTGACTTTCAGGAGAGCTCTTGTTTCATAATATCCCGAGTATTGTCTCGGCGGGTCAGGCACGAGGATTGTCTTGGCCTCTACGATCGGGCTTTTTGACAAGAGTGCGTTGCCGTAAGGATTTACTCCTGAAAATTTGATAGCTTCTGCAAAATAGTTGTAATCATAACCGGCAAGATCTGCCAGAATCTGTGCCTGATTCTGGTAATCTTCGTCTCTACCTGTGTTTCTAATCTCGTTAAGGCCCACGACATCCGCGCCGTAATCTTTAATAATCTTTGCCATCAATTCAAAATCTATCTGTTTTGTTATGTAATTCAGGCAATGTTGTGTGTTGTAAACCATTAATTTCATTTTTTCTCTTTCCTTTCTCTGTCAAAAAGTGGTTCTATGCTTTCGGGTGTTATTTTCATCAATGCGACAACCATGTATGCTGTCGTTGCTACCGCGAGGATAGCCGTGATTATGATTGTCGGCGTGTCCCACCAGCTTCCCGCGCCCAGTGTCGGAAGTAAAAATCCGCAAAAATCGTAAATCGCGTGAAGAAGTGCGCAAAGCCATACGTTTCTTGTTTTAAGGAGCACGACTGAGCACATGCCGCCGATCAGGAACGAATATCCGACCTGCATTATTGTCGGTCCTACGCCTGCGCCGCCTAAGAGGTTCAGCAGATGTACTGCGCCAAAAATTGCGGAGCCCACGACTGTCGTCCAGAATATTTCTTTTGTCGAGGATCGTTTTTTTTCAAGAAGCAGCATGAAAAGTGCGCCTCTGAATACGCATTCTTCGAAAATGCCTATAAACAGACATTCGAATGTAAACCATATAAGGTGGCTCGTCGGTGATGTGAGATATGCATTTTCTGTAATCAGCGCGATGATCGGCAGGTTGTTTATTACGACTAAGAAGCATGGTATTGCAAAGAGAAGTTGTTTTCCGATGCCTCTCATGTTATGTACTCTGTATCCTAAATATAAAACGACAATCAGTGCCGAAACCGAGCCGATGCCACGGGTCAGTGTTTTTTGAATCAGTTCATTCAGGTTGGCGTCCACCGCAAATTCTATTGGGTAATTTTCAAGAAATATCATTACGGCCGCGTCGACCAGCAGAGCTATTGTTGCTATATTACTATTTATCCTGGTTTTTTTCACAGTTGCGACTCCCTCTTATGATTCGTTGACAAGTTTACCTGTAATATGCTCGGTTGTCAATTCATAGCATACGGTTGCTCTGCCAAATTTTTGTATTTCACTGTCGATGTATTCTATGTCGGGTGTGTATTTCAGGCTGAAGTCGCGGCAAATCTGCATTGCTTTTTCAAAGTCTTCTACGATGCTTACTTTGCCGAATATTATTACGCT
The DNA here is from genome assembly GCA_045546695.1 of Clostridia bacterium. Lineage (GTDB taxonomy): Bacteria > Bacillota > Clostridia > UBA1212 > UBA1255 > SIG424. Next base: position 2,090 of record JAZQDE010000035.1, on the reverse strand, counting down.
GCTGATATTGAGTGCCCAATCGCCTTCTTTTCTGTACCCTTCGTCGTATACGCAAAACGATACTTTGTTGTCTTTTGCAAGTGCGTCGTTTTTATGGCCTTTTTTGCCGCTGTGAAAATATATTTTTCCGTTTGCCTCGTTGTACCAGAAGTTTATCGGCAGTCCGTACGGGTAGCCGTCGTCACCCAGGACAGACAGCACTCCCCTTTTTTCGTTTTTCAATATTTCTATTATTTTTTCTTCCGGCAGGCTTTGTTTTTTTCGCGTGAGTTCTCTGAACATGGTTTATATCCTCCTTATTGGATGTCTGATAACCGTTTTCCACTTCTCCGGCGAAGTTTTTCTGGGATCTGACAAATAAATCTCATGATGGCGGCGGTCTTCGCCGATGTCGTTTGTGTAACCATTTTCTGTAAGAAACTCCTCCATCAGGGCAACGGACTCAGGCTCGGTATCGTATGACCCTTCGTGCATCATCTGGACGCACAACCCCTCGTTGATTGTCAGAAACTCCGCTTTGTTGTAGTCTGTTTTTTTCTTTTTACCGGCAGTAGCAACGGCCCAGTCAAAATCTTTTTTACTGACAAATTCCGGCAATCTTATAACCGAAATCCAGTTAAAGGATTCTTTGTTGCTATAGTCAACGCCGTCCACGCCCTCCTGCCACCAGAAACCCTCCAGCGGCGGCACGACGTATTCGTAGAATCCTTCCATTTTATAGTCAGTTTTGTAGCTCATCTTCAATGTGTACGCCACGGCATACAGCACGCCTATCGCCTGCTGGTATTCCCCATCCGGCGTGTTCGGATTGCCCCTCCCCCTTATCGCAATATAATTGATTGGTGGAACATCGACAACCGCCGGCTTGTTTTTGGGCATATAAAACTCTTTGTATTCTTTTTTGAAATCAAACGGCATGTGAAAACCTTCTTTTATCAATGCTGGCTATGATTATAGCGCAAAACGAGTTATTTTGCTAACTTTCTTTTCTGAGGGGAGTGGCATGCGGTCAGGGCTTGTCCACGGCTGTTTTCGGTGAAAAGTTGGCGGAAAACCCGAATCTCTGCCAACTTTTTCCCTTTCAGGGCTTGTCCACGGCTGTTTTCAGTAAAAAGTTTGCAGAAAACCCGAATTTCCGCCAACTTTTTGCCTTTCAAGGCTTGTCCGCGGCCCAAATCCCCCGATGTGGCTATAATATATAATTCAGCACCTGTTCATAGCTTAAATCTATCAGCTCTATATGCTCGCCCGCCTTCTCAAAACCTTCTTTAAATCTCTTATTATCTTCTTTGATACCGGCAGCATTACAATCGGCATCATCTAACCTCGATTCTATATCCGAAGCATGATTTATAATATCGTCGATATGCGAATCTATGTAATCTTCCGTCATTGCAAGACAGATAAATCTTATATTCGCAGAATACTCTACATCAAAATCCTTTCGCCAGTCAAAAGGGATATAGCAACCTTCAACAATAAGATTTTGCTTGTTCTCAATGGCAGTCTTAATCATTTCCCTGACAATCGGCCAGAGATATATTGTCAATTCATCGTCATCTTCCGGGGTAAGAGAAGTATTTCCGCTTCTTATGAGTCCCATCTTCAGATGATCGATAGAAAGATACGGATATTTATATTTTTCCAGCATCCGCTGAGCAAGCAATGTTTTGCCCGTATGGGACGCGCCCGTAATAATAATTACCATCTGTCATGTCTCCTTAATATTTTCAATGCGATTAAACGAAATAACTATAATCTGCTGCTATTCTTTCTCTTTGCAAACAATAAGATAGAAAAAAACTATTCCCTGCTCAAACAAACAACACTCTCGTCTGTAATCCGTTTAGGTGGGAAAACAATGCCGTCTGCTTCACAACGGATTTGATAGAATTGCTTTACCCAATCGGGCAGTTTTTCTACATCGTCCTTAATCTTAATAAGGGTCCTCTTTCCTACCCGTCTATCCATATAAGCGAACACACGAAGTAAATAGTTATCGGAGTTCAAGGCTGTTGCAATGTCTGTTTTGAGATAAATGGTAAGGGAATTGATAAAATCAGCCTCACACAGTTTGCACTCAGGCATCC
>JAZQDE010000034.1:0-32114 GCA_045546695.1 Clostridia bacterium | reverse complement strand
GTTGTTTTCAGCATTGGAAATCGTGAAAATCATTGTTTTTTCTAATGTAGCACAGTTTAATTAGAAAAAAACTCATTTTCAGCCTGATAATTACTTAAAAATCCGTTTTTTTCTAATAGCCAGAGTGATTTTTAGAAAATCTCGCCCGTCAACGATTCTGCCGCCACGCCCACAACATCGGCCACGCCCACAACCACGAGCACGCCACCGCGACAGCAAGTGGGACATTTTCCCTTGTGGTTTAGTGGGACATTATCACAAATGACTTACAGCCGGAGGGATGGAATGTGAAAAACAGTTGAAAAAAAGCACCTTGGCAAATATAATGAGATAATCAACTAACAATTCCTTTTTGGGTGCCCGTGATGAAAAGATTTATTACTGTAGTATGCATGTTTGCAATATTATTCGCTATGTTCCTGCCGGCCGGCACGCAGGCAGCGGAACTTCTTGTGACAGACAAAGAACAATACACGCAAGGCGAGCCGGTACTTATCACTGCACAAGGTAGTGGTAAAGACTGTGTTGGCATATATCTCAAAGAGGATGTGCTCCAGTCCGTTCCTTCCATTTTATGGTATTATGTTGCGGCCGAAGGCAATCAGTCCGGCACTGCTAAAAACATATTCAATGCAGAGCACAATAATAATCGCGGCAATCTTGCCACGCTCCCCGCAGGAGATTACATTATTTACCTTTTGGAAAACGATGGATACAACGTGCTTGATATGGTTGAGATTACTATTACAGAAGAAAGCTCTTCTCCCGGCACGCAAGATACGGATATTCCGGCACCAAAAAAGGTTGAATATAAATCGGACAAGATAGAAATAACGGCAGGGGATGGCACATTTCCATACCATTATGAGATATACTGGGCAGATGAAAATGGGCCGCTTGATGATTACACTATGCTTGCGAAAGTAGAGTTTTCAGACGAGGTGACAGAATTTGTCATTGATAAAAATTTATTGAGCCCCAAAGAGGCTGACCGCGTCCTTGTGTTGGCAAAAACAGGTAAAAAAACGTCAGCTCCGACGTACGGAATGCTTCCTGAAAATGTAAAAAAATATGATTTTGGCGAGCCTCTGTACGAGATGCAGGTTCTTAGTGATATTCACATAAATCAGGCAATGAGTCACATACATAATATCCATTTTAAGGCAGCGTTGGAGGATATAAAAAAGCTGTCGCCTGAGAGCATAGGAATTTTCGTAAACGGCGATATAGCAGACCACGGACTGGAAAGCGAATATAAATCTTTTTCACAGATAATAGAAGACAGAGGTGAAAATACACCACCTGTTTTCTGCGCTATAGGAAATCACGACCTGTCGGGCGGTTCATACGAAGAACAGTTGCGACTTTTTACAGAATATACCAATCCCGCTACCGATAAAGTGTATTTCGATCAGTGGATAAACGGCACACATTTTATTTATCTGGGAAGTGAAAATACAGGTCTGAATGCTGAACTTTCTGATACTCAGCTTAATTGGCTCAGGGATAAACTGGCAGAAAACAGAGATAAAAACAGACCGATTTACGTTTTCCTTCATCAGGGAATTATTGATACTGTTGCCGGCACTTTTGAGTATCAACAGTGGCACGGTGTAAACCAGGATGAGGAACTCGCAGCAGTTTTAAAGGACTACAGCGAGGTAATTCTGTTTACGGGGCACAGCCACTGGGAAATGGAGTCACCGATGTCCATGAAGGCGCGCGACGACAAATTGCCTACGATTTTCAATACATCATCTGTTGCCTATTTATGGGATGACAACTGTATGTCCACGAATGTGGGAATAACAGGCTCTCAGGGATATTACTTAAAGGCATACGAAGATTGCGTACTCGTCCTCGGCAGAGATTTTGCTAACGGAAAATGGATTTCTTCCGCCCAGTTTATAGTAGATTACAGTGCAGACAGGACTGACGGCGAGACGGATAGTACAAATGGCCCTGACAAGGTATATATTGTCATTGCTGTATGTACCGTAGTGCTGGTAGCGGCAGGCGTGATTGCAGTCATAGCGGTGAAAAAACGTAAGTGATAAATCCAGATAATCAACTACCCATAAACATTACATAATAAATCGGCAGATACGTTATTTTTTCATTCTGCTTTACAACTCTTTTGTTTGAAAGCACGTATGCTTTTTTTACATTATAATCATCGTTTTTTACAAACGTACTGAGGGCGCTGTGAACAGAGTAATTTTTGCCGGATTTAACTTCAATTGGCACAGCAGACAACGAATCATAATCGTCAAAAAGGAAATCGACTTCGCCGCGGCTTCGGTTGTCATAGTAAAACAGCTTGCAACCATGGGCGGCCAGCTCGCTGGCAACTACAGTTTCATAAACCGAGCCAAGATTAATGCTTTTTTCATCTGCGAGTACAGCCTGGATATTGTTTCCATAAAGAACACCGGTCAGAATACCGACGTCACTCATGTAAAGCTTCAGCAGGTTTTTACCGGCTGTTTCAATCAGTGGAAATGTTGGGTTGGATATAGCCTGCACGTCAAGTGCTATGCCGGCACTGACAAGATATTCAAATTCTTCAGCGTAATCGCTGAAAATTTTACCCTTTTTGTTCTCAATACTCTGGGCGACGATGCGCTTTTTTTTGTTTTCCATGTTAGAAGGTATCAAATCAAAAATACGACGAATTTTTAGCTTGTTGTTTTCGCCATATTTTGATGCATCTGTCGCATAATACTCGTGGATTTCACGCTGAATCTCACGAACTGCGTGAATGTTTTTAGTGTTGATATAAGTGTTGACTGCCTCGGGAAGACCGCCTATAAGTAAATACTTGCGGAAAAAATCCATGAATTTATTGTGCATAGATTCATCTAAAGATTCAAGCTTTTCAAACTTTTTGCGAAGGGAAGATATGGCAAACTCGTTTACTCCGTTTGCATACAAAAATTCCTCCTTGAACAACTTTTCAACAATATTACACCATATTTTTACCAACTTTTCAATATATTTTTCACTCAATAAATCCAACTTTTCAATAAAAATGATTTATGTACATTGATTTGACACATATGGTATACTTATACCAACTTTCACAGGAGGGGAAAAAATGAATAACAACGTACCTTATGGAATCAGAAGAGAAGACATCTTCAACAACACAGAAGAAGACAAACGCGTGCGACGTTTCATGGCGCCTACGCGCGTTGTGTGGAAAACGGATTCGGATACGGCGACCGTGACGGGCGAGGACGCTCTTACGAGGCCGTGCTTCAAGCAGATACATTTCAATCCTGACAAAGTCTGCACACTGACTTCGAAAGGCAGCAGCAGTGGCGTGCTTATCGACTTTGGCGTGGAGTTCCACGGATATCTCAAGCTCTACATCAGCGGCGTCAGCACAACCCGCGCGCATCTGCGCATCAGATTCGGGGAGTCTGTCAGCGAAGCTATGGCAGATATTGGCGGTGAAAAGAACGCAACAAACGACCATATCAACAGAGACCAGATAATCGACGTTGGCTTCCTGAGCATGCCGGAAATCGGCCCGAGTGGATTCAGATTTGCAAGAATCGACGTTGTTGAGCCGGATGCAACAGTGACATTATATGGTGCCCAGGGCATTTTCACATATAGAGAGCTGGAATATAAAGGATCTTTTGAGTCTGATGACGAACTTCTTAACACAATCTGGAATACAGCGGCATACACAGTCCACCTTAATATGCAAGAATACGTATGGGACGGCATTAAAAGAGACCGCCTTGTGTGGATTGGCGACATTCACCCCGAAACGTCTACAATACAGGCAGTATTTGGTTACGACGAGTCTGTTGAAAAGAGCCTTAATCTGGCAAGAGACGAATCGCCTCTTCCGAGAGTAATGTGCGGCATTTCGTCATATTCACTCTGGTGGATAATCGTGCAGCACGGCTGGTACATGCAAAACGGCCGCAAGGAGTTTTTAGAAGAGCAGAGGGAATATCTGACAAGTCTCCTGAGATTGTTTGCTGGATATATTGATGAAAATGGCTGTGAAAAATTACCGGAGGGCAGATTTGTTGACTGGCCGACACAGGCAGACCCGGAGGCAACCCATGCCGGCTTGCAGGGCATTCTGGCTATGGCGATGCAAAAAGGATACGAACTTTGTGTTGAACTGGGCGACGACGAGACTGCCAATATCTGTAAAGATGCAGCACAGAAACTTACAAAACATATTCCTGAAACTAACAATAAACAGGCAGCTGCGATTCTGACACTTGCAGGCTTGCAGGATGCTCAGAAGATGTCACGTGAAGTACTGACTGCCGGCGGCGCAAAAGGTTTTTCAACATTTTTCGGATACTATATGCTCTGCGCAATCGGTAAAGCAGGTGACGTGGACAAGGCACTCGATATTATCAAAGAATACTGGGGCGCAATGCTCGAAAGAGGCGCTACCACTTTCTGGGAAGACTTCAACATCGACTGGCTCGAAGGCTCAGGACGCATTGACGAACTGCCGGCTGAAGGTGAAAAGGATATCCATGGTGACTACGGCGCATATTGCTACAAAGGTTTCCGCCACAGTCTGTGCCACGGCTGGGCATCAGGCCCTGCGGCATTTATGTCGGAATACGTACTCGGCATAAGACCACTCACACCGGGTTGCACAAAAATATCATTAAAGCCAAATCTTGGCAATCTGAAACACGTCAAAGGTACTTACCCGACGCCTCATGGTATTATAAGTGTTGAACATATCAAGAGATCCGACGGCACGATTGAGACGAAAATCTCACTGCCTGCCGGAGTGACGGTTGAATAATCGCCGTCAGATAATTAAATCTCTTCAAGCAGGTCGCTGTCGATTATTTCGATAGTACCTCTTGTAAGCTTGACAGCACCTTCTGTCTGGAAATATTTGAGCATTCTCGTTACCACTTCTCTGGCTGTGCCGAGGTGGGAGGCAATCTGCTCGTGAGTGATTTTCAGGCAGGGGGTGTTTTCGATTTCGCTCTCCTGGAGCAAAAAGTCAGCCAGTCGTTTGTCAAAACTTTTCCACATAATCTGCTCGACAAGCCACATTACGTCTGTAAAACGCGTTGCCATCAGCTCGTTTGTGTAGTTTGATATGACGATTGATTTATCCATTAATTGTCTGTAAACAACCGGTGGAATATGCCATGCTTCAGTATCTTTTTCAGCAGTGATTGTGATATCAAATTGTATGCTTTTCATAAGGCATGATGCGGAGAAAAGGCACATATCGCGCTCGAAAAGCCTATAAACCGTAAATTCTTTGCCTTCATCCGACATCATATACGCGCGAAGTTGGCCACTGCGTATCAGAAGTAGTCCCAGACAGTCTGTCTCCGCACTATGAATCGTCGTGCCTTTCGTGAATTTCCTCAAAGTAACAGATTGGTCAAGCAACTGCTTTTCACCGGCTGTTAATTTATCATAAATTGGAAAAAATACAGAAAAACTCATTTAATATCACTCCTTGTTGATGGAATTATATACCCATAATGAAATATCATCAAGGTGAAAAGTTTTACGGGGGCTTTTCCTTCTCAAACAAAAATGCTAAAATAACATCAGAATCAAAACGGAGGTCATGCACAGTGAAAAGGATATCGATTATTTTATTTGTTGCTGTTTTTATGCTCCTGTCATGTGCAGGATGCATAAGTGAGGAAGAAAAAATGGAAGAAAAATATAAATTAAAGCTCCACAATGAGGTTGTTGAGGTAGAAGGACTTAAGAAGGATTACGAGATAATACTCATAGCAGACTCGCACGTGTCGCTCGCGGACGAACGCGATCCGGTCGCGATAGAGGACAAAGCAATCTCCCGGTACAATATGTTTCGTGATGCAGATGCAAACGGCGCTGACAAAACGTTCAATGAAATGATTGAATATACGAAGGCGGCAGGTCCTGACCTTCTTGTGCTCGGCGGTGATATTACAGATTCTGCCATGTACGCATCGATAGAAAAGATTTCTGAAAATGTAGATGCACTGCCATTTCCTTACATTTATTCAATGGGTAATCACGATTTTGAATATGGAAAAGAATACTATTCTGAAGCCTCTTTCAGCCAATATCTTCCAAGATTTAAGGACGTTTCCGCTACAAATGACGGCTACCAGATAAAGGAATTCGACGAGTTTATCGTGTTTGCAGCCGATGACAATAACAACAAATTTTCAGCAAAAGCTCTGGAAGCCTTCAAAACAGTTGCATATGGTGAAAAACCGGTAATTTTTGTATCTCACATGCCGATAGAACCGCAGACAGGTGATACCACTTTATGGGATAAAACGATAGAAGTATGGCAACCGTCTGCGACAGGTAACTCACGCGTACTACTGGGAAATAATTCCTGCGTGCCTGACAGCGTGACTGCTGAAATGATAAACCTTATTCTGGCAGAAGACAGCTCCGTAGTACTGGTACTGTCGGGACATATTCATTTCTTCCACAGGGATATGCTGAATGATAAAGTCGTGCAGATAGTAACGGGCGCCGGCTACGAAAGAGAAATTGTTCACATAACGCTTACGGCTTCAAGCACATAATTCAGAGCATCAGTAATATTATCAAAAGATTTGTCGACTTTTTCCAGGTTTTCGACATTTACACCGACAGAAAGACCGGCATATTCAAACATCGGATAGTCATTGACACCATCGCCGACAGCGATAGTTTCCTCCGGAAGAATATTAATCCGCCTGCCCAGATTCTCTGCGCCGGTGGATTTATTTATGCCCTTGGGCAATATATCATAAGAGTCAAAATGCTTGTAAATTGTGACAAATTCTGTCAGCTCACGATTCTTTTCAAGACACGCATCAATAATGTCAAATTCTTCCTGCTTTTTTGGGAAAGGTGTCACGGCAACTTCGTTTGGCTGATACCAGATTCCGGGAACAGCAGCCGTTATTTCGCTTTTCAGACTTGCGAGAGCCTCCCTGGCGTTTTCTGCCAGCGGATGGAATCCGTGCACCTGCGGTGGGAGGTCAACACCGAACTGGAAGGTTGAGCCATTTTCACCGATGAAAATACAGTCGCGTATGCCGACTTGTCTCATAAAGCCACAAAGATAATACACCGGCTTACCGGACGCAACCGCAACCTGCGTCTTGCTGCTTATTTTTTTCAATATTTCAAGATTTTCCGGTGAAATACCGTAGCCGGTAGGGGCGAGTGTCTCGTCGAGGTCGAATATAACAAGTTTGTACATAGTAAGGCTCCTTTAATTTCCATCGCTCAAGAGGGTACTACCTTGAACAGTGATTTGTCAAGAGCCGGCTGCTACCTGCCGAGCTAAAAATCATCTGTACTTCTCACGGCTTTTGTGGTATCTTCATTAGTAGCACATTTTATCTGCGCTGCAACACATCGAGGAGACGATATAATGCGAACAATCAAAAAAACGACTTTATTCATATTAATTCTTGTATTCATTTTCACGGCGATCTGCGGTTGCAGCCCGGAAAACAATCCGGAAATCAATCCGACATCAGCACCTACTGCCGGCCCTACATCGGAGCCGCCCCTTAAATCAGATATCGATTATTCGGATAAAGCAAACTGGGCCTACTATGCACAGGGCGAAGGCGATACAGGCGCGTATCTCGACGCAGAACGCGGCACACTTCGCGTACCGGATATAGATGTTGAAGAATATAGCAGTTCAATGTTCCCCGAAGGGGTATATCATCTGTATGATTACCAGTTCTTCTTCAGGAATTTACAGGAAAACGTAGCACTAAGAGCAAGCAATTACCTTGCGGGCAATTGAATCAAAAAAAGGATTTGAGCAAAATGAATAAGACAGATTACGAAATATTGGGAATTCCGGAAAACAGCGACCACAAAGTGGTTAAAGACAAATACCATCTTCTGATAAAGCAGTACAAGTATAAGACGGATGAATACGGTGAAACAAACGAAGATTTGTCGTATTATAACGAAATTACTGAAGCGTATGACAGAATAATGGGCATAACACACGACTACAGCGACCCGAATCCCACAAGCATAATACCATATCCTGTCAGAAAATGGTGGTACAAAGTCGATGCAAAACTCGACGGCTACAAGATGCTGATTATGGGTATATTTTTCATATGCTGTCTTGTCGGAATAATCATTTTCCAGGTTCTGTCAAAGCCTGACTACGACCTGAAGCTGAAGTTTGTCGGCGCTTTTGAGACTGCGAACACAGTTCAGGTGTGCGACGCGATTGAGGACGAACTTCAGACAGACCTCAGGCTCGATGCGACGTTTTTCACCGTTATAGAAGACGTCACCATAATGGACAACCATGCCAAAAACAGCGCTGTTCAGTTCAGATCCCAGACAATGGCAGGCGTTCTTGACGTGATTCTGATTGACGAAGAAAATCTCGACGTATACATAGATGATTTTATGTTCCTGAATCTGAATGATTACGTCGAAAAGCTAAAGGCAGATCCTGAAACGGCAAAACTTCTTGAGGGCGTTGAGTTCTATACTTATGAAAATAAAGGTGACGGCGACAGACTTGAAAGTGGCATATACGGAATATATGTGACGGATAACAATGCTTTTCACCGGGAAGATGCAGGGCTTATGTGGGGTTATGATGAGGAGCGCCGCACGATGATTGCTACGATTTGCCGCATGAGTGAAAATAAAGAAGATTCATACGATTTTATTCAGATGCTCCTCGGAAATAAATAAAAAATAGCAAGCCTCACCGCGTCTTTACTTGAATATACCTTTTTTGAGTGATATAATAAAAAGACAAGATTAAACGGAGGAAACACGCGGTGGAAAAGAAATACGAATTCAGTCTCGTATGGCCGGATTATCATGTAGGCAAAGAATACGAGAGAAAAGCAAAAACAGGCGAAGATAGAGCATTTAATGTAGATGTTATGGCCCGTGATATCAATATTGATATGATAATGTCGGGCATGGATATAAGAAATGAAGCACGCGGATACATCCGCGACAGACTGGTGGACATGGTGACAGATTATACAGTTATCAAGTATCGCCAGGATATACTCAGAGATTTTATGAAGTGCCCGGATATTGAAGAGCGCTTCGACACGACTATGCTCCCGGCGATAACAAACCTTCGTAAGATGGAGAAGGCGAACCTTTCACATGATGATAATTTAAGACAAATAGCATGGCGTATCGACATGCTGCGTATATATGTACAGTGCGTAGAGGTGCTGTACGATCTTTTCGTATTCAACGACAGACAGTTCGAATCAAGCGGCGTTATATATTTCAGAGATATGATCCGCGACCTTTATACCTCCGATAGCTTTACAGAATTAAGAAGAATACTTCCTGATTTTTACGATAGATTATTATCGATGAAAAGTGTCACAATCGGTATCAACCTCAACAGCGAACTCAAGGCAGAAGAGGCGATTATTCTCTCTGTAAATGAAAAAGAATTCAGAAGAAAAGGTGTAATGACGTCTATTCTCGGTCTGGCTTCGAACGATATGACATATTCCGGACTCAGCCCGTTCTTCTCGATTCTCAAGGAGAGTAAAGCGAACTCACTCGACGTTGCTATTATGAGAGAGCTCGACAGTGTATTGGGCGACTCGTTCAAGAACATCGCAGCTACACTCAACAGATACGAGTGGATAGAGACGAGATTCCTGTTTGATTTGCTTCCTGAGGTATATTTCTATATCGGCGGATGCAGATTCGCAAGGGCACTTAAAAACGCAGGCATGCCTGTATGTTTCCCGACACCGAGACCGGCGGACGACAGAGTATTCAAGGTAAAGGATATATACGACGCAGGATTTGCACTTCGTATCCTTTGCGATATGAATATTGAAAAAATAGACAATATAGTAGTAACAAATGACGCTGAAATGTCAGACGAAGCAGGTCGCATCTGTATTCTTACCGGTGCTAACCAGGGTGGTAAGACAACTTATACGAGAGCTGTAGGCATTGCGCAGATGCTTTTCCAGACAGGTTATCCCATTCCCGGTTCTTCCGGTGAAATGAGCCCGGTAGACAATATTCTTACACATTTTCCCGAGCTTGAGACAAATTCACTGTCAGAAAGCCGCCTTGGCGAAGAGTGCGTTAGATTTGAAGAGATTCTGCCGAGACTTACAAAATACAGCCTGATTCTTATGAATGAATCACTGTCCAGTACGAGCCACCAGGAATGCCTTTTCATCGCAGAAGAGATTATGAAGTACATGCGTACGGTCGGCGTAAGATGTGTATTTGCGACACATATTCACGAGCTTGCAGAAGATATTCCGGAGCTCAACAAAGAACCGGCACTCAGTGATCTTGTGAGCCTCGTTGCCGGCGTAAATGAAGATGAGGATATTGAAGTTCTGACAGCAGATGGTAAGGTCAAATACGAAGGATCAAAAAGAACTTATATTATCAGACCGATGCCACCGCAAGGCAAGAGCTTTGCGCTTGATATCGCAAGGACATACGGTATTACATACGAGCAGCTTATGAACGCTCACAATAAAAACAACAAAGGGTGATATTTAATAAATGTATTTCAAGGGACTACCTGATAATATAATATCTGATTATCACCGCGGTGACTTATGTGACGCGTACAAATATTTTGGAAGTCACATATGTCACATTGATACTGAAGATGGCCCGCAAGATGGTGTGTTTTTCCGTCTGTGGGCACCTTTTGCTTATAAAGTAAGCGTTGTGGGGTCTTTTAACAACTGGATGCCAGACAAGAATACGTTATTCAAGACAGGCGACGGCTTCTGGGAAGGATTTATTCCGGAGGCACATGAAGGCGACATGTACAAATATTGTGTACACGGTGCTGACGGACGCATCAGATACAAAGCAGACCCGTTTGCCTTCACAAGTGAGATTCGTCCTATGACTGCTTCAAAAATATACGATATCAATAAAGTTTATCCGTGGACAGACCACAAATGGATTCAGAAACGCGCAGAGATTGACTGGATTCATTCTCCTGTAAATATTTATGAACTGCATCTCGGCTCGTGGAAAAGAGGCAGGATTCCCGGACTTGATTATGAAAAAGACATGGAAGAAGTAGAGCGTCGCAAAGAAGACGAGCCACTTTTGAATTACCGGGAAATAGCACATTTACTGGCAGATTATTGCATGGAAATGAACTACACTCACGTGGAAATAATGCCTATTGCCGAACATCCGTTTGACGGCTCATGGGGATATCAGACGACGGGATATTTTTCAATTACGTCGAGATACGGCTCTCCTGAAGACTTTAAGTATTTTGTAGATTATCTGCACAGCTTCGGCATAGCAGTTATCGTTGACTGGGTGCCTGTTCATTTCTGCAAAGATGACTTTGGCCTGCACAATTTCGACGGTAGCTACCTGTACGAATACGCATCTGAGATTATGCGTGAAAACAGACTGTGGGGGACTGTCAATTTTGACCTGTCAAAAGGCGAGGTGCAAAGCTTTCTTATCTCAAGTGCCGCATATCTTTTCAGAGAATACCACGTTGACGGCATAAGAGCCGATGCTGTTGTAAATTTACTTTATCTGACATACGGACAGCCCGACCACCTTCGTGCCCGCAATATGTATGGTGGATTCGAAAATATTGATGGTATCAACTTCCTTCGCAAGCTCAATCAGACGATGTGCAGAGAATTCGGTAACCCGATGATGATCGCTGAAGACTCCAGCAACTGGCCGATGGTAACAAAGCCGACGTATTTAGGCGGCCTTGGATTTACCTTTAAATGGAGCATGGGCTGGATGCATGATACGCTTGAATATTTTGAAACGGACCCGATATACAGAAAATACGAGCACAACAAGATGACTTTTTCCATCATGTATTCATTCAATGAAAATTACATTCTGCCATTGTCTCATGACGAGGTAGTCCATGGTAAAAAGACAATTCTTGACAAAATGCATGGTATACTCGAAGCAAAATTCGACACAGTCAGGGCATATTTTACGTATATGATTACTCATCCCGGTAAAAAACTACTTTTTATGGGAAATGAATACGGCCAAATAATGGAATGGAGATATTACGAAGAGTTGGAGTGGAAGATGCTTAAGTATCCGAAACATGCCGGACTTAAAACTTTTGTATCAGAACTTAATTATCTGTACAAAACACAAAAAGCATTATGGGAAAACGATGACAGCTTCGACAGCTTTGAATGGATAGACGCTGACAACCGCGATGAGAGCGTATTTTCATTTATCAGAAAATCAAAAGATCCCAAGGATTTCCTCGTTGTAGTATGCAACTTCACACCTGTAAGACGTGAAAAAATGGAAATCGGCGTATCAAGATTTGCTGACTATTACTGTATACTCAACAGTAATTTGTTAAGGTTCGGTGGCATAGACGAACCTGCGGAAACTATTTTAAGACCTGTGCCATCAGGAAGACATAACAAGCCTTTTCACCTGCAGATAGACGTACCGGGTAACGGTGCTGTTATATATAAACCAATTTTCAGGAAATGAGGAGATAGAAAATGGCAAAGAAAAACATTGTTGCGATGATTCTTGCAGGCGGCCAGGGAAGTCGTCTGGGACTTATGACAAAGAGAATGGCAAAACCTGCAGTTCCTTTTGGCGGAAAATTCAGAATAATTGATTTTGCGCTCAGTAACTGTTCAAATTCAGGTATTGATACAGTTGGTATTCTTACACAGTATAAGCCACAGGTTCTTAACTCACATATAGGAATCGGCACACCATGGGACCTTGACCGTGTTCATGGCGGTGTAGCGATGTTGCCACCATACATGACAGAAGCCGGCGGCGACTGGTACAAGGGTACAGCCAATGCAGTTTACCAGAATATGAGCTTTTTAGATGAGTACAATCCGGACTACGTTCTGATGCTCTCCGGCGACCATATATATAAAATGGACTACAGAATGATGCTCCGCGAGCACAAAAAGAATAAAGCAGACGCGACTATAGCAGTTATAGATGTGCCGCTTGAAGAGGCATCCCGATTTGGTATTATGAATACTGATGAAAACATGCAGATTACTGAGTTCGAAGAAAAGCCGAAGCAGCCAAAGAGTACACTCGCATCAATGGGTATTTATATTTTCTCATATCCGAAGCTCAGACAATATCTCATTGAAGACGCACAGAATCCCGATTCAAGCTACGATTTCGGTAAAAATATCATACCTAACATGCTTAATAATGGTGAAAAGTTGTTTGCGTACAGATTTGAAGGTTACTGGAAAGACGTTGGTACGATTGACAGTTATTGGGAGACAAGTATGGACCTGCTCGATCCTGACAATGATGCCAAAATCTATGATGACAGCTGGAAGATTTTCACAGATACAGCTTCAAGACCGGCTCAGCATATCAGTGCGGGCGCTACTTTGGAGAACTCCATTATTTCAGAAGGTTGCATAATTGAAGGTACAGTAATTAATTCCATTATTTTCCCTGACGTTACTGTAGGAAAGAATACAAGAATTGAGAATTCTATTATTATGAGCGGATGTAAAATCTGCGATAATGTTATAGTAAGCAAGAGTATATTGCTAGATAACGTTACGGTAATGGATCACAACGTGGTAGGAAATGGTAAAGATATTGCATTGATAGACAGCGGACGCGTTATCACTGCGGCAGGTACAATGGAGTAAGGGGGAGTTAAATTATGTTAAAAGATTACATGGCAATTCTTAATTTGGCAGAAAATGAAAACGAGATAAGAAGTCTTACTACCAACAGACCGATAGCATCGCTTCCACTGGGCAGCAGATATAGAGTAATCGACTTTATGCTCTCAAATATTGTAAACTGTGGTATCAAAAATGTGGGAATTTACAGCAAGTCCAATTCAAGATCGCTTGTTGACCATATCGGTGATGGCAAACCATGGGACCTGAACAGAAAAATCGACGGTATTTTCCTTTTCAACCATGCTCTTGGCGATTTTGCTGGCGGCGACACGAAGCTTCTTAAAAACAACATGGAATATTTTTACAGAAGCAGCAGCAAAAACGTTATCCTTGCATCGTCCTACATGATCTGCAACATGGACCTTAATGAAGTGGCTGACGCTCACGAGCAGTCAGGCTGTGACATTACTGTTGTTTATACAAAAACAAACGAAGCAGACCACAACTTCCTTAATTGCTATACGCTCGACGTTGACGAAGAGAGAAACCGCATAAAAGGCGTAGGCAAAAATGCCGGTGTTGAAAAAGATGCCAATATCTGTATGGAAGTATTTGTAATGTCAAAAGAGAAACTGGTTCAGCTCATATACAACTGCTCAAAGAGATTGAATGAGCATAATATTTACAATATTCTCTTTGATGAACTGTCAAATATCGAAATGAACGCATATAAATATGAGGGATTTGTTTCATGTATTAACACAATTGCAGCATATTATGAAACTAATATGAAAATGCTTGATATTGACCTCAGTAGCCAACTTTTCAGATTGTCAGACAGGCCGATTTATACTAAAATAAAAGACGAGCCGCCGACGCAGTATATCAAAGGCTGCCACGTTGAGAATGCTCTGATTGCAGATGGTTGTGTTATCAAGGGCCAAGTTAAAAATTCTCTTGTCGGCAGATACGTTGATATTGAAGACGGCGCTGAAGTTGAGGATTGTATCATTCTTCAGAACATCAGAATTCACAAGGGTGCGAAGCTTTCACACGTAATCGTTGACAAGAACGTTGATATTGAGCCTGATACAATACTTAAGGGCAACAAAGTTTTCCCGCTTGTTATCGAAAAGAAGAATCTTATTAAGTGAGGTAGAAAATGAAAATATTATTTGTTTCCACAGAGGTTCAGCCGTTTATCAAAACGGGTGGCCTTGCTGATGTCGCTTATGCTCTTCCGAAGGCTCTTAAAGAAGCCGGAGTAGACGTACGCGTTATTATGCCAAAATATGGAGATATATCAATTGATTATAAGTCCAATATGAGACTCCTTGCATCTTATGGTGTGAATGTGGGCTGGCGTAATCAGTATTGCGGACTTGAATATCTGGATTACGAGGGCGTACCTGTATATTTCGTAGACAATGAATATTATTTCAAAAGACCGGGTTGCTATGGTTTTTACGATGATGGTGAGCGTTTTGCATATTTCTGCAGGGCCGTTATGGAATCCGTAAAACACATGGACGATTTTTATCCGGATATTATTCATTGCAACGACTGGCACACAGGCATGATTCCGCTTTATCTTAAAGACTTTTATTGTGAAAACCCCGAGTTTTATAACACCAAGTCAGTTTTCACAATACATAATCTCCAGTATCAGGGATTATTTTCACCGGCAATTATTGAAGACCTGCTTGGACTTAATTATGGTTATTATAACGATGAAAAGATTAAGTACAACGATTGTGTGTCATTTATGAAGGCAGGTATCGTTTATGCTGACAAAGTGACGACCGTAAGTAACACTTATGCGCAGGAAATACAGACTCCGTATTTCGGAGAGGGCCTTGATGGACTCCTTCGTGCATATTCCCATAAATTGGTAGGAATACTCAATGGTATTGACTACGATACAAACAGTCCTAAGACTGATAAAAATATTGCTGTGAATTATACGTCAAAGTCTATTGCACGCAAGGCAATCTGTAAAGAAGATCTGCAGCAGGCAGTAGGACTTCCGAAGAATCCCGACGTACCTGTTGTCGGACTTATTTCACGACTCGTAAAACAAAAAGGTATTGACCTTATTACGTGCGTGATGGAAGATATCCTGAAGCTGGACGTTCAGTTGGTAATTCTTGGTACAGGCGACCAGGATTATCAGGACTTCTTTGAATATTATGCCTACTCATATCCGGGCAAAGTGGCTGCGTGTATGAAGTTTGACAACAAGCTCGCTTCGAAAATCTATGCAGGCGCTGATTTGTTCCTGATGCCATCGTTGTTTGAACCATGCGGCCTCAGCCAGATTATAGCAATGTCGTATGGTACACTTCCGTTAGTCCGTGAAACGGGCGGCCTCAAAGACACTGTTGTGCCATATAATGAGTATACAGGAGAAGGAAATGGATTTTCTTTTGCAAATTATAATGCACACGAGATGTTAAATGTGTTACAATACGCAAGCTTGCAGTTTAAAGACAAAGAAGCATGGAATAAACTGATAAAGCAAGCTATGAAAACACGCTACGACAGAAGCCGTCAGGCAAAGGCGTATATGGCAGTATATAGTGAATTAATAGGCTAATCGGAGGAAAAGAGTTTGAATCTTAATAAAGAGAATTTTATTGCAGACTACAGACGCAAAATGATATCAATGTACCAGGTGTCTGTAGAAGATGCACCTGATATGGTTAAGTATATGACGTTGGGTGCGACAATCAGGGATTATATGTCATATGACTGGCATGAGACACAGATAGAATACGATAAGACAAAGACAAAAAAAGTATATTATTTTTCCATGGAATTCCTTATCGGAAGACTCATGGACTCAGCTTTGGTAAATCTTGGTATAAGAGACATAGTTGAAGAAGGTCTGGCAGATTTAGGAATAAACCTTACACAGATGGAAGAGATTGAGCCTGATGCAGGTCTCGGAAATGGCGGACTTGGCAGACTTGCGGCTTGTTTTATGGATTCTATGGCATCAATCGGTGTTCCCGGAGTGGGCATCGGTCTCAGATACAGATATGGTCTTTTCAAACAGCAGATTGTAAATGGTTACCAGATTGAGAGCCCCGATGACTGGCTCAAGATTACCAATGTCTGGGAAACACGCCGTTACAACGAAGCTTGTATGGTAAGGTTCGGCGGTAATTGCAACACTTACTGGGATGGCGACGGCAAAATGCACGTATCATATACGGATTACGAGCCGATTCTGGCCGTCCCGTATGATATGCCTGTGCCCGGATATAAAAATAAAGTTGTAAATACTCTCAGATTATGGAGTGCAGAGACAGGCGACGTAGGTTTTGATTTTGCAACGTTCAGCCGTGGTGATTTTGAAAAAGCAATCGAAAGTCAGTCTGCTGCAAATGCTATTACAAGTGTGCTTTATCCTGATGATTCTACTGCAAGAGGCAAGCTCCTTCGTCTCAAACAGGAGTACTTTTTCACCAGTGCAGGTATTCAGAGTATTATAGCTTCTGCTAAAAAGAATGGTATTGATCTTTATAAACTATACGACTACGTGGCAATTCATGTAAATGATACTCATCCGGCACTTGCTGTTCCGGAGCTTATGAGAATTCTTATGGATGAAAATGGTATGGATTGGGATACTGCATGGGATATTACGGTAAAAACGATCGGATATACAAACCACACGATTCTCGCAGAAGCGCTTGAAAAATGGAATATTGACGTATTCAAGATGTTGCTTCCACGCGTATATATGATCGTGGAAGAGATCAACAGACGTTTTTGTGCTGATTTGCAGGCAAAATATGGTAGCGACTGGAACAGAATCGGCCGTATGTCCATTATCCGTGACGGCGTTGTAAAGATGGCTCATCTGGCAATTGTTGGCAGCCACAGTGTAAATGGCGTTGCTCAGCTTCATACAGATATCCTTAAAGAGCAGGAACTTCGTGATTTTCACGAGTTTTATGAAGGCAAGTTCAATAACAAGACAAATGGTATTACACACAGACGCTGGCTTATTCAGGCAAACCCTGAACTGTCATCTTTGATTGATAATACGATTGGTACTTCATGGCAAAAAGCTCCGCTTGAACTCAAAAAGCTCCGCAAGTATGAAAATGACAGTGCTTTTGTTGAAAAATGCGCTATTATCAAGCAGCACAACAAAGAGCGTCTGGCAGCATTTATTAAGGAAAATTATAACATTACAGTTGACCCGACGTCTGTTTTTGATATTCAGGTAAAGAGACTTCACATGTACAAACGCCAGATTCTGAATATTATGCAGATTATGGATCTGTACAACAGATTATGTGAAAATCCGTCACTTGACATTGCACCGCGCACGTATATTTTCGGGGCAAAAGCTTTTCCCGGATATACGATTGCAAAGAATACAATCAAACTCATCTGCACTGTTGCTGATAAAATCAACAACGACAAGCGTGTTAGCGACAAGCTCAAGGTTGTATTTGTACCGAATTATGGTGTAAGCATTGCACAGATTATGATACCTGCAGGAGATATCAGCGAGCAGATATCAACAGCTTCAAAAGAAGCTTCCGGAACAGGTAACATGAAGTTCATGATGAATGGTGCTGTGACAGTGGCTACCCTTGACGGCGCAAACGTTGAGATTCACCAGGCAGTGGGTGATGACAATATCATTCTCTTTGGTCTCAGATCAGACGAAGTTATTTCATACCAGAACAACGGCAATTATTCTGCACGCGACGTTATCAAAGGTGACGCGCGTATTCAGACGATTCTGAATCAGATGAAGCAGGGTTATTTCGGACTGGCACCCGAGAGTGATTTCGATCTTATTTACGACCAGCTCGTGACACATAACGATCCGTTCTTCACATTAAGAGATTTTGCATCATATGTTGATGCACAAAATAGAGTCAGCGACCTTTACAAGGACGTTGATAAATTCCGTAAGATGTCAGTGGTAAATATTGCCGAATCAGGTATTTTCTCCAGTGACAATACTATCAGAAATTACGCAGAGGATATCTGGAACGTCAGACATGATTATAAAGCATAATTCACGTGAAATAAGATACAAAGAGCCATACGGCGCGGTGCCTTGCAAGACCCGCGTCCGTCTTTGTTTTGAGGTAGAAGAAGGCGATAATCTGTGGCAAATTCCTCTTACTTTAAAATGGGAAGCGTGCTATGAAAAAGACAGTATTACTGTGATTCCATCGGAAGTAAATGGTAATTTTATTACCTATTATCTGGAAGAAGATGCTCTGTCACGACCGGGCACGTATTTTTATTCACTTCCTGAATCCGATGAAAAGCAGCTGACTGTATACAGACAGGATCTGGAAGTACCCGAATGGTTCTATGATGCCATAATTTACCAGATTTTCCCTGACAGATTTTACCGGGGAGAAGGTCCGTGTGAATTTAAGAAAGATTCTTTCATTTATGCTACGTGGCAAGATACGCCGATGTATATCAGAAACGAAGATAATGAAGTTGTCAGATGGGATTTTTACGCAGGCAACTTATGGGGCGTGGCAGAAAAACTTGATTATATCAAGTCACTTGGTGCAAACGTTATATATCTGAATCCGATTTTCAAAGCAATCAGCAATCACAGATATGACACTGAAGATTACACTAAAGTCGATGAAGTTCTTGGCGGCGAGACAGCCTTTTCACATTTATTAAGTGAAGCAAAGAAGGAAAATATTGGCATAATGCTCGATGGCGTATTCAGTCACACCGGCAATGACAGTATATACTTTGACATGTACAACAGATATGGTGGCGGCGCATATCACAACGAGGACTCTCCATACAGGAATTGGTATCGTTTCAGAGAAGACGGTACGTACGATTGCTGGTGGGATATAGCTGCTGTTCCTAATGTCAACGAACTTGAGCCATCTTACCTTGATTTTATTGTCAGAAACGAAGACAGTGTTATAAAGACAAGGTGTACCCAGGGTATATGTGGATGGAGACTTGACGTTGCGGATGAACTTCCGAGTGAGTTTTTACGCGAACTCAGAAAAGCAACAAACGAGGATCAGGTCATTTTAGGTGAAGTATGGGAAGATGCGTCAAACAAAGTCAGCTACGACGAAAGACGCACGTATTTTACTGAAAAGGAATTGCATACAGTTACAAATTACGTTTTTCACGACAATTTGCTTAAGTTTCTTAAAGGGGAGATAACGTCAGGTCAACTTACAGAGGTATTTGAATCTCTTAAAGAAAACGTGCCGAAACATAATTTTTATTCGCTCGTGAATATGACGGGGACACATGATATAAAGCGCCTTGCGACAGAATGTGGCGACCGTGATATGGTAAAAGCCTTTTCACTGGTGCAGTTTACGTTCCCCGGAGTGCCACTTGTGTACTATGGTGACGAGACAATGTTAGAGGGCCTTACGGACCCGGACAACAGAAGGCCGATGCCGTGGACGAGTCTTGACGAAGATTCCATAAAATGGTTTGCTGACATGGCATCGATGAGAAAGTCTGACAAAGTTTTCACGCGCGGCGATATAACATTTGTTGATATGGAAAATGACGACGTTTTTGCATATAAACGTACGACTGATAACAAAGAAATCATGGTAATTATTGACAGAATACACACAGGTATTGAATATTTTGACAAAAAAGTATATAGTGTGTTGGTAAGTGCCGGTAATTGGGGCTATGTTATAGAAAAATAATAAAGGAGCAGGGTGATAATTGTGAAATGTCCTTTTTGCAGTCATATGGAAGATAAAGTAATCGACTCAAGGCCGACAGAAGAAGGCAGCGCTATCCGCAGAAGGCGAGAATGCTTAAAATGTGGCGCGCGTTTTACGACATATGAAAAGATTGAAGATACGCCTCTTATTGTTATCAAAAAAGATGGCACACGTCAGATTTATGACAGAAACAAGATTATCAACTGTATCCTCAAGGCCTGCAGCAAGAGACCTGTTTCAATTACTCAGGTAGAAGACCTTGCTATAAACGTAGAACAAGTGATTCTGAATACGATGAAAAGGGAAATTACGTCGACTGAGATCGGCGAGTTGATTATGCCAAGACTCAAGAATCTTGACGAAGTTGCATATGTAAGATTTGCTTCTGTATATAAACAGTTCAAAGATGTAGATACGTTCCTGGCTGAGCTTTCCAAAATCATCCAGGAAAAGTAATCCGGGAAATAAAATGCCCGCCGAATGAAACAATTTTTTGCGTGAAAAATGCGAAAAATGCATAAAAAACGGCATAAAACCTTTGATTTTTACAAACACTAATACATCCATCGGGAAATATCACGAGGGGTGTATTTTTTTGTGCCGCAGAGTGTGCTAAACTACGGGGCACCTGAAAAGGAAAGGAGCAAGCAGATGTTATCGAAGGTAATCACATACGGCATTTTGGGCATAAAAAGTTTTCGCATTGACGTAGAAACAAATATTTCACGGGGTATACCGGAGTTTGATATTGTCGGGCAAGGAGATGTGTCGATTAAAGAGGCGCGGGTCAGAGTAAGGACGGCTATCAACAATAATGGGTATAAATTTCCGGATGGACGTATCTGCGTAAATCTGGCTCCGGCGGGATTGAGAAAAGAAGGTGCCTTCCTTGATTTGCCGATTGCCGTTGGCATCCTGAGTGCGGCAGGTGTAGTCAATTGTGCATGTATTAATAAATGCGCAATTATAGGCGAACTGTCGCTTGATGGGAAGGTAAAAGAATCCAATGGTGTGCTTATCAGACTTACGCAGGCTGCAAAAGAGGGGGCACTACATGCGATTGTGCCATATGCAAACGCAAACGAAGCAATAAACGTAAAGGAATTGAATGTTTTCCCGGTAGATGATCTGCGTGGTGCGATTGCGGTTCTGAACACTTTGTCTGAAAACAGCAAAGGAATGGAATGTGGACTTATCGATTCGCAAGGCAGAATTGTCGGCGAAGTGACAGAAGAAGATTTTCCGGATTTTTCAGAAGTAAAGGGGCAGTGCCAGGCAAAACGGGCAATGGAAATTGCAGCTTGCGGAGGTCACAACGTGTTGATGCTGGGAGCACCTGGCTGCGGGAAAACAATGCTGGGAAAACGTTTTACAAGTATTCTACCGCCACTTTCTGACAGTGAAGCGTACGAGGTGACCGGTGTGTACAGTCTGGCACGGCTTTTGCCGGCAGGAGGTGGACTTATGAGAGTAAGACCACTTCGTGTAATCTGCCCGGGCATAACAAAGACAGCCCTTGTGGGTGGAGGACGACCCTTGATTCCGGGTGAAATATCACTGGCACATAAAGGGGTTCTTTTTATGGACGAGATGACTGAGTATGACACTTCGTTAATACAGATTCTGCGTCAGCCTCTTGAACAAAGAAGTATGCTGATATCCCGTCTGGGATATACGCAGTGCCTGCCGACTGATTTTATTTTCATCGGAGCCGCAAACCCTTGCAGGTGCGGCAAACTCTTCGAAGGCACGTGTACGTGTACGCCTATGCAGGTCAAGACTACTATTTCGCGTATTTCAAAACCAATTCTTGACAGGATTGATATTCATATTCCGATGAAACGAGTGTCGTTTAAGGACATGGATTCACTGTCTGCGAATGAAACAAGTGCGCAGATACGCAAGAGGGTTATTAATGTGCGTGAATATCAGAAAGAAAGATATAAAAACAGTAATATTGAAGTAAATGCGCATATGACACTAAAAGACAGAGAAAAATATTGTCGACTTGAATCCGGTGGGAAAAACATATTACAGAAGGCTACCGACGTTATGGGTTTCAGTGCAAGAGCGTACGATAAGATATTGAAAATAGCACGTACAATTGCTGATATGGAGTTCAGTGAAACAATAAAAGTAACGCATATAACGGAGGCGATTTCCTATAGAACTCTTGACAATATGATATCTGAAAAGTAAGGGGGCAAGCAGATGAACGACGATTTCAATGCTGTCTTTCACATATGGTTTACGTTACTTATGAGTACTAAGCGGTTTGATTGCCTGAATAAACTGCTGGAAATTTATCATACGCCGGATAAAATATATGCGATAAAGAAGCAGGATGAATTACCGTGCCGCGTTGCGGAAAACGAGCGGCTTTGTCAGCGTATTCTGGATGATTCGTTAAAAAAAGAGGCCGAAAAAATCTATGTTGATGCACGAAAAAGGGGCATCGGGGTATGCAGCATAGCAGATGATAATTATCCATGTTTTCTTCGTGAAATGTATTCGCCACCACTTGTTTTGTACTATTACGGAAGCATAGAAGAAGATTACAGGCGTACTGTGTCGGTTGTGGGTTCTAGAAATGCAGACGGGTACGGGAGGAAAGTTGCGTATGATTTGTCAAAGGATCTTGCTTTCATGGGTATGACTACAATAAGCGGTATGGCAAGAGGCGTTGACAGCTATGCACATAAGGGCTCTCTTGATGGAGGCGGGCGCACC
Organism: Clostridia bacterium; assembly: GCA_045546695.1. Taxonomy (GTDB): domain Bacteria; phylum Bacillota; class Clostridia; order UBA1212; family UBA1255; genus SIG424. Next base: position 9,031 of record JAZQDE010000034.1, on the reverse strand, counting down.
ATTGCGGTGCTGGGCTGCGGCGTGGACTACGTTTATCCTCCTGAAAACAAGCAATTATATTCACGCATTATAGAAAATGGAGCGGTTGTAAGTGATTACATTCCGGGAACATCGCCGCAAAAACAATTTTTTCCGGCAAGAAATCGTATTATAGCCGGCCTCAGCATGGGCACTGTCGTTGTACAGGCGCGTAAAAGCAGTGGCGCCCTTATCACAAGTGACAGCGCTCTTAAGGAGAACAGAACAGTATATGCAGTGCCGGGAAATATAAACTGTGAAATGTCGCAGGGAACAAACGATCTTATAAGAAATGGTTGTGTTTGCGTCACGTGTGCCCGCGATATAGTAGAGGATATGGGCTTTGAACTTATGACAGATGAAATGTCACAGGAAGGTAGCTGTGGTAATGCCGGGCGTGGGCTTCTGACGAATGAAGAAAGAGCTGTATACGAAGCATTAAGGCGCAATGTGTCAAGTGCGGAGGAGGTTTGCAGGACAACAAACCTCGATGTTCAGACTGTGCTGTCGGCTGTTACGATGTTAAAAGTCCATGGACTGGTAGAAGGTATAGGCTTTGGCTCATATGTCGCAAGATGATTAAAAAATACTTTACATAATTAAAAACAGAGGGTATTATAAAAAAATCGCTCAGCGATACAATCATTTTTCTTAATTAGGAAGGTTTTTTACTGATGGCTGATAATTTGATTATTATAGAATCACCCGGAAAAGTTAAGACAATAAGTAAAATTCTTGGCAGTAGATATAAAGTAGTTGCATCTGCAGGTCATTTGCGCGACTTGCCGGCAAGCAAACTTGCAATAGACGTTGAAAACGATTTTAAACCTGAATATATCAATATCAGAGGAAAAGGCGATATTATCAAAGAACTTAAAGCGACAAGTAAAGCGGCGAAGAAAGTTTTTCTTGCAACCGACCCGGACCGCGAAGGAGAGGCTATTTCATGGCATCTTTCATATCTGCTCGGTATTGACCCGAAATCTCTTTGTAGAATTACCTTCAACGAATTGACAGAAAATGCTATTAAAAAGGCTGTAAAGGAGCCTCGCAGTATAGATATAGAGATGGTCGACGCGTATCAGGCGCGCCGTGTGCTTGACAGACTTGTAGGTTATTCAATCAGCCCCGTTTTATGGCGTAAGGTTAAAAAAGGTCTTAGTGCAGGCCGCGTTCAGTCTGTGGCAGTACGCATGATTTGTGACAGAGAAGATGAAATAGACGCTTTTGAAAGCAAAGAATTCTGGACTATTTCAGCATCTTTATGCAAAAATACAGATGTTAAATCAAAGGCTAAAGAATTTTCAGCAAAATTCTATGGCACAACTAAAAAGAAAATGAATATTGATACCGGCGCGCAGGCACAGGAAATAGTCGATGCTGTGACTGGTGAGATTTTCACCGTCGGTAGCGTGAAAAACAGCGAAAAGAAGAAATCTCCATTGCCGCCATTTATTACAAGTACGCTTCAGCAGGATGCGTCAAGGAAGCTCGGCTTTGCAGCCTCTAAAACGATGAGCGTCGTTCAGACTCTCTACGAAGGTGTCAATCTTGGTAAATCAGGTGCGACCGGTCTTGTTACGTATATCAGAACAGACTCTATGCGTATTTCTGACGAAGCTGCGCAGGCAGCCCTCGAACACATCGAACAGACTTATGGCAGCAACTATTTGCCACCTAAAAGACGTATTTATAAAAATAAAAACGCAGCGCAGGATGCTCATGAAGCAATCCGTCCGGCACATATTGATCTGAAACCTGATGACATCAAGGCAAGTCTTACAAATGATCAGTACAAATTGTACAAGCTCATTTACGAGCGTTTCATAGCAAGTCAGATGGCAGACTGTGTATACGATGTATGCGCTGTTGATATCAAGGCGGGCGAATATATCTTCAAGGCAACAGGTACAGTAGTAAAGTTTGCAGGATACACAAAGGTGTACGAAGATATAAACGACAAAAAGGATAAAGAAGACGGTGAAAATGGCAAACTCCCTGAACTTGCAGAAGGCGAAGAACTCAAGACTATTGATATCACGCCTAAACAGCACTTTACACAGCCTCCGTCAAGATATAACGAAGCATCCCTGATTAAAGCGCTGGAAGAACATGGTATCGGAAGACCGAGTACGTATGCTCCCACAATAACTGTAATTCAGGCACGCGGATACGTTGGCAAAGAAAAGAAAATGCTCTACCCGACGACCCTGGGAAGAATTGTAAATGATCTTATGAAGAGCAGTTTCCCTGATATTGTTGACGTTGCGTTCACAGCCAAGGTTGAAGATAATCTCGATCACGTTGCAGAGGGTGACATTTACTGGGTGGATGTTATCCGTGAATTCTATACGGATTTTGACAAAGAGGTAAAGATTGCTCTCGAAGAACTTGAAAGAGTAAAGATTCCTGATCCTGTCAGCGATGTTCCGTGCGACAAATGTGGCCGCATGATGGTTATAAAAACAGGTAAGTTCGGCCAGTTCCTGGCATGTCCGGGATATCCTGAGTGCAAAAACACAAAGCCCATTATCGAAGAGGCCGGCGTGGACTGCCCGAAATGTGGCAAAAAGCTTATTTACAGAAAATCCAAAGCAGGTAAGAAATATATTACTTGCAGCGGTTATCCTGAATGTAAATTTATGTCATGGAATCTTCCGACAGGCAAGCCTTGCCCTGAGTGCGGAGAACATCTCGAATACGTAATTGGTAAGACAGGTCGTTTTGTTGCATGTAGCAATAAAGACTGTCAGTATAAAATCGGAATAAAAGAATACAAAAAAAGTGAGTGATTCAAGTGGCTGTATGTGTAATCGGAGGAGGCCTTGCAGGTTGTGAGGCGGCTTGGCAGATTGCCCTAAGAGGAGTTAAGGTAGACTTATATGAAATGAAGCCTGCCAGGTATTCACCTGCTCATCATTTGTCAACTCTGGCAGAGATGGTATGCAGCAATTCTCTCAAAGCAATGACTCTTGACAATGCATCAGGCTTGCTCAAAGAAGAAATGCGCCGCATGAATTCAATCATATTAAAATGTGCCGATGAAAACAGTGTTCCGGCAGGAGGTGCTCTTGCCGTTGATCGCGAGAAGTTTTCACAGAGTGTGACAGATGCTATTGAAAGCAATTCTCTTATTACCATAATCAGGGAAGAAGTAACTTCTATTGATGAACAAATTGAACGTTATGATGCGGTGGTAATAGCTACCGGTCCGCTGACGTCAGATGCACTTGCTGCCCAGCTTCAGGACAAGGGACTTGCTCTGCTTAACTTTTTTGATGCGGCTGCGCCGATTATTATGGAAGACAGCATAGACCATACCAAGGTTTTTAAAGCCGCAAGGTACGGCAAAGGCAGTGACGATTATATAAACTGCCCTATGAACAAAGAGCAATATCTTTCTTTTTACCATGCACTTATACATGCAAAAAGAGCAGAAGTCCACGATTTCGATAACTCCTGTGTATACGAGGGTTGCATGCCCGTAGAGGTAATGGCTGACAGAGGCATAGACACGCTTCGCTTCGGTCCGCTCAAGCCCGTGGGACTTAATAATCCCGAAACAGGTGAGGAGTATTACGCTGTTTGCCAGCTCAGACAGGACAACGCAGAAGGTACGATGTTCAATATGGTGGGTTTCCAGACGAGGCTTACTTTCGGCGAGCAAAAGCGAGTATTCGGTATGATTCCCGGTCTTGAAAACGCAGAATTTGCCAGATACGGCGTGATGCACCGCAATACGTATATCAACGCTCCCGGCAATCTTGATGAAACGTATCTTGTAAAAAAATCACAGGACAGTGTGCCGCTTTTCTTTGCGGGACAGATAACAGGCGTCGAAGGGTACATAGAATCAGCATCGTCCGGTCTTGTTGCCGGCATAAATGCTGCGCGCCTTGTGAAAAAAGAAGAAAAAATGATTTTTCCGGCATCAACTATGATTGGTGCGCTGGCAAATTATGCCGCAAATTATCAGGGCAGCGATTACCAGCCAATGGGTGCGAATTTTGGAATTGTAAGACATAACGTCGGAAGCACAGTGTATGTCGATGGTAAAAAGAAAAAAATTGGTAAAACTGAAAAAAAACAGTTGATATCTGAGTCTGCATTAAATATACTATCAACAATAAACTAAAAGGAGGCCCCTGATGAAGAACAAAGATTTTTGGAGCAAGGTCAAATGGATCTCAGCTGTTCCTGTAGAAGGTGCTGAGGGCATCCCGCTTTTCAGGAAAAAATTCAATTTAAATAAAAAATTAGCCAAGGCTACTTTATATGCTACGTCACTTGGTGTTTATGATGCATATATCAACTCACAGCGCGTAGGCAATGACGAGATGAAGCCCGGTTGGACAGATTATGATAAACGTGTTTTGTATTATACATACGACGTGACAGACATGCTTGAGGCAGAAAACTGCATACTGTTTGCTGTTGCAAGCGGCTGGTGGAATGGTCGTATCTCATATGGCACATACGCAAATAATGATATCGCACTGGCTGCATATATTCAGCTTGAATATGAAGATGGCACAGTTGAACGCATCGTTACTGACAGATCATGGCAGTCAAAAATCGGCGGTCCTGTTGTTTTTGCTGATATCTGGGATGGTGAGACATATAATGCCAACATTGACACATACGCAAAGATTTCAACTGTTGCATACAAAGGCACAAAATGGAAAAAGCCTGTGCTTTTCAAACATTTTCACGGTATCATTACAGAACATATCGGACCTACGGTTAAAGTTCGTCCGGCTCTTAGCCTTGATCCTGTAAAAACAGTGATTTATTCTTCAATCAAAGACAACGGCACAGATCTTGGAGAGATTGTTGAAGATAAAGTTGTAGATGGCAAGTACACAGGCAAACTCAAGGCCGGTGCGACCATGGTAATCGATCTTGGCCAGAATATGGTAGGCTGGGAGAACGTTACAATCAAAGGTAAAAAGAATACTACGGTTACTTTCCGCTTCGGTGAAATGCTCAATGACTCAGGTGCTCTGAGCCGTGGCAATGACGGCCCGAAAGGCTCTATCTATACAGCTAACTACAGAACGGCAAAATCTACCAATATATATATTATGAAGGGAAATAAAGAAGGAGAATCATACAGACCTAACTTTACTTTCTTTGGCTTCAGATATATTGAGATTAAGGCAGACAAAGACATCAATCTTATTGATTTTAAAGCAGAATTTGTAAGTTCAGATATGACAGAGACCGGTTTCGTTGAGACTTCTAATGATGATGTAAACAAACTTATCAGCAACGTTTTCTGGGGTCAGCGCTGCAACTATCTCAGCGTACCTACAGATTGTCCTCAGCGCGATGAACGTCTTGGCTGGACAGGTGATACACAGATTTTCGTTGGCACAGGCGCATACAATGCAGATGTACGCGGATTTTTCCACAAATGGATGCAGGATGTTCGCGACAGCCAGAGTGAAGACGGCAGATACAGCGACGTGGTTCCGCGTTCAAGAGTTGTTGGTATGGGCAACGCAGCATGGGGCGATGCCGGTATCGTTGTTCCGTATGTTATTTACAGAACATATGCTGATATTGACATCATCAAAGAATGCTACGCATCTATGACAAAATATATGAACTTCCTCATCAAGCACACCAATATGAATGGCCCCGCAGGCGGCTATGGCGACTGGCTGGCTTATGAACCTACAGATAAACAGTATATCGGCGTTGCATATTATGCTTATGACTCAACTCTCATGAGCGAGATGGCTTCTGCTCTGATGGAAGATGCACAGCGCTCCGGCGATGAGGCTCTTGCTAAGAAATATGCTAAAGATGCTGCAAAATACAAGAATCTTTTCAAGAAAGTGAAGAAAGCCTTCCAGGCAAGATATATGCCTGAAGGTGAGCTCGTTCAGACATCACAGACAGCATACCTCCTTGCTTTGTATTTCAATCTGCTTCCGAATGCGTATGCAAAGAAAATTAAAAAGCGTCTTCTTGAAAAGATTAAGGAAAATGGCTACAAGCTCAGCACAGGTTTCGTTGGTACAGGTATTATCAACAAGACTCTGAGTGAAATTGGTGCAACAAACATGGGTTATTCACTTCTTCTCCAGACACAGAATCCTTCATGGCTCTACAGCGTATACCAGGGTGCTACCACAATCTGGGAAAGATGGAATTCATATACTCTTGAGACCGGTTTCGGCAAAGTTGCCATGAACTCATTTAACCACTATGCATATGGCTCAGTTCTTGAGTGGGTATACAAATATGTGGCAGGTATTGACACAGCAAGCGACGTTGCAGGCTACAAGCACATCGTCTTAAGACCTATGCCCGATACACGTAAAAAGTCAGAAATGCCCGAAGGTCAGAGTAAGATTACATGGGTACGTGCAAAATACGATTCAGTGGCAGGCACTATTGAAAGTGCATGGTGCGTTGAAGAAGGCTTATTTACATACGAAGCGACTGTCCCTGAAGGGACGGTGGCCTCAGTGTACATTCCTGTGTTTGATAAAAATGCCAAGACTATCGTTATAAATGGCATTATACATTCAACAGAGGAGTACGAAGTAAAAGAGCTTTCTGCAGTGAAATGCTACGTTATCGATTGCGCACCCGGAAAGTACACATTTGAGATTATGATGTGATAAACTGACATGTAAAAACGCGGCCGGCATTTCACAGAATAATAAAGTGAAGTGCCGGTTTTTGTTTTGGTGAAACGGAGGGGATATTAATGGAATTTACAATACAGGACATTATAGAGCTGCTTACAAATAAACAGTATAAGCAGCTTCGATCTATACTTGAAAACATGTATCCCTACGAAATCGCGGAACTTTTCAACGAGTTGAATAAAGAATATGTTCCTGTTGCCTACAGGCTTCTTCCAAAAGAGCTGGCAGCAGAGACTTTTGTTGAAATGGACAGCGATGCGCAGGCCTTACTGATCCGCAGCTTTTCAGATACAGAGCTCAAAGAAGTGATGGATGAGCTGTACGTCGATGACGCGGTTGATATTGTTGAAGAAATGCCTGCGAATGTCGTCAGACGTATCCTGGACCAGGCAACTCCTGAAATGCGCCGCAATATAAACGAAATTCTTAAATATCCCGAACTCAGCGCCGGCAGCATCATGACAACTGAGTTTGTTGAACTAAAATCATTTATGACTGTTGCAGAATCTATTACACGTATCCGCAGAACAGGTGTAGACAAGGAAACTATTGATATGTGTTATGTAACAACAGGTGACAGAAGGCTTATCGGCGTTATTTCACTAAGAATGTTGATATTGTCTGAAGAGGACAGTGTGGTAGCTGATATCATGGAAACAAATGTTATCAGTGTAAATACACTTGAGGACAGGGAAGAGGCTGCCAATATGTTCAGTAAATATAATGTTACTGCACTGCCTGTTGTTGATAATGAATCACGACTGGTTGGTATTATCACGGTCGATGATGCTATCGAAGTCATTGAGGAAGAGGTTACAGAGGATATTGAAAAAATGGCCGCTATCGTGCCGGGTGATAAACCTTACCTCAAAACCGGTGTTTTTGAGACGTGGCTCAGAAGAATTCCATGGCTTCTTTTGCTGATGATATCGGCGACTTTTACCGGTGGCATTATCAGTTATTTTGAAAAAGCGTTAACGACTGTACCGATTCTCATATCCTTCATTCCTATGTTGATGGATACGGGAGGAAATGCCGGCGGTCAGGCTTCTGTTACGATTATCCGTGGTATGGCAATCGGTGACATTGAAATGAAAGATATTTTCCGTGTTGTGTGGAAAGAAATACGTACTGCTATTATATGTGGTATTTCTCTGGCGGCAGTGGGATTTTTGAAAATTATTCTTGTTGACAATATGATTTTTGATATGGGCGTAACTTATATGGAAGCGTTTGTTATTTGTACAACTGTCTTTTTGACCGTACTTTGCGCCAAAATAGTCGGATGTGTACTGCCTATGTTCGCAAAACGAATAGGCCTTGACCCGGCCGTTATGGCAAGCCCGTTTATTACAACAATTGTTGATGCTATTTCATTATCTATTTTCTTTGCTCTTGCGTTATGGATTTTATTGTAAAAAATAATAATAAATTGTGAATGATGTATTAAATAATAGTTGCAAAAATTCTTTGCCTGCGTTAGAATACGAATAAGTGTTATTACTGAAGGGTAGACTGTGCCCTTCTGGAAATAAACAAAATAAACGGAGGTATAGAAAATGAAGAAATTTATAGCTATTATGATTTCTGTCATGATGTTTGTTTCATTGTTTGCAGGTTTGCAGATTAGTGCTGAAGCACCTGTAGAAGAAATTGGCGTCAGTAAATCAATCGATCGTTTCAATGGCGTTGCAACTCCGATTGCAGATTTAACATACGTTCAGGGCGAGGCAAGTGATATCACAATCCTTGGTTGGATTATCACAGACCAAGGCATCTCAAATGTTAAATATTCAATCGATGGCGGCGAGGCAATTGAGTTCAATCCTACAAGAGAAAGACCTGACGTTCTTGGCGCAATCGGTTATGCAGGTCCTGAACTTGCAAATGCAGACAAGGTGGGTATTGGTACAGACGAAGAACATGCAAAGATTGATATTTCAGGTCTTGCACTAGGCGAGCATGAAGTTAAACTTTATGTATACACAAATGACGGCACAGAAGTTGAATTCGCTTCTTTTAAGGTAACAATTCTTGCTCCTCTTGCTGAAGGAGAGATTATTAATCTTAGTAATATCACAGAGCCCGACGAATACAAACTCGTAGCTGACGTTACAGGCAACCTTAACCTTTCATCAGGCGACTACGTAATCGACCTCAATGGTCACACATGGACAAACAGTGGCATCGCACTTAACGTTACAGGTGCTAATGTTACTATCATTGATTCCGTAGGCGATGGATATATTATGTCAACAGGCGTCGACTGTATTGATATTTCTTCAGGTTCTATAACACTTACAGGTGCTACAGCAATCGCAACAGCAGATGGTATGGATGCTATCTTT
>JAZQDE010000033.1:0-4649 GCA_045546695.1 Clostridia bacterium | reverse complement strand
TGGCCTTCTGCTCAGCCGCAAGGTCCTCGTGCAGGTCGATAATCGGATCGCCCTTTGACTGGAGCGCGACTGCGCTGAAAGGCACGCCGTTCGCGTCCTGCGGGTAAATTCCAAGGCCATGCTCAACGTACGCGCCGCTGTAGCCGGCATCCATAAGCATCTTACAATCCGCGCCGTCAAGAAGCTGATGGCAGATTGTACCAACCATTTCAAGGTGGCCGAGCTCCTCAGAACCGATGTCGTTTGCGATAGATTTTGTAACATCATTTGGCATCGTAAAACGCTGGCTTAAATATCTGACAGCGGCACCGAGTTCGCCGTCGGCGCCACCGTACGCGGTGATAATAAGCTTTGCCATACGAGGATCAGGCCTCTTTATATTAACAGGAAATTGAAGTTTCTTTTCATACAACCACATACTTTATACCTCCTTTTTATTCCAGGGCCATGGAGATTCAATCCAATCCCACGAACCGGCAGAACCTGTATACATTTCAGCAATAAGAGGACCATAAAGTGACTGGTAAGTCGCAAAAAGCTCCTTGCCCTTAGAGGCAATTTTATTATAAAGCTCAATCGACTTTTCATCATTCGGATGAGTATCAAGATAGAGCTTAAGGTCAGCCAGCGCAAAATCAAGCGCCATTATTTCACGCATAAGAGTTTCTTTATTCATGGCAAACCTCCTGTCTGCAATTTTTGCTTACATAAGGCTTGTTAAGAGAAGGATATATGGTACCGTTTTCCAGACCCTCACAAAAAGTGTAAGTGTCAGAATTTTCCGGTTGAAAATTAATGAAAATAGAGGCGAGCTCGCCGCCGGCGTGGCCTCTGAAAAAGCTGCAACTGTCAGAAATGTTATTAACGGAAGTATTTAACAAATCATGGTTGCAGCAGCAATTTTTCTTATTCATCATAAACCTCCGTGAAAAAAATCATTTCGATTTATGATATGTAAAAATCTTTTTTAACGTTACGAAAATGATTCTGAAGAAGTGGTAAAAAATGGAAAAGATATACTTGAAAATAATGACAACAGGTTTATTGAGCAAAAAGGCGTACACGATGGCGCCTGCCACAGTGCCAAGCACTGCGTATCCTGCAATATATCCATCATTTACAAAATAAATTGCCAATAAAAACAAGCAGGCAGACATAATTACAAACAAAATATCTCCGATCTGCGTTGTTATCTTATCAAAAATCTTGTGCTTGAGCAGCACCGGCCTGTAGGCAAGGCGCATTGCCCGGAAAATGTCAAACAACACGCCTATTGCCATACCGACCACTGCCATACAAAGAAAAACAAACAAGGTGTGAAAGAGGTCCGGCATAAAACATCACCTATCTGAATATCCTTGAGAGCATGCTTTTTTTGTTTTTCGGTATATCTTCGTACTCGCAACCGTATATGTATCCAACAATATACAGCTCGTGCTGCTCTAAACTGAGCGCGCCAATCTTAAGACCCTCTCCGCGGATAAGCATCCGTCCCTTATCCGTGTCCAGATCCACGAAAACATCATCAAAGCTCCTCACGTCGAGCACACCGGTTATCTTAATATTTTCCCTGTTTTTTATAAAAACATCCTGCGTTGCTGTATCCGGCATATGTCTACCTCTGAAATTTTGTTACACAATAAAGATATTCAAACCTTGCAGGAAATATGATTGCATATTATAATTTTCTCGGTGATAAAATGTTAGTAAAAAATCAGGATTATACAATAGATATCGTTAGCAGTACGCAAGAAGGCATGGGCATCGGCCGCATAGACGGCTTCGTTGTTTTCACCTATGGGGCGCTTCCCGGTGAAAAAATAGTTGCCCGCATCATCAAGCTTACCAAGAGTTATGCTGTCGGCAAGCTTATGGAAATAATTGTAAGCTCTCCCGACAGACTCGAAAAGCCCTTGTGCGGCTCATATCCAAAATGTGGAGGCTGCTGTTTCTGCCACACAACGTACGAAAGCCAGCTCAGATTCAAAAATCAATATGTCCGCGACTGCATCGAGCGCATCGGCAAGCTGGAAACTTCCGGTATTGAGTTTGTTCCGACCGCGCCGATGGCCGACCCGGCTGCCTATCGAAACAAGTATACGTATGTTTTCGGCAGGGGAGCAGATAATGACATTTTTTGTGGTTTTTATGCTGCTAATTCTCACCGTGTGGTCGAGCTCGTTGACTGTATTGTCGAAAATCAGACCTCTCGTGCCATCCGTCTTGCCGCCGCCCGTTTTGCCTGTGAAAAAAACTTGTCCGTTTACGATGAAAAGTCTTCAAAAGGCCTGCTTCGTAATCTGATGATACGTTTTGGCAAGACCGACGTTTGTGTGATTGTTGTTATAAATGGCAAGAAACTTCCCTTTACAGATGAGTTTATAAGCTGTATTAAGTCCGCTTGCTCTGATGTTTCGTCGATTTATGTAAATATTAATACAAAGAATACTAATGTGGTGCTGGGCGAAGCTTTTCACCTGATTTATGGCAAAAAGAATATAGAAGCCTCAATAGGTGACTGCCATTTTATGGTAGCGCCGCAATCGTTTTTCCAGATAAATCCCGTGCAAACAAAAGTTTTGTATGACAAGGTTTACAACTTGTCTGGCATACAAGCGGGCGAAACTCTTTATGATTTGTTCTGTGGCACCGGTACGATTGGTATTTACGTTAAAAAGCGTTTTGTGCTGGAAAATCCCGGTAGTGATTTTAGTCTTGTGGGCGTAGAATACGTTCCGGAAGCTGTAAAAAATGCCGATGAAAATGCTCGCCTGAACAATCTTGTTGATTGCCGTTTTTTTGCAGGCGATGCAACTCAGATAACGCCGCAGATTATTTCACGCGAAAACAAAATGCCTGACGTTGTCATCGTTGACCCTCCTCGCAGCGGCCTTGACGAAACGCTCCTCGACACTGTTATGTCTACGGGCGCAAAACGCATCGTGTACGTTTCCTGCAACCCTTCTACGATGGCGCGCGACGTAAAATATCTTGATGCCGGCGGCTACCGTGTAAGCCGCGTCGAGACTGTCGACATGTTCCCGCACACGGGACATGTGGAAACCGTTGTTCTTTTAAGTAGGGAAAAAGCCGACGATTGTAGAAAGGAAACGAAAATGATTTCTGATGAAAGAAGCAGATACAAGTCTTGGAGCAATCTAAAGAAGCACATGAATGATTTGCTTTGCGATTCTCTCAAGGATAAAATTTCCTATTTCTACACCAGTTATCACGAGGTGCATAATGCCTACGGCAGAGCAACTATTAACTGCAACAAAAAAGAGTTGGTTGCTTTTTCGTGGGATATTGGGTACGCCAAATGGGACGACGAATACACTGTGCTTAACGAAACCAATGTGAACATACAAACACTGGGAAGTTTTCAGGCGGTATGGGATGAGCAAAAACGAGTTCAAGAAGAGTTGAACAAAAGCAAATGGATGCCAGAAGGTAAATTGTGCGAAACAGATTTCATCAATGCCGTTACCAATTACCTTAAAACAGACATCACAACATCGCTCCGCTCCGATAATTATCTACTTCGTATCTTTGCCTATATGGACAGAAGAGTTGGCAAGAGAACACTTGTAAAGATTCAGGATGAGGTAGAAAAACTACCCGATTGGGTAAAGCAATTCTATCAAATCCGCTGTGAAGCAGACGGCATTGTTTTCCCACCTAAACGAATTACAGACGAATCCATTGTTTGCTTCACCAAAGAGGACGCAAGGTACAATTTCCGGCTGGCCGGGCAGGAGGATGCCGCGAGTGTGCTTTCCCTTTACCAAAGCGCCCAAAGCAGCAAGTTCTGTGTTTGGAATGACAGCTATCCTTCCAGCGCGGAGATCGCCCGCGATTTGGAAACGGATAACCTGTATGTGCTGACCCATGGCAGCAAAGTAATCGGTGCCATTTCTGTTGTTCCCGAAAATGAGCTGGATGATTTCGATTGCTGGGCATGCAAGGACGGCAGGGAGATCGCCAGGGTCGTGGTGGATGAAGCGTATCAGGGTCAGGGCTTATCCTTTGAAATGGTGCAAAGCGTTACATCCATTCTGCGCAAAAACGGCGCCAAAGCCATCCATTTATCTGTGGTGAAATCCAATCTCCCAGCCTATAAGACATACCTGAAAGCAGGATTTGCTGTAGTCGGAGAAGCGCAGATGTATGGCAATGACTATTATCTCATGGAGAAAGCGATCGCTTATCCGGAGGCAACCTAAAAAAGCTGCAAAAGCCGGCACCCAAACGGGTGCCCGCTTTTAATCCGGTTGCTGGCCGTCGTGGGGCAGCCATTTACATTCGCTTATTTCCATATCCGTAAAAACTGCCTTGAAGGAGGAATCCTCCGGGCTGCAGGCATAGATGCCAAACCGGATCCTGCCATTCCCCTTCCACATATGGCATATGCGCATTTGCCTGAAGGCAGCGCCGTCTTCCGAGCACTCGATGCAGTAATCGTCCTCCCGGCGGCTGAGCCGGTACCACATGGATCGGACCGACGCATCGATCTCCGTGGTGGCCCAATCGGAATATCCATGGTTTGTGACAACACTGCCCAAATGCTGGAAGGTCTCATTTTCATACTCAATAGATGCCTTGAGCCAGTTTTCGCTATCCAGATACAGAACGATGCCGCACTGGTCAAA
>JAZQDE010000032.1:0-26063 GCA_045546695.1 Clostridia bacterium | reverse complement strand
TGTTCTTTATGGATATGAATTTGCAAAAATATCTCTCCTTTGTAAAAACGGTGGAATACGGCAGTTTTACAAAGGCGGCAGAGATACTTAATTACACACAATCTGGCATCAGCTGAATGATAGCCGATCTTGAAAAAGAATGGAGAATAACGCTTCTTGAACGTAGTAAGTACGGTGTAAAGCCTACGAGTGACGGAATGAAACTGTTGCCATACGCACAAAACCTCTGTGCCGATTTTGATAAGCTGAAAATGCAGGTGGATGAGCTCAACGGCCTGCAATTAGGACTGATCCGCATCGGTACATTTTCAAGCGTGGCAACCCATTGGCTGCCGAATATCATAAAAGAATTTCAAAAGGACTATCCCAATATTGATTATGAACTTCTGCTCGGTGACTATACCGAGATTGAAGAATGGATACATACGGGCAGAGTAGATTGCGGTTTTTTGAGATTGCCGACACACCCCGATTTTGAAACCATCTTTTTAGAGAAAGATAAGCTGATGGCGATCATCCCCGAAAATCATCCACTAAAGGATAGCAAAAAGTTTCCTGTAACTGCTCTTTGCGATGAACCGTTTATGCTGCTTGAAAAGGGTGCAAAGGCAGAAATTTCAGAAATCTTTGAGCGTAATAATCTAACACCAAATGTTAGATTTACCACTTGGGACGATTATGCTGTAATGTCTATGGTGGAAAGCGGACTTGGCATTGCGATACTCCCCGAACTGATCTTAAAAAGAGTACCATATAGAATTATCGCAAAAGAGCTTGACGTTCCGGCATATCGCAATATCGGACTTGCTTTGAGAGATAAGAAAACCGCTTCACTTGCGGTGAAACGGTTTGTTGAATATTTGCAGTATAGATAATTGCTGATATGCTAAAAAATATGGATGGAACATACGCCTGCTCAAATCAGCAGAATTTTACTAAAAATTTGATTAGCAGGTAATTAGCAAAACGGCGATTTTCTGCTAATCGCAATTAGCAAGATTCAGGTCGGGGAACGATAAAAGTTCGAGCTTGGTTTACACTAAAAAAAAGAAAACTCACTCAAGAAAATGAGTGAGTAATAAAAAGAGAAAGTGCCGAGAAATCTTGATTTCTCGGCACTTTTTGGCGCGCTTGCTCGGATTCGAACCGGGGGCGTTCCGCTTAGGAGGCGGACCCTCTATCCTGCTGAGGTACAAGCGCATATATGATACAATTCAAACCTATGACCATTTGCCTTTTTGCAAAGGCGAGCGTTAAAACACCCACTTAGGAGGGGTTTGTTATATCCATTTAACTATGCAGGCATGCAATATTTTAATTGCGCAGGCTGTGCATCGGTGCCGGGATACGGCCGCCTCTGTTTACAAAGCCGCTGCAATCATATTGCTTGACACTCATAACCGGGCCACTGCCCAGGAGTCCGCCAAATTCTACCACATCTCCCACGTTTTTACCAGGGGCAGGAATAATTCTCACGGCGGTTGTTTTTGTATTTACCATACCGATAGCAATCTCATCGGCGATGATGCCTGAGATTGTAGCTGCCGTCGTGTCACCCGGCACTACTATCATATCAAGACCTACTGAGCAAACGCAGGTCATTGCCTCAAGCTTTTCTATTGAAAGAGAGCCGCTTTGTACAGCTTCAATCATGCCTTCGTCTTCGCTGACAGGTATAAACGCACCGCTAAGACCACCGACATGCGAGGAAGCCATCAGGCCGCCCTTCTTTACAGCATCATTCAAAAGAGCAAGGGCGGCTGTCGTACCGGGAGCACCGCAACGCTCAATACCCATCTCTTCAATAATTCTGGCAACGCTGTCACCTACAGCAGGTGTCGGCGCCAGAGATAAATCCACAATACCAAACGGCACATTGAGAGCCTGGCTCGCCTCCTTAGCTACCAACTGACCCATTCTTGTAATCTTGAACGCCGTCTTTTTGATAGTCTCAGCAAGCACCGTAAAATCTTCGCCGCGAACAGCTTCAATAGCACATTTCACAACACCGGGGCCACTGACTCCGACGTTTATAACGCACTCCGGCTCGCCTACTCCGTGAAAAGCGCCCGCCATAAACGGGTTGTCTTCGGGAGCGTTGGCAAAAACTACCAGTCTTGCACAATTTGCGCCGCCCTCGTCAGCAGAAAGTTCTGCCGCCTTTTTTATCAATATACCAAGGTCGCGCACAGCATCCATGTTGATGCCGGCTTTTGTCGTAGCTACGTTTACACTTGAGCAAACTTTCGTTGTGGCATCGAGTGCATACGGAATAGACTCAACCAAAGTCTTTTCACTCTTCGTATAACCCTTGTGAACAAGCGCTGAATATCCACCGATGAAGTTCACACCCGTAGCATCAGCCGCACGCTCTAAAGTCTTTGCAATTTTCACGCAACCATCTATATCTGTATTCGCAATCAGGCCGATTGGTGTCACAGATATGCGCTTGTTTACAATCGGAATACCATATTTACGCTCAATCTCCTCGCACACAGGCACAAGTCTGCCGGCAGAAGAACAAATCTTGTCGTAAATCTTGTCGCATTTAACGTTAATATCTGAATCTGCGCAGTCGAGCAGATTGATACCCATCGTAACAGTACGGATATCAAGATGCTCTTTTTGTATCATTCTGATAGTCTGGGCAATCTCATTTACTGAAAAAAGCATAGATCAAAAACCTCTCCTTATCATATCTTGTGCATTGAATTGAAGATATCCATATCCTGGAGCTGCATTTGCATTTGCATCTCCGTGCCAAGGTCTTTAATCTTCTGCGCTATCACGTCAAAACCAACGTTGCACTGTGAAACATCTACCAACATTATCATCGTAAACATTTCACTCATTGTTGTCTGTGAAATATCAAGAATGTTGATGTTCGCATCTGCCAGGCAATTGCTCACGCGGGCAATAATACCTATTCTGTCATTACCAATAACAGTCAATACTGCTTTTTTCATATATATTCTCCAAATCTAAATTATATTCGCGGTGAAAATTATTTGCTGAGGGCAGCAAATTTATATCCCTTCTGCAGGCCCCATGTAAGGTAACTTATAATGTCATCGGCAGAAGAATCCTTTGCATAATCACTCTCACCCATGTACGCTCTGAGGACAACGCCGTCGTAAGTCTTGTTTTCTGTTGATGAATCAATAACTCCCTGATATCTGAATACAGATGTATATCCCATCGCATTGAGGAGAGCAACGTCTCTTTGTGAAAATTCTTTCTTTTCAGGTGCATACAATGTGGTTCTGAAAGATGGATCAGCAAGGATTGTCTGGTATTTGACTTCGAGATTCCATACTGTATCACAAAGACCCTGATGGCTCAGAGTTGAGAAATTGCCTCTCACGCCAAGAGCGTGACCATCATTGTGAATTGTATTGATTATCGCATAGTTTTCTGCATTGCTCAGATACGATGCAGTAGCAAAGAATGTCATTTTTACTGAATTTGCTCTGGCAAAATCAAGTATAGTATTAATATCGTTGTTGTATTTGTAGCTATTGAGCATTATACATACGTAGATATCAGTTGTACTGCCTGATCCCGGATTGGAAAGTATATAGTCAAGACCATTCAATGCCTCTGTAACGCTGCTGTCTGAGAAAACAACCTCATCATCCGGATTAACTTTATCCTTTGTAGCAAGCTTAAGAGTTTCTTTGCTGTACTCGTCAAATCTTGTAAAGTCAGCTATTATCGGCTTCTGTACGGGGATAGCAGTCGGAGTAGGCGTCGGAGTAGTATTATCTGCCGTAGGCGTAGGTGCCTGCATGGTAGGTGTAGCAGGTGCTATCGTAGGCTTGAGACTCTGAGTATTATCAGGTGTCTTATCCTGACATGAACCTACAATTATAATAATTGTAACCACTATAAGTAATATTAATAACGCAACAATCTGACTCTTACGCATAGTCAAGACTCCTCTCTAACATATACACAAATTATCATACCAAAATAACGCTTTATTTACAAGTCGATTTCTTTTTCAAAACGACAAACGCCGCCATAACAAACATAATGTGAGCAACCGAAGCAGATGAAGCGCAACCTGCTTCATTTTTACCGGAAGATGGTTCACCTTCAAGCATAATGCTTCTGATTGAGTTTATTTCGTCCTGAGTTACACCGATTCCGAGCATAAATTTCTCGATTTTCACCTGAAGCGTATCGTCACTCTCTCCGTATGTGTGAAGTTTTGAAATAAATGGGAAGAGCTGGTCGCTAAGGGCGTTGAACTCAGACTCTGAAAAGCTGCCCATTGCAGAATACATTGACAGGAAGTACTCTCTTACGAGCGTCTCCTCGTCTACACCAAGAAGTCCCAGTATGAGGAAAGACATTGTTCCTGTGCGGTCTCTGCCGACAGCGCAATGGAAGCACATTGGATAATTCTCAGGATTTGCATATTCGCCGATAGTCTGTCTGATAAGATCGAGCTTCTCCTCATCAGCAAAAATACCGCTATACCATTTTATGGCATAATCGAGGTAGTTAACATCTTTTCCAAGCGGGGAGTTGCCATTGTCTCCTCTGAAATCAAGGTCTGTTTTTACACCGAGGCGGTCTACAAATTCTTTTATACCCTGTGACTTTACGCTGTCAAGGTTTGCGCTTCGATACAGAAGACCGTATTTAACTGCCTGACCGTTTGCTGTCTTGTATCCACCAAGGTCACGCACATTCTGCACGCCGTCAATTTTCAGGAATCTTGTATATCCTGTTGCAATCGAGAATGTGAAAACAACGGACTCGCTATCTTCAGTCGCAACTTTCCAGTAGTATTTTACGCCGGGTTGGAAGTTGTAAAGGTCAATGCTTGTTGTCTTTGTGGAATAACTATATGAATTTTCAAATTCCGGATTGTCAGCAACAGTCACTGTATATTTACCGGTATCATTTTTATCTGTCCATGTGAAAGAAATCGCAGGCGGCGTACAGATTTCCAATGGTGAGTAAAATTCGTAACCTGCACTTCTGATTGCAGAATAGCTGTTTGTGAAATGCGTCAGTATGAAATCCTGAGCAAGAACGATACCTTCTGTGCCATCATAAGGTGTCTGCGGCACGAGTACGTTGTCAAGATTTTTCACGTCATGCCATGAAACAAAATTTTCAATCACAAATGATTCGCCTTTGTGAGCGAAATTTTCATCCTTTGTGCTTGTAATTATAATATCAAAACTGCTTGCAGCCATTGATTTTGTCTTGAGCTTAACTTCGATAGAAATGTCGCTGTTAGCAACGATGCCTTCTAATGCCTCTTTTACACGAGCTTCTTTATCGTCGCCGTTTCCGCATTCAACAGTTGCAGCGGCAATCGCATTTTTCGCCGCAATCATAGCCTCTCCGACGGTTGAGTTGTCAACGTTGTATGTGAATTGCTTTTCACATACGGGAATGTAGTTATCGTCCTTCGTAACAAGTCTTACTGCAATATTGTATTTAGTGCCTGCAACAAGTGAATCTGCATAATCAAGGAAAGCATTTACAAATATTTTTTTGACTTTATTGCTCTTTGTATCGGCTTGTTGTGCTTCTTTCCACTCTATGCTCTCATCTGTGTAAGATATTCCTTCTGCATAAACGGCATATTGAGCGCCTTTCAGCTTTTCATTACACTTTACTTTCGTATCTGCAATCGTAAGCATACCACTGCTCAGGGAAGACGTATCAATATCACCTTCGTCCTTCATAGTGTAACCATACTCTTTGCTACCTTCTGTCAGCCACGTTTCACTGAGGGCGGGAATAGTTTTTGTGATGCTCTCGGTAAAATACGAGCCGCTTGCAAAGTTAAGGTCAATATAATACGTAATAGCGCCGTCCTGTGAAAGAGTATTTTGTTTGTATTCTTCACACGTTACCGAAACCTCTGCGGCAATACCTGCATCTGTAAGTTTATCGGCGATTGAATTTGCAATTGACGTAACAGCTCCCTTTTCATAAAGGCTCTCTGTTACGTTTATATCAACAGAACATGCCTCCTCAAGATTAGCTTTCAGAGTAATATTTCTGATGTATATATCCGTATTGTCATAATTGCGCATGAAAATCACAAACGAACGGAGATATCCGTCCTCATCTGCCAACGCTCCGACAGATGACAAGTCGAGGTTTACGGTCTTCCAGTCATCTTTGGCACCGGAAAGGTCAGGGCTATCGTTTTTCGTTTCACTTCTTGAAGTCGCATCTCCCCTTGTAACACGCAGCTCGTTATCTGTTTTATCAGCCGAAGCTCTGAATGTCATAGTTATTCCGGAAAAAACAGAAGCAAGCATCGGTTGCTCCATCTTAATGAGAAGTCCGGCGCCGGCTCCTGAGTAACCGGAAGCCTGTAACAAGAACGCCTTTGTACCGTCAACGTCTACAATGCCACATTTATTACAATTTGCACTGTCGTGAATATCATTGTACGGGACGGCATCTACAGCAAAGCCCTTGTATTCTCCATCAAAATTAAACGAAAGACCTAATGAATAATCAAAACCCTGCGAGCTTACCGTAACGACTTGCGTACCTTCCTGAAGCTTATATTCCTTTTCACCATTACAACCAAAGGCAAATAACAGTATAAAAGCCAACGTACAAATCAAACCGGTATAAATGATTTTTTTCATAATTTCCCTCCAAATTATATTTACATTCCAAAATAATCCTTCATAATCGCTGCAGCAAGCTCAAGCGAGTTTGATCCGGAAGCACCGTGTTCTATTACTATAGAAATCGCAATTTCCGGATCGTTTGCCGGTGCATAACAAATAAGTACTGAGTGAGAGCTCTCACCAAATGCCTCCATGCCCGTCTCAGGAGTACCTGTTTTTGCCGCAACAAATCCTTCCGGGAAATCCGCAAAGGCTTTTCGTGCTTTTGAGCTGAGATTTACCATCTCAATCATACCGTCTTTAACGTTTCCGAGTACCTTATCTGTCACTTCTATTTTAGACAGCGAACTCTGTTTTTCGCTGTCTGTTTCTATAATGTTTCCATTAAATGTCTTAACCCCTGACACGATATGCGGCTGATTCAGATATCCTCCGTTTGACAGCGCGCATGTATAACGGCAAAGCTGCAAGGGTGTGAAAAGGTTATACAACTGGCCGATTGAAGACTGCGCCGTATCGGAATCAGACCACACGTGATTTGAATCAGGTTCTTTGAGCTTCATCGTTTCAACATTGTTTCTGTATCCTTTGTATTCACTGATTTCAATGCCTGTCTTTTCACCGAGGCCAAAGCTCTTTGCCCATGAATCAAGTGCTTCTATACCGAGGTCAATACCACATTCCATAAAATATACGTTGCAGGATCTGGCAATTGCTTCTGTAAGGGCCAGGTTCCCATGGCGGGACAAACAATGGTGCTTTTGCTCGAAAATCGTGATAAAACCGGAACATTTTATCTCTGTTTTTGTCGTTATAACATTTTCCATAAGGGATGCGACAGCTACAACAGGCTTGAATGTAGAACCGATCGGGTACAGACCCTGTGTGGCTCTGTTAAGGCTCGGAGACGTAGGATCGGTGAAAAGATCTGTTATTGCCTGCTGTGCGGCCTGATTTGAAGATGGTTCGAGGAAAATCCTGTTGTCATAATTAGGATAATTTGCCATTGAAAGAACTTCCGCTGTTTTCACGTTCATGACAACAACAGAGCCTGCTTCGGCATCGCCGAAGTTCTTTATTCCATCTGCCTCGGAGGCAATAGTATCTATCCTGTTTTTAAGATGTTCAACACATTTTGACTGTAAATCGTAATCAATTGTCAGATATACGTCGTTTCCGGGGACAGGCGGTGTATACGAATATTCCCTTATCTCTCCTGCGGTATCAAGATAGATTTCTCGTATACCGGCCGTGCCTCTTAGCTGACTTTCATACGTTTTTTCGATGCCAATCTTACCGATGATATCATTTATTGTATATCCGTCGTCTTTCATGGCAGCATATTCTTCGCTGTTTATAGCGCGCACGTATCCGATAATATGGCTTGCGTATTCGCAGTTAACATATTCTCTGAAATATGTAATCTCAGAGCTCAGGCCGGGGAAATCGTAATATCTTGACTCTATCTCACAAACCGTCTCTTCGCAGCAGTCTGTTCCTATAACTGTCGGCATAAGATTGCTCAGACCAAACGAAAACGTCTGGTATCTCATTATCATTATTTTATAGGCATCTTCATCTGAGTAAAAAGGGTCAATGTTGAATCTTTCTGTGCGCAGATAATCGAAGGCATCTGCTGCTGACTGTATTTTTGACCGGTGAGACTTCTTTTTCACTATACTGTTTATAAAGTCATCCTGACGCTCTTCGTTATCTTCAAGTCTGCTGCTCCATTCCGTAGGAGAAGCCAGATATCTTGACAGTTCATTTACATACGTATCTGAATTCTTTTCAAAAATATTGACAAGTTCAAGATACATTGCATCTCTTTCTGACTGGGGATTATTTTTATTGACCATCGTTATCTTGTACGATTGCCTGTTTGATGCAATCAACACTCCATTACGGTCATATATATTTCCGCGTGGTGCGTCTACAGAGACACTCAGAATCTTACCTGTAGAAGCGTGAGCCATATCCTTATATTCATCACCGCGGACAACCTGCAGATTATAGAGCTTGATGGTCAGCACCATCATCAGGACAACAATAAACAGACCTACGTAGAAACTGCGGCTTTTCACAAGCGATACAACACGTTCTGCAAGGCCATGCCAATGTTCTTTTTTTATATCTGTCTTATTGTTTCCTTTTTCTCGCTTCATTTGAGTTATCCTTAGTAATTAATAATTCATTTGTTCATCTTTTACGCGTACTTTTCCCATAATCCAGTGTAGAGGAACGAAAAGTACGGCAAGGGCAATAAAGTCGTACAGGACCTCCGGTAGTATCCTCGACGTTATATGTGTCCAGTAATTTTCATATAAATACGGGCTGTCGACCGCATACATCGCTATAAGTCTTATAATAAAGCTCTCTGCCATCGTGAAAACAAAGAAGGCCGGTACTCCCGTAACAACAGGCCACCAGACTGTACGCTTAAAATCTTGGCTCGTAGCAATAGCGAGTATAACGCATATTACCATATAAAGGAGAGCATATAGTCCTACGTATCTTGAATATACAATGTCAACGTACAGACCTGCCAGAAAACCAAGGACCATTGCCTCTGTCCTTGTCATGCGTACGGCAATAATGCATACTGCCACAAGCGTCAGATTCGGCTTTGCGCCAAGGATGCGCAGATGGTTGAAAAATGCCTCCTGCAATCCGGCAAGAACAATTATGAGGAGTGCGTATATCAGAATATGTTTCTTTGAATGCATCATATCTTACTTACCCCTCTTCATTTGTCACCAGCACGAAAAGTCTGCTGACTTCTGTAAACTTAACAGTCGGCTCAACGTATGCGTATCTTTCGTTGCTGTTTTCATCAACGACAATCTCAACAACGACGCCAAGAACAAGTCCCTTCGGATAAACACCGCCGCTCTCCGCCGTTACAATTGTATCTCCTACGTAAAGCTCTGTCGTGTCAGCTATTCTGTCAAGCTTGAGTCTTGCTGAATAGTTCTCATTTGTAGTACCTCTCAGACGTACAAGTTCGTTACTGCGGGAGATTCTCCCATATAGTATGTATTGTTCATCCACAATACTTCTGACTTTAGCCGTTGAAACACCGCAATTGTAAACAAGACCGACGAGACCTTCTGCTGTTATAACAACATCTCCGTCTTTTATTCCATCAGAAGTGCCTTTGTCTATAGTAAATTCATTGAACCAGTCTGAAACGTCCTGTGCAATAACGTTTGCGGCAACCATCTCGTAATCTTCAAAATATCCTTTAAGTTCAAGAAGTTCGCGAAGAGTCTCATTTTCATCTTCGAGCTTGTCATACTGATTTTCCATATTCTGTAAGCGGTCATTTTCCTGCTCAAGCTCCTCTATCCGGTCTTTGATCTCATCATATTCAGACATAACCGAAAATGCTTTGCGTACAGAAGTGCCTACTGACGTAAAGCCCTTCTGAATATACTGGAAAGGGGTACCTATTACATTATATACACGCCCAAGCAGACTGCCTTCTTTTGCTGAAAAACTGATGGAAGCAATACAGAAAACAATCAATACACAAAATATAATAATAAAACGCTTTGTGTTCCCTTTCATTCTCAGAAAATACCCGTCGTCCTGTTCTGATAAAGCATCTTGCGCAGACCTTCTTCTTCAAGGCAAACAGCTGTGCCCATGGCAACGCAATCAAGCGGATTCTCCGCAATATACACAGGCATACCTGTTTCAAGCTTGATAATCTTGTCAAGGCCACTGAGAAGCGCGCCTCCGCCTGTCAACATAATACCATGTTCCATAATGTCTGCGGCAAGCTCCGGCGGAGTCTCCTCCAGGGCGTCTTTGACTGCCTCTACGATAGCTGAAACAGGCTCTCTTATGGCCTCGCAAACTTCTGTGGAAGTAATTCTTACGTTTTTAGGCAGACCTGTCAGCAAGTCTCTACCTTTAATATCCATATATTCCTCTTGTGCCTTAGGATAAGCAGCACCGATTGTCAGCTTAATATCCTCTGCGGTACGTTCGCCGATAACAAGGTTATGTTCTCTTTTTGCAAAGAGTGAAATGTAATTATCAATGGCGTCTCCCGCTATTCTCAGGGATTCAGAGTGAACAATACCTCCCATTGAAAGTACGGCAACCTCGCTCGTACCGCCGCCGATATCTACGACCATACAGCCTGTAGCTTCATCAATAGGAAGTCCCGCACCGATAGCAGCAAGCAACGGTTCTTCGAAAAGCAGAGGCTTGCGTCTTGCGCCGGCTCTCTCAGCAGCTTCTTCTACTGCAAGATATTCTACTTCTGTGACACCTGACGGCACGCAAATAATAAGATTAGGCTTGCCAAAACCAATTGAACCCATCGCTTTTTTGATAAAATAGCGAAGCATCTGCTCTGTAACGTCAAAGTCAGCAATAACACCGTCGCGAAGTGGTCTTATCGCCACAATACTGCCCGGAGTCCTTCCTATCATTCTCTTGGCCGCATCGCCAACCGCCAGAACTTCGTTTGTGTTTTTATTTATCGCAACAACAGATGGTTCACGTATGATAATTCCTTTACCTGAAACGTGTACCAACGTATTGGCTGTACCTAAATCTATTCCTATATCACGTGCCATAAAAAACCTCTTATCTTTTCTCCGCTATACGCAAGGCATCAAGCCTTCTGTGTACATACTCAGAACCTCTGAGTCACCCACAATCATGTGGTCTACAATATCAATCCCTACTACCTCCGCCGCTTCTAAAAGCCGTCTCGTTGTCTCAACGTCCCTGCGGCTCGGAGTGACGTCACCGCTTGGGTGATTATGCACTATAATTATTGCTGAAGCAGTGTACTTTATTGCAGCTGCGAAAACTTCTCTCGGATGTACGGGGCAACTGTCAACCGTGCCGACCGCTATTGTACATTTCCGTAAAAAATTCCATTTTTTATCAAACAAAAGTGCTGCAAATTCTTCTTTTTTCAAAGAAATCATGCCGCTGAGCAACATGTCCTTTATCTGTTCATAATTGCTCACATGAATCTTTTCACGGCCGGCAGATTTTGTAATCCTGCTACCGAGTTCAAGTGCCGCCAACAAAATAATCGCCTTGGTCCTTCCGACGCCCTCTATAGCCGTCAGCTCCTCAACGGATGCATCACAAAGCTCCCGGAGGCTTCCATACTTTTCCATAATACGGTAACCAAGTTCCAAAGCTGTTATGCCCTTAGTGCCGCTTCGCAGCAATATGGCAACCAGTTCGCTGTCTGATAAACTCCCCGCCCCACACGAATCAAGTCTCTCATAGGGTCTTAATTCTTCGGGCATGGTCTTCATCGTTCTGTGCTCATCATTCATAAATATAATGCTGTAAATGCTTTATTTATACAAGAATGAATCTTATCCGCCACCTCATTTTAGTATACCTATTTTCGGTGAAAAATACAAGACCAAAACTCTGTACAAAATACTTTTCAGCGAATATAATATTCATGTCCCGGCAGCAAGGTACAGCCGGATTTTTCCGTGTTGCTGTTTAATAAGGAACGGGGTGTGATTCCCCGGCGAGCCCGTCGCCGTGAGCAGTTTATATAGCAGGGGTATTTGCCGCAAAATACTTTATCCATTGGTTTGTTTCAAACTGAGAAGGTCTGCTATGTGTATAGCTGCAAGCCGGAAGACTTGCCTTACGCAGAAGAACCGTTGCGATGCCCAACATTGGTTTTTCTCCGGACAAAGTAAAAATATAATAAAGGATGGTAAGAAACATGAAAAAACTACGTTTATTTTCACGAAAAATCTTGTCAATTTCCTGTCTTGTACTGATTGCGGCTATGGTACTTACGTCAGTATTGACATTTTCTGCCTGCACTGATTCCGGTGAAAACAGCCCCGGAAGTTCTGCTTCAGGCGATCAGGAGGCTCCGAAAGAGCTTTCATTTACGTTCATTGTCCGTTTGCAGGACGGCTCTGAAACTTCTTTTGATATCAAAACAACAAAAACGACTGTCGGCGAAGCACTTTTCGATGCAGGTCTTCTTGAAGGAGAAGAAGGTCCGTATGGTCTGTACGTAAAAAAAGTCAACGGTGTCGAAGCCGATTATGACAAAAATAAAACGTACTGGGCTTTTTACATCAACGGCGAGTATGCTGCAACGGGTGTGGATAAGACAAAGATCAAAGACGGCGCAACGTATATGTTTGCAGTAGAGAGCTGATTTTCATGGTAAAAAAAGAGAAAAAATCACAAGGTCTTACAGTTTTCGAGCTGGCATTATTTGCCATGCTCGGCGCTATAATGTTCTGCTCAAAACTTCTTATGGAGCTGATACCCAACGTGCATTTGCTAGGCATGTTTACGATTACATTTACATTGGTATACCGCAAAAAAGCGCTGTTTCCGATATATCTGTACGTTCTGCTCAACGGCGTATATGCAGGCTTTGCGACGTGGTGGATTCCATATCTTTACATCTGGACAATTCTCTGGGCGATAGCTATGCTACTGCCCGGAGTAATATCAAATCCTGTAAAAAAATGGCAATACGTGCTGTCGACGGCTGTGCTGATGACCCTTTGTGGCCTTCACGGCATATGTTTCGGCATTCTGTATGCCCCTGCACAGGCATTGATGTACGGTTTATCGTTTGAAACAACAGTCGGCTGGATAATCGCGGGCTTTCCTTTTGACGTCATACATGGGGTCGGCAATTTTTTTGCAGGCACGCTTATAATTCCGCTCGTAAAATTATTAAAGTTGTTAGACAAAAAAAGAAGATAGTATTATACTTAGTTGCCGCGTGAAAAGCGCAGCATTATGGAGGCGATAAAATGAAGTTATTAGTTTTAATTCTTAACAAGACGGAAGCTCTTGAAGAACTTTTAGAGGCTTTCGTTGATAACGGCATCAAGGGTGCTACGATTATCAGTTCTACCGGTATGGCTCACGCTATCGGCGATTATCATGACGGTGCGTTTTTAGGCTCACTCCGCAAATATTTTCACCCGGAAAGACAGGAAAACAAGACAATTCTTATTGCTCTTAAAGATGAGCAGGTGCAGACTGTTCTGACTGTTATCAAGGACGTCATCGGCGACCTTGCGCGTCCTGATACAGGTGTTGTATTTACTATGCCCATTGATTTTGAAGAAGGCATGTTGCTGTAATTTTTTTACCGGAGTTATCAAAATGGAGTTTAATATACTTTTTTACTTATCGATCATGTTAATCTGCGGTCTTGCGGTAGCCCGCCTTCTTAAGCAGGTGAAAATGCCGAACGTTACGGGTTATCTCGTAGCCGGCCTGATTCTCGGCCCATCTGTTCTCGGCATCATTCCGGAAGATATCGTAATGGAATTTACGATTATTTCAGATATCGCACTTGGTTTCATCGCCTTTTCTATAGGTAGTGAATTCAAAGCAAGCTATTTCAAAAAAGTCGGTGTAAAGCCTGTTATCATTGCGATTTTCGAGGCACTCTGCGCTGTCATTTTTGTTGCCGGCCTTCTGATTATTCTGGGCTTTGATCCTGCTTTTTCTATCGTACTCGGCGCAATTGCCGCAGCGACAGCGCCGGCGGCAACGATAATGGTTATAAAGCAATACGGCGCAAAAGGTCCATTGACAGAGACGCTCTTGTGCGTTGTTGCGATTGACGACGCCGTTGCGCTTATTGCCTTCGGCTTTGCCTCAACCATTGCCAATATTATAAACAGCGCAAACCTTACTTCAGTACTGGACATTTCGTTTGCAATAGCTCGTCCCTTCCTGGAGGTGCTTGTAGCGCTTGGCCTTGGCGCTGTACTTGGCGGTTTGTTTGCAATTCCGCTCAGATGGTTCAAAAAAGAAGGCAACCGTCTTTGTATAACGGTTGCCTTTGTGTTTATGTCTGTTGCTTTAGCCAAGCTGCTTGGCGTATCCGACCTGCTTACTTGTATGGCTATGGGTGCGATTCTTACAAATCTTACGCGTGAAAGTAACGTCATTATGCGTCTTTGCGATACTGTAACGCCGCCTATTCTTATGCTCTTCTTCGTAGCCTCGGGTGCCGACCTCAAATTGTCAGTCATACCTACGATTGGCGTTGTCGGTATTATTTACGTTCTTGCCCGTGTTGCCGGTAAAATTTTCGGTGCATGGCTCGGTTCAACGATTGCAAAAGAGCCTCCTGTGGTGAAAAAATACATAGGCTTTACTTTGCTGCCCCAGGCCGGCGTTGCCATCGGTCTCAGCCTTGCCGCGCAGACTTACGTGCCTGAATACGCTTCGCAGATCCGCGCGATTATCCTCTGCGCGACGTT
The DNA here is from genome assembly GCA_045546695.1 of Clostridia bacterium. Taxonomy (GTDB): domain Bacteria; phylum Bacillota; class Clostridia; order UBA1212; family UBA1255; genus SIG424. Next base: position 11,185 of record JAZQDE010000032.1, on the reverse strand, counting down.
TATTTATGAAATGACCGGACCGATTATTGCAAAAATCACGCTTCAGAAAGCCGGAGAGATCAAAAAAACTTAAGTCAGCAAAGCTCTGTCGTTTGCAAACTCCTGACCGCTGTTTTCCGAGAATTTCGCGATTAAAGCTTCAACGGTCAGGTTTTTCTTTTCTTCTCCGCTTACGTCATAAATAATATTGCCATTATTCATCATAATAAGGCGGTTGCCGTGTTCGATTGCATCTTTCATGTTATGTGTAACCATCATGGCTGTCAGGTTATTTTCGGCAATTAATTTATCAGATAATTCCAGTACCTTGGCAGCTGTCTTTGGGTCAAGTGCCGCCGTATGCTCGTCTAAAAGAAGCAGTTTGGGCTGTTTGAGTGTCGCCATAAGGAGAGTTAGTGCCTGTCTTTGTCCTCCTGACAGAAGTCCGACTTTTACTGTCATTCTGTCTTCAAGGCCGAGCTCCAGCGTTGCCAGAAGTTCTTTGTAATATTTCTTTTCTTTAGCTGTTATGCCCCATCTGAAGGTGCGTTTTTCACCGCGACGTGCTGCGATAGCAAGATTTTCCTGAATTTCCATTGTGGCAGCGGTGCCTGTCATCGGATCCTGGAAAACGCGTCCGATAAATTTTGCGTGCTTGTGTTCAGAAAGATGCTCTACGTTTTCACCATCGATGATTATTTCACCACTGTCAATCGGGAAAACGCCCGCTACTGCGTTGAGCATTGTGGATTTTCCGGCGCCGTTTCCGCCGATAATTGTTACGAAATCACCGGCATTCAGGTGTAAATTTATTCCTTTGAGTGCTCTTTTTGCGTTTATCGTTCCGGGATTAAACGTTTTATATATGTTTCTGAGTTCTAACATTATTGCTCTCCTCCTCTCTTCCGGTCTTCCTTTTTCTGTGCTTTACGAAGTTCTTTTTCCTGCTTCTTTTCAATATTTTCAGCATTAGAAAAATACTTTTTCTTCCAGTACGGAACTGCCAGGAAGAGGGCTACGACTATAGCCGAGAGCATTTTCAGGTAGTTCGTGTCGAGACCGATGAAAATAACTGTTGAGTATACGATAAAGTAAACGATTCCGCCCAAGGTAACCGCAATGAGTTTGAGCGCGAAGTTGTTTTTACAGAGCCAGCCAAATAATGCTTCGCCGATGATTACTGCCGCAAGACCGATAACGATTGCACCTTTACCCATGTTGATGTCGGCGTTTCCCTGATATTGCGCAAGAAGTGCGCCCGCAAGTGCTACGATACCATTTGAAATCACGAGACCGACAACTTTTGATTTATTTGTGTTGATGCCCTGCGCGCGGCTCATTGCCGGATTTGCGCCGGTAGCTCTGAGCGTCGAACCGTATTCTGTTCCGAAGAACCAATATAAGGCAGCAATTATTACTACTGCAAAGACTTCAAGAACAACAAGAGACTTGTGCATTTCCATCATGCTGACGCAAAGATCGAAGTTTCTTGCTGACAATGCGATGTTTGCCGCACTTGATGCATCTCTGGCAATTCCCATGATTTTCAGGTTTACCGACCACAATATAAGCTGCGTGAGGATACCTGAGAGTATTGCCGGTATGCCCATGAATGTGTGGAAAAAGCCTGTCACTGCACCGGCTAACATGCCTGCGATAAAAGCACAGAGCATTGCAAGCGGAAGTGGAGCTCCCAGAGACATCATCATCGCGCATACAGCCGCGCCCGTACAGATACTGCCATCTACTGTAAGGTCTGCGATGTCAAGTATTTTGTACGTTATGTATACACCTATTGCCATTATTCCCCATATCAGACCTTGCGCACATGCGCCCGGAAGTGAGGAGAAATAGTTCATTAAAGCTTCCATTTTTTTGCTCCTTATAAGACAATTTTAACCGTGCCGTTTGTCGGCGGCACGGTTATACTTTTATTGATTGTGTGTGATTATCAGTCGATTGCTGTATAGCCTGCTGCTTCTAATGTAGCGATATCGATTCCCAGTTCCTGGCAGATAGCTTTGTTGTATTTTTTTGCCAGTTTTTCTTCTGGTGTGTATTCGATTGCCATTTTTGTGATATCAGCGCCGTCTTTGAGGATTTTGACAGCCATTTCACCGGTAGCATAGCCAAGGTCATAGTAGTCAATACTGAGTGTTGCGATACCGCAGCCTGAACAAATACCGGTTTCTCCTGCGATGATTGGCTTCTTCTCTGTCATTGCTCCGTAAATAGTCTCTGCGCATGCAGCTGCAGTGTTGTCTGTAGGAATATAGAGCGCATCGCTGTTGCTTGCTGCGTTTGCGGCTACTGTAGCAACGTCATTGCTGTCAGAAAATGTATATCTTGTTACTTCAATATTTTTTGCCTTGAGGGCCGCTTCTACAACCTGAACCTGGTATACGGAATTTGCTTCGCCTGAGCAGTAAAGAAGTCCGACTTTTTTTGCTTCCGGCACGAGATCTATAATCATCTGAGCCTGCTGGTCGAGCGGAGCCAGGTCTGATGTGCCTGAAACGTTGCTGCCTACTGTGCCGTTAAAGTCTTTGAGTCCGAGTGCAACGCCATATTCTGTAATAGATGTTCCAAGAATCGGAATAGTCTCTGTTGCGCTGTATGCTGCAAGTAATGCCGGTGTGGCATTTGCCATAATAAGGTCAACTTTTTTCTGAACAAAAGTGTTTGCGATTGTTGCGCATGCGTCTGTAGAGCCGTCTGCATTCTGCTCGATAAATTCAACGTTTTCTTCGCCGAGGCCTGCAATAACAGCATCTTTGAAGCCTTTTGTCGCTGCGTCAAGTGCGTCGTGTGCGATAAGCTGGGAAATACCGATTGTATATTTTCCATCATTTGAGTCACCACATGCGGTGCCAAGTAAGAGTGTGCTCAATGCGAGCACCAATGCTAATGAGATAGTTAAAATCTTTTTGATTTTCATTTTGAACCCCCGGATATTTAAAATTAATTCGTAAACAAGCGATATTTTATTTGCCTGCGACGGAAATAACCTGTGCTGAATCGGCCGATTTTTAATATTCAGTACAGCCTTAAAAACCGATTGGTGTTACTTTAGCACTTTAAAGCGCTAATGTCAAGTGGCCTGTGAAAAATTTTTTATCAGGTGCGGCGGGAGGTTTTTCAGTCGCGGACACTCACAGTGAAAATTTTCACTTTTTTCACTTTTCACTATTGAATTTTGTGAAAATTCATGTATAATAGTGGCATAGATTCGGAGGTTCTGTTGTATGCTACACGAGAGTGAACATATTGAATATAAAAGTCAGCTGACAAATGATATATACAAGGAGATTATTGCCTTCGCAAATACTACCGGCGGTGTTATTTATATCGGAATTGACGACGAAGGCAACGTGACCGGAATAGAAGATATTGACAAGACGTATATGCGCCTTACAAACGGAGTGCGTGATGCAATCGCTCCTGATATTACTATGTTCACTTGCTACGAACTTCAGGATGAGAACATTATTAAAATTGAAGTCCTCGAGGGATCATACAAGCCGTACTATATTAAGGAAAAAGGATTACGTCCCGCCGGAGTATATGTCAGACAAGGCGCTACCAGCACACAGGCATCCGCAGACCAGATCCGAAAAATGATTAAGGATTCTGACGGAGACATTTTCGAGGAGATGCGTTGTCTGTCACAGGATCTTACATTCACAGAAGCTCAGAATATTTTTAAAAGATATGGCGTAGAGTTTTCAGAAGAAAAATATTTTGTCCTCGGACTGAAAAATATCAATGACAATCAATACACAAACCTTGGAAAGATTTTATCGGACCAATGCCTTCATACTACAAAAATTGCCGTTTTCGGAGACGAATACAACACGATTTTCAAAGATGCCAAAGAGTTTGGAGGTTCTGTTCTTCGCCAACTTGATGAGAGTTACTCCTATTTATCTCTTTGCAATCGAACTTCTTCAACCTTTAATGGTCTGCAGAGAGTAGACAAATCCGATTATCCCCCCGAAGCTCTCCGCGAAGCACTGCTTAATGCTCTCGTTCATCGTGATTACAGCTACAGCGGTAGTATCATTATCAATATAAACAACTACTGTATCGAATTTATCTCTCTCGGCGGATTGCTACCCGGACTGTCGGCAGAAGATATCAAGAGCGGCATTTCTCAGCCCCGCAATAGCAAACTGGCTGACATTTTTTACCGGCTGAGATTAATTGAATCCTACGGCACAGGCATCCGCAGAATATTCGCTCTCTATGACAAGTGCCCTGTCCGGCCACGGATTGAATTAACACCAAACACATTTAAACTCGTTCTTCCTAATATGAACACACTCCCTTGTCCGGACAATAAGACGTCCTCGGTAAACGAAGATAGCCCCGTGCTACTTACAAAACAAATGAAAAAAGTGTTACAGTATCTGGAAGAAAACGGAGAAATAACAGAAGAAGAATTGCAAGAATTATTTGATATAAAAAAGACACGTGCGTATCTTCTTGCTCGTCAGATGTGTGACAATGGTCTTATTGAGGCTATCGGAAGGGGTCCGAATAAAATATACAAGTTGCCATCCTGAGCTGCAAACACCTGCACTTTTTTATAGACACTTTATGCAAATAATTATATAATTCTAAGAAGAAAGGAGTCACTATGAAAATTCTTTTCGTTGGAAACAGCCATATTTACAATTATGAAGTGCCCGGTCTTGTGGCCGGACTTGCTGCCGGAGACGGCATTGAATGTCAGACAGTCATGAATGCTCACGGCGGCTGGACATTATACCAGCACACGCGCGAGCCGGACGTGCCTTATAATGTAAAAAACGGCGGTTTTGATTATATTGTTCTGCAGGAGCACACTCACCCCTTCAATATTGACGGTAAGATGGCGGAGGCGTGCGAGATTATAAACGGCTGGGCAAAAGATGCCGGTGCGACACTCGTTTTGTACATGACGTGGGCCCAGAAATGGGAAGAGCATATGCAGCATGAGATTAACGTGCTTTTCCACGAAACGTCAGACAAACTCGGTGCTTTGCTTGCGCCGGTCGGTGAAAAATGGTGGACTTTTCACCATGAGCATCCTGAGATTGAGCTCTACAGCCCGGACGGAGGGCATGCATCTTTGCAGGGAGCGCAATTTGCTGCTGACATTATATGGGATACAATAAAAAAACACGCTATAGGTAATAATATAATTTGAGGTGACAGAATGAAAATTACAAACGATATCAAATACATTGGTGTAAACGACCGTAAGATTGATTTATTCGAAGGACAATATGTTGTTCCGAACGGAATGTCTTACAATTCATACGCAATCATCGACAGCGAGATTGCGATTCTCGATACAGTTGACGCCAACTTCTTCCATGAATGGCTTGACAATATCCAGAATACATTAAATGGCAGAGATCCTAACTATCTGATTGTTCAGCATATGGAACCTGACCACTCGGCAAACATTATGAACTTCGCCAAAGCATACCCGAAGGCAACGATCGTTTCCTCCCAGAAAGCTTTCCAGATGATGAAAAACTTCTTCGGAACAGATTTTGCAGACAACAGAATCGTTGTCGGCGAAGGCGACGTGCTTTGCCTCGGCAACCATACTCTGACATTTGTTACTGCTCCGATGGTTCACTGGCCTGAGGTTATCGTGACGTATGACAGCACTGATAAAGTACTCTTTTCAGCAGATGGTTTTGGTAAATTCGGCGCATATGATGCGCAGGAGCCATGGGTTGATGAAGCAAGACGCTATTACATTGGCATTGTGGGAAAATATGGCAATCAGGTGCAGGCACTCCTGAAAAAAGCTGCCGGCCTTGATATTCAGACTATCTGCCCTCTGCATGGTCCTGTTCTTAAGGAAAATCTTGGATACTATCTTAATCTTTACAACACCTGGTCAAGCTACCAGCCCGAAGAAGAAGGCATTGTTATTGCCTATACTTCTGTTTATGGCAACACAAGGAAGGCTGTCCTTCAATTGGCAGAAAAACTGACAGAAAAAGGTTGTCCTAAGGTTGTCGTTCACGATCTTGCGCGCTGCGATATCGCTCTTGCAACAAGCGATGCCTTCCGCTATAGCAAGCTGGTACTTGCTACCACAACGTACAATGCTGATATTTTCCCATTTATGAGGCAATTTATCGACCATCTTACGGAAAGAAACTTCACCGGTCGCACGATAGCTATTATTGAAAACGGAACGTGGGCACCTATGGCAGCAAAAGTCATGAAAGGCATGCTTGAAAAATGTAAGAATCTTACATTTACAGCAACTACTGTGAAAATCAATTCTGCCCTCAGCGAGAGCAGCCTCGGCGAGCTGAACGCACTTGCAGACGAGCTTTGCATGGAATATCTTGCACGTCAGGACGCAACTGCCAACAAAAATGACATGACAGCACTTTTCAACATCGGATACGGTCTTTATGTTGTTACGTCGAATGATGGCAAAAAAGATAACGGACTTATCGTAAATACAGTTACTCAGGTGACAAATACTCCCAACAGAATAGCAGTCACCATCAATAAAGAGAATTACTCTCACCATATCATCAAGCAGACAGGCAAGATGAACATCAACTGCCTGAGCACAGACGCGCCTTTTTCAGTATTTGAAAAATTTGGCTTTGTTTCCGGCAGAAACGTTGACAAATTCGAGGGCTGCACGCCCGGCCGTTCTGACAACGGGCTTGTTTTCCTCCCCCGCCATATCAACTCTTTTATGTCCCTTAAAGTAGAGCAATACGTGGACCTCGACACACACGGTATGTTTATCTGCTCAATCACAGAGGCGAGAGTTATGTCTGACAAGGAGACGATGACTTACACTTATTACCAGAATAACGTTAAGCCAAAGCCTCAGACCGAAGGTAAAAAAGGCTATGTCTGCAAGATTTGCGGATTCATTTATGAAGGCGAAAATCTTCCCGAAGATTTCGTTTGTCCTCTTTGCAAACACGGCGCTGCCGACTTTGAAGAGATATAATGAACCTTGTATATAAACCGGTGAAAATACCGCCTTCGGCGGCGGGTAGAAAATTATCAGATTACCTTGCAGGTGTCGGTGCAATGGTTCAGGCCGATTGCGGCGGAAAAGGCACCTGCGGCAAGTGCAAGGTAAAAGTTTTATCCGGTTATTTCCATAAAGACAGTGGATTATCTGAGCAGCTTTTGCCCGATGAGGATGGTTATATCCTCTCCTGCAAAGCTTTCTGCCCGGCTATTGAGACAGAAGTATACGTTCCCTTTTCACCGGGCTCCGGGCTTACCGATTTCCGGAAAATAACAGAAGACCGCGACGCAATTGTGGCGGTCCCCTTTGATGCCGATTATTATGCATGCGCGCTTGATATCGGCACGACGACGCTTGCATGCGCTCTTGTACATGTATCCGGAGGGGAAACAAATGTTGTCAGCTCCGGATCACGCCATAATCCACAAAAAAATTTCGGTGCTGACGTTCTTAGCAGAATAAGCAGTGCATCTTCAGGCAATCTTACTCTTATGCAAAAGCTTATTCTTGATGCGTCTGCTCAGATGATTGCAGAACTTACAAACAGTTTTTCTGACACTTTTTGTCTGAAAAAGCTGGTAGTTACAGGAAACACAACGATGCTGCATCTTTTTTGCGGCGTTTCACCTGAAAAAATTGGCACGTATCCATTCGTGCCGGAATTTACTGACATAAAATCTTTCAAAGGCAGCGACCTTAATCTGCCGGCGGAAGAAGTTATCTTAATGCCGTCCATTTCGGCATTTATTGGAAGTGATATACTTTCCGGTATTTTACATACAGATATTCTCGGTGAAAATGAGCCAGCAGCCCTTATCGACATCGGCACTAACGGCGAGATGATACTTTTCACCGGTAAAAATAACGGAAACAAACTTTATGCCGCCTCGGCAGCAGCCGGCCCGGCGCTTGAAGGCGCCGGAATCAGCTCAGGTGTCGGCGGAATCAGCGGAGCTGTATGTAGCGTAAATTTTGTTGGAAAAATGCCGGTTTGCAAGACGATCGACAGCAAGCCTGCTCTGGGAATTTGTGGCAGCGGCCTTCTGGACCTGATTGCCGGATTGCTAAGACTCGGCGTCATTGACGACACAGGATATATGGATTGCGGTGAATTTGTGTACGCAGATACAGAAAATGGCAGCCCTCTTACTATTACCCAGCAGGATATACGGGCTTTTCAGTTGGCAAAAAGTGCCATCAGAGCTGGATTTGAGGCTCTTTGCGACGAAGCGGGCATAGCTTTGTGCGACCTTCATAAAATATATATTGCGGGCGGTCTCGGTTTTCATATGAATATAGACAGTGCGATGGCAACAGGTCTTCTCGACCCTGCCCTTCGTGGCAAGTTCGTCAATATCGGAAACAGCGCCCTGGGCGGAGCAGTAAGATTTTCAGGCAGCACAGATGCCCGGGAAAAGGTAGATAGCATTACAAATTTATGTAAAACAATCGACCTTACACGCTCGGAAAAATTCAATAATGGCTTTGTAGAATATATGGGTTTCGAAACATAATTTTTAATAACAGACAAGGAGGAAACAGCATGAAACTTAAAAACAAATCTATTGTTCTGACCGGAGCATCTTCCGGCATGGGCAAAGCGATGGTAGAGCTCTTTGCAAAAGAAGGCGCAAATATTATTGCGGTCGCCCGCAGAAAAGAGCGTCTTGATGCGCTGGCTGAGTCCTTGAAAGACAGCGCCGGCAAGGTCATCCCCTTTGTGGGAGACGTTTCTAAGGAGGAGACTATGATCGGCGCAATCGATCTGGCTGTGAAGGAATTCGGCCGTCTCGATATTCTGGTAAATAACGCCGGCATTATGGACGACATGAGCCCCATCGGGGACGTAAAAAACGAAAAAATCGACCAGGTTTTTGCCATCAACGTGTTTGCTCCTATGTACTCCATGCGCAAGGCAGTACAAGTTTTTCTTGAGCAAGGCGATGGCGGAAATATTATAAATGTGGCATCTTTGGGGGGCTTACGTACTATTTCCGGCGCAGTTTACGCCGCTTCTAAAGCAGCAGTAATCTCTTTGAGTAAAAATACTGCTTTTATGTATATGCCCCACGGTATCCGTTGCAATGTAATTGCTCCCGGAGGTATCGCGACAGAGATCAGCGCCTCCATGGGCACACCCAATATGAATGGTTATTCTCGTGTCCAGAAAGTTCTGGCGGCAGCCCCTGCCATGGGAAGTGCCGAACAGATTGCCAGTGCAGCTTTGTTCCTTGCGAGTGACGAATCAAGTTATGTAAACGGAGACGTTCTGCTCGTTGACGGCGGCTGGGCAGCAGGCTGATTTGATATAAATGGTATGATCGATTTCAAAAACATTGAAAAATATAGAGAAAACAACCGTATCGAGGCGAAAAAGGCCCTTGGCGGCCTGCCCAAAAGTATATGGGAGACTTACTCTGCCTTTGCCAATACTCTCGGTGGCATCATTCTGCTCGGCGTAGAGGAATGGCCTGACAAGACGCTGCACACCGTAAACCTTCCCGACCCGGACAGGCTCATCAGAGAGTTCTGGGATATCGTCAATAATCCTGAAAGAACCAGCGTAAATTTGCTGTCATCAAAGGATATATTTGTACAAGAGGTAGACGGCGATCATATCATTGTTATCAATGTTCCTCAGGCCGAGCGCTCATACCGTCCTGTCTACGTAGATGGAAATCCACTGTTTACTTATCGCCGCAACGGCGAAGGCGATTATAAATGCACAAAAGAAGAATATCAGGCTATGGTGCGCGACGCAGCTACAAAGACTCAGGATATGCGTGTCCTGAACGAAATAGACATGTCCGCTTTAAGCAAAGAGAGTGTCTGTAGTTATCGCCGTCGAATGCACCTCGCCCGCCCCGGTCACACATGGGAATCTTTAGCAGATGACGACTTCCTGCTGAAGCTCGGCGCCGCTGGGATTGTGCCATGAACAGAGGAATATTCAACACATCATCGTCCAGCTTCAGATTGTCCAAAGAAAAACGCACACGAAGCCTCACCTTATCTTGGAACAGTTCTTTGAATTTCTTGAGACTTTTGCTTGTTGTATTGGCTTCAGATTTAACTTCAACGGGGAAAATATCATTTTCTCGCTGTATAAGGAAATCCACCTCATGAGGAGGGTTGTTTTGCGTCCAGTAACGAGGGATCACTTCAAACTGCGTAATCAAAGTCTGTAGTACAAAATTTTCAGTCAATGCACCCTTGAACTCAGTAAAAAGACGATTACCCTCACCAAAAGCCGTAGGCGACAGTTGTGCGAGGCGGCGGAGCAGACCAACATCTACCAGCCACTGCAACGCATCTTCATATTCACGGGCTCTGGCGCCTTCTTTGACAGCCTTATAAAGGACTTTCTTGTTTTCTCTTGCCAACTGGGAAGGAATAGACTTCCAGATTATTGAAATTTTCGGAAATTCGCTGACATCGGGATGTTTTGCAAAGTCACGCTCATATGCACCAAGAATACCGGACAGCGCCTCCTGCATAGCAGAAACGTCACGGGCTTCTGTCCACATCAGAACGGACTCAGGCATTCCACCAGTGACATAGTACATTTTTAATTTTTCATACAAGGGATTAAAAAACGCATCAGGAATCGGCTCAATAGTGTTTATCGTTTCAAGATATGATACAATGATGAGCGATTTTATTGATTATCTGAAATTGAATAATCTGCTCCAGTAATTTAATCGATAAGAACATCGTCCAAGGAATGAACGGCTCGCCCATCATTCAAAACGGCAAGCTCGTAGGAGCTGTGACGCACGTGCTTATCAATGATCCCACCACGGGCTACGGAATTTTCATTGAGAATATGCTCAACGCGGCGCAAATGCCACAGGCACGGGCATCATAAATCCAACCTTGTAGGGACCGGCGTCCCCGACGGTCCACAAAGCGCAAAATTGAATAAAAATGTTGTCCCTATCTGACACACTCACGAGTGAGTTCGATAAGGGACAACAGTCTTTTGTCCGCAATTTATTCGATTTTAAGCAAGAAAGTGTTGTCCCTATTATAACACACTACTCTTCCTTGGACAATGCCAAGGAAATATCTAGTCCCAATATTAGTAAGCCATTTATGATAATGTCCTACTAAACCACAAGGGAAAATGTCCCACTTGCTGTCACGGTGGGCACGGCCGATGTTGTGGGCGCGGCGGCGGAATCGTTGACG
>JAZQDE010000031.1:0-16132 GCA_045546695.1 Clostridia bacterium | reverse complement strand
GAAAAACGGAAAACTATCCGGTGACGATGATGAGGAGGTCACACCTGTTCCCATTCCGAACACAGCAGTTAAGCTCCTAGATGCAGACAATAGTTAGATGGAGACGTCTTGTGAAGATATGTAGTTGCCGGATTTTTTTATTCCTCCTTAGCTCAGTCGGTAGAGCACCTGACTGTTAATCAGGGAGTCGTGGGTTCAAGTCCAACAGGGGGAGCGTAAATCAAAGCCCCGAAGCATCAAGCTTCGGGGCTTTTTTCACCGGTTTGCCGCCCTTCAATTATCTCTTACCGGGCGGTCCTGTTAAATATTTTCATAAATGTCAACAAGCTTCCTTGCAGAATCAGCCAATCGCTGTATACCTGTGAAAACATCGTTTTGCGTATATTTTCCGAGATATCTGTCGGCTTCAAGGGTGAAATATCCTTTGTATCCGATTTCTTTCAGGGCTACTACGATAGGTACAAAATCTATATCCATAGAAAATGGAATCTGGTGCGTGTCATGCCACTTGTCGTTATCATGTATATGAAGCGCATGAAGGCGAGGGCCCAGAGCGTGAATCATCTCAACCGCAGTTGTGTTCTGACCTTTCATCTCAGCATGACCGATATCAAGGCAAGCAACAAGAAAGCTGCTACCTACAGTATCAATGTGGGCGCAAAAGCTCTCCGGAGAAGCGCATGCGGCAAAGGATGCCATATCAGTCTTAGCGTCCCAGTTCCACATATTTTCGGTAGCGATTTTTACGTTGTGTTCAATGGCAAAAGGCAGGAGCTCCCGGTACATTTCGGCATTCTCTTCGGGACTCTTGTCATTGTCGGGATGAATAATACAGATCTCGCCACCGGCCTCGGCAGTACACTCGATTGCTCTTTTTAGGTGCGAACGGATATCTTTGCATGACACAGGAAACGGCGCGTGTGACTGGTTGCAGACTATGCCGTTGTCAAGGCCGATTTGCCTGAGCCTTCGCGCAAAAGATAGATAATTGCTTCCGGCAAGGGGGTGACTCGTTTCCCTGACCACCTTTTTGCCCCAGTCGTACGGGCACATTGCAAACATAGAAAAATCCCACGCGTCAAAGCCGGCTCGAGCGATGTATTCAACAGCTTTTTCTTCACCTATGATTCTGGCGGCAGAATTAATTTCTGTGGATATTTTCATAACAATCATCCTCTCTGGGAACAAAATACAATTTACTTTTATAGAAAGATGTTTTATCATAAAAAGCGTGAAAAAACAATACTGAAAATTGCGTGGGGGCAGCGTATGGAGGCTGAACCGATTGTTTAGTATTCCGGTAATTTCTTCGCTGGCGGCCGTGGGCATGGCGTTTATAGTTTCGATTATAATTAGGTCTATAGTAAAGAAAAAACGAAGAGAGGAGTTTACCAATGAAGCATTTTATGCATTTAAAAGAAAAGCCTTTCCGCAGTATATGGGAAGGGAAGAAAACAATAGAACTTCGTTTGTATGATGAGAAAAGAAGGGCTGTCAGGGTAGGAGATCAGATTGAATTCGATAATGTTTCTGATTCCGGCCAGATTATAGTTGTAAATGTTATCGCTATTTATACATTCGAATCTTTTGCAAAGCTATATGAGAGACTGCCGCTGGAAAAATGTGGTTATTCACAAGAGGAGGCCAAGACAGCATCTGCAAAAGATATGGACGAATATTATTCCCCGGAGGAACAATTGGAAAACGGTGCAGTTGGTATTGAGTTTGAAATTGCAGAAAGAGTGAAAAAATGAAAAGAGATTATATATTTGATGTTGAAAATATAAGAGAAATTTTGCTGGCTTCTGAGCACGCTGTTTTTTTCGGTGGCGCAGGCGTTTCCACGGACAGCGGTATCCCGGACTTTCGTGGGAATGGCGGATTGTATGATTCGGCGGAGGAACCAAATGAGTATTATCTGAGCAAAGAGTGTCTGCTTTATGAACCAACAAAGTTTTTTGAGTTTTTTAAGAAAAACATGCTGTTTCAGGATGCTTCTCCAAACGACACACATTTTGCATTGGCACAATTAGAAGAACGCGGCATAATAAAAGCTGTAATAACTCAAAATATAGATGGGCTTCATCAAAAAGCAGGAAGTAATCGTGTGATTGAATTACATGGCACGTCAAATCAGTATTATTGCACTAAATGCGGGAAAGTATATAGCGGCGAGATATTGTTTGATTGTGATGGAGTTCCGCTTTGCAGTGAATGTGGGTCGATAGTCAGACCTGATGTGACGCTTTATGGAGAAGCATTAGATGGATTTAACTATGCAGATGCTGAAAATGAAATTTCACGCGCCGACGTGCTTATTGTTGGGGGATCTTCGTTGGTGGTGAATCCCGCTGCATCTTTGATTGACGCTTTTGATGGGGACCATTTAATTATAATTAACTATTCTCCGACTCCATATGATGGCGTGGCAGAATATGTAATAAAAGATTCACTGTCGGATGTTTTTACCATTCTTGCAGAGGATTAGAAGAATTAAATAGTATTGCGTTACGACTATGAAAGTAGTAAGTACCGAAGCCTCGGGAAAAATAAAGTCCTTGAGGCTTTTTTAGTTTTATGAGATAATATGAGTCAGCACAACTGACAGGGAGAATAATATGGAACATTTTATTAAACGGAACACATGTATTGTATTAATATTGGCAGTTCTGCTGACACTTTTTACCGGATGCGGTAATAAAGGTGTATTGCCGGAGGAAATAACAAGCATTATGCCCGAAGGGTATAAAGGTGTTAACATAACGGAGCATACGGGTGCGTATAGCTGGCAGAATCCGGTAAGAAATACGTATACGTTTGACTTCTCACTTGACAGAAAAAGTTATTATACAAAGCATGAGGTACTGTCAATAACAGGCGAGGGTGAGTTTGACATCAAGGGTGGCAAGCTTGAGGCAGATAATGGCACTTTTAATATAAGCACAAAAAGGGGCCTCGGTGACGACTATGGTCTTGAAGCCGGATATGTGAAAATCAGCAAAAATATCACAGGCGGCAAGCTGCATCTTGGCGTGCGTACATCAGAACTTAATGTAACAAACAAAGAAAGAGGTATCTGGTTTACATTTGATGGCAGCGATAAGATTGCGATAAACGAGCCGGAAAGCGGTCTTGAGGCACAGATAACAATCGAAGACAACTCGAAGATACAAATAAACGAGAATGTAGACTCGATTCAGCTTATTGTCGGTGAAAAGACTGTTGCGACAATAAAATATGACGTAAAAGGAACGCTGGAAGTACTTGACGAAAATAATCAGATAGTAGCCTCGACGGACAAATCAGAAATATATACAGCGGGATATTTCCAGATATATACAGAAGATTTTACAGGAACACTCGACGATTTTGAGTTTACAACTGTGGATATAGACCAGACTCTGTACACAGATGGTGAGCGCAGGGAGATTGACTACAGCACGTGGATTGCGACAGATGAGCTCGGAAGAACTGTTGCTACAAACAAAGAAGCGGGCGACGTAAGAGATGAAAAATACGTAGGCGTATTCTATTTCCTGTGCTGGGTAGGAGCAGGGCAAGTTGTACGGGACAATACAAAATTATACCTGAAATACGGGCTGGAAGGTCTGCTTGAATACTTCGATGAAGGAAAAGGCGGCGAACACTACTGGGGCGAGCCATATTTTGGATACTACAGAAATACAGATACTTGGGTATACCGCAAACATGCGTTTATGCTGGAGGCGGCAGGCGTTGACTTCATATATCTGGATGTTTCAAATGCAAAAGTCTTCATTGAAGGACATATGGCACTCTTTGATACGTGGCTTCAGATAAGAAACGAAGGCGGAATGACGCCTCAAATCGTTTTCCTGACGGGTGACAACAGCCAGACGTTTGAAAAGGATATGAGCGAACTTTTCACAACAGTATATTCTGACGAAAACTGGAATAAATACAGCGAGTTGTTCTTTGAAGTAGATGGAAAACCATTGGTGTTCGGAAATATCAGCGGTGTTTCACCGGAAATGGCTCAGAAAATAAATGATAAATTTACAGTTCGTGGCAACTGGGCATGGACAGACAAGGACGGATACTGGAACTGGATTCAGGAGTATACGTACGATGAAAAAACGAAAGAATATGGCATGGTCAACGGTGGTTGGGGAAGAAGTCCCGACGGCACGCATGAGGCTCTGGCAATCTCCCTGGGACATCATCCGTCAGCAAGCAAAGGCAGAAGCTTTACTTACGGCACGCAACCATATAATGGTAAAAATGATATGGAATTTTCATCGATAGAGCGTGCGGGAAAAGGTATAAATTTCGAGACACAATTCAAGGCGGCGATGTCATTTGACCCGACGTATCTTCTGATAACAGGCTGGAACGAATGGATTGCAGGCTGTACATATTCGGCGTCGGGTGAGTACGAATACACCGTCGGAGGACTTAATACAAGTTTTTGCTACGTAGACCAGTTCAACGCAGAATTTTCACGCGACGGCGAACCTATGAGAAACAGAGATGGGTATGGTTTTGGCGACAATTACTATTACCAGATGGCAGATTATATCAGGAAGTTCAAGGGAATCGATGCGACTCCGACAGCTGACAACCAGCAAAAAATTGACATTTATGATGTTAATGAATGGAATAACATCGATATGAAGTATATGGATAATATTGGCGATACCGAGTTGAGAAATTCAATCAGTTACGATGCTTCATACCGTTACATAAACAACACGGGTAGAAATGATTTTGACTATGCAAAAGTATCACAAAGCAGTGATTATATGTATTTTATGGTCAAATGCGTGAATGACATCGTGATAGATAATGGTAAAAACTGGATGAATCTGTACCTGAATACGGATGGCGATAAGGAAAAGGGCTGGAACGGGTTTGACTACGTTATAAACAGAGACAGAGATTCGTACGTTGTTACTGTAGAAGAGTTTGACGACGGCTCATACAAGGGCGATGTTGTAGGCGCTGCAGAGTACTATATCCAGGGCCAATATATGGTAATCCGTGTAAATAAACAGACAATCGGACTTAGTGGAACAGTCAAAGAACTTTTCTTCAAATGGGCTGATAACTCAACTGACGATGGAGATATAATGGCGTTTATGGACCTCGGCGACACAGCACCGAATGACAGATATGCGTTCTGGTATAAGACAGACAAAGTGTCAGACAAGAGCTTCGATAAGAGCAAGACACCGGCAAATGACGACCCTGTTATTGAAAGACCTCTTCCTGATATTGGAAATAATGATGATAATAACGAAACCATTATAAGACAAGTAGAAATGCTGTATGATCTTGAAGACGAGTCAGCCGGCGACTTTGCAGAAGAATCTGCCATATCTGATATATTTGAGATTGCAAAGGGCACGAGCGAATCGTCAGTAAGATTTGCAGAAGAAAATGGTAATAAATTTATCCAACATACGGGATTTTTAGACCTCAGGACGCTTTATGATATAGAAAGCGAATACGTTTTCTCCGCCGACGTACGGATTAAAGACTACACGGTGCCGGCCTTCTTTATACGCGGTGAAATGCCCGGACTTTTCACGCCACATAATCCTACTCATTCTAATATGGCTGGGCAGGAAATAGATGCGGTGTTTAATTATTACGAGGTAGACTGGTATAAAGAAAATGGTGGCAGGCAAGGCGCAACTTCTGTCGCGGGTAGTGGTCTTGGTATTTATTTAAGACCAAAGAAATTAATGCTGAAAGTCAAAAAGTACGTGCCTGACGGACTGACTGTTACAAGTTCGGACTTCAGCATATCATATCCGGAAGGTTTTTCACTTGAAAAAGAGTTTGTAAATATAAAAGTTGAAGACAACAAGGAAGAAATTAAAATTTACCTGAATAATATCCTTGCGGCGACAATAAAGCTTGAAAATCCTGAAGTTACGTATGAGACAGACGGCACAGGAAATACATATTATGGTAAGGTAACAATCTTTGACAGTACAGGTAATGAAGTTGGTGTTGTAGAAAATTCGAGACTGAACTCAAGAGGGTCGCAGATAGCATTTACAACACGTAACCAGAATGTGGAATATGACAATATTTATATTTCATACGAAGAAGAGACTGTGCTGAATAACCATAAAATGGAATTCGTAAATAAAGAGGCGCTGCCGGAGGGCGAGCCTGATATATCAATTGCTGCAGAGTATTACGGTCTTGAAAAGAGGGTTGCGCTTGCAAAACAAATTGCTATAATATGTGCAAGTGTTCTGCTGGTCGGAATAGTAGTATGTGGCATATTGGTAGCCAGAAAAAGAAAACGGACGAAAGGATAATATATGAAGCTTGTTTTACTGACCGCGCTGGGTGTTGGAGGCGCGACTATAATTGGTGCGATAATCGGTTTTCTTTTCAAGAAAATCAGCCATAAATTCAGTGATATTGTATTGTCTTTTGCGGCAGGTGTGATGCTGGCGGCGGCAGTTATCGGACTTATAATACCATCACTTGAACTCGGCGGCAGATTTTCACTGCTCACGTGCATCGCAGGTGTGTTTTGCGGAGCTGTCTGCATAAACATCGCAGATAAGGCAGTGCCGCACCTTCATAAACTGACAGGTGTTGATCTTGAAAAGCATTCTGAAAAGACGCAGAAATTAAATAAAGTATTGTTGTTTGTTTTTGCTATTGCTATCCATAATCTGCCGGAAGGTATCGCGGCAGGTGTCAGCTTCGGCACGGGAAATGATACGGAGGCACTTATCGTCGCAGGCGGAATTGCGCTCCAGAATATACCGGAGGGAATGGTAATTATCGGGCCTATGATTGCTGCGGGAATGAGCAGCAAACGGACTTTGCTTATCGCATCAATGACAGGCCTGATAGAAGTAATCGGTACACTTCTGGGCTACTTTGCAGTCAGCGTTTCATCGGTGATTCTGCCGTTTGCACTGGCATTTGCCGGAGGCACGATGCTGTACGTAATAAGCGACGAGATGATTCCGGAGACACATGCTCATGGCAACGAGAGGGGAGCGACGTATTCGCTGCTCGTGGGCTTTTGCCTGATGCTGGCAGTGGACTTCCTGCTGGGATAAAACGAAAGGGGAAATAACGTGAATATTGGAATAGATGTGGATGGTGTTCTGACTGATATGGGAGGGTATTGCTGTATGAAGGGCGAGCAGCTGCTCGGCAGACCTCCGATTGACAGGACCGCAAAAAAAGTCGAGAACATGTTTGATATTACAAAGCGTGAAAAGATGATGTACGGGGGAAGATTGTTTTTCAATTATTGTAAACATTGTCCGCCGCGTGAAAAAGTTGCCGAGATTTTCGACAAATTGAAAAGCAAGGGACACGAACTGCACATTATCACGGCAAGACGATTTATAACAAGAAAAAATCCTATGGGAATTCATTGCCGCAGAGTCCTGAAAAACTGGTTTGAAAAACATAAAATAAGACCGGACAGCCTGAATCTTTGTTCATGGAAGGACATTCAGCTAGAAAAACATCAGGGTTGTCTGAAGGTCAACGCCCGTATCATGATTGAGGACAATGTTGATACGGCAATATACCTGGCAAAAAGAGGAATAAAAGTTTTCCTCTTTGACACGCTGTATAACAGAGATCTTGAAGGTGAAAACATAGTGCGTGTCACAAGCTGGCAGGATATTTACGATAAAATAGTAACTGAATAACAACGGGAGGCGCAAAAGTATGTTGCCATACAGACAAGTCCATCTTGATTTTCACACGTCAGAATGCATATCCGGCATCGGAAGCAGATTTTCAACGGAAAATTTTGAAGCTGCCTTGCGGGAGGGACATATAAATTCAATAACACTTTTTGCAAAATGTCATCACGGATGGTCATATCACAATACAAAAGTAAATGAAATGCACCCGGGACTTGACTTTGATTTATTGTCCGCTCAGCTTGATGTTTGCCGGAAACTGGGAGTCAGAACTCAGATTTACGTGTCTGCGGGTTTTGATGAAAAGTATGCAAAAGCACACCCTGAACACGTATTACATACTAAAGATGGCATATATTTCCCGTTTGACCGACCTGGATATCATCGACTGTGCCTTGGCTCATCGTATCTTAAAGTGCTGGTTTCGCAGGTTGAAGAAGTGCTTGATATGTTCAAAGGTCGATTTGACGGGCTTTTCCTTGATATAATCGCGGCAACACCATGCCTTTGCGATGAGTGCAGGCAGAGAATGACGTCGCTTGGTTTTGATACAGAAGATCCTGTTTCTGTAATGGAATATGCGAAAAAAGTTTATGCTGAATATTGCGATGCGATCGACGAGGCTGTCTTAAAATACACACCGGGGCTGCCGGTAATACATAATGACGGCGGCGCTATATTCCAGGGTCGCAGGGTTGCTCTCAGAAATACTAAGCATTTTGAAATAGAATCACTCCCGACCGGCGGCTGGGGATACGACCATTTCCCGCTGGCAGCTGCGTATGCAAGAACTTTTGACCGTGATTTTATAGGAATGACAGGAAAATTCCACACGACATGGGGTGAATTCGGTGGATACAAGCATCCAAACGCCCTGCTTTATGAGACGGCGTTGTCAAATGCATGTGGCGGTGGCTGCTCGATAGGTGACCAGCTTCATCCTGACGGCGAAATGGACATTGCAACGTACCGCATGATCGGCAAGGCATATGAGCAGGTTGAAAAGCGCGAGCCGTGGCTTTTTGGTGCGGAAAATATTGCCGATATCGCGTTGTTGTCGGCAGAAGCGTGCGCAAACAGCCCGTACAGTGCTGATTTTGACTGCTATGGAATGTTAAAAGATGGTAAAAAGCAGGATGTCGGCGCAAACAGAATGTTGCTTGAAGGTCATTATTTGTATAACGTAATCGATCCGGAGGAAGATTTTTCCACCTATAAGCTCCTTATTCTTCCGGATAATATTACAGTAAATGGGGAGATTGCTGACAAGATAAGGAAATATGTCAAGGCGGGGGGCAAAGTGCTTTTCACCGGTAAATCCGGCACAGATTCAAATGGCAAATTTATCCTTGATATGGGCATTGGCTTTTGCGGTGAAAATGAAATGTGTCCGTCGTACCTGCGCCCTGAATATGACTTGTATCCGAATGGCATCACCTCGTACGTTATGTACAGCAAGGGGTATGAGATATGCCTGAATGAAGATTTTGATGGCAAGGTAAGAGCAAATAGCGTAGAGGCGTATTTCAATCGCACGACAGAGCATTTTTGTTCACATGCACATACGCCATATGACAGGAGCAAAACGAAGCCGGCTGCTGTCCTGACAGAAAAAGCCGGTTATATCGGCTGGGAAATTTTCACAGAATATGCGCATAAAGGATCGGTGCATCTTAAATACGTTGTTTATGACATTATAGACGCGCTTCTGGGGGAGGAAAAGACGCTGAGTACGTCGATTGGCGCGCAGGGTGTTGTAACACTCACAAGACAGAAAATGGAAGATGCAAGCCGTTTTGTTAACCATATTCTGTATGCAATACCCAAGGTAAGGGGAGCAGGCGTTGAGATTATTGAAGACCTGCCACCGGCAATCAATACAAGGGTATGCGTTAAGACCGGCAAAAAGCCATCAAAGGTATATCTTGCACCCGATATGACAGCGCTTGATTATTCATACGAAGACGGATACGTTACGTATACGATTCCTGAATTTACCTGCGCAACGATGGCAGTAATTGAGATATAAAGGAGACAGAAAATGGATTTTTTGAAATTTGCAACCGAGAGATATTCAGTAAGAAAATTTGACAAAAAAAGGCCGGATCAGGAAGTAATTGACAAGATTCTGGCAGCGGGCCACGTTGCACCGACAGGCTGTAACAATCAGCCGCAGAGAATTCTTGTGATTAATTCCGACGAGGCGCTGGCAAAACTAAAAAAATGCACTGTATGCCACTGCGACGCACCACTTGCAATGCTCGTGTGTTTCAACAAAAACGAATCGTGGACAAGAAGATATGACGGAGCAAAGTCAGCGCCTGTAGATGCGAGCATCGTGACGACACATATGATGCTCATGGCACACGAACTCGGCGTAGGCTCCTGCTGGGTAATGCATTTTGATCCCGCAGCGATGAGAAAAGAATTCAATATTCCGGATAATTACGAGCCGCATGCGCTGCTTGTTATGGGTTATCCTGACAAAAACAGTAAACCGATGGGACTTCACAGTGACAAGAGACCGTTGGACGAAGTCGTTTTTTACAATAAATTCTGATAAAAAAGTGATAAAATCACAGACCGATACGGAACATCTGTGGTATAATATAGAAAAATTTCAGGAGGTAAATTAATATGGATAAAAAAGTACATCAATTATTAAACGAACAAATCAATAAGGAGTTCTATTCAGCATATCTTTATTTGGATTTTTCCAATTATTTCAAGGCAAAAGGTCTGGATGGTTTTGCAAACTGGTACATGGTACAGGCTCAGGAAGAAAGAGATCACGCACTCCTCTTCTACACATATCTTCAGAATGAAAATATGCCTGTTACATTAGATGCAATCGCTAAACCTGACAAGGTTTTCACAAGTCACATGGAAGTTCTTGAAGCGGGCCTTGAGCATGAAAAATACGTAACTTCACTTATTAACAATATTTATGGTGCAGCGTACGACGTAAGAGACTTCCGTACAATGCAGTTCCTCGACTGGTTTGTTAAAGAGCAGGGCGAAGAAGAGACAAACGCAAACGACCTGATTTCAAAGATGGAACTTTTTGGTTCAGATCCCAAGAGTCTGTACATGCTCAACCAGGAATTGGCAGCAAGAGTATACACAGCTCCGTCTCTCGTACTGTAAGGAGGCGCACTGAAACATGAAGCAAAGATTTTTCAAGTGCGTACATTGCGGAAATATTTTCGCTGTTGTTAAGGATTCAGGCGTGCCGATTATGTGTTGCGGCAGCAGAATGGAAGAGATTGTGCCTGCCAGCGTAGAGGCATCTTTAGAAAAACACGTGCCTGTTTTCAAGATTGAAGGCAATAAAGTATACGTAGTTGTGGGAAGCATCGAGCATCCTATGGCAGACGAGCATTACATTGAATGGATATCTATCCAGACAAAAGCCGGCAATCAGAGAAAGGCCCTGGCGCCCGGCCAGAAGCCTGCTGCTTGTTTTTCAATCTGTGAAAGAGACGAGATTGAAGCCGTGTACGCTTATTGTAATCTTCACGGACTCTGGGTTGCTGAAAATACGCCCGAACCGACATGTGAGGCAGAACCTGCAGAAGCAGATTCAAGTGAAAACTACGTTGTATGTAAGTGCAACAAGGTGAAATATTTTGATATTCTTAATGCTGTTCAGGACAGCAAGAGTATGGACAGCCTGCTGGGAGCTTTTGACAGTGTAAAGGATACAACGCACTGTTCTACAGGTTGCGGTGGCTGCTATGGCAAAGTAATTGCAATTATTTCCGATGTAATGAGCGGAAAAATATAAATAAATATATAAAAATTAAATAAAAGAGAGGTTGGATGCTGTATGACGAGAATTGACCCCACAAAATGGACTGCTGTAGACGGGCTCGGCAGAGCTGTCGAAGGCTATGAACAGACAGGCACTTCTGAAGGAAAGAAAGACAAGTTGGTCGGTATGTTTTACTGGACGTGGCACGACACTGCGCACAAACATCTGAAGCCGCTGAATATCAACGCTGTCATGGAGAAGTATCCTGAGATACAGAACGACTACAAAAATCCTATCTGGGATAATTATAAAGGCGTTTTCAACTTCTGGAACGAACCACTTTTTGGCTATTATGCACGTACAGATAAGTACGTACTGCGCAAGCACGCAGAGATGCTCGCAAACGCCGGAGTGGATTTCGTTTTGTTTGATTGTACAAATGCAGATGCGGTGTGGGAGTATGCCTATACCGCATTGCTTGAAGTATGGAGTGAGGCAAAAGCAGAAGGTATCAAGGTGCCGCAGATAGCATTTATGATGCAATTCTGGTTCTCTTCCAACACCGTTTCTTCGCTGCGCCAGGTTTATGAAAAGCTCTATAAGCCGGGCCTTTACCGCGATTTATGGTTCTGCATGGACGGCAAGCCTATGGTAATGTCTCACAGCAAGCAGCTTGATGAAAATGACCCGCTTCAGAAGGAAATCAAAGAATTTTTCACCTTTAAGGAAGGTATTCCGTCTTACTTTGAAGGTGATATGACTGACAAAGAATGGGGCTGGCTGCATATTTATCCGCAGGCTCTTTATAAAAACAGCGAAGGCAAGGTCGCTATGACGACTGTCGGCGTTGCACAGAATGCAGACTACATTGAGCAGCGCCTGTGTGCAATGAACGGCCCTGCGAACATGGGCAGAAGCTACACAGGTCAGCCTGATTTTTCATATTCTTATGAATATCGCGGTAAAAAGATTGTCGCAGACCGCAATATCGAAAATAGTAAATTCTATGGATTGAATTTCCAGGAACAGTGGGATTACGCTATAAGCGTTGATCCTGAGATTATATTCGTGACCGGATGGAACGAGTGGAATATGGGCCGCTATGATGAATGGTGCGGCATAGAAAATGCTTTCCCGGATCAGTTCGATGATGAAAACTCGCGCGATATCGAGCCTACGAAAGGTTCATTAAAAGATCATTACTATTACCAGTTAGTTACAAATATTCGCCGCTTTAAGGGCGCGTCAGCCCCTGATTGCCAGAAAAAGGCAAAAACTATCGACATCACAAAAGGCAAAGCACAGTGGGAAGATAACGATATTATTTCATATGATTATTATCCGAACAATACTTATAAAAGAGACACAGACGGCTACATAGGCTGCCATTATGTGACAGATGCCACAAGAAATGACATTATTAAAACCCGTGTTGCGTATGATGATGAATACGTTTATTTTTACGCAGAGACAAAGGACGATATCTCGCCTTGTGATGGTAAAAATTGGATGCGTTTGCTTCTTGATACTTGTCCTGCAGGCCCTGATACAAAGGACTGGGAAGAGTTTGAGTACATCATAAACCGCAACAATCCTGAAGATGGCTTCGTGACTGTAGAAAAGAGCCTTGGTGGCTGGAACTGGGAGCTTGCGGGCAAGGCCGCTTACACGGTAGCCGGCAATATTATGCAGATTGCGGTTCCACGCAGCATGATCGGAATGCAGGATGGCGTGGCATTTAATTACAAATGGTGCGACAACAACCTGAATGATGGCGATATTATGGAACTTTATACAGACGGCAGCTGCGTGCCGGGCGGAAGATTTACATTCCGTTTTATGGATAAATAATTATGGAATTTATTAAACAGGCACAGCCTATTTTTTTGAAAAACCTACGCCATGATGTCAACATTCAGGCAGGTTTTTCACGTTCAATTATATTAAATAAGACTCAGGCTTCTGATATTGAAGTTCATATTACGGCATGTTCTTTTTACAGGCTGTATGTGAATGGGCATATTGTGATGCACGGCCCTGCCCGTGCAGGCTACGGGACACTTCGCGTTGATAAAGTCGATATTTCAGAATTTGCAAATATCGGTGAAAATATAATCGCTGTTGAAGTGACGTCGCACGGAGATCCCTTCAAATCGTATTCAAATGAGATTCTCTGTCATCCGGGTTTGCTCGCACTGGCTATTGTCTCTGGAGGTGAGCTGATAGACAGGACTGACAATTCCTGGAAGGGAATACATCTGACGCAAAGGGTTCAGTTTGCAGAAAGAATATCTCATTGCAGGGAGATTGCGGAGATATATTATCTCGATAATTCGTATTTTTCATGGCGAAATGACCCTGAAATGTGCGACTTTGATGTTGAAATGCTTGAATGGGAGGACACTTTGATTCCGCGTGGTATGCTCATGCCGACGCTTGAATGTGAGGATAAAAAGTATCTGACAGATTTTGGCAGTGCATATATTGACAGAAACAAAAAAATTGATTTGCCGTGGTTTGAGGCACAGCACAAAGAGTACTTCTCGGCGCTTGGCGAGCGTCCCGGCGTGGAATTTTTGCAAACGGTTGAGCAAAATATTTGCAAAACTGACAGGATTCAGGTCGGCCAGGGCGGTGTCGTGAGTGGTAAGGTGAGCGATGATGCTTATCTGAACTTTGATTTTATTGAAAGTCGCATGGGTTTTATCGGCATAGAGTTTGTATGTGAGCAGGACGGCATTGTCGATATTGTTCACCTGGAAAGCTACGGCTATTACGACGATAAGAGCCATTTATCACTTCAACCGAATCATGTTACAAGATTGCACGTGAAAAAGGGCAATACTTCATTCGTTTCTATGGAACCGGCTCTGTTCAGGTACATAAAATTGTATTTTCGCGGCACAGGTGCTTTTTGTGTGAAAAATTTGTATTCTCTTGATTATTCTTATCCTGATAATGGAAACGGCTTTTTCCAGTGCAGTGATGACGATATCAACAGGCTTTACCGCGCAGCCCGCCGGACTTTGAAGCTTAATACGCTTGATATTTTCATGGATTGCCCTGAAAGGGAACGCGGTGGCTGGCTTTGTGATTCTTTCTGGACTGCCCGCGCTGCCTGCCAGATGTTGGGAGATTTGTCAGTTGAAAAGGCATTTATAGAGAATTTCTTAGAAGTCACTGCTGATAAAATATGGAATGCATTTTTCCCGGAGGTTTTCCCCGGCACAAAGCTGAATCAGACACAATGTGTATCTATCACAACGTGGTCTTTCTGGCTGATGCTTGAGCTTTGCGAATATGTAAAGCGGAGCAGTGACCATTTAATGGCAGAGAAATATGCAGCCAGGGTGGAAGAATTTGTAAATGGCAGTATGTCTTTGATTGGTCCGTCAGGTCTTATTGAAAATCTGCCGTGCCTGTTTATAGATTGGTCTTTCTCAAATTCTACTGAGTTCTGCCAACCGATATCGACAGCCGCAAATGCTTTATTTGCAAAAATGCTCATTGATCTTGCCGGCCTTTACGGCAGGGAGGACTGGCTGGCGCAAGGCCGTAAAATGCGCAGAATTATATGCGACGTCTTTATGGCAAATAATGGCAGACTGGTTAAGTCTGCGCCTGCTATGCCCGATAGTCTGACGTTTGAAAATGGCGTTTTTCGTTCACGCGGTTATTTTTCTGAATCTGCTCAATATCTGATGATATGGTCTGGTCTTTTTGATGACCTTGAAGATGATGGTGAAAAGGCTGTCGCCGGGATTGTTATAGACCGCACAGTGCGCAACATGGGGCCTGCACCGGAATATCCGCATTCACCAAGAGTCGGCGGCGCGAATCTTTTCATCGGCTTGTGTATACGTCTTGATATGCTGGCAAAATATGGCAGATATGACGCCTTGATGACAGAAATGAAGAAGATATATGGTTTCCATCTTAAGGAAGGTCCCGGTACTTTCTGGGAGGACGTTGATATGGTCGGAACAAGCCGTTGCCACGGTTTTAATGCACACGCAGGTGTTCACCTGACTCGTGATATCCTGGGGCTTGGCATTCCCGACGAAGAAACAAAGTCAATTCGTATTGATCCGCACCCATGTGGTCTAAGATGGGCGCGCGGAACAGTGGCGACGTCGGACGGTATGATTTCGCTGTCGTGGACTAACGTAGACGGCGTTTTGCAAACAAGACTCTCACTTCCGGAAGGGTGGAAGGTGGAAAACAGTGTCAACCATTAGCGGAAATGTCCCGGAAAAGATGAAACATCAGCTCTTGATAATCAGGGCTGATGTGTTTCTAATTTAGTACGCAGATATTAGAAAAAACATTGTTTTTAGCATTGGAAATCGTGAAAATCATTGTTTTTTCTAATGTAGCACAGTTTAATTAGAAAAAAACTCATTTTCAGCCTGATAATTACTTAAAAATCCGTTTTTTTCTAATAGCCAGAGTGATTTTTAGAAAATCTCGCTCGCAAATCCCGCTCGCAAATCTCGCCCGCAAACCCCGCTCGTCAACGATTCCGCCTCCGCGCCCACAACATCGGCCGCGCCCACCGCGACAGCAAGCGGGACATTTTCCCTTGTGGTTTAGTGGGACATTATCATAAATGGCTTACAACTTTTAAATATTCTGTTATTTTTGCCTGTCAACCATTAGCGAAAATGTCCCGGGAAAGTTGAAACAATAGCGCTTGATG
>JAZQDE010000030.1:0-27891 GCA_045546695.1 Clostridia bacterium | reverse complement strand
GTGTTATCTCCGGTGTTGGTGTCGGTGTGTTCTCCGGCGTTGGTGTCGGTGTGTTCTCCGGCGTTGGTGTCGGTGTAGTTTCCGGCGTTGGCGTCGGTGTGGTTTCCGGCGTTGGCGTCGGTGTGGTTTCCGGCGTTGGCGTCGGTGTGGTTTCCGGCGTTGGTGTCGGTGTAGTTTCCGGCGTTGGTGTCAGTGTGACTTCAGGCGTCGGCGTTACTTCAACCTCGGGAGTAGCTTCAACAGAAGGAGTAACATCAGGTGCCGTTGTTGTTGCGCTCAGCATAAGCGTAGCAGAATTAACGCAAATAACAGCTATAATCAAGGTAAATATTACTATCTTTTTAATTATTTTTATATTAGCCGGATTTTTCATCTATACCAGCCTCCTGTATCACTGCCTGAATATCTGGACTTTTTGCTATTTTTTCCCCAGATAAAGAAGCCTATTCCTATTCCTGACCACAGACAAATAAAAGCTGTAATAAGAAGTAATATAATCAGCGTACCGGGAGAAACACCATCTTCATTATCTTCCTCATAAGTTATTTGTGGAGTAATTTCCGGTGTCACCTCAGGAGTTACCTGTGCTCCGCCTCTTGCTATCAATGCAAAATATCCTGCATTTGGATTATTAAAAGTAATAATATCATCCTGCAGCGTAGCATCAAGTATAGTGGCATCAAGACTATCATTAATATATATTACAGCATATTCGTCATAAGCAAGCATCATATCTGTTGCAGTCATCATGTATGACAGAACCTTTTCAGGTGTATAAACAAAATCATCTTCTTCAAGCCAGATTTTATACATAGCAAGACAAGAGTAGTCGCCTTTTACAGAATTCACAGCTTCTATAATCAAATCCGTGCTTTCACTTTCAGACGCAGATAAATCGGTAACCGTGAAAACAGGATTACCCGCAAAATCACTTCCGTCCGTATATCCTACGCCAAATTTTTGCAGGGCATTCTCATATATGAGCCAATTATCCGGCACGATGAAAGACGGTACATCCGGAGTCCCGACAGGAGTTATATCAGGTGTTTCGGTCGGCTTTTCGGTCGGCGTTATCGTCGGAGTCTTCGTCGGCTTTTCGGTCGGCGTAGCCGTGGGTTTCTTCGTCGGAGTCGGACTCGGAGTAGGTGTCGGGCTCGGGCTCGGACTCGGACTCGGAGTAGGTGTCGGTGTCGGTGTCGGCTTTGCTACAACATCAAAAGAAACAGAATTCTTCGCATTCGGAGCATATTCATTCCAGTTATTGTCAGTCGTACTCTTTAACGTAACAGTAATCGAAGCACTTGTTCCTACCGACAAATCACCCGAAACATTAAAAATCAGGACAACAAGATCCGTTTCCTTCAATTCCCCTTCCGATTGGAGAATTGTAAGAGTATTGCCACTCTTGTTTACACTGTCAACAGGAGTGTCGCCGGCTTTTTCATACTCTTCATACTCAAGTCCGTCCGGGAAAGTTACCTGTATAATAGAACCGGCAACAATATAGTCGCAGTCATAACCGATTGTAAGTTCGAGCTGCTGTCCGGTGTAAAAAGAAGACTTGTTCAAAGACGCAGTAATCTTTTCTCCCGAAGCGCCTACTATCCCGGTATACGTTCCGAAAGAAAAAAGATTTATTACAAAAATTGCGATTAAACACAAATACCTTTTCTTCATACTTTACTCTCCGCTTATTTCTGCTTTTCTGTCCTGTTCAATAACAGTCTTGCCAAGCAGCGCAGCTCTCAATTTTGAGAAATCAGCAATGCCTATTGTACCATCAAAATTAATATCCGCGCAAGTTGCAAAGACTCCTTCAAGCTCAGTCTTTGATAATAAATATGCACGAAGCTTAGAAAAGTCTGCAATTCCGATAAGACCGTCCCCGTTTATATCTCCATAACAAAGAATCGTGTACGTACAATATATTTTTTCACCATTCGCAGATTCAATCCTCACAATGGTACCGGTTCCGATATTACTCTCTTCTGTCTTGTCAGGAATTGTCAGAACAATATTATCGTTTCCGTTTTCAATAATAATTGCCTGCGTAAACTGTGTGACAGTAGTACCCGGCATAACGCCGCTTATCGTGAAAACTTCGTCATCCTTTATATACGTAGTCCCCTGCGCAAAAGTAAGCACCGGCGGCTTTATTTCTATAACACCGCTGACATATTCTGCCACCTGCAGGGTAAAAGTCTGCATTTCACTTATACTTTGTATTCCTTTGCTGTTATAAATTGTATATATTGATATCGAATATGTACCATGACTTGTAGGATTCCATATCATTCCGTTTTTATTGCGTATCACTTTACTGGTTGTGCCGTCAGGAGAAACAATTTCGAAGACGTACTTTGCATTTGCCACTTCTGCTTCATCTGTATTCAGAATCACATGGCCATATTGCATGACACTTCCATCCTCATTTGTAGTAAGACACGACGGTCTCGGGTCTGAGGTTGATGCCGTATAATATTCTGTTTCTTCATACGCTACCGTCATTTTTCCGCTTGTCGC
This sequence comes from Clostridia bacterium, assembly GCA_045546695.1. GTDB lineage: Bacteria > Bacillota > Clostridia > UBA1212 > UBA1255 > SIG424. Next base: position 25,368 of record JAZQDE010000030.1, on the reverse strand, counting down.
AAAGCCTGTATTATTAACGGCGGTCACGAGAATTTCATTTTCTGCGGCTCCCTCTTCCCTGCAGAAATCTGTATGAATCAATATAATTTTACCGGTATCGGAAGCTTTTGCATACATTGAATAATTGTAAATATTATCAAGTCCATATGATGGAATTACTATTTGAGTACTGTCAAAAACCGGATTTGCCGAAGTCTCGTCAGGTGTCTCAACCACAGGCCTTTTCGCCGCAATGACTTCTTCCATATTATAGTTACCTGTATTTCCCTCGGAAATTTCCGGAATAACTACGTCATCTGCCGCCTCTTCGTCCTCCGTCGGATAATACAAAGACGCAGTAAGCACATCCCCGTCAAGCGAAATATCTGCATATAAATATTTTGCGTTTTTATTCAAAATAATGGAATTGTCCTGATTGAACCAATAAGAAACAAGATATTTTGTGAAAAGCTCGTCGCTGCTGTATACACTGCCGCTGTGTGTAGTCGTCACAACCGGCTCAACACCGGCGTGCGCATACGACCATTCGAGCTCTGCAAGATCATTTTCTGCCCGGATTGTATTTACATAATCAAGCAGACTCTCTTCCCACACGGTCAGAGATGTCGCCTCTACTGCGTAGACAGGATCCGGACTTTGCATCATAGCAATTATAACCACTAATGCGGCTATAATACTAAACAATATTCCGGTTATTGTTGCAATAATGCTACGCTTCATCTTTTGTTAAATTTTCCTCCGGACAACAATGGATACACTTTTTCAGTATAATGAATCAAGCCGTCTTTGTCAACCGATGAAAACTTTTGGATAAATTGTAAAATATGGTATAATGAGCAAAACCGATGCGGTTGATACGACTCAACATCCAAGGAGAAAATCATGACAGTTACTGCCATTATCTGCGAATATAACCCTTTTCACAACGGACATAAATATCTGATTGATGAAGCGCGCCGTCTGACCGGAGCGGATTATATCATCGCGATAATGAGCGGAAATTTCGTTCAGCGCGCAGAAAGTGCCATTATAGATAAATGGGCGCGCACAAAAGCATGTCTCAGAAGCGGCGCCGATATGGTCGTTGAAATACCATGTTTTGCCTCTTTTGCTCCCGCAAATCTGTATGCTTATTACAGCGTTATGACTGCCTGTAACCTCGGCGTTGTAGACTATCTCGCCTTCGGAAGTGAAGAAGGCATGACTCCGGAAAAATTAAGCTTTTACGCCGATAAGCTCGACGGCAACGACGAAGAATTCAATAAAAAGCTCAAAGAAAGCCTCGACAAAGGCCTTTCTTACGCAGCAAGTATCAGCAATGCGTGTGGTTTCGAGCCGGGTCCTAATGACATCCTTGGCTTTGAGTACACAAGAGCTCTAAAAAAGCTCAACAGCAACATAAAGACTGTCCCCATCGCACGTACATCAGGACAAAGCGTTATCTCAGCTTCAAAAATTCGTGAAAAAATCGCACAAAACTCAAATGACATCTGCAATTTTATGCCGGCTGACAGCTACAATATACTGGAAGAAGAGAGAAAGGCCGGCAGAGCGCCTGTTCTCCTTAATAATTTCGAGTCAGCCATAATTGCTTCACTCAGAACAAAATCAACTGACGAAATAAGGTTACTTCCATACGTTTCAGAAGGACTTGAATATTCAATACACAAAAATGTTCTTGCACACGGCACACTGGAAAAATTTATCAGTGCAACCACCTGTGCAAGATACACTTCTTCTCGTATAAGGCGTATTTGTATTGCGTCTTTGCTGGGAATAAAAGCCACTGACCTTAACCACAATCCGGGATTTATCAAAATCCTCGGTTTCCGCAAAAATACCGGCAGATTGTCAGACGCCATATCACATGCAGGCCATGTTCCCGCAGATACATCTCTTGCGAAGCTCGCTCCGGCAGACAGACATCTGGCTACATTAGCATCCCTTTCTACCAATATTTACTCACTTGGATATCCCGATCCATCAAACCGCACAGGAGACCTCGAATATACACGCAGCGCTATATTCGAACCATAATTGTCATACCTTTAATTGTCTTTTTTCATGCCAAATACTATTCTCAGAAAGCCTCCGACGATGCGCGGAGGTTTTATAACAACGACCTTCATTACAATATCCTCACACAAACAGCTTTCAATTACATTATATGTAATCTTTCATTTTTTGACAGAATAGCGCATATATTTTTTTACAGTCTTTTTTAGGTGATTTATCTGTGAAAAAACAAGCTTTAATTTTTAAGATAATAGTCATTGTTCTGGTCTTGTTCCTGGTGTATGTACTTTTTCGCTATGCTACGACTATGCGTGACACCGGTAAAGATATGGTAAATGCCTCTGGAGGCTTCTATAGTGCGATTCCGGAAATTGCAAATACCCGTATGACGTTGCGCCGTTTTGAAGACAGTGAAATAAAATATCATCTTGATATCGAGGGCACAAATGAAAACGTCGGCATCTACGGCTTCGTGCAGATTGTTTCAATAAACAGGCCCCTTAAAGATTACCTTAAACTTTCTCACGAGTTTTTGAGTTCAAATGTGTTCAATCTTTGTGAAAAACCTGCATTTTTCAGTAAATATGAAGGTGTACAATGGACTTACAGAACAGGAAAAGCCTATATAAGGCAAGAATTTTATCCTGTTTCTGACAACGAAATAATTATTTTTTCGCTGAGTACGTCAAATAACATAAAAAACAGCGCTGCAAGCAACGCTGAGTTCGATAATCTTTTCAATAAAATTCTCAAGGGTTTTGAGTAGAATATGTATCACACAAGTCACGTATGCCACATGAATCGCATAAAGGATTTCTTGATTTGCAGCATACTCTGCCGTGGTGTACAAAACGGTGACAAAGACCGAGGCTCACGCCTCCGGTATCCTCCTCCGGCGGGAAAAGTGCCCTGAGGTCCTGCTCTATTTTCACAGGATCATCACTGCTTGTAAGACCTATTCTGTTGCAGAGTCTGCCAGTATGTGTATCTACGATGTATGCCGGCTTGCCAAAAGCCTCTCCCAGAACAAGATTTGCTGTTTTGCGACCTGTGCCCGGCAGCTTTATAAGCTCCTCCATCGTATCCGGGACCTCGCCACCATATTTTTCACAGAGCATAATGCTGCAATTCTTAATGTTTTTTGCCTTATTCTTGTAAATTCCGACAGAGGCAATCAAAGATTCTATTTCTTCAATATTGGCCCGGGCAAACGCCTGCGGAGTCGGAAAACGTCTGAACAACTCAGGCGTAACAATGTTCACACGGGCATCTGTGCTCTGAGCAGACAACTGCGTGCAAATCAGTAGCTCAAAATTATTTTTGAACGTCAGCGTGCAATTTGCCTCAGGATATAAATCCTGCAGCCTATCAATAAGCTGCAGGATTCTGCGTTTGTTTTCTTTAAGTGTCTTCATTATCTTGTTCCGTCAAGAGTAACCTGTACTGTTATTGTTTTATTATCATCGATGCGGAATACTTCAATTGTAATCTTTTCACCGGGCATATGAGCCAGCAGGGCTGTACGCAGATCAATAAATGTCTCAATACGAGTGTCGCCTATCTTAGTGATAATGTCGTTCTTCTTGATGCCTGCCTTGTCAGCACATGAGCCCTCTGCAACTTCCGTAACTGCTGCGCCAAGAGGCCAGCCGTTTGCCTGTGCCAGAGCCATATTATACGTTGTATCAACCGTTACACCGAGAACAGGCTTGTTATAATAACCATATGTTCTGATGGATTCTACAATCTTCTTTACAGCATTGGAGCTGATTGCAAAGCCCATGCCCTCGTAGCTTATGTCTGAAAGTTTGATTGCGCAGATACCGAGCAGTTTGCCCTCGCTGTTAAGGAGCGCGCCGCCACTGTTACCGGGGTTGATAGCAGCAGTTGTCTGGATAAGATCATAAACAACTTCTGTATTTGATACTGCAATAGATCTGTCCGTACCGCTTATGATACCTTCACTTACAGAATTCATAAAGTCAAGTCCGCCGGGAGAACCGATTGCAACAGCAGGTTCACCAATAGTAACCTTGTCAGAATCTGCAAATTCAAGAGGAGTCAGACCGTTTACGTTATATTTAAGCACTGCGATATCACTTGCCTTATCAAAGCCAATCAGCGAAACGTCGCTTGAGTATTGTGTAAGTTTTGTATCAAAATATGCATATATACGGAATGATGAGTCGAGTTTGCCTGTAGAAGCATTTACAGCCGCTTCAATAACATGGTAATTTGTTACAACAAGACCGTCGCTTGAATATATAATTCCTGAGCCCTGAGAGTAAATGGTTTCTGTCTGATTCCATTTTCCACCTTCAACTTTTGTAACTTCAATACCTACAACCGAATTGAAAACCTTTGCATATACAGCAGACGCTATAGAGTCTGTCTCTATCGGTGTAATTGTTACGGTATCACCGGGTTTGATTGTTGTGTCGCCGATATCTGTAGAATCGCCGGGAGCACCGATAATCGTGCTGTTGTTTGGCTGAACAATCGTGATGTCTCCAAAAAATTCTGCCAGTATGCTTTCTTCTTTTGACGGGAAAAATGCAAGTGCACAAAAAACAATAATAAATGCCATAAGAGATGCTGACACAGAAATGAGAATAGTAACAAAGCTGTTAAGTCCGCGTCTGCCGACCTGTGCCTGGTTATTTGCAGCAGCTTCTCTTTTTTTTCTTTCTTCTTCCTCTTTTTTCGCTTTCTGATACTGCCTGTATTCTTCCTGGAGGCGATTGATTTCGCTTAAATATTCTTCGTCTGTTTTCTCGGCAACAACCGGAACGTTTTCCACTGCAGGAATCTCCTGCTCTTCTTTTCTGATATCATCTTCAAACATTTTAATTGTCCTTTCTTTGCAGGGTAAATGAAAATTTTGTGCCCTCACCCAGCTTACTTGCTACTTTGATTGTCTGTCCGTGAGCTTCAATAATGCTCTTTGTTATCGCAAGACCGAGACCAGTGCCTTTTTTATCAAGACCTCTTGATTTATCAGCCTTATAAAATCTCTCAAAAATATACGGCAACTCATCTTCTGCAATACCTATACCATTATCTGCTACACTGACAAGCGCATTTGTGTCATTTGTCTTTACCGTCAGCACTATCTTTCCTCCTGCCTGAGTAAACTTGACTGCATTTTGTACAAGATTTATCAGTACACGTTCGATAGACGCTCTGTCTGCGGCAACAATACATTTTTCACATGATATATGATACACGATATTAATGTCTTTTTCTGTAATAATTGGTTCTAATTTTGACACAACTCCGTGAACAATCTGAACAATATCGTAAGACTGAATATCGAGTTGTACTACCCCACTCTGAAGTCTTGTCATATCGAGCAAATCATTTACAAGAGCACTCATCCTGACAATTTCTTCCTTAATAATTGTAAGATAATGTTCCTGCCTTGCCGGAGGTATCACCCCATCGAGCATACCATCGACAAATCCTCTGATTGTTGTCATCGGTGTACGCAACTCATGTGAAACTGCTGCGATAAAGTCGCTGCGCACCTTGTCAAGTTTAGCAAGTTCATCTGCCAGATTGTTGTAGCTGTCAATAAGCGTGCCAATCTCATCATTCGTAGTCTTTTCTATTTTACCCTGATAATTACCCTTTGCCAAATTTTTCGTAAGATATTCAACTTCCCTTATCGGCTTTGTCATCCTGCGTGTAACCCATAAAATGATAATCAGTTCAAGGGCGATGGCAATAACTGTTGCCAGAATAAAGTAGTATAGCATCGTATTTCTGGCTTGCGCAACACTGTTCATCGATGAACAGAACGTTATTTTTCCGTACTGAACAGGTTCGTATGTGTCTGGATATGTAAAATATATCACCTTTGATACTGTGAAAACAGATATGTCCGAACTTGCGTACAGTCCGTAAAAATTTCCGAGATTTTCGGAAAAACCATTCTCATCGACCTTGACATCTTCCATTTCACCCATAAAATACTGCGGTTTTTCACGGAAATAGTATACCTCTGAGCCATTTTCGTATTCTTTAATCATTTTTGAGTAAATTCGTTTAGGAAGATACTCTGCAGCCTCAAGTGTATCTACGTTGGGTAAATATGGATATGAAAACAGCAACCGGCCGTCCATACCTGACAGGTATACGTGTGTACCGAGCTGCTTGTAGTAGAATTGCATACGCTCTTCAAAGCGTTCAAATTTATTTTCACAATCTTCTCTTGCGCTGTCCGAAGACCATTCGCCGGACTCAGTGACGCCATTTCTTTGTGCCACCAGATACTGCAGGTAAAGGACCTCCAGGTCATCAATTGCGGCGTGCATATCTTCTCTGCCGGCGTCAATAGTGTATTTTTCGATAAAGTTGTACATAAGAGCGCATGACAGAACAGAAGTCAATACGATAATGATTGCAAACAATACCGAAAATTTAGCAAAGATAGACGTTTTCATTTTACTTCAAATTTGTATCCTATTCCCCATACAGTCTTAATCTGCCAATTGTGTTTGCCGTCTTCAATTTTTTCACGAAGGCGCTTGATGTGTACGTCGACAGTTCTTGAATCGCCAAAGAAATCATAACCCCAGATGAATTCCAGAAGCTGGTCTCTTGTGTACACTTTATTGGGATTTGAAGAAAGGAAGAAAAGAAGCTCGAGCTCTTTTGGAGGCATTGCAACTTCATTTCCGTTAACCTTTACTGTATATGTTGTCTTGTTTACAAGAAGATTCGGGAAAACAACCTCATCGTGAGACTGTTCTTCAACCTTTGACGTACGTCTTAAGATTGCCTTTACGCGTGCAACGAGCTCTTTTGAATCAAAAGGCTTTACCATGTAGTCGTCTGCACCGAGTTCGAGAGCAAGAACTTTGTCAAAAACTTCACCTTTTGCGGAGAGCATTATAACAGGAGCCTGGCTTATTTTTCTGATCTCGCGACATACCTGCCAGCCGTCTGCGCCGGGCATCATAATATCAAGGATCACGATATCGGGAGTGACGTTTTTGAATTCTTCAATTGCTGTCAATCCGTCATTTGCTATTGTGACGTCAAATCCTTCATTTTCAAAATACATCCTGATTAAATCAGAGATATTTTCATCATCATCAGCAACAAGTATTTTCTGTTTAACAAACTGTGACAAGTAAATCAGCTCCTTGCAAAAATTAAAATCAAGTAGGGACCGGGAGGCTTTATAAAACACTTGACTTTTGTTACGATATGTTTTATAAAATCCCTCGATAGGCTATTTGTTTTGCATTATATCATAGAACTAAAATTATGTAAAACGGAAAGATGGTATATATATGAATCTAGGTATAATAGGTTTGCCAAATGTTGGCAAAAGTACATTATTTAATGCCTTGACAAAGGCAGGCGCGCAAAGTGCCAATTATCCTTTTTGCACAATCGAACCTAATGTTGGCATCGTAAGTGTTCCGGACAGTCGTCTTGATTATCTGGCTGATATGTATTCCCCTGAGAAATACACACCTGCAACTATAGAATTTCTCGACATCGCCGGTCTGGTCAAAGGTGCCAGCAAGGGCGAAGGTCTTGGCAATAAATTCCTTTCACATATCCGTGAGGTAGACGCGCTGATTCACGTTGTGCGCTGTTTTGACAACGACGATATTATCAGAGTTGAAGGTTCTACTTCCCCCACAAGCGACACGGAAGTTATCAATTGCGAGCTTATTTTTTCAGACATTGAGATGATTGAGCGCCGTATCGACAGAGTCGGCAAGGCCAGCAAAAACGGCGACAAGAAGCTTCTTGCCGAGATTGAACTTTTAAAGAGAATTAAAGACCATCTTGAGGCCTTCAAGCCTGCCCGTAGCATGGACCTTACTCCCGAAGAGCGCGAATATGTAAATTCGCTCTTCCTTCTTACAACAAAGCCCGTTATTTATGCCGCAAACATCAGTGAAGATGACGTGGCAGATCCATATTCCTGTGAATATGTAAAAGAGCTTTCTGATATCGCTGCCGGTGAAAATGCCGGTGTTATCGTCGTGTGCAGCAAGCTTGAAGAAGATATAAGCAACATGGGCGAAGAAGAGAGCCGTGAATTTTTAAGCGAACTTGGCATTCAAGAGTCAGGCCTTTCACAGCTTATCAAGGCAAGCTACTCACTGCTCGGCCTTATCAGCTTCCTTACAGCCGGTCCCAAAGAGGTCCGCGCGTGGACTATCAAAAAAGGCACAAAGGCGCCCGGTGCTGCCGGCAAGATCCACTCAGACTTTGAGCGTGGATTTATCCGTGCAGAGATTGTTGCTTTTGATGACCTGGTTGCCTGCGGTACTTATAACGCAGCTCGTGAAAAGGGTCTTGTCCGTTCAGAAGGTAAAGAATACGTTATGAACGACGGCGACGTAACTTTATTCAGATTTAATGTATAAATTATTTTAAATATATGAGGTGAAAATCATGGAACACAAGATGGCCGTTATAGGCTACGGCGGTATGGGTTCATACCATGTAACAAGAATTTTTGAATCAATCCCTTCTATTAAAGTTGTAGGTGTTTATGACGTTCAGGAAGAGCGCCGTAATTTAGCAAAAAGTTTCGGTCTTATCGGATATGAATCGTTAGACGAGTGTCTGGCAGACCCGCAGACAGATTTGATACTCGTTGCTACTCCCAATGATTACCATAAAGATCTTTCTATCCGTGCTCTGCGCGCAGGTAAGAACGTTGTTTGCGAGAAGCCCGTTGCTATGAACGCTGCCGAACTGATGGAAATTATGGACGTTGCTAAAGAAACCGGCAAGGTTTTCACAGTACACCAAAACAGACGTTGGGATAAGGATTTTGTTATCGTTAAGAAAGTTATAGAAGATAAAACAATCGGTACGCCGTACGTTTTCGAGAGCAGAGTTCAAGGTTCTAAAAGAGTCCTTTCCGGTTGGAGAGGCGTTAAGAAAAACGGAGGCGGCATGCTCCTTGACTGGGGAGTACATATGCTTGACCAGCTTATGTGGATGATTAAATCCCCTGTTGTTTCTGTTCGTGCAGAACTCTTTGAAGTTTATTCTAACGACGTTGACGACAACTGCAGACTTCACATTCAATTTGAAAATGGAATAGTTGCCATGGTGCAGGTTGATACAAACTGTTTTATAAACCAGGCAAGATGGCACGTTATGTGCACAGATGGTACGTTGATTATCAACGACTGGGCATGCAATGGTAAAATGCTCCGTCTGCTCGACGACAAGGAGCTTGAATGGACAAGCGAGATTGTTTATACAGAAGCAGGTCCTACTCGTACAATGGCTCCGCGTCCGCGCGAGACTACTGAAGAGCTTGAGCTCCCCGAGGTTAATCCTACGTGGACAGACTTTTATAACAATGTCTGCGCTGTTATCGACAGCAAGGCAAGTGGCAAAAACGACGTTGAGCTTATCGTTAAACCGGAAGAAGCTTTGCGTGTTATGAAAGTTATTGATTTGCTCTTTGAATCCGGCAAGACAGGCAGCAGCATTGAGTGCAATATCTGATTACAGAGATATTTTTGCCGGTATGATGCTTTTGATATATTTTATATAATCATCGTAACGAGACATATTTTTTTCAATGAGAAGCGCATCTTTTTGCGCTTCTTTTAATATGTCCGTGTCGCTGTACAGATTCGCGATTCTGAACGGCGGCAGGCCGCTTTGTTGGGTGCCGAAGAAGTCGCCCGGGCCACGAAGTTCCAGATCTTTTTCAGAAATCTCAAATCCATCGTTTGATTCTTCCATTATTTTCATTCTCGGCTTGTCGGAAGCCTCTGTCACGAGCACGCAATACGACTGGTCGGCGCCTCTACCTACCCTGCCCCTTAGCTGGTGCAGTTGCGCCAGGCCGAAACGTTCTGCATTTTCTATTATCATTATAGTTGCGTTCGCAACGTCAACGCCGACTTCTATAACTGTCGTCGAAAACAGCACCGACGTCTTGCCGCTGACAAAATCTTCCATCACTTCGGCCTTGTCTTTTGCCGACATTTTGCCATGCACAAGTCCTGTTGAAATATTTTTCTCCACAAACGGGCTGGCAGCATCAGTTGTCATTTTCTTGTAATTTTCTTCTGCACTCAGCATATTGCTCTCACCTTGTTCTATCAATGGATGAACGATATACACCTGTGCTTTTTTGCGCATAATCTGGTCTGTTGCCCATTTATATATATTTTCCCTCGCATCAGATTGCCGTACGAGAGTTATGACCGGCTTGCGCTCTGATGGTTTTCCTTTGAGCGTCGATATGTCGAGATCTCCATAAAGTACCAGCGCCAATGTGCGCGGAATTGGTGTTGCAGACATTACAAGCACATCCGGGCTGATATTTTCATCAGAATTCTGAAGAAGCTCACGCTGTTTTACGCCGAAACGGTGTTGTTCGTCCGTTATTACGATTCCCGGCCGGTGAAAAGTCACGCCCGCTTGTATGAGTGCGTGAGTTCCGATTACTATATGTGAAAAGCCTTGTCTTATATCATCAATTGCCTGCCTTTTTTCTTTAAGTGGCAGTGAACCAGTAAGCAGTGTTGTTCTGATTTTTTCGCCTCCCGGCAAGGTAATTTTTTCCAACATTTTGCTGATATTGTTATAGTGCTGTCTGGCAAGAATTTCCGTAGGCGCCATGAACACAGCCGTATATCCGCACAAAATCGCCTTGAGCATTGCAAGTACTGCCACAACAGTCTTGCCCGAGCCTACGTCACCTAAAACGAGCCGGTTCATCGACTTTGGGCTGTCCATGTCGATTGCTATTTCCTGCCATACCAATTTCTGGCCGAGTGTCAGTTCAAAAGGCAGGCTGTTGATGAATTTTTCAATGATTTGATTGTCGCTGCCGACAAAACTGATTGCGCCATCCGTCGTTTTTTTGTTGGTTTTTATGAGCATCAGCATTAGCTGTATGATGAAAAGTTCTTCGTAGACAAGCCTTTTTCTGGCAGCATGAATTTCCTTCTCGTTTTTCGGGAAATGAATATTTATAAGTGCTGTTTTTTTCGTCGGAAAGCCACGCTTTTCAAGTATTTCCGCAGGCAGATTTTCCTGGGGAGCTTTTGTAATCGCAAAAGCATTTTTTACGATTTTTCGCATAAAATTCTGTGAAAGGCCCGCCGAAAGAGGATAAATTGCCTTTATTTTAAAGAAATCCTCGTCTGTGTCCGGCTTTGTTGTGAAAACGGGATTGTTTATTTCAAGTGAGTACGCTCCGCGCGTTACATTGCCAAATACTGCTATTTTCTGGTTTGGATGAAGCTTTTTGACGTTGTATGCCTGGTTGAACATGGTTATTGTGACGCTGCCTGTCATATCATGAAGTCGCATGCTTGTGATTGTGAGATTTGCACGGATATATTTGCTTTTAACATCGCTTACCGTGCCAATCAGCGTTATTGCCGCCTGAGTCGAAACGTCTTCAGCGGTTATTTCACAGATTTTTTTGACGTTGGTGCGCTGTTCATATCCTCTGGGATAAAGCGTAAGCAAATCCTCGGCGCAGTAAACTCCCAAAGCTTCAAGCTGCTTTGCTCTTGTCTGCTGTATTCCGGATATGGCAGTAATTGGTGTACTCATAATAGTAAAATTATAGCACGAATTCAAAGGGGGCCGCAAGGGAGAGCGCAGACGAATATTTGGTACTGTTCAATATAATAAACACATATACGATATATATTAAAAAGTCATTTTTTTGGTACTGTTAAGAATAATGAACATCACGGAGTATATCTGCGTGGAATATAGTTTTTGTACGGATCGTTTTCACGTAAATATTCTTCTGCCGGAGTCAGCTTTGCTATATGATTAAAATCATCATCACGATGCCTCAACTCGTGCAGAACCATAGCATATTTTCCTATAGATACAGACGGATCGCCTTTTTCAATTTTCCATAATGTGGTACGACTTATCCCGAGAAAAAAAGCCATCTGATCAAGCTGATAATATTCTCTTATGCGCAGAATTCTGATTCGCTCTCCCATTTTACGTAAAATTTCCTTAGTATACTCAGCGCATTCACCATTTTCGCCACGGTCTCTGATTGAAAAATCCTCAATTTCCTTACCCATCATATCACCCCCTTTCTTAAAAAATCATGTTCACGATATTGAACAGTACCAAATTTTCGTCTTTTTTGTTTTTCCTTTTTCCGTGTTCATAATATTTAACACGAAACGCAAAAACAGCAAGTCCACCGGCGGCCGGGCCGCTCAAGTACTTGCTGCTTTTCACTGTCTGTTATTTAATTTTCACAAAGGAATCAGATCTTGTATCCCATGTCAGCTGCATCTTTTGTGCATGCAGGGAAATCCTTACCGCTGCCGTCTGCTCTCGGGAACGGAGTACGGTCGTCATTTTCAACCTTCTTGCGCTCTTCTTCGTTGCTGAAGTCAGGAATGTAATACGTTGCGCCATCGTTGAGAATACTGAGCCATGAGTAAATAGCTGTAGCAGTCATAGCTGCGCCCTTGTATACGTCAAAGAAAATCGGAGCGTCATTCTTGATAGCCTCAACCATATTATGGATCATAAAGAAGTCTCCGCCACCGTGACCACTGTCTTCAGAAAGCTTGATGAGGTCTGTTTTCTCAGGCTCATAAACCTGATGCTGCTTATATCCTTCCGGAACTTCCCAATGGTTAAAAGACAACATAACTTTGTTATTTTCAACACCGCGACCCATTTCAGCAGCGCCGCGCTCACCCATAATACGGTAACCGCTCGGAGAAGCTGTCTGGTTGCAGCCGCAGAAACGGCAGATTGCGCCGTTGTCCATTACGCAGTGAATATCTGTAATAGCGTCAGCGTTATGTCTGAAAGGAGCAACTTCCTTAAGTGCCGGGCTGAAAACGGCGCGTGCGTTTACTTTTACAGGCATTGCGTTTGCCATATACATCAAAGGACCCATGGAGTGAGTGATGTAGTATGTACGCGGATACCATGCTCTCCAGTGGTCAACTTCAGGAGTCAGATATTTAAGCTCATTTGTACTTGACGGATGGTTGTACTCGCCGTCAGCATACAGAATCTTGCCGAGCAGGCCCTCGTGACTAAGACGGGCCATTTCAAGACGTGTATTTGTGAAAGGATAGTTTTCTGCAATCATGTACTTGCAACCTGATTTTTCAACAGCGCGGCAGAGTTCAACGCACTCTTTTAACGTCGCACCGGCAATACATTCACTGATAACGTGCTTGCCTTTTTCAAGAGCTTTAATAGCATATTTTGCGTGCTCATGGAAATTGTTGCAAAGGAAAACAACATCCATATCGCCCTCGATAAATTCATCAAAATCCTCGTAAAAAGTAACCTGGTCAAGAACGCCTGCTTTTTCACAGATATTCTTAACGTCATCACGACGCATCTGGCTCTTGTCGCAAACGGCAGTAACGACTGCGCCTTCATACTTGTTGATTATGCCTACGAAGCAAGCGCCTCTCCACAAACCAAACACACCAAATTTAATGTCATTCATTTTTTTCAACTCCTTAACTATACTTAACTATATTAAATACCAATTGAATAACCTTTTTTCTTTGCATCCATAGATGCGCACGGAAGTGTGATTCCGCTGCCGTCTTCCGCCGGGAAAGGCGTCAGGTCGTCATTTTCGACCTTTTTACGCTCTTCTTCGTTGAAAAAATCAGGAATATGATACGTAGCGCCGTCATTCAGCACGCTGCGCCAGCCATAAATTGCCGTCGCACTCATAGCCGCACCCTTGTATACGTCAAAGAAGTACGGAGTATCGTGCAAAAGTGCCTCTATCATATTGTAAATTATGTAATAATCGCCGCCACCATGGCCGAAATTCTCAGCGATTCTCGTAACGTCTGTCTTTATAGGCGTATAAGTCTGTGAGCGCTGCATACCTTCCGGAATCTGCCAGTGATTGAAATGCGCATATACCTTGCCGTCCGGAAGCAATCGTCCGCACTCGGCAGAGCCTCTCTCGCCTACAATTCTGTAGCCGCTCGGAGTCGGCAGGTCGCTGCAGCCCGAAAATCTGAAGAGCGCGCCATTGTCCATCATGCAGAACATCATACCCATTGAATCATAATTAGGTCTGAAATCCTCAAACTGCTGAAGTTGCGGGCTGTATACTGCCCTGGCATTTACTGTCACCGGCATTGCGTTTGCCATGTACATTAAAGGACCCATCGAATGCGTCACATAATACGTGCGCGGAATCCATGCGCGCCAATGGTACTGATAAGGAGTCAGATATCTGAGCTCGCTCTCGTCAGACGGGTGGTTGTACTCGCCTTCTGCATACTGAATCAAGCCAAGATAGCCTTCGCGGCAGAGCCTCGTCATCTCAAGCCTTGTATTTACAAACGGATAATTCTCCGCAATCATGTACTTACAGCCTGACTCTTCAACTGCGCGGCAAAGCTCGACACACTCTTTAATAGTAGAGCCCGTCGTGCACTCACTGATAACGTGAATTCCCTTTTTCAGCGCCTTTATCGCGTACGGCGCATGCATGTGAAAATGATTGCACAGAACAACAACATCGATGCCGCTGTCAATAAACGAATCAAAATCGCTGAACGCTTTTACGCCGCTGACACCGGCCTTTTCACAGATTTTAATAACGTGATTACGCCTGTCTTCAATCTGCTCGCACACAGACACAAGTACAGCTGTGTCCTTGAATGTATTGATAATATGCACGAAAGATTCTCCGCGCCATAGCCCAAAAATACCAAACCTGATCTTGTCCATAATTTGTGTCACCTTCTTTGTTCTTTGCAGTTGTCCGTATTATATCACACCGGAAAGTATAATCAAGAATAATTCGATATTATTGTCTGAAAAAGTTTTGTTGAAAACGCGTGGCGCGTGCTATATAATTCTGCGCAGAGGTGATAAAAATGGCAAGAAATTTACATGATATATGCATGCGTTTTCCGGAAGGAAAAAGCAAGTGTCTGACTCTCAGCTACGACGACGGCGTTGTACAGGATATAAGAATGTGCGAGCTGATGAAAAAATGGAACATCGCAGGAACGTTCAATATAAACACAGGATTCGTCGCACCTGATGACGCTCCGCTTGGTAAAAGAGGACCTCTTTCCATGAGCAAAAGCAAAGAAACGTATCTTTCTTCCCCGCTTTTTGAGGTCGCAACGCACTGCCTTACACATCCTTTTACAAACAGGATTCCGCTGGCCGAGGCTGCGCTCGAAATACTTGAAGACAGGAAAAATATTGAAGAAAATTTTGGCTGTATCTGCCGCGGGCATGCTTATCCTTACGGTGCATACACAGACGATATTATCGATCTTTTCAGAATGTGCGGAATTGCTTATGCAAGGACAACACATACGACGTTAAATTTTGGCATTCCCAAAAACTGGCTTGAACTCAAGCCGACGTGTCATCACAAGAATCCCGAGCTTATGAATTTGGCTGAAAAGTTTGTGACGCAGGCACCGGCAAAAGAGCCATGGCTCTTCTATCTGTGGGGACACACTTACGAGTTTGACGATTGTGACAACTGGTCGCTTATAGAGAATTTCTTTGAAAAAGTTGCCAATAAAGACGATGTCTGGTATGCCACAAACATCCAGGTTTATGACTATGTCAAAGCGTATGAATCGCTTATCTTCTCTGTCAGTGGTAACACCATTTACAATCCGACAAGCACCGAAGTGTGGGTTCTTTGCAACAATGATAAATTAATCAGAATCGCTCCCGGTCAGACCATAGACGCAATATCATAAATCAATTTTTCCGTTTTTTCCCAGCCCAGGCATGGGTCGGTAATTGATTTTCCGTAAATCTCATCAGGGCCGATCGGCTGGCAGCCATCTTCGAGATAGCTCTCAACTATGAAGCCCTTGAAAAGTTTATTAACCTGGCTGTCATGGCGACACGAATTAATGACTTCTTTACAAATTCTGGGTTGTTCCCAGAATTTTTTATTTGAATTTGAATGGTTTGCATCAACGATAAACGCCGGATTCTCAACGTTTGCTTTTTCATACATTTCACAAAGAAATTCAAGATCCTCATAATGGTAATTTGGCATATTCTGGCCGTGTTTATTTACAGAGCCGCGCAAAATAGCATGTGACAATGGATTGCCCGAAGTCGTAACGTCCCAGCCGCGATAAATAAATTCATGGCTGTGGTGAGCTGCTTTAATAGCATTCATCATAACAGATAAATCGCCACTCGTCGGATTTTTCATGCCGACAGGGACTGTAATGCCACTGGCAACGAGACGATGCTCTTGATTTTCGACACTTCTTGCGCCGACAGCTACGTACGACATAAGGTCTGACAAATACCAATAGTTGGCAGGATAAAGCATCTCATCAGCCGTGGACATACCAAGTTCTGTCAGTATTTTTGTGTGCAGTGCACGGATTGCGAGCACGCCCTTGAAAGGATTAGGCTTTTCATTGGGGTCCGGCTGATGAAGCATCCCCTTGTAGCCATCGCCCGTTGTCCTCGGCTTGTTTGTATATACTCTGGGAATAATTACCAGTTTGTCATTTACTTCATCCTGTACTTTTCTGAGCCTTGTGCAATATTCAAATACAGCATCTTCGCGGTCTGCAGAGCAAGGTCCTATAATGAGCAGTTTTTTGTCTGATTTACCTGTGAAAATATCCGCAATCTGGCAATCGAGAGCCTTTTTGACTTTTGCAGCCGCTTCCGAAACGGGATACATTTCTTTTACTTCTTTTGGTATCGGAAGTCTACGTTTGAATTTTATCGACATGACTTATCTCCCCCTTGACTTTTCACAGAGTTGCTCTTAAATATTCAATAGCTTCAACGTAACCATCAAAGCCGCGGCCTGCAATCGTTTTGCACGCGTAAAGTGAAACATATGAAAACTTGCGGAATTCTTCGCGCGTGTTTATGTCTGAAATATGCACCTCAACAGTCGGAATGTTTACTGCCTTGAGCGCATCGAGAATCGCAACGCTCGTGTGGGTGTATGCGGCCGGATTGATAACAATGCCGTCAAAAACGCCGAGCGCACTTTGTATTTTGTCCACAATCGCACCTTCATGGTTTGACTGATATATTTCAAAATCAATGCCATCACATGCTTTTTCAATCATACGGCAGAGCTCCGGATAAGTATTTTTACCATAAATTGCCGGTTCTCTTATGCCGAGCATATTAAGATTTGGTCCGTTGATGATTAATATTTTCATAATTTCGCCGCCTTAATTATATTTCTTGCTGTAGATTCTACGTCATTCGTTCCCTGCGCGCATGCAGATGAAAAACTCATATACATAGGATATCTTCTTTCGTACATTTCTTCAAGTTTGCCTTTCTGTGAAAGGGGCCTGCCCTCGCAACACAGATCCTTTATGTCTCTTTGGAGGAAAACAATCTGGCCGTTCTGGTACAGAGGATAATAATTCTCTTTTCTCGTAACTACACCGCCGCCGGTTGCGATTACCAGCCATGATTTTTTGCCAATTTCTGTCACAACCTGCTGCTCGATTACGCGGAAACCCGTCTCACCGTATTTTTCGAAGAGCACCGGAATCTTTTCACCGGCAAATTTTTCAATTTCTTCGTCAAGGTCTACAAAATCACGACCGAGAAGCTCAGCGACGCGCTTACCGACAGTCGTTTTGCCACAACCCGGCATGCCGACCAGCACAATATTCTGGGAAGAAACGGCAATGCGTTCTTCGATATAATCTATCTCGCTGTCGTCAATCTTCGTGTCCAGGAAGAACTCGCACGCTTTTTTTGCCTGGGCAACGAGCATCAGAAGTCCGTTTGCAACAGGTACTCCAAGCTGTTCTGCCTGAAATAGGAATCTTGTGCGTTTAGGGTTGAAAATCATATCAAACGCCCACTTAAGCGATTTGAAAGTCGACAAGTCTACAGGCGAAAGACCATTATTCGGGTACATTCCGACGGGAGTCGTATTGATAATTATGTCAGCATCCCTGTGGCGTGAAATGTTCTCGTAATTATTTTCACCATGTCTGGAAACAGTAATTACTTCGCGGGCGCCAAGGTCATGCATTGCAGTATTTGCAGTCACAGATGCACCGCCGGAGCCAAGAATCAGCACTTTTTTGTCTTTTATCTCAATACCGCTCTTATTTACAGTGTACATAATGCCAAAATAGTCCGTATTGTAGCCGTAGAGTTTGCCGTCTTTGCGTACAACCGTATTTACCGCGCCGATACGCGTTGCTTCCGGTGAAATAAAATCCAGAAATTTCATAACCGTTTTCTTGTACGGGATTGTCACGTTAAACGCATCCACGTCGCTGTTTTTGACAAAATTTCCCACTTCTTCTTCAGGCATTTCGTACAATTTGTACTCATAATCCGCAAGGTAGCTATGTATCTGCGGTGAAAAGCTGTGTCCCAATTTTTCACCAATAAGACCGGATTTGATATTTGTTTTATGAATCATTTTGCATCATCTCCTTGTATCAGCCGACATTTTCCGAATAACTTCCCAAAAAACGGAAGTCTTCGCACATTTTTTCGAGTTCTGATATTACTGCGTAATATTTTGGCGAGTAAATAGATACGTCAATGTCAAAATAAAACATAAATTCAAAATCTCTGTCCGGTATGGGCCTCGATTCGAGCTTTGTCAGGTTGATGCCATGGGCAAAAAAGTGAGACAGCAAATGGTGAAGAGCACCCGGTGTGTTGGCAGTAACTGCCATAATTGTCGTCTTGTCTGCACCGGGATAAATCTCAAGGTCTTTCGAAATACAAATAAAACGCGTGTAGTTATTTCCCATATCCTGGAGTGACGGAGCTATGTTTTTAAGACCATAAAGCGCGGCGCAATCTCTTGATGAGAGCGCGGCGTATTCTTTTTTGCCTGATTCTGACACAAATTTTGCGGCAACAGCCGTATTGGCTACAACATGAACTTTAATGCCGGGGTGTTTTTTCAGGAAGTTTCCACATTGGTTTATTGCCTGTTCATGGGAGAAAATATCGGTAATATCTTCCAGATTTGTGCCCGGATTTACAAGAAGGTTGTGGTCTACTTTTAGTCTGTATGACTTTACAATGTGGAATTTATGACTAAGAATAAGGTCAAAAATCTTTGTAACCGAGCCGGCAGTGCTGTTTTCGATAGGAAGCATACCGTAACGGCACTCGCCTTTTTCGACTGCGTCAAATACGTCTGCAAAGGAACGATAATATGATATCTGAGGAAGCTCAAATATCTTTTGTGTTGCAATCTGTGAGTATGCACCTTCTATTCCCTGGCAGGCAACTTTGGCAGTTTCAGGAAACAGATTCGGAGTCGTGTCGATTGCTTCTTTTATTGATTTACAAAGCTGACTCTCTCCTGCAAGAATCCCTTGCTGGTAAGATCTGGAAAGACTGAAGAGATTTGTGTAAAGAACTTTCGTATATCCTGCAAACTCCGGCCCTGCAAGCGATGCAACTTTTGCCAGCTGTTGTCTTTCTCTGTTGCTGTCAAGTACCGGTAGCGAATGTGCTCTTTTATATTCGGCCACCTGAGATGCAACCTCCATACGACTACAGAAAAGTTCTACAAGTTGCTTGTCTATTTCGTCTATTTTTCCTCTGATTCCTTCTAGCGATAGCTCATTATTATTTTCCATTATTTGTCTCCTTTTCAGTCCAACATCATGTCGCACAGTGCAATAGCTGCCGCCGCTTCTACGACCGGCACTGCTCTTGGCACTATGCATGGATCATGTCTTCCTTTTATTGCTAATTTTGTATTTACTTTATTTGTAAGTGATACTGTGTCTTGTTCTTTTGCAATCGACGGCGTCGGTTTGAAAGCCGCTCTGAATAATACAGGCATTGAGTTTGTCATGCCACCAAGGATTCCGCCGCAATTGTTCGTCTTTGTCTTTACAACGTCACCATCATAGTAAAACGGGTCGTTGTTTTCACTGCCTTTTGCCCTTGCGCACGCTGCTCCGCTGCCAAATTCTACCGCCTTGACTGCAGGAATAGAATATAAAATTGCTGCCATTCTGCCTTCTGCGCCTGCAAACATATGTTCGCCGAGGCCCGCCGGCACGTTTATCGCTACGCATTCGACAATGCCGCCTACCGAGTCACCTTCAAGGCGCGCTTCTTCTATAGCCTCCTTCATTTTCTCGCCTGCTTCATCACTCAATACAGGAAACTCCTTTTTTGCAATTTCCATAGCTTTATTTCTGTCAATATTTACCGGATCAAAAGCTTCGTCCTCCATGCCGCCGACTGAATGGATATGTGCAAATATTTCTATTCCTTTTTCTTCCAGATATTGTCTGCAAAGATAGCCTGCAACGCACATCATTGCCGTTAATCTTCCTGAAAAATGGCCGCCGCCCCTCAGGTCAACCTTGCTTCCATATTTTACCAGAGCCGCATAGTCTGCATGAGACGGTCTTGGCGTATCATATATGAAAGAATAGTCAGAGGAATGTTGGTTGCTGTTGAAAATTGCAGCCTCAATCGGCTCTCCGGTCGTAATATTTGTATCTTTTTCTACGCCGGACAAAAACACAGGTGCGTCTTTTTCTTTGCGCTGCGTCGACCATTTATTACCACCCGGCGCACGTCTTTGCATAAACTCATAAAGCTTTTGCATATCAATTTTCATTCCCTTGGGAAATCCTTCCAGCCGCATCGTGATTTTCTCGTCGTGCGAGCCACCGTCTATGTATAATTTCAGGTTGTAACCATATGGAGTTGACATTATATATCCTCCTTTATTGTTGCCAGTTTCCGGTAATCCTGCCAGAAAAGCGGATACGATTTATTTACTGCTTCTGCGCCGCTTATTTCTACCTCTTTTTGACATACAGTAGCTGCAACAGCTGCGCTCATTGCTATTCTGTGGTCGTTGTGTGAGCACACCTTTACTATATCGTCTGACAAGCCCTGCAAACTACCGGAACCTTCAATAATCAGGCCGTCTTCTGTCTCAACGCAATTTGCGCCAAAATTTGTCAACATATCGCAAATAGCTGCAAGGCGGTCACTTTCTTTGATTCTCAGTCTTTGTGCTTCATATATTCTTGTTTTTCCAACGCAAACGCTTGCCGCAACAGACAAAACAGGCACAAGATCAGGTACCTGCGCTGCGTTGATTTCTGTTCCGATAATCGTAGAAGGCCACGCCGTAACAGAGTTTTTTTCAATGTCTATCCTTGCTCCGGCATTACATAAAATGTCAATTATTGCTTTGTCTCCCTGCTTGCTGTTTATGTCAATATCTGTAACTGTAACCGGCTTTTCACCGATTACGCCTGCAACTATGAAAAATGCTGCGTTTGACCAGTCGCCTTTTGCTTCTATTTTTGCAGGTGAAAAGAAAGGCATCCTGCAAGGAACCTTATATCCTGTCTGCGTTTTTGTAACTTCGCATCCAAATTCTGCCAAGGCCGCAATTGTCATTTCTATATATGGCAGGCTTTGTGTCTTACCTGTAATTTCCACTTCTCCGCCCCACATAGGTAGCATGAAAAGAAGTCCGCTTATAAATTGTGATGAAATATCTCCGGCAATAGTGAATTTATCAGTTCTTACTTTGCCTGAAACATATAAAATATTGCCTTCTTTGTGTATTTGTGCACCATTTTCTTCCAGAAGTTCTTTAAGTGGAGACAAAGGTCTGTCTGCAAGGCGACCTTCCATGATAAATTTAGCATTTACTCCAAGGCCGCAAACAACGGGAAGAAGAAACCTGAGCGTTGAGCCTGATTCTCCGGGCAGAAGTGTCACTTCATCAACTGGTATTTCCCGGATAGGTTTTACATAGAAAAAGCCATTTTCATACGTAATCTGTGCCCCCAGTGCCGACAGGCATTTTTGTGTCGCTTCTATATCCGCATTGATTTCACTGCATGCAATTGACGTGGCATTATCTGCCAGCGCCGCGCAAATCAGGAGTCTGTGTACTTCTGATTTAGAAGCGATAGCTTTTACCTTGCCGTTTAGCTTTGGAGAATGTAAATTTATGGTCATTTATTCCACACTCCCTCAATGAGCTTATTTAATTCTGATATTGATATTTTTTCAAGTATGCTCGTGCCCACTCCTGTCGGAAGCACGACCGTAATATAGTCGCCCTTCCTTTTTTTGTCATTCAGCGCCGCATCACAAAGCTCTTTTGCAGTGATCTCAGTCCACAGCGGCAGACCATTTTTTGTCAGCAATTCTTCCAATATAAGGAGCGCATCCTGAGTGCATTTGCCTGCTTTGACTGCTGCTTTTGTTATGAGCACCATTCCTATCGCAACAGCTCTGCCGTGCGGGATTGTGTAGTCAGATGACCTTTCTATACCATGCGCGAGCGTATGTCCGAAGTTCAGAAACTGCCTTACGCCAAGGTCTTTTTCATCTTCATTTACGATGTCACGCTTTGCACACACGCAGATCTCTATAACATCGGCAATGTCGTATTCGCCTTTTAATACCTGCAGAAGTTCGGGTTTGTTTATCATTCCATATTTTATAACTTCCGCCATGCCGTCACTGTATATTTCAGCCGGCAAAGTCTGCAACGTATCAGGGTCACAGATTACTGCGCTCGGCTGGTAAAAACTACCTGCCAGATTTTTCCCGCCCTTAAGGTCGATTGCAGTTTTACCACCGACCGACGAATCCACCATAGCAAGTAATGTCGTCGGAATCTGGATATATTGAATACTTCTTAAAAAAGTAGATGCCGCAAAGCCTGCAAGATCACCGACAACACCTCCGCCGAGAGCTACTATCATATCGCTTCTTGTGAAATGCTTTTCTGCCAGTTCTTCCCATAACTGAGCAAGCGTATTGACATTTTTTGAGCTTTCGCCTGCCTGAAATACAAAGCTATATACTTCAAATCCATTTTTTGTAAATGAGTCAGCCGTTTTTTCACCATATAATGGATAAACATTCGTATCGCTGACTACCATAATCTTACAGGGATTTTTCACAAGACCGGCTGCTATGCTGCCACTTTCTGACAGTATACCGCGCTCTATAATAATGTCGTATGTTCTTGAAGCCTCTACCGTTATTTTTTTCATCGTTTTACTTCCCATCTACCTGTTCTTTGGCAATTCTGCCGTCTTTGAGCAAATTGCAAAGACGCTCTTTGTCGCTTGCGTCGATTGCATCTTTGTATTCTTTGAGTGAATTGATTATAAGTTCAAGTTCGTGGCTCAGATAATCACTGTTTTCCAGGAAAAGTTCTGTCCACATATATTCATTGAGCCATGCAACTCTCGTCATATCCTTGTATGATCCTGCAGAAAAACCGCCGTGTGCTTTTGCAGTCTCGCTTTTGACATATGCATTTGAAACGACGTGTGCAAGTTGCGACGTGAAGGCGATCATTTTGTCGTGTTCTGCTGCCGTTGTCACGGATATTGAACCAAAACCTGCCGGTTCAAGTAATTTTTTAATCTTATCAAGCAGTACGATGTCGTCGTATTTGGGCGGAACGATTACCATCGGCGCGCCTTTAAAAAGATTTGAACGGCTGTATTTTATGCCTGAAAATTGTGCGCCGGCCATTGGGTGTCCGCCAATAAATGTAAATCCGTATTGATTTGCCAGCTCAAAGCCAGTCTCGCAAATTCTTCTTTTTGTTCCGCACAGGTCTATGACTACGCAGCCAGCCGAAATATTTTTTGCGTTGTTTTGTAAGTATTCTTCGGATGCGCAAGGATAAAGTGCGATGAAAAGCAACTCGATTTCCGGAATATCTTTTTCCGTGAGAGGGCCGTCTGCAACGCCTGCAAGCATTGCATATCCGAGTGTTTTTGCATCAATATCGTGTGCCAGGACTCTGTGTCCTGCCTGTTTATATGCTCTTGCCATTGAGCCGCCTATGAGTCCGAGTCCTACTACGCCAACGTTCATTTACATACCGCCTGCCTTACTGAATTGATTTTTCCCATCATTTTATCGAACTGCGCCGGTGTCAGTGACTGAGCTCCGTCGCAAAGTGCCTTGAGTGGATCGTTGTGTACTTCTGTCATTATGCCGTCTGCGCCTGCCGCAACTGCCGCAAGTGCCATTGATTCTACGTATTTTGACGAGCCTACTGCATGGCTGGGGTCAACAATAATAGGAAGATGCGTAAGCTCTTTGAGTACGGGCACGGCTGATAAATCAAGAGTATTTCTTGTGTAAGTGTTGTCAAACGTTCTGATGCCGCGTTCGCACAGAATTACATGCTCGTTTCCGCCCGACATGATGTATTCAGCCGACATGAGCAGTTCTTTTAACGTGTTCGCAAGACCTCTTTTAAGAAGAATCGGCTTTTTAAGATGGCCTAATTCTTTGAGCATTTCAAAATTCTGCATATTTCTTGCACCGACCTGTATCACGTCAATATCTTCAAATAATTCAAGATGTGTAATGCTGAGAATCTCTGTTATTATCGGCAGTCCTGTCGCTTTTTTTGCTTCAAGCAGAAGTCTTATGCCCTCTGCTCCCAGACCCTGGAAATCATATGGCGATGTACGCGGTTTGAATGCGCCGCCCCTTAGCATGACTGCGCCTGATGCCTTTACGTCTTTGGCAACACTTATTATCTGTTCTTTCGTTTCTACTGAGCAAGGTCCGGCAATAACACCAAAATGACCGCCGCCGAATTTTACTTGTTTTTCTGCACCGATTGTTACTATACTGTCATCGGGATGGAATTTTCTGTTAGCACTTTTGAATGGGTCAGAAATCCTTCTTACAGATTCTACCATTTCAAGACTTTTCACCAGCTCCTCATCGACTTTTGATGTGTCTCCGATAAGGCCTACTACTGTCTCGAAACTTCCTCTTGATATGTGCACGTCAAGTCCTTGTGATGCGAGCCAGTCTGTAAAGTTTTTAATTTGTGTGTCTGTCGTGTTTTGTTTAAGTATTACTATCATTTGTACGCGTCCCTCTTTCCCCTCATATAACAAAAAACGTTGCGGTTTTCACTGCAACGTCGTTTAAAAATTCTATTTAATCGTACACAGATGAAAACCCTTATTTTAATAAGAATCTAAAATAATAGTATCCAACTGTAAATCGAATGTTTGCCATAGGTTTAATCTCCTTCTGCGTGTAGTATATCACTTGAAAACGGATTGTGCAACGAAAAAAAATATATATTTTCACCTTATGCAAGCCATTTATGATAATGTCCTGCTAAACCACAAGGGAAAATGTCCCACTTGCTGTCGCGGTGGGCGTGGCCGATTTTGTGGGCGCGGCGGCGGAATCGTTGACGAGCGGGATTTGCGGGCGAGATTTGCGGGCGAGATTTTCTAAAAATCACTCTGGCTATTAGAAAAAAACGGATTTTTATGTAATTATCAAGCTGAAAATGAGTTTTTTTCTAATTAAACTGTGCTACATTAGAAAAAACAATGATTT
>JAZQDE010000029.1:0-6183 GCA_045546695.1 Clostridia bacterium | reverse complement strand
GGTGGCTGCAACGCTGTAAACAGAATGGTGGAAGCTAAAGTTGAGGGTGTTGACTTTATAGTTGTTAATACCGATGCTCAGGCTATCCAGATGTCAAAAGCAGAAACTAAAATTCAGATTGGTGAAAAAATTACAAGAGGTCTCGGCGCAGGTGCAAATCCTGAGATTGGTGAGAAGGCTGCTTCTGAGAGCCGTGAAGAGATTACAAACCTCTTAAAGGGTGTTGATATGGTATTTATCACTGCCGGTATGGGCGGTGGCACAGGTACAGGTGCAGCTCCTGTTGTAGCTGAGATTGCAAAAGGCATGGGTATCCTGACTGTTGCAGTAGTTACAAAGCCTTTCGCGTTTGAAGGCAGAAGAAAGATGATGGCAGCTCTTAAGGGTATTGAGAAGCTCCAGGAACACGTTGACTCACTCGTTATTATTCCTAATGACAACATCATGAAGATTGTTGACGAGAAGGTTACAATCCAGAACGCATTCAAACTCGTTGACGAAGTTCTCAGCAATTCAGTACAGGGTATCTGCGATATCATCACAGACGTTGCTGACGTAAACATCGACTTTGCTGACGTTAAGACAACGATGCAGGACAAGGGTATTGTTCACATGGGCGTTGGTCGTGCATCAGGTAAAAACCGTGCAGAAGAAGCTCTCAAGCTCGCTATTGAAAATCCGCTTCTTGAGACAAGCATCAAGGGTGCTAAGTCAGTTCTCGTTTATTACTGTGGTGACAACATCAACATGGTAGAGCTTACATTAGTTAACAACACAGTTCACGAAGCTGTTGACACAGATGCACAGATTATCTTCGGTGCTATGGAAGTTAACGACGAGATGAACGACGAGATGCAGGTTACTATCGTAGCAGCCGGTTTTGATGATGAAGACGTTACAGAAGCTACTAACATCGAGACTAAAGAAGTTGTTAAGCCTGCAGCTGCAGCAAGAAGAGATGACGATGATTTCGATATTCCTTCTTTCTTAAGCAACAGAAGATAATTCAAAAGCTAATTTACATGCTTTTTTAAATGTTTAAGCGCATTCTTTTCAAGACGTGATACCTGCGCCTGGCTGATGCCGATTTCATCGGCAACTTCCACTTGCGTGTATCCGTCGAAGAATCGCAAATTGATTATTAATTGCTCACGTTCCGTGAGCTTTTTTATTGCTTCTTTGATCGTTATCGTCTGTGACCAGGCTGATTCAGTATTTTCATTATCCTTTATCTGGTCTTTAATACAAAGAGTATCACCGCCTTCCTGAAAAATAGGTTCATACATTGAGACTGTTTCCTGGATTGCTTCGAGTGCAATAACAAGATCTTCGCGGTTTACTTCAATTAATTTTGCTAATTCTGTGACGGATGGTTCGCGGTTGTTTTCAGTCATAAACTTTTCACGCGCTGTGACAGCTTTATAAGCAATATCTCTTAAAGAACGACTGACTCTGATAGAATTATTGTCCCTTAAATATCTTCTGATCTCACCTATAATCATTGGTACAGCGTAGGTAGAGAATTGTACGTCCTGTGATAAGTCAAAATTGTCTATGGCCTTGATAAGGCCGATACAGCCCACCTGAAAAAGATCGTCTGCCTGCTCTCCGCGATTGGAAAATTTCTGAATTATTGAAAGTACAAGTCTGAGATTGCTGTTTATGAATGTTTGTCTTGCGTCCTCATCTCCGGCTTTTATTTTTACAAATAATTCCTTTTTTTCTTCGGATGTAAGCAAGGGAAGTTTACCGGTATTTACTCCACATATTTCTACTTTATTGATTATCATACTTAATACCTCCGGGTCAATCTTTCTATTAATGATTATTGCCCGGTGGTATTTTTTTATTCTGCTTTTAATCAATAGACCTCACTTTTTTTTATTTCTTTCCGGAGACGTGAAATAATTCGTTTTTCGAGTCTGGATATATACGACTGGGATATTCCAAGCATATCAGCGACCTCTTTCTGGGTTTTTTCGTTTCCTGTCGTAAAGCCAAATCGCAGATCCATTATTGTTCTGTCTCTTTCGGATAGTTTGCCGAGCGCGCCATAAAGAATCTGCATATCTGATTCGTCATCGATTTCCCGCGTGGTATAATCAGATTCGCTGCTCAGAATATCAGACAGAAGCAATTCGTTGCCCTCCCAATCTACATTCAGTGGTTCATCAAAAGAAACTTCAGTTTTGTATCTGCTTGATTTGCGCAGATACATAAGAATCTCATTTTCGACACAACGCGACGCATATGTAGCCAGTTTAATGTTTTTTTCGGGTGAAAATGTATTTATTGCTTTTATCAGACCGATGGTTCCGATTGAAACGAGATCTTCGAGGTTAACAGATGAAGCCTCGTATTTTTTTGCAATATATACAACAAGTCGGAGGTTATGCTCAATGAGCATAGACCTTGCCTCTGCGTTATCCGGTGAAAAATTTGTCAGAAGAACATTCTCTTCTTCCTGGGTAAGAGGCGGCGGCAGAGTATCGCTACCACCTATGTAAAAGACCGGCGGTGGCATTATTTGTCTGAAGTATCTTCTGAATAAACTCATTATCATTTTTATCAACTCCTATTATATAAAATGTCGGGTGGTAGCAGAGCACTGTATATGTTTGAATTGCTAAGAGTGTTAAAATATATAGCAATTATTGCGTTTTTTACGATAAAAGTATCATTATTGTCAGATGTAACAACGGCATAATCACACCGGAAACCTTTAAGATTTCCTGATTTTTCACCGATGGTTGAAAAAGGCAGAACGAGAAAACGTGATGCCCAGAGGGGCGATATCTCAGCAATATGTTCCTCGTCATTTTCCGTAATACATTTATATACGTCATTTGGGATGATTGGCTTAAGGACAGAGGATTCGGCGATTATGGCGCCCCGGTTTGTAAAAGGATCTTTGAGAAGATTGCCTGTGTCAAGAAAAGCCGTCAGGAATATTTCACGATCATCCATTTTTATGTAGACCCTGTACAATAAATTTTTTTGTCTTTGCTTTCTTATAAGTCTGAGAGCGAACATGCATATCAGATACCCGATAACTGATAATAAAAATATGTAGTATTTTTTTTGAGTATTAAATAATAGTAGAGTAATTCCTCCGAATGTGAATGTTGCTATATAGAACACAAAACATTCTTCTGAAAATTTTCTTAATGACTCAAAGCCAAACGCGATAAAAATCATCAGAAGACTGAGAATTAGTTTTAATAAAACAGATACAAGCAATTTTGTTATAAAAATACCAGCTAAACAGTAAACACAGCCGGCAAGGGAAGATAGCAGCAATCTGTACCATCCGGCCTGTCTTCTCAATATGAGCGCCGTTATATGTAGTATTACAAAGTTAATAAGTAGATTTTCAATTATTATAATATCAATATAAACAGTGTACATAAGTAATTCCATCCTGGTGTAAAAGTAAATGCATCTGATACAAAGTATATGTACAATCAAAGTCGAAATATGTCGAAAAAAGTAGGTATTAAAAATAAAGGGTTTTTATTTTGGCTGTCGTATTGAATTATTGAGACCTTGTAATCTCGGATTATTGTGAAAGGAGTATCGTTGATATGGCTATACCTCAAGCGGTTGTTGATGAGATTATTGAAAAAAATGATATCGCAGACGTTATCAGTGAATATGTCAAATTGACCCGCAAAGGCAGCACCGGATATATGGGCAACTGTCCTTTTCACAATGAAAAGACACCATCTTTTTCAGTACATACCGGCAAGCAGATTTTTAAATGCTTTGGCTGCGGAAAAGGTGGGAACGTCGTTCATTTTATATCAATGATAGAAAATCTTTCGTATTACGAGGCGCTTGTTTTCCTGGCAGAGAGGGTCGGTATCAAGATTGAAAAAGATACCAGGGAAAAGAATAATCCTGATGCGAAGCTGATTGCAGATATTCTCTCAATTAACAGAATTGCCGCAAAATTCTTTTTTGACAATCTGAAGACAAGCAAGGTTGCTCAGCAGTATTTTAAAAGAAGAGGGCTCAGTGTTGAGTTGGTTAAGTCATTTGGGCTTGGCTACGCACCGGATTCATGGGATTTACTTACAAATTATCTTAAGGCGCCACCATATTCTGCATCAGATGAATTGCTTGAAAAGGCCGGCCTTTGTGTAAAGCGTGAATCAGGTGGATGCTACGACAAGTTCCGCAACCGCGTTATGTTCCCGATTTTTGACGCGAGCGGTAATGTTATTGCTTTTGGTGGCAGAGTTCTTGATGATTCACATCCGAAGTACCTGAATTCACCGGAAACACCGGCATATACTAAGGGAAAACACGTATATGGTATGAATTTTGCAAAAAAGTCTGAATCGCGTGACCTTATTGTTGTTGAAGGCTATATGGACTGTATTGCTTTGCACAAGATGGGAATAACAAATTCGGTTGCTACGTTGGGTACGGCTGTTACCCCCGGACAAGCAAAGCTTATGAAGAAGTATTTTGACAGAGTTTATGTAGGATATGACGCTGACAGCGCAGGACAAGCTGCTATTTTGAGAGGTATAGATGTTTTCAAGGGGGCAGGATTATCGGTAAAAACGCTTTCTCTGGCTGTGGTTGATCCTGACGTAAAGGACCCTGATGACTTTTTCAAAAAGCACACTGCCGAGGATTTTCAAAAAGTTATTGCCGCATCAAAAACTGATATAGAGTATAAGGTTGAGACTGCTGCGTCAAAGCATAAGTTGGATGAGCTCGCAGGCAAGAGTGATTTTCTCAAGGATGTTATTCCGATTATTGCTTCTATATCAAACACTGCAGAGCTTCAGATGTATGCAAAGTGGGTTTCTGATAAATACGTTCTTCCGTTTGAGGCATTTATGTCTGAAATTAATAAATTTATCGCAAAAGGCGGAACCGTAGATACGAAGGCTGTACTTGGCAGACGTTCATTGAAGACAGGTGCTGCCAGAAATACTGAGGCGGATGATGCAGCCGTTCAGGGACAGGTAATGACGCCTGATATGGTAAAGCTCGACAGACTTGAAAAGACTCTCATATTGCTTCTTAGCGAAGATTCAAGGACATTTTCACAATATGAAGCATCTTTGGCAGGATATTTTACTATCGGGGAAAACAACAAATTATTTGAAAAACTTTCAGAAAGGGTAAAAAACGGCGGACGTACCGGCATTGAGTTTGTTATGGCGGACGTTGAAGACGGCAACACAGCGGTTATTTCCGAACTCGTCAGCAGATGGCTCACTCCACCTGATATAAATCAGGCGGCATATGATATTTATCTGCAATGTATGAGACTTCGGTGTGATATAAAAATAAGTAGTATTAATGATATTTTGGGCAGTGCAGGGTTGGATGAAGATAAAAAGCTTGAATATCTGACACAACTCAAGGCAATAATAGAAGAAAGGAAACGGTACCTGAAATGAGCAGCAAGAAGAAAATTGAACAAACAGAAGAATTTGACGGAAATGATCCGTTTATTGATGATATCACAGAAGCTGATATTGACGACAATGTTTTTGATGATTCAAACCTTGATGAGATTAATGATCTTGACAGTCTTGATGATATTGATTCTATAGAGGATATGTCAGATATTCCTGATATCGGGGAGATTGATGATATCGATGATATAGAAGATATTGAAGATATAGACGAGAATATTGATTCTATTGCAGATGACGTTATTTCATACGAAAACGGCGGCGAATATGGCAATATTTCATCTAAATCAAGAAATAAAAATGGCGTTGATTATGAAGAGCTATCAAATGACAAAGACGATAAGAACATGTTTGAGGGAAATTCTCTTTTGACAGCATTGCTCGACAGGGGTAAGCTCAAGGGTGTTCTTACTATTGATGAGATAAATTCTGTTCTTGATGATTCTGATATCGAAGCTGATATAATTGACAAAGTGTACGAAGCCTGCGAACGCATGGGCATCAGTATTATTGGTGATTTTGAAGGCGATATTCCAAACCAGAAGGCTCTGGTAGAAGAGATCGACTCACTGGCAGATGGTGTCGGACTTGAGGACCACGTACGTATGTATCTTAAAGAGATTGGTAAGGTGCCACTCCTTACAGCTGAAGAAGAAGTAGAACTTGCTATACGTATTGAAGCGGGCGACGAAGAGGCGAAGCAGAGACTAGACGAGGCAAACCTCCGTCTTGTTGTAAGTAT
>JAZQDE010000028.1:0-53305 GCA_045546695.1 Clostridia bacterium | reverse complement strand
GGTACCACCACCCATGCCTGCTGTAATGAATATCATATCAGCATCCTGGATCATCTTCTTTATTTCTTCACGGCTTTCTTCTGCCGCTCTCTGGCCGATTTCCGGATTAGCACCTGCGCCGAGACCTCTTGTGAGCTTCTCACCAAGCTGAATCTTTGTATCAGCATTTGATCTTAACAAAACGTGCTTATCAGTATTCATAGCGATAAATTCTACGCTTGACATACCTGACGCAATCATACGGTCTACAGCGTTATTACCGCCGCCGCCAATACCCATAACAACAATCTTAGCATCTTTGCCTGCTTCACTATCATACTCTATACTCAAGATAAGACCCTCCTTATATTTTGTCCTTATATCTCTATAAATATACACTAATTATTTTGCTATTGCAATAGTAAAAAAAACCGAAAAATAACAAAAATTCAAAAAATATTAATCTTTCAGTGCAGAAAACCACTTTTTTACTTTATCAATTATATTACCTGATGTGCCATCATCCAGCGGTGCTACCTTGCGCTCAATATGAGAGTCACTGCGTCCGTATCTGAGCAATCCGGCGATATAATTGACCATTGCGCTTGAATACGTATAAATGGTCTTCATGCCAGTTTTTCTTGTAAAATCAACCTCTGTAAGTTCAGAACCGATATTGTCGTAGACCAGTCTGTCAATACCACTGAAATATGTAATACCATCTCCGCAAACAATAACTCTGTCAATCATATCCGGCTGAATGCCTTCCTGACGAAGCTTGTCTCCTATTTTTCTCAGGACCGCTTCAAGACGTGCCTGCATAATCTCTACGATATTTGAAACTTTGACAACATCCTGCGTGCCTTTATCAAGTGAAAATACAGCAACATCAACATTATTTGTAACAAGCTCCAGTGAAGCAATACAATAATCTTTTTTAAGCGTCTCTGCTTCTTCACCACTGACGTTAAGAACCTGCGCAATATCATTCGTTATATTCATACCGCCAACCGGGAATGCCCCTGTGAAAAACGGATGATTTTTATAATATACAATATATTCTGTCTCAGCGCCGCCCATACTGATAAGCAGAGTGCTCTTTTTACCCGGAGCATATTCCGGAAGCATATTTTTCATAGCTGCACCTAACGGAATATATCCGTCAATCTCAATACCTGCTTTTGCAAAACAACTCTGAAGTGTATTGATATAATCTACATTTGCAGTAACAACATCTGCTTCGATTCTGACAGATTCAGTAAATTCCATACCTATCGGGTCATATACGTTCGTAGTGTTGTCAATAATATATTTACTGGGAATAACGTCGATAAGAAATTCGTTTTCATAAAGTTCTGTATCAGATGCCATATCAAGAAGCTCAGAAACAATCTCGTAACCGATTGTACCGGCCTGTCTGTCGCTTATAACAGCTGTATTCCTTACATATCCTGTGTACGGAGCCGGAATGCTGACATAAGTAGACTTGACAATAATCTCTGTCTGCTCTTCTATACGCTTAGTGATCTTGCAAATAGCAGCAGCCAGCTCGTCCTCGTTTTCGATATTATATTTTTTTATACATTTACAGTTGAGTGCGGCTTTTGCAACAATATGGCAGGCACCATCCTCACCTATTTTTCCAACGAGCATACGGATACCTGTTGTACCTATATCCAGTACCGATACATATTTAATCAATAAAATCTACCTACTTTCTGCTTGTTATTTCTCTTATGTATTTTCCCTGAAAACCGGGACATTACTACCTGTCATATCAATCGTGCCATTGGAACTACCATCTACTCCGGTATCAAAAACACCCTTGAGAATTGAGAGTCTGACCTTAAGATTTTCAAGACTTCCAAACTCTATAGCAAGTGACGGAGCACAAAACATACGGATATTATTATAATCCGAAACATCAATAATATCAATATAATCATTCATAGAAAGTTCAGAAATTGCAAGGCTCAGCTTAATTGCTGCATCGATTTTTTTATCCGACACAAGAGTAAGCGGGGATCCAACCTTAAAGGTATCGATGTCAATCCCCTGAATAACCGGTAAATCATTAGTATTCCCTTCAGAATTGACAGCCAGAACATAACCTTGTGTATCTACGTATATGAAAGTGCTGTAATAATCCACCATCATTACAGGGTGTCTGTCTGTCAGTGTGACATTTATTGTTCCCGGAGCGGAATACGTTATCTGAGCATCCCTTATAAGCGGAAAATCAAATATGAGTTTTTCTTCCTCGACTGTGAGATGAGAAGCAAATATACGACCTGTTTCAGAGAACTTCGTATTTTTCAGCAAAAGCACGTTTCCGTTTTTTCTCATAAGATGATCAAGATATGCAGAGATTTCTTCCTCAGAATAATATTCAGAACCTTCTATATTAATTTCTTTTACTGAAAAAGCAGGCGAAAAAATAACAACGATGAAAACCGCAACCGCAATGAAGCCCAATATAAGGGCTTTCCATTTATTAGTCAGAACGAATGGTTTTTTCTCGTTGTCAATATTATTTTCTGTAATATTTTTATTTTCTTGCATCTATACAAGCCTCTTCTTTAGTAAATAACTAATTCATTATCTCATAATATCCGGCGCTTTGCAAGTAGAAGTTACTGCACATGATACTCCCCTTGCGAATCTATATAACAGTAGAAAACCTTATGCGGATTATCATGACCTCTCCTCTGAAGCTCTTTTGATAGTTCCCTGTATGTTATTCCGAGCATCCGCATATTGTCCTTAAGTAAATATCCACCAATAATAATATCAGTAAGTATTCCTGTCTGTGAAAATTCACCCTCCTTTACATCTTCTTTCGTTGCAGGACTCTTGTTGGGATACAGGCTGATGCTGACGTTCCCATTATTTTCCAGAACGGCAAGCTGTATACTGCCGATATCGGGACTGCCCTGAAGCCTCAGAGTCTCAAGCAGGTCATCGAGATTGTACATTTGCTTTTTAAGATTTTTCTTGATAATAACGCCATTTTTGATTAGTACGCATGGCTTTCCACATATAATATTTCTCAGGAATTTAAATTTCATTATCAAAAAAGAAATAAGTATCTGCAATACCATTAACGTCAATATAGGTAAAAAACCATTAATAAGCGATATTGAGTTATCCTGCAGCGGTATTGACGCAAGATCTGATATCATCATTGCAATAACAAGTTCGTATGGCTGAAGCTGTCCTATCTGCCTTTTTCCCATAAAACGCATTATTACAATTACTGCCGTAAACATAATTGTTGTTCTTATAATGTGTACCAAAATACCCCCGGGTGCTTTTCAGCGATAAAAAAACTGCAGACATATTATTGCCTGCAGTTTATTGTTATATTCTGAAAATACCGGGCTGTTATTCTGTCCTGAGAGCCACAACAGGATCTTTTTTAGCTGCGCTTCTTGACGGAATCAAGCCGGAAACGAGTGTGAGGCACATGCTGATGATTACGAGAATTATTGCTGCTCCGACCGGCAGAGTTGCGCTGAGATTCTCAATATTTGTCAGGCTGTGAAGTATCATGTTTACCGGGATACAGAGCAGATACGTAACAAGTACACCGAGCATACCCGAAGTAAAGCCTATGATAATCGTCTCTGCATTGAACATACTGGAAACGTGTCTCTTTGAAGCGCCGATTGCACGGAGAATACCGATTTCTTTCGTACGTTCCTGAACTGAAATCAATGTTATTACGCCGATCATTATTGATGAAACGATCAGGGATATTGCAACAAATGCAATGAGAACGTATGTGATTGCGTTGATAACAGTCGTGATTGATGACATCATAAGACCAAGGAAGTCTGTATATGCAATCTTATGTGATTGCTCAACTGAATCATTATATTTATCAATCTCATCGACAATCAGATCTTTAAACTCAAAAGATGATGTGTAAAGATTTATTGTAGCCGGATCGTCTAAGTCTACGCTGCCAATCAAAGTAAGATTCTGCTCATAGGTTGACTGCGAAAATACTGTAATTTCATCATAGTAAAGAGCGCAATCTTCTGCTGTAAAGGACTGTGAATCATTCATAAGCATAGCTGCAAGATTTTCCTCCGGCACCTGTGCCACAGAAGCTCTTATCTGAGCTTCAATACCTGCCTTTACCTGCTCTTCAATTGAAGGACGAAGCATCTCATGGAGTTCTTCTATGCTAAGAGAAGATAATTGTTCTGCAATCTGCTGACTGTCAACGCCCATCTGCAATGCAATTGCTTCACTGATTTGAGCGACGATAGCTTCCTTATCTGTCATATCTGCCATAATGGCATCGACCTGAGGCTCAAGTTGTTCCTTCTGAACGTTGAGTGACTGAATTAAGATATATGCCTCTGCTTTTGCTTTTACATCAAGCTCATTAA
Organism: Clostridia bacterium; assembly: GCA_045546695.1. Classification (GTDB taxonomy): domain Bacteria; phylum Bacillota; class Clostridia; order UBA1212; family UBA1255; genus SIG424. The sequence goes on along the minus strand of JAZQDE010000028.1, from coordinate 48,926 downwards.
GATATTCCTTAAATAATGTTTCTTTTTCTTCATCTGTAAGCAAACCTGTGTTTGTCTTGAAAGGAAGACCTGTAAGAACGTCAATGGTAGGATTCTCAAGTTGAGCTTTTACAACAGGATAATTTTTAGCGTCTTCTACTATATGTTCTGTGAGCATACGTGTATAACCGATTGAGCCTGAGAGCATTGTTGCGTCTGCATCCGGATCAGGACGGATAATACCGACAACTTCAAGTTCAAATGCCGTCTCGTAAAGCATTTTGAGCATGTTCTCATTTTCACTGACATCAACGAATACTCCACCGAAATCCTGATATGTCTGATATGGGAGAATTGCCTTGAATTTAAGATTACAAATCTCTTCGTATGACCATTTCTTCATTTCATCATTAAGAGGCTGACCTGTTGCAGCGGCATTAATAATCGCGTCAATCTCTGTTTCGCTTAAAAGTCCGAGAGCAAATAACGTAAGGTCATCGAGCTCATTGTTCTCATTTACAACGAGAACAATCTCATTTGCATCATTTGGCCACGTACCATATATTACGTCGTACTGATCTTCTAAAACGTCGTTGATTGCGTCACCTTCTTTTAGTCCGGGCAGAAGCTCCTGCCACATCGAGCTGCCGCTGAGCATCGGATTCATCATGAGCATTGATGTCATATCTGAAGAAGCAGAAGAATCTTCTGATGATGAACCATTTGTTGATATCTGGAGCATAAAGTCGCTTATCATCTGCGCCATAAGCTCGCTCGTATCAGATTTGACAATCTTACCATCAATATTTTTGGTATAAATTGTCGGTCTCAATGTATATGTGTACTGAACGCCGCTGACTGCCTTTGCAAATTGCGAATCCGGGTCTTTGAGCTGTTCTTCGAGATAAGACTTAAACGATTTGAGGTCATTTTCACTGATTTCGAGTTTGCTCAGAGCATCTACCATATCACCGATAATCGGCTCTTTGTAAATCGCATCGTTTTCATGCTCATGTCCTTTGCTTGCCTCCATAAATGACATCATCATCTCTGTCATATCCATAGTCTGTGATTCAAGCGTAAGCGGATAAGCACTGAGAGTAGACTCCTGAACGTCGTCAATAAAAATTGTCATTCCCTGTGAAACAGCAAGAATCAAAGCAATACCGATGATACCGATTGAACCGGCAAAAGAGGTCAACGTTGTACGTCCTTTTTTGGTGAAAAGATTTTTGAGCGAAAGCATAAAAGCTGTGAAAAATGACATTGAAGGTTTCTTTTCACGTTTACCTTTGCGTGCTTCTTTAATTGCGATAGCTCTGTCATATTCTGCTTTGATCTCATCTTCCGAAAGAGGCATTGAGTCGCTTACAATCTCACCGTCAAGCATGTTTATGATACGTGTTGAGTATTTCTGAGCAAGATCGGGGTTGTGCGTTACCATGATAATCAGACGGTCTTCTGATACTTTTTTAAGTATATCCATAACCTGAACGCTCGTCTCAGTGTCAAGTGCGCCCGTAGGTTCGTCTGCAAGAATGATGTCCGGATTATTTACGAGCGCTCTTGCTATAGCAACACGCTGCATCTGTCCGCCTGACATTTCACCGGGCTTTTTATTGAGCTGATCGCCAAGGCCAACTATTTCAAGTGCTTCTGTGGCGCGCTTCTTTCTTTCTGATTTAGAAACGCCTGAAAGTGTGAGCGCAAGTTCAACGTTCTGGAGTACTGACTGGTGAGGTATGAGATTATAGCTCTGGAAAACGAAGCCGATTGAGTGGTTGCGGTACGTATCCCAGTCTCTGTCTTTGTACTCTTTTGTTGAGGTGCCGTTGATTATAAGGTCACCTTCCGTATATCCGTCAAGGCCGCCGATGATGTTGAGCATCGTTGTTTTGCCGCAGCCCGAAGGTCCGAGAATCGATACAAACTCAGATTTGCGGAACGTAAGGTCAATGCCTTTAAGTGCATGCACCGCGCCGCTTCCGGCCGGATAATCTTTTTTAATGTTTTTGAGTTCTAACACAATTTTTCCTCCGTATATGTTAATTAACTTTTTCTATATTGTTTGCAAGACGTGTGAAATAATTTTTTATATTCTCTAAATCATCAGGTGAAAAACCATCGAAAATCGCACTGAGAAACTTTTCTTTTGCAATATCGGCTGTTTTGATTACTTCATTTGCTTTTTCAAGCAATCTCAGATGTACGCTTCTTCTGTTTTCATTAAGGTAATAACCTGCAATAAAACCCTCATCAGTAAGTCTTCTGACAGCATTTGAAACGTTTGATTTTGCAAATCCGCGCTTTTCGGCAATTTTTGATGCTGTATAATCTTCAGGCGATTCTGCCAAAAAAATTATAATATCAAGTTCAAGCGCACTAAGGCCGTATTGTTCACATACGGGTTCGTAGCATTTTCTGAAAAAGTTTTTTCCGAGATATAAATAATTCCAAAAACCATCTACCACAATGTCCGCCTCCATTTTTGTTATATTTATAACAGTTATAATTATAACACTTTTTCTTACGATTGTGGTGTCTTATTAAGTATAAACATTTAATCTATTGTGAATAGTTTGTTACGTTTTAAAGCCTTAATCGTGAGCAATCGAAAGTTCGCATCCAAGCACTTTGCAAAGAGCCTCAAACTCCTGCATTTTAGCCTGATTTGTGCCGCCTTTTTTAATCGCTCTTATCATCAGATTTTTAGGAGTATCAAGCGGTGAGATGTACTCTACTATCGACGTCTCGTATCCCATTGCTTCGAGGTATAAAAGTCGCATGCCGTCTGTGAGGCTGTCTGCAAGGCGTGCTCTCAGAATGCCATGCCTGGTGATATTTTCAAAACCCGGAAGTGTATACTGTGACTTGTTCATTTCCTTATGACAACAAGGTACGCAGACAATAGATTTAATGTTGTGCTTCATTGCAAAGCGAAGGGCCTTGTCTGTTGCAGTATCGCAGGCATGTAAAGACAAAAGAAGCTGGTAATTGTTGTCAGGTGTATACGCCCTGATATCAGTACATACAAATTGCATGTTTTTATAGCCGAGTTCTGCTGCCATACGGCGTGATTCTTCTATAACGTTTTCATTGTAATCAAGTCCCAATATATAACATTTTTTACCAAGAACTTCACGGATATAATAATTGAGTACAAAAGACAGATATGACTTGCCGCAGGCACAGTCAATAATTCTTATCTCATCATATTTAGCAGCCAGTTCTTCTAAAAGCGGATGAATTATTTCCACAAAATGGTCAATCTGGTTGTACTTCCTTATTTTGTCATTTTTCACCTTGCCGTTTGTGCCGAGAATACCGATAGTTTTAAGGAGCTTTGGAGCTCTTTCCGGCTTTACGTAATACTCACGCTTGCTCATAACATCCATAGCGGCGTGCGCTTCTTCGGGAGCAACATACGTGCTTTGCTGCATCGCTGTCGTAACGTTTTTGTTGTCGGCATTTATGTAAACAGTCTTGCCTCTTTCAAGATAAGCAAGCACCATCTCGTCATAATTGAGAACGGTCTCTTTGATAAATGCAATAAAACCGTCAAAATCAAGTTCGTATTTATTGCCAATATATGTGAAAAGTAATTTGCCGCCTTCTTCTTTTGCCTCGATTCCGAAGTTTTTCACGCCCGATTTGAGGCTGACTGTAATCTTGTCGAGAAAGTCTTTGTTTTCATCAAAACGGCCTTTGAGACCTATCATAAAAAATTCTATTTTATCAGCGATTTTCTTGTTCATATTACTCTTCTCCATCCCTTCGGATACATATTTTTACCAACTTTATTATTTACATTTACAAGACCGATAATATGTCCTTCTACCCTGACTGCAGCATACCCGTTCGGGCAGTCAATATCTGTAATCGTTTCGCCGAGCAAGAAGCGTCTGATTGCGTCGTCTTTTGCATCAAAATCTACGTTGTTTTTGAACTCATTTTTGTCGCAAGCCAGTGAAAACTGATGAGAAGGCTTGAATTTATAATGCTCTACGTCACCCATATAAAGGCCGAAACGCGCGACTGTAAGTGAGTCTAAATTCGGCGGTTTGATTGGAAGATAATAGAGATTTGAATTGATTTTAAGATAATATCCCTTCCATATATCGGAAGTCATGTTTTTCTGCCAGAATTCCCTGACCTCAGGCTGCGGACCGTCAAGGAGCTTGTAGCTGCGCTGTCTTTTATAATCAACGTTTGATTTGGGTGCGTCTTCTGCATCCGAAGTTGATTTGAGTTTGCATGTAAAATGACCTTCACCTCTTAATCTGTGCGGCCATAATCTGGCAGCGTCCGGCAAGCCGATACCGTCTGAAATGCCGCCTTTTTTCTCCAGCGAAGCGACTTCAAATTCAGGATGTTCCGTAAGGAAGGCCTCGATTATTTTCTCATCTTCTGCATCATCAAACGTACACGTAGAATATATAATCGTGCCGCCGGGTGTAAGAAGCTGTGATGCGTATTCAAGAAGCTCACCTTGTATCTGTGTGAATTTGCTCTTGTCATACTTGCCCCACGCAGAGAGGGCCTCATCGTCTTTTCTGAACATGCCCTCGCCCGAACAAGGTGCATCAATCAGAATCTTATTGAAATAGCCCGTGAAATGTTTACATAAGTTTTCAGGACTTTCGTTCGTAATAATGGCATTTTTACAGCCCCAGCGTTCAAGATTATAAACAAGAGCCTTTACTCTTGTTTCGCTGATATCATTTGCAACGAGCACGCCCTGACCTTTAAGTTCAGATGCGATTTTCGTTGATTTGCCACCGGGAGCTGCGCACATATCAAGCACGCGGTCGCCCGGCTCTACGCCAAGATTCTGTCCCGGGTACATTGCGCTCGGGTCCTGCAGATAGAAAAGTCCTGCATGATACAGTGCATTTTTTGCGGGAAAAAGTGAATTGTCGTAATAAAAGCCGTCACTTGTCCATGGAATAGAGTCCTGCATCGGAAGATCAAGCGCAAATGCTGTTGCAAATTCTTCCGGTGTAATTTTAAGTGTATTTACTCTGAGTCCGCATGCCTTATTCTGGTCTAAGGATGCTTCATATTTCAAGTATTCTTCTTTGCCAATCAATTCAATAATCTTCTCAGTAAACTTTGCCGGAAGTTGCATAAATAATCCTCCTCGCTGGAATTTTTATAGTATATCACATTCATATTTGATTGGAAATCGAAATATATTATTTATCAGAATGTTTTGTGTGGCAGGCAGGTAAAAATGACGCGATATATTATAAAAAGATTGTTAATTTCCCTTCTGACATTATTTGTAATTGCTGCTGCGACTTTTTTCCTGATGAATCTTGTTCCCGGAAATCCTTTTACCGGTGAAAAAGAGCTTGATCCTGACATGCAAAACATTCTGAATGAAAAGTACGGTCTGGATAAACCGCTGCCTGTGCAGTTTGTAAAATATCTGATTAATCTGTTTAAGGGTGATGCCGGAATTTCGATGAAAACAGGTCGTAATGTCTCTGAAATCTTATTTTCCGGCTTTGCAATATCATGTATTATCGGTTCGATTGCAGTAGTGATAGCCGTTTTTACAGGAATCTCGGTCGGATGTTTTTGCGCTTTTTACGACGGCAGACTTCCGGACAAAATAATGACATTTCTGAATACAGTGATAATATCAATGCCGAACTATCTGACGGCTATGTTACTTTTGTTTTTTTTCTGCATAAAAACACAGCTTTTTCCTGTCTGGGAAGCAGGCAAAATCAACTATTTTCTGCCCGCTATATGTCTCAGTATATACCCCGGGGCTTACATAGCAAGGCTTACAAGGACGGGACTGGTTGAAATTATGAGTTCTGATTGTATAAGAACTGCCAGGGCCAAAGGTGCCGGTAAACTTTATTGCATACTTGTTCATGGGCTTAAAAACGTGCTTGTTCCTGTTGTTTCGTATTTAGGCCCACTATGCGCGAATGTACTTACAGGCAGCCTTGTCGTAGAAAGTATATTTTCAACAGGCGGAATGGGTACTTTGTTTGTATCTTCTGTTGCAAGCCGTGACTATCCCCTTATTATGGGGACTACAATTTTCTTTGCATTGTTGATTGTGTTCATCAACTTCTTTTGTGACATTATATGTAAAGCCATAGATCCGAGGATAAAGCTATCATGAAAAATCCATTTATTGTTACCGGAATAACTATAATCTGTATTATCCTGTTTATGGTATTGCTGGCATTTACTGTATGTCCGTATAAGTATAATGAGCAGATAGCAATAAACGGTGTCACTGACGTCACTGCAAGGAACCTGAAACCATTTTCTTACTCTCCGAAAGAAGAGCTTTATATGACAAATTGTGTATTTCTCGGTTGGTCGTATTGTCAAGTTTATTTAATTGACAGTATAGAGGCGGAAAACATGGTGGAATTTGTTCCGTCACGCTTTACAGCTTGTCAATCATGTACACTATATGCAGTATGGGCATCTGACAAGGATAAAGACGGTATACCTGATTATGAAAGTCCGAGATTTGCAAGTAATTACCTTGATTATGACTTCTCATTAACTCATGATTCTGACAAGTTTTCTGATGATACAAATACTGTAACAATACAATATAACCTAAGCGGAGGCATTGCTCACGGCGAAAATACACAGGTAACCGTAGAATACGGTGAACAGCTTAAAACCTTGTCATCTAAGAGCATGAATCATCCTGCCGGTAAGCAACTTTTTCCGCATATTTTTGGCACGGATGACCTTTGCAGAGATTATTTTTCACGTGTTATGACAGGTTGCTGTATCTCACTTCTTGTGGGAATATTTGCCAGTGTAATTGTACTTGTTACAGGTGTCATAATAGGTGCTACAGCAGGATATGCGGGCGGCAGAACAGACCTGATTATTTCCAGGGTAATTGATATTATTCACGCGCTGCCTGATATGCTGATTATAATATTATTTTCCCTTATTCTGGATGTAAAAGGTCTTGCAAGCATGTTTATCGTATTTGCTTTACTATATTGGTGTGGTAGTGCAAGACTCGTAAGAAGCCGCGTTATAACGCTCAAAAACGAAGAATATATTACAGCCCTGAAAAGTATGGGCGCATCATCTTTTCGCATATTATTTTTCCATATATTACCAAACAGTGCAGGAGTAATTATAATTTCCGCTGCATTTTTAGTGCCATCAGCTATTTTCACAGAGAGCTTTCTGAGCTTTATGGGAATGGGCGTTGCGCCTCCCCTGCCCAGTCTCGGCTCTTTGGTCGCCACAGCGCAAAACAGCATCTATTCTTATCCTCATAAACTCTTTATTCCGGCTACATTTATTGCTTTGATAGTTCTTGCATTTAATATGCTCGGCGACGGACTGCGGGGTATTTATGGTAAATAACATAATAGAAGTAAAAAATCTGTCAGTTACACTCGCCTCCGGCAAACAGAAGCTGCCAATACTTCAGGATGTTTCATTTTCACTGAAAAAAGGCAGAACGCTTGGTCTTTGCGGTGAGTCAGGGTCAGGCAAGAGCATGTGTGCATATTCTATAATGGGACTATTGCCACATGGGATAAAAATCACAGGCGGAGAGATTTATTATAATGGCATGCAAATTAATTCATTGACTGACAAAAATATGCGTAAAATACGCGGCAATGATATCTGTATGATTTTCCAGGATCCGATGAGTGCGCTTAATCCGGTACTTACTATCGGTTATCAATTAACAGAAGTGTTAAATCTGCACGATAAAAGAATGAAGATTCCAAAAAAACAGGCTATGAACCTTCTCGATCTTTGCGGTATTAATAACCCTGCACGATGTATGAAAAGCTATCCTCACGAGCTATCCGGAGGAATGAGGCAAAGAGTTATGATTGCTATGGCATTAATCAATAATCCGTCTGTGCTGATTGCAGATGAACCGACGACTGCTCTTGATCCTATAATACAGAAACAAATACTTGATTTACTAAAAAAGATCTGTGGAGAGCTTGGAACATGCGTGCTTTTTATATCTCATGACATGAACGTAATATCTTATCTTTGCGATGAGGTTTGTATTTTATATGGCGGAAGGATATGCGAAGCAGGAAGTGTATATGATATTTTTAACAATCCGATGCATTGTTACACAAAAGCATTTTTAGGTACAATGCCTGACTTTTCACCCGGCAAAAAAAAGCCTCTGACAGCTATTTTAGGAAGCGTACCGATGCCGGGAAATATTATTTCCGGCTGCCCGTTTGCGCCAAGATGCAAAAGCGCACTTCCGCAGTGCTGTAAAGTTTTTCCACCATACAGATTGATAAGTAAAAATACTGTAAGGTCAGTAGACCATACAGTTGCATGTCACTGTATTTAAGGTAATTTTTTATAATATGATTAAAATCAAGAATTTATGTGTAAAGTTTAAAACCTTAACAATTTTAAACGATATTTCCCTGGAAATATTGCCTGGTTCTACCATGGGACTGGTGGGAGAATCAGGAAGTGGAAAGACAACTTTAGGAAGAAGCATACTACTACTCAACAAGATATCCTCCGGTCACGTTTACTACAAAGATACAGAGCTGACACCTTCCAATATCAGTAAATACCGGGCAGATATGCAGATGGTTTTCCAGGACCCTTATGCCTCTATTGATCCAAAAATGAAAACATCGAAAGTAATTGCCGAGCCTTTATTAATCACAGGAAAAATTACCTCCCCTGCTATGATAAAGAGCAAGGTAGATGATTTGCTCTGTCTGGTAGGCCTCAGCCCTGCACACGGAAATAAACTGATACATGAATTCAGCGGCGGCCAGAGGCAGCGTGTAGCAATAGCACGCGCGCTTGCCACGTCTCCTGAGTTTATCATATGGGATGAGTCAGTATCGGCACTTGACGTATCAGTAAAGGCTCAGATTATTAATCTGATATCCCGCTTACAAAAAGAGCTTGGCCTTACTTATCTTTTTATATCGCACGATCTTCCTGTTGTACGTCATCTTTGCGATGATATAGCTGTACTTGAACATGGAAAAATAGTAGAAAAAGGTAGATGCGATAAGGTTTGCTTCAATCCTGAACATGAGTATACAAAAAGGCTCGTAGCATCTGTCCTTACCCGGAAAAAGACGCATACATGAAATATTTATGACCGTAGCACGATGCGTATATACCACTGACTTTATCTGAAACAAGATACAGATCACTATAATAGTATATCGGGCACACAGCGCCTGTATCCATCAATATAGACAACGCCTGTGATATGTAGTCATTTCTTATCTGCACATCCTTCTGCGTCTTTATGGCGCCAATAAGAGCGTCATATGCATGCCACACAGGCGCATGGTCGCATTCAATCTTACCAAAACCGCAGCGGTTGTTAGGAGAATCAGATGAATGTATTTCAAGTAGGTTAACAGCATCATTAAAATCCGCAAGCCAGCCACTTTTTGCCATAACATAATTGCCCTTCCGCTTGTTTACAAGAAATGTCAGATTGTCTTGCTGCAGAATATTTAATTTTATACCTATTCCGGCAAGATCTGCCTGTACCGACTGCGATACACCTGCCATGACGCCACTTTCATTCGTAATATAATCAAGTTCAATCGGAGTCTGCGAAGACAGCTTGTTTTTTGTAGTAAACTTATATCCGATGCTTTTTAGCATTTCAATTGCGGTACAGACATCTTCGTCGTATTTTCCAAGGCGCTCATCATACTGACTTTTTTTGTCAGTCATTGATAGCGGCAGAAATGTATATGCCGGCTTCTGCCCAGCCATACATACCGTCTCAACTATTTTTTCCCTGTTTACGAGCAGTCCTATTGCCCGTCTGAAAACAGCAGCATCCTCACACGAAAATTTGCTGAAAAACTCCGAATTAATGTTAAATGAAATATAATATACGCCTGTCATGTCGCATACGTATAACTCACCTGAATCTTTCAGAACATCTGTTTCATCAGGTGGTATCGTATCAGAAAAATGAATATCTCCGCATTTATATGCCGCATATATCGCCGCCGGCGAATCAGACAGCATAACTTCTATAGTGTTCATTTCCACCTTTTCACTGTCAAACCAATTCTCATTTTTTGTAAAAATAATGCTCCTGTTGTGCTGCCATTTACTTGCAACGAACGGTCCGTTTGAAATAAATCCCGCCTCGCTGTAGTTGTCATTTTTCACCGGAAAAAATGCCGGCAAAGTACATAGCTCAGTAAAATACGTACACGGACTTTTTAGCGTCACTTCAAACACCTTGCCACCGTCTGACACTTCAATATTCAGCCTGCCTTCATCATATCCGTCTATACAATTGAACATATATTTATTCGTGCACGTAGAACCGCTGCCGCCTGCCTGTTGCCATGATCTGTAAAAATCATATGCAGTAAGGGTTGAGCCGTCGCTCCATTTCAGATTATCTTTTAATGTAAACCTATATACCGTACCGTCAGGGCTTACCTCGCATTTTTCAGCGCAGGCATAAGTGATTTTCTCGTTCTCACCATACATCAGAAGCCCCGAATGCGTTATAAAGGCCAAGGAGGCTGAATAAGCCGAGTTTGCGTCCTGAGGGTCAAGTTTATCAGGTTCAGGGCCAAGACAGATTTTAAGCGTGTCTGAAGCGCTTAAACAGCCCTTACCTGTTGTGCATGCGCTACACAGGAGGCATATCATGCAAAGAGTGCATATAATCGTTTTTTTGAATATTTTTACATGGTACATATCATACAAATGCTTTCTTCAGATTGTCTGTATATTGTATGTTTATGATAGCGGATTTAGGACATGCGGCGAGCAATTCAAATACCTCCCGAGATTATTTGACAACCCCGGTTTTTGAGTATAAAATTGGGAAAATCATATAAAATTACTTATTTCAGGAGGATAAAAAAATGGAATATACAAGCGGAAATGTATCAATAAATACTGAAAATATTTTCCCTATTATAAAGAAATGGCTTTACTCTGAAAAAGACATATATATCAGAGAAGTTGTTTCCAATTCTTGCGACGCTATAAGCAAACTCAAGAAGCTTATTTCTGTCGGTGAGGCTGACATTGATGAGGCAAACTGGAAGATTGAGGTAGTGCTCGATAAAGAAGCCGGCACAATCACCATCAAGGACAACGGTATCGGTATGACTGAGGAAGAAGTTGTTAAATATATCAACCAGATCGCCTTTTCAGGAGCAAAAGACTTCATGGAAAAATATGAAGGCAAAACTGATGATTCACAGATAATCGGTCATTTCGGTCTTGGTTTTTACTCTGTTTTCATGGTTTCAGACAACGTGCAGATTGATACATTGTCATGGGCTCCGGGCAGCGAAGCTGTTCACTGGGAGAGCGATACAGGTATGGATTTTGCTATTTCACCATCTGAAAAAACAGACAGAGGTACTGAGATCACGCTTCATATCGCAGAAGACAGTGTTGAGTTTTTAGATGCTTTCAAGCTCAAAGAGACTTTAATGAAATACTTTGCCTTTTTACCTGTTGAGCTGTTTTTCACAGAGATTAAAGAGGAAGATGAAAACGCTGATGAAAATGCCGAAGAGGAGACCAAAGAGTCTGAGGTTCCGGCTCCGATCAACAACACAAGCCCTTTGTGGATGAAGCCTGTCAAGGATTGTACAGAAGAAGAATACAAGGCGTTCTATCACGAGGTATTCCATGACTTCAACGACCCTCTTTTCTGGATTCATCTCAACATTGATTATCCGTTCAATCTTAAGGGTATCTTGTACTTCCCTAAGCTCAAAGACAGATACGATATCATGGAAGGTACTATAAAAGTTTACTATAATCAGGTATTTGTCGCTGACAATATCAAGGAGATTATTCCGGAATTCCTGATGCTCCTGCGTGGCGTTATCGACTGCCCCGACCTGCCCTTGAATGTTTCCAGAAGCTTCCTGCAGAATGACGGATACGTAAATAAGATTTCAAGTCATATCACAAAGAAAGTTGCAGACAAGCTCACAGGTATGTTCAATACAGAGCGTGAAGAATATAATAAATGCTGGGAAGATATCAATCCTTTTGTAAAGTATGGTTGCCTTAAAGATGATAAATTCTATGACAAGGTAAAAGATGCCATTATGTTCAAGACAACAGATGATGAGTTTATTACAGTAAATGACATCACAAAGGATAAGACAGAGCTTGAAAATATTTACTATATTGACGATGAAGTTGCACAGGCACAGTACGTGAATATGCTTAAAGATTCCGGCATAAAAATAGCTATTATGACAGGTCCCATAGACAGTCATTTTATCAATTATATGGAATATAAAAACTCCGGAAAGATTAAATTTGTACGCGTTGACTCAGACATCACAGACGCAATGAAAGACAGTGAAAATGCTGTTTCTGACGAAGAGCGCGAAAATATCGTAAATCTCCTTTCGCCGGACTTTGCAAAGGCCTCCGGAGATGATAAAATAAAAGTTGGTGTTGAGTCTATGAAGTCTCCTCTGCCGGCGATTATACTCGTTTCTGAGCAATCAAGAAGAATGCAGGAAATGATGAAAATGTACGGCGGCAATATGGCTCTTGGTGGCGATGAGATTACGATTACGCTCAACAGCTCAAACTCAGCTGTAAAGAAGCTTATAAAGCTTGCTGAGAACAAAGAAGAAAACAGTGAAAAGATTGATTTCCTCGCTTCTCATATATATGACATGGCGCTTTTGGCGCACAAGCCGATGGACGCAGCTTCGATGAGTTCATTTATGGAGCGTAGCGCCAGACTGCTTGATGAGTATGCAGGCAAGGAATAAATCAGAAAGGATCTGATTATGAAATATTTTTTATTACTCGGCGACGGTATGGCAGATTACCCGATTGAAAAATTGGACGGACGTACTGTGCTCGACGTTGCAAATAAGCCCGTTATGGATTTACTTGCAACAAAGTCCGAGCTCGGTCTTGTAAAAACTGTCCCGGATCACCTTAATCCTCCCGGTTCAGACATTGCAAATATGTCAGTACTTGGTTATGACCCTGACGTATATTATACAGGTCGCTCCCCTCTTGAAGCTGCCAGTATGGGTATTGCAATGGAGCCATCTGACCTTGCACTCAGATGTAATATTGTTACGCTGTCTGATGATGAGCTTTATGAAAATAAGACTATGGTTGACTACAGCAGCGATGAGATTACGACTGCCGAATCTACGATTCTTATTAATTACTTAAAAGAACACCTTGCGACGGATTCCATACATTATTATCCGGGTATTTCCTACAGACATTGTGTTATCATGAATGATATTCCTGATAATTATGAAATGATTTTCACGCCGCCTCATGATATTACAACTAAGAAAATCACAGATTATTTGCCAAAGGGTAAAGACAGCTGCGTCTTACTTGATATGATGAAAAGAAGCTATGAGCTTCTTAAGGACCATCCTGTGAATAAGGACCGTATTGCACGCGGACTTAATCCCGCAAATTCCATATGGTTCTGGGGCAACGGCCGCAAGCCCGGATTTGATAATTTTTATGAAAAATATCAGATTAAAGGCGCAGTCGTTTCTGCCGTTGACCTTCTTAAAGGAATGGGAATTGTTGCCGGCATGAAGTCTATTGACGTGCCCGGTGCGACAGGAAATATTTCAACGAATTTTGAAGGAAAAGCACAGGCAGCTATTGATTATCTTAAAAACGAGGGCGATTTTGTTTACGTTCACGTTGAAGCACCCGATGAATGTGGTCACAGAAACGAGCTTGATAACAAGATTAAGTCAGTTGAGTTCTTAGACAGTCGTATTTTAGAGCCTGTATACAAAGAGCTTTGCGACATGCAAGCTTCCGGTCAGTGCGATGGTTTCCGCATCATGGTACTCCCCGACCACCCGACGCCTCTTGCTCTTCGTACTCATACACACGACGCTGTTCCATATATGATTTATGATTCTACGTGTGAAAAAGCCTCCGGCTTTGATTCTTATACAGAATCTTCATGTACAGCTTCCGGCGTATACGTAGAAAAAGGATACACTCTTATGGATAAATTCCTGAAATAATCCATTTCCATTTTTTACCAGTACAAAAAAACAGGGCTACATTTAATGTAACCCTGTAATTTTTTTACTTAATTTTATCAAGATAAATTATTTTCTTTTCTTGATAACTACTGCTGCGCCAAGAACTAACATGATCTGTGCAAGAGCAGCTGAAGAACCACAACCGCCGTCCTTCTCTTCTGTAGCAGGTGCCTTTGTAGCTTCCGGAGCCTTTGTAGGAGCTGCTGTAGGAGCCTGTGTCGGAACAGGTGTAGGAACTTCCGTCGGCTTCGGTGTAGCGTTAGGATCAATGTACTCAGCAAAAGTGATATTGTCTACGCTGATAATTGATGCACGTGAACCGAAAGCAAAACATGACTGTGTAGAGATAAGAGCGTTTGATACTTTTGCAAGCTCGTTACCTTCTGCATCATAAATAGCTGCATCCTGGTAGTAAAGTTCGCTGTAAGCCATGCTCTTTTCTGTCATCTTCGGATTTGAGAATTTAACAGTTGCGAATAATTTATCGTTTGCATAGAACTCAATTGTACCATTATCGTAATCAACAACTTTGAATGAGTTGAATTCAGCTACATTTTCAACAGGAGTAAATATTACCTCGTGAGTTCTGAGCAAGCCTTCATCATCAAGACACTTGATATATAAGCCAATCTTGTTTTCATCTCTGTATGAAACGCCGATACCTGTAGTACCTACACTCTTTGCACCTTCGCCGTCCTGATTCTTTGCAAGATCTTCTTCATAGAAGGGGTTTGAACCTTCATTACCAAATCTGAGGGCAAATCCGTGGAAGTTTGATACTGTTGATTCAGAACCGTTTTTCATATCAAATGTGATTACGCTTCCGCCAAGCCATCTTTCATAAAGTCTTGCAGCAACAAAGCCGTCAAGATTGAATGCTTCTTCCATAACCTGAAGCTTACCATTTCCCGGAAGAAGTTCAAATATAGAACCGATGTCAACGTCTGCTGTCAGATCGTAAGTATCCTCAAGACCTGTAAAATCAAATGTCTGCTTGCCAAAAGATGTCTCACTTATGTTGTCAAAAGCATCAGGAGTGAGCTCTTCTCTTTCTTCTGTTTCAAAATCCTCAAGACCATATTCATCAACATACCAGGCATCATAAGCCTGAGCATCTTCAACTGATTTGAAGAAACCAAAGTACGCAAAATAGGATGTCTTGCCTGCATCTGCGGCGCCGAGTAATCTGAAGCTCTTCATAGGCTCATCAGCCATGTTAGGACAAAGCTCTCTTACATTGTATGTGTTGAGATTCCACTTATCATTAGCTTTGAACTCATGAGCAATATTGCAAGCTGTCCAGCCCTGATTACTTGTTGCCATGTAAAGTCTGTTTGTGTGAGGCTGAGCAGATGATAAAAATGCGTATTTAACTGCAAGGATAGGATACTCTGATGTAGCCGGTCCAATGTCCATAAAAAAGTATGGGTCAGCAGCTGTTGTCTCAACATTAACGTAAGCCGGATCGTCTGATGATACAATACAGTGATATTGCTGCCAGTTCTGTTCACTTGCAATGTATACGTATGTATCGTCTACATTTGCGCCATTCTCAGCCTGAACACTGAATCCTGCAAATAATGACATAACAATTGCCATTACAACAGCCAGGCCGAGGATTTTTTTAAATAACTTCATATAAATTTTCCTCCTTATAAGTCTATATAATTTATTTCAGTATACTTATAAATTCCAACAATGTCAATTGAAATTAGCCGAGCATCGATATCATAATACCGGCAGCTACGGCAGAACCGATAACACCCGCTACGTTAGGTCCCATAGCATGCATAAGCAAGTAATTGTCAGGATTTTCATCACGACCAACCTTCTGTGCAACACGTGCGGCCATCGGAACGGCTGATACACCGGCAGCACCGATAAGCGGATTTACCTTACCCTTTGTAAGCAGGCACATGAGCTTGCCACAAAGAACACCACCTGCAGTACCCATTGCAAATGCAAAGATACCAAGAGCCATAATACTGAGTGTATCTACAGTAAGGAACTTCGCTGCAGTAGCAGTAGAACCTACAGATAAGCCAAGGAGAATTGTGATAATATTCATCATCTCATTCTGGCCCGTCTTTACAAGTCTGTCAACTACACCACTTTCCTTCATAAGGTTACCAAGCATCAACATACCAACGAGTGTGGCTGCATCGGGAAGCAACAAAGCAACCAATAATGTAACAATAATCGGGAAAAGAATCTTCTCTTTTTTTGAAACTTCACGAAGCTGTGTCATTTTGACAGAGCGTTCTTTTTTTGTAGTAAGAGCCCTCATAATCGGAGGCTGGATAACCGGTACCAACGCCATATACGAGTATGCCGCGACGGCGATTGACGGGAGCAAATGCTCTGCAAGTTTACCTGCTGTATAAATAGCTGTAGGGCCGTCAGCACCACCGATAATACCGATAGCACCTGCTTCTGCAGCTTCAAAGCCGAGCAGACGTGCGCCGATAAATGCCGCAAAAATACCAAACTGTGCAGCCGCACCGAGGAGCAGACTCTTCGGGTTTGCAATCAGCGGACCAAAGTCTGTCATCATACCGATGCCGAGGAATATCAAAGGCGGATAAATTCCGTATTTAACACCATAATAAAGATAGGAAAACAGACCGCCACCATCGTTTGCAAGTCCGGCAAACGGAAGGTTTGCAAGAAGCATACCAAATGCTATAGGCAGCAAAAGAAGCGGCTCGTATTTCTTTACAATTGCAAGGTAAAGAAGCACACAAGAAATGGCAATCATTGCTAATGTTTTCCAACCGCCATCAAGGAAATTTCTGGCAATCTCGGCAAAACCGGAATTACCTAATATATCTGTAATTGTCGTAATTAATTTATCCATAATCTGTTATCTCCCCGCTCCGGTTCTCTTAAAAGATACCACTTTGAAGTTATTCGCCGCAGCCTGTCCGTATTTACTCTGTCTGTAAGCTGTAATAGCAGCAATAATAGCAGCAACAATAGCCGTATCGTCTTCTCCTCCGGCCTGCTCCTGTGTAGCCGGAGCTACAGGTACAGCTGCTGCCGGAGTAGCAACCGGTGCGCTTTTTTTTCGTAAAAAAAGTCTGATAAGTGCAGATACTGCATAAACAAACAAACATATACCGGCAAGTACAGTAAATACGAGAAGCAAACTGATTATAACGGTATAAATATCATCAATTGTCATGTCTAATATTATCTCCTGTCCTGTCTTCAAAACGAAGACACAAATCCCTAAAATGATACCACGCAAAAGGCCACTGAGTCAAGTCAAAAAACCTTTTCACAGCATCATTCAAGTATATTCGATGTGATAAAATCAACACCCCATTCAACCAGTTGCTTTGCCCTGTCGGCACTGTCAACAGTCCACACATTTATCTTAAGACCACTATCATGAACCAGCTTAACTTTGTCCTCTGTAACACTGGAATGTACAACGTCAAGATCCATTTTATTTTCAACAAGAGCATCAATCAACTCCTTGTTAATCTCCCCTCCTGTCAGAAACTGGATAGGTTGCTCAGGCAGAATCTTTCGAAGTTCGGCCAGCGTCTGAAAATGGAAAGAAATAAAAATAATACCGTCCAGATAGTCTTCTGCCTTGATAATATCAATAATTTCACATAAATCTTCCGGTGAAAAGTTCATTTTCAGCTCTAAAACGCCGATTTTACCATATCTTTTGCA
Organism: Clostridia bacterium; assembly: GCA_045546695.1. GTDB lineage: Bacteria > Bacillota > Clostridia > UBA1212 > UBA1255 > SIG424. The sequence continues at coordinate 31,215 of JAZQDE010000028.1, read as the reverse complement.
TACTCTTACGTATTCTTCCATAAGGCAGAAATGCAAATCTGTCCTCGGTCTGCCATCATGTCGGTCGAGAAGAGTAACATTTTTAAGTTCATCATACGTATGCTCTACCAAAGTCAGATTCACGTCTGCGATCCTGCCTGTCGTGCCGTCGTGAGCCAATACATATTTACCGTCTTTGACTTTATATACGTCAGTCTCAATGCCAAAATAGCTTCTGTTTGCCGCAGCAACAAAAGCCGGCAGTGTATTTTCAAGCTCAATACCACTAAGGCCTCTGTGAGCTACCATCAACGTCCTGCCGGAATTAATCTTTATAGTATCCATAAAACAATCACTCCTCATGTTTTGTTTTTGGATATTGTATCACACAATGCGTATTACCGCTACAGTAATGTCATCTTTTTCGTATTCTCCGTAGTATTTTACCGCCCCCGATAACAATTGAGAACAGATGCTTTCATACTGATTTTTATTTATATATTTTCTGCACACAGCGCTGACAAATTCTGTAAAAACTCTTTCCTGCATCCCCCCTCTTGCAAAGGCATCAGAAAAACCATCTGTGTACATTACAATCAGATCACCACTTTCAACTGCAACTTCACTCGTGTGAATCTCAGATTCTGCCATTCCGGAACCGGCAGGCAACGTCTGCGATTTTACAGATTCCGTCTCCCCGTTTTTCCTCAGCACAAGTGAATTCATAGCACCCGATTTTGAAAAAACTGCCTTTTTCTCATAGCAATTTATCATGCATATATCTAAAGTTGCCGTTTTCACCTCATCGTTACCACTATCTAACATCATATTGATTATATCCATACTGTTTTTAACGTTTACACCTGAACGTATGTACATTTCAACGACCTTCAAAGCAGTACTGCTCTGCCGGCAGGCTTTTTCACCTGTTCCCATTCCATCGCTTATCGCAATGCACTGGCCCCACGGAGTATCTTCAATAAAGCTATAAGAATCACCGCACGTTTTCCCGTCTGCAGCCCACTGCTTCGTTATAACCTGCGCACTGATTACCGGCTTTACTATGCAGTGAATTTCTGACATTCCCTTACTTTTTTTAATCACTTTCTTTACAACATACTCCTCTTTCATGACTATACTTACAGCTTTTTCTATTAACTCCTGCCTGTAAAAGCCTTTTATGTATATTGTTACATAATCTTCCTGTCTGCACTCATTTACGATAATTACGTCGAGAACTCTGATGTCCTCCTGCCGTAGAGCACTTATAAGCATCCTTTCCTGTTCTCTGTTAAAACTCATCCCGTGTTTAATGTCATCTATCAGCGCGTCAGACATGCATCCTATTTCATAAAGCTGATGCGAGATAAATCCCCTGTACTCATTTAACTTCTCATCAGATATTTTATTCAGACGTTTTATCTCGTATGCATTTTCTATCTCATCCCATACACGTGAAATATTCATACAAGTATCTGCATGACGGCGCATTGCCTCTTCTTTCGGATATGTCCCATTTTCTATTGCCATGGTCATATCTTCAATGTATTTTCCGGTTATTGCCTTGTCATGTTCCCAACACATTTTTTTCATATCACAATCTTTACAGATTTTGTTATGAATTCGCACATATTCCTCTTTCCCTTTTGAAGTACTTTTTTCACAGGTAAAAAAAGGCATATTTTCAGACAGATTCTTGAAAAGATTTGAAAAACCACTGATTTTTTTAATTGCATTCATACACATTCTTCTTTCGTAAATTAATTCTATATTATTGTCCGGAATCATTTCGACTACCGGTATTTTAACAAGATCTGTGATTTGTTTTGGCAGCAACAGGAAAATTACAACAGCCATACCTGTTTCGTACATGCCACTGATAATCTGCGGCAGGCCACCCATGAAAAAGGCCAGAACTGTGTTTCCGGCGCAAAAAGCGATTACAACGGAAAATTTACCATATCCTTTGAAAAGGCCCGATAAAAAGCCGCAAAACGCGTACAGGCATATCGTAACCGGATTGTTATACTGTGTCAGCACGCCTATAACAATACCTGCGCCGGCACCCGCTCCGCTGCCTCCTCTACCGCTGAAAATCATTATAAGAAGGAGTGACAGTATATTCCTGAGTGAGAGACCAAAAAATACCACATCCGGAATACCCATTACTGCTACAATAATTATAATTGCAAGCATCGAAAGGTCTTCCGGACCCAGACTCTTTGTGTAGTTTATATGGTGTTCTGCTATTCTGTATACAAAAAAGACAACAAAAAGAAATATTCCCTGTACGAGAATCTTCAGAACATCGCCTATAGTTGGATTATTGATCCACAAAACAAAAATACTGACAACCGTATATACAATGACAGGCACAAGTGCTATATAGAGAGTTTTTATAGAATGTATATCAATCTTTTTTCCTGCTATGTAAAACAGACATATTGTCAGAGCAAGACACATCAAGATTATAATTGATACGGCACTCATGCCACTTTTTGACAATGTACCGAGAATGCATGCGGCGGCATACAGAGCTATGTTGTACGGATATAAGTTATACGTATCGGAAATCAGCATGACACAGCATGCCGGATAACCAAAAGGCAGTATGCCAAAAAACGATGCTCGGCTCGCTAAAAATATCAGAATCGTTATGTAGATTGTTTTTTTGTCAAACTTGAAATTATCCATCGTATATCCACCGGTTTTATCATATGTAAAAAGCAATCCTGCAGTTGTTCTGCGTGGATTGCTTTGATAATACATACTTGATAAAGTCGAAATACGTCGATTTATTTCTGTGTTTTTATTTTATTTTCAATGAAATATATCACTTCGTTCATCTGCCAGCGCAGAAGTTCTTCTCTTTCATTTAATGGTCTTGTAATTTTTTCCAGTTTCCGGACAACAGACGTATATTTTTCACATATAATCTGAAGGTATTTAATAACTTCTTCGTCATCCTTTTCAGCGAATTTCCCAAGATGACAGAACACTGTATCTTCGGCATTGCCATTACTTTTTTCTTCAAATCTACCTTTTATTACAGGGTATTCGTGCTTTTTATCGATACATACACATTCATCTATAAAGTAAAAACCATTTTCAGAGAGGAATTTTCTTGTGTCTGCAATTGCTGTGTTGGGCTGGAGCAGAAAAACCGGCTCTTTCGTCCATGGTGATTTAAGATAACTTTCAAGAATTGAAATAATTGTCGTACCGCTCAGGCCTGCAATGCATACGACGTCACATTCATTTTCATATTTATCAAGACCGTCAGACAGGAGCAATGTTATCCTGTCCCGGTAGCCGGCGCGTTTTACGTTCTCCTGTGCCCTTTTAAGGGGCTCCGTATTTACGTCAGATGCAATTGCCTTGTTGAAAAGTCCCTGCTGAATCATGTAAACAGGCAAATGAGCATGGTCTGTGCCGACATCACCGAAACAATCAAACGGCCCGCCTTCTATTGCAATCATTTTGTATATAAGTTCTAATCTTGTATTATTCAGCTGCATATTCTATAACACTCTTAACAAATGCATCTACCATATCTTCTCCCGGCAATTTTCGTATAATCTCGCCTTTTGCAATAAGAAGTGCTTCGTTGTTTCCTCCACAAAGACCAATATCTGCATGACGAGCCTCTCCGGGACCGTTTACAGCACAGCCCATTACAGCGACCGTTATAGGTCGTTTAATCTGCGCCTGTATCTGCGGACTTTCAAGCCTCTTTTCAATCTCACTTGCAGTCTCAACAAGGTTTATTCTGCATCTTCCACAAGACGGGCATGAAATGAACGTCACTTTTTTATTTCCGCCGAGATTCATTGAGTGAAGAAGCTGCCTTCCCACTCTTACTTCTTCAACAGGATTGCCTGTAAGAGACACTCTGATTGTGTCACCTATACCAAGGCTGAGAATACTTCCAATCCCTGCACATGATTTTATAGTACCGGCAAATACAGTCCCTGCTTCTGTTATACCTACATGAAGCGGATAATTATACTTTTCTGCAAAAAGTTTATTAGATAAATAAGAAGTCTCAATATCTGAACATTTCAAAGATACAACTATATCCTCAAAACCATATTTTTCCAGAATGTCAATTTGTTTCTTTGCTCCGGCTACTACGCTCTGAGCAGTCTTTTCGGAGCAATCAGATGGTAAAGAGCCCGAGTTGACACCAACTCTTATAGGAATATTATACTCCTTTGCACAATCAACAACTGCCTTTATATGGTCTTCTTTTTCCATATTTCCGGGATTGATGCGTATTTTGTGAGCGCCGTTTTTTATTGATTCAACCGCAAGTCTGTAATCAAAATGTATATCCGCAACGAGAGGAATCTTTATGGATGCGACTATATCTTTGATTCTGCCGGCGGCTTCCATATCCGGAACAGCAACACGTACAATATCGCAACCTGCTTCTTCCAATTCCCTGATCTGCCTTATTGTGGCAGCGCTGTCTCTTGTATCTGTATTTGTCATCGACTGTACAGTTATTTTATCAGAGCCACCTATTGTCAGATTACCAATTGATATTTTTCTTGTGTTTTCACGAAGAAACATATTATCGCTCCTTTATTTGCTATCCTACAATCCTGAAAATATCATTTCCGGCTATTACAAGCGACAGAATAATCAATAAAGCCATAAAAATCAACGATACAATCGCTTCTTTTTCCGGTGGAACTTTCTTTCCGCCTCTTATCAGCTCAACAATGATGAAAATCATTTTACCGCCGTCAAGACCCGGAATCGGAAGAAGGTTAAATGCGCCGAGGTTAGCACTTATAAGTGCAAGTAGGTTAATTAACGTAAGCAATTGATATCCGAATCCGATATCTGCCTCAACAACGTCTCCTACCATTGACGTAAGACCGATAGGACCTGCCATGGCATCAATGCCGAGTCTGCCTGTAATAAGCCATTTAAGAGAGTTGAGTACTGATTTTACGAGTGAAACGTTATACGTCACAGCCTTGCCGATACACTGGAAAATATTACCTTCCTCACCATAAGTAAAGCTGAAGCCGTATTTATATGGGTTGTACGTCTTGATTGTGTTTTCAGCAACAGGTGCCGATTCTGTATCAGCCGTATATTTGCTGTCAACGAGTTCTGATGTAGCTGTGTACTCTTCCTGAGTAACTCCAAATACACCTGTATCATCTTTTGCATATCTGAATACTTTATACGTACCATCTGCATATGTGTGGGTAATTACAAGATTATCTTCTGACCATGTCGAATCGTAATTACCCATGTAAATCTTATCATCGCCGGTTTTTGAATACACATTAATATTTGCAGACATCGCTGTCGTCTTTTCTGCGCCATCCACCTGCGTATTGTCAATTTTTATATCTCGTTCGAAATAGTACGTAACTTTTGTGCCATCTGCTTTTTTTACCTGGAATGATATTTCATCAAGATTATTGCCGTATGCTGTAACGTAGAGATCATAATCTACGGGATTCAGAATCCTGTCTCCGTTGTATTTGTACACTGTATCTCCGGCTTCCATTCCTGAAAAAGCTATAGGACCATTGTCTCCGACAACGCTGACTTGTCTTGTGTCATATCCTGTAAACATAAATACAACCGTAATTGCTACAATTGCCACGATAAAATTCATCAGTGCGCCTGCAACAAGTATAACAGCGCGCTGGTACCACGGTTTGTTGCAAAATGCATCGTTGCCTTCATCGCTTGTTTCTTCTCCCTGCATCGCACAATAACCGCCAATCGGTATTGCCCTTAATGTGTATAACGTACCTGTTTTTTTGCTTTTTCTCTGTAAAAGCTTAGGTCCCATGAATATTGAAAATTCATTTACACGTACTTTGAAAATACGCGCAGCAATAAAATGTCCCCACTCATGTGAAAGGACAAGTAAACCAAGTATAAATATCATTATCAAGATGCTAATAGCTACATCCATAAAATTCTGTCAACCTCTTTTCCCGACCATCTACTACAGTATACCACATTTTCAGCTGAAATAGCTTTATCGAACATACATTCCGGAGAATTTAAGTGATTGTTCATAACTTTTCTTATAATGTCGGGTATCTGTGAAAATTTAATTTTTCCATCTAAAAAATATTGTACTGCCTGTTCGTTTGCTGCATTCATAACAGCGGGCATCGTACCTCCTATTGTCGCAGCTTCATACGCAAGTGCAAGACAAGGGAATCTTTCCATATCCGGCTCCTCAAACGTCAATGTGCCAATCTGTGCCAGATTAAGCGGCTTTGTGCCGGAGGGCACTCTTTCAGGATAAGTAAGTGCGTATTGTATCGGCACTTTCATATCGGGATTGCCCATTTGTGCCAGTACGCTGTCGTCTGCAAACGTAACCATTGAATGTATAATACTTTGCGGATGAATAACAACTTTGACTTTTGACGCAGGTAAATTATAAAGATTCATCGCTTCTATAACTTCAAGCCCTTTATTCATCAATGTTGCGCAGTCAACAGTTATCTTCTTTCCCATATTCCACGTAGGATGTAAAAGAGCGTCTTCAAGTGTGACATTTTCAAGTTCAGCTTTCGTTTTTGTTCTGAACGGACCACCTGAGGCTGTAAGAATTATATTTTTCAGATCAGTTTGTATATTGCCATTTATGCATTGAAAAACAGCCGAATGCTCACTGTCTACAGGAAGCACTTTTACATTATATTCTTCTGCAGTCTGCATTATGAGTCTGCCTGCCGCGACTATTGGCTCTTTATTTGCAATTGCGATATTGCTGCCATTCTTTATCGCAGCAAGCGTCGGCATCAGTCCCTTGATACCCATAATTGCATTGAAAAAAATATCGCATTTTATTTCTGCAAGTTTAAGAAGTCCTTCTTCTCCAAAGAAAATCGCAACGTTTTTAATACCCTTTTCATCAAGTACATTCTGAAGGTCGCGCGCTTCTTTTTCACCTGCAACAGATACGGTCTTAACATTAAATGCCTCAATCTGCTCTGCCAAACGCACAACATTAGTACCGGCACCAAGTCCGGCAACTTCATATTCCAGATTCTGGATGACTTCAAGCGCCTGACAACCTATCGAGCCGGTACTACCGATTATAACTATTTTTTTTGAGTTTAAAGCCGTATTTTCAGCCATTAACAGAATCCTCTTAACATCATGTACAGGAACACAAACGGAAACAGTATCATATAACTGTCAATTCTGTCCAGAGCGCCACCGTGTCCCGGTATAAGATTTCCAAAATCTTTGATTCCGACATACCTCTTTATAGCAGAAGCCCCGAGGTCTCCGATCTGTGCCAGCACACCGCCGGCAACACCTATTATAAGAAAATCAAACCATTTAAGTCCGATGCTTATATCAAAAGCCGTGAGTATGAAATAATATGCCATAGATATTACAATTGCACCGAGCCAGCCACCGACTGCACCTTCAACTGTCTTGTTGGGGCTTACTTTTGGAATGAGCTTATGCTTTCCTATTGCCATTCCCGTGAAAAGCGCAAACGTATCCGCTGCAATTGCTGTAATAAGCGGAAGAATAACAATCCACAATCCGTTTTTCATATTTCTGAGTGGAACAACGTAGCTCATAAGAATCACAACGTAAAAACCACCGAATATTGTAATTCCGATGTCCGAAAACGTATGTTTTTCGTGATGAAAGACAATTGCACCGAGACACAGAATAATTGCAACAAAAAGTAATGGTTCAAACAGATTTCTTTCGCCAATACCAAATGGAAAATCTACGTAAAGATTTGTAATTGATGATGACTTGAATATAACCATCAATGCAAACATCAGAAGAAAAACAAAGCCACTGCTTTTTACGGGCTTAAAACTCGCTTTTTCTGAGGCTCTGTAGAATTCATACAGCGCAACCGCCACAGCCAAAAAGAAAAATGCGCCAAATACGTAGCCACCAAAATAAATAGCAGCCAGACACGCCACAGCCATAACAAGTGCAGATAAAACACGTTTTTTCATCAGATTACTTCCCTCCGTATCGTCTTTGTCTGCCCGAATATTCAACCAGCGCTTCAATCAGGTCTTCTTTTCCGAAATCAGGCCAGTATTTGTCTGTAAAATAAAACTCTGTATACGCAAGCTGCCACAATAGAAAATTGCTTATGCGCTCTTCGCCGCTTGTCCGGATAAGTAAATCCGGGTCGGGTGCTTCGTATGTATACAAATTGTCAGCAAAGACTTTATCTGTAATATCATCAATATCCAACTTGCCGTCACGCACATCCTGTGCAATACGCTTCGTCGCATTTATAATCTCACTGCGTCCGCCGTAGTCAACACAGATATATGCTATCAGATCGTCATTATCTTTTGTAAGATTTTCAATTCTTTCTATAGATTTGACAACGTCTTTTGAAAACTTATCACGATTGCCGATTACAACAAATCTGACTTTAGTTCTGGCAGGTCCGATAAGTGAATCGTAATTCTTGATATAATTAAGAAAAAGATCCATTATTGCCTTGACTTCGCTCTCTGTACGCTTCCAGTTCTCAGTGGAAAATGCGTAAAAAGTAACGTACTTTATGCCGAATTCACCGGCATTTTCAAGTAACTTACGATAAGCTTCTACACCGGCTTTGTGGCCAAACTGCGGAAGCTTATCTCTTGCCTTTGCCCATCGTCTGTTTCCATCCGGAATAACAGCGATATGCAAAGGCATGTCAATGTCTGCAATACGTGGGTCTTTATCCATGATGTCAGATTTCCATTATTTCCTTTTCTTTTGTCTGAGCTACTTTATCAACTTCAGCGATCTTCTTGTCTGTAATGTTCTGAACTTCCTTCTCAGCATCTTTAAGATCATCCTCTGTAATAGCAGACTTCTTTTTCTGGCCCTTGAAATATTCAATAGCATCACGTCTGATATTTCTGATAGCAACTTTAGTCTCTTCTGACATCTTTTTTACGTCTTTTGCAAGAACTTTACGTCTCTCTTCTGTAAGCGGTGGGAAAACAAGTTTGATTGTCTTGCCGTCGCTTTGAGGTGTGATACCGATATCAGATGCTAAAATAGCCTTCTCTACGAGCTTGATTGTGCTCATATCCCATGGCTGGAAAACAATCATTCTTGCCTCAGGAACAGAGATGCTACCTACCTGTGTAACTGGCGTAGTAGTGCCGTAGTATTCAATTGTCAATTTATCAAGTATAGCCGGATTCGCACGACCTGCTCTGATAGTAGAAAGGTCTGACTTCAATATGGAAATAGCTTTGTCCATTTTTTCAGAGTATGGCTTGTATTCGTCTTTATTAATCATTTTAATCGTACTCCTTTTCTTTTTCTTTATTATTTCAATGATACCACAAAGGACTCATTTGGGCAATAACAAATCATTTGTTGTGTTTTTCAAAATCACTCATGAATGTTACGAGTTTTTCAACGCCCTCCGTCGGCATAGCGTTATAAATAGAAGCTCTCATTCCGCCAAGTGTACGATAACCCTTGATGTTTACGAGCCCTGCTTCTTTTGCTTCGCTGACAAATTTCTTATCGAGCTCTTCGTTGCCTGTGAAAAATGTTACGTTCATCAGAGATCTTGACTCCGGACGTACTTTTGTAAAGAATAAGTCAGAATTATCAAGATAGTTATATAAAAGGCCTGCTTTATTCTCGTTTATCTTCTGCATAGCCTCAACACCGCCCTGTTTTTTCACCCATTCAAGGCAAAGTTTGCACATATAAATAGAATACGTTGGTGGTGTATTGAACATCGAGCCGTTCTTCGCCTGAATGTCATATCTGAGAATAGAAGGCGTAAAGCTACGATGTTTTCCAAGAAGGTCTTCTCTAACGATAACAACTGTAACGCCGGCAGGACCAAGATTTTTCTGTGCACCTGCAAAGATGATGCCGAATTTTGAAACGTCAATTTTTTCGGATAAAATACATGAAGACAGGTCTCCTACAAGTGTAATATCGCCGCAATCAGGTACTTTTGTATGGCGTGTTCCATAGACAGTGTTGTTATAGCAGATATGAACGTAGTCCGTATCAGGTGTAAACATATCCTTTGTAACTACCGGAACGTATGTAAATTCATCAGCCTCAGATGATGCTGTAATCTCAACGTTTGTATATAAAGAAGCCTCTTTTGATGCTTTCTGTGTCCATACGCCTGTATCAATAAAGCATGCTTTGCCTTTTTCTGTTGAAATATTGAGCGGTACAGCTGCAAATTGTGTCCATGCGCCACCCTGAAGAAGCAACACTTTATAATTTTCGGGAATTTCCATCAATTCACGGAGCAAAGCTTCTGTGCCTGTAATAATCGGTTCATAATCCTTTGATCTGTGGCTCATCTCCATAACAGACATTGTTGTGCCGTTATAGTTTGTCATCTCGTCGGAAGCCTGCTGTAAGACTTCAAGTGGCATTACTGCCGGACCTGCTGAAAAATTAAAAACTCTGTCCATTTTTATCTCCACTTCTTAATTAATAAATGATTGTACCAATTTTTTCACCGCAGATTGCACGCACCATGTTGTGTGGATCTTTGATGCCGAATACGTGAATCTTTACATTGTTGTCTTTGCACATTGAAGCTGCAGTAGAATCAATTACTTTGAGGTCTCTTGCAAGAACTTCGCTATGAGTAAGCTCATCAAATTTTTTAGCGTCAGGATATTTATTAGGATCCTTGTCATATACTGCGTCAATATTCTTAGCCAGAAGAATAACGTCTGCATCAATTTCGACAGCTCTCAGAGCAGCAGCTGTATCTGTCGTGAAAAATGGGTTACCTGTACCACAACCAAAGATTGTGATTCTGCCTTTTTCCAGGTGACGCGTTGCACGGTTTCTGATATATTGTTCTGCAATCTCGCGCATTTCGATAGCAGTCTGTACTCTGACAGTAAGATTTTCAGATTCAAGCGCGTCTGCAAGTGCCAGCGAATTCATAACTGTCGCAAGCATTCCCATGTGGTCTGCGCGTGTTCTGTCCATGTGACCGTTTTGTGCTCCGCGCCAGAAATTGCCGCCACCGACAACGACTGCAACTTCAACACCCATGTCAGATATAATCTTAATCTCTTTTGCTACTTTAGCAAGCATCTCAGAATCAAGACCAAAATGCTTTTCACCTGCAAGTGCTTCGCCGCTAACTTTAATCAAAACTCTCTTGTAAATTGGGTTCATATATCGTTGACCTCCTTAAAATCACATGGAAATAAATGTAAATCTAAAAAAAAGAGGCTTTTAAATCAAAAGCCCCTTTTGAAATTGCGGATTAATTATTTAACCTGCTTCATAACTTCTTCAGCGAAGTTATCTTCCTTCTTCTGAAGGCCCTCGCCCATCTCGTATCTTACGAAACGTCTTACTGTAATCTTCTCACCGATTGTAGCAACGAGGCTGTTGAGAATGTCGATTACTTTCTTGTCGGGCTCTTTAACGAAGGACTGCTCAAGCAAGCAATACTCATCATAGAACTTAGAAATTCTACCTTCAACCATCTTGTCAACAATCTTCTCAGGCTTACCTTCGTTAAGAGCCTGTGCACGAAGAACTGCTTTCTCTTTTTCGATGTCTTCTTGTGGAACTTCTTCTTTTGAAACGTAAAGAGGTGAAGAAGCAGCGATCTGCATAGCAACGTCCTTTACGAAGTTGAGGAACAACTGGTTCTTTGCAACGAAGTCTGTCTCGCAGTTTACTTCAACGAGAACGCCAATCTTGCCACCTGCGTGGATATATGACTGAACTGTACCTTCGCTTGCGATTCTGCCTGACTTTTTAGCAGCGGCAGCAAGACCTTTTTCTCTGAGGAAATCAGCAGCCTTGTCCATATCGCCGTCTGTCTCAGCAAGAGCTTTTTTGCAGTCATTGATGCCTGCCATTGTTCTCTCTCTTAATTCTTTTATCATAGCAATTGTAATTTCCATATTAATTATGCCTCCTCTGTAACTTCTGCAGCTTCTTCTGCAACATCAGCAGCTTCACCTTCGCGACCTTCGATGATAGCATCAGCCATTCTGCTTACGATAAGTTTAACAGCTCTGATAGCGTCATCGTTACCCGGAATAACGTAGTCTACTTCGTCAGGATCACAGTTTGTATCAACGATAGCTACTACCGGAATACCGAGCTTCTTAGCTTCGAGTACTGCGTTGTGTTCAACTTTTGGATCAACTACGAAAAGTGCCTGCGGAATTGCTGTCATGTTTTTGATACCGCCGATATTCTTTTCGAGCTTGTCGCGCTCACCTTTGAGCTTAATAACTTCCTTCTTGGGAAGAACGTCAAATACACCATTCTCTTCCATCTCGATGAGCTTGTTGTATTTGTCGATTCTCTTCTCGATTGTCTTGAAGTTTGTGTGCATACCACCAAGCCATCTGTTGCTTACGTAGTACATGCCACATCTCTCAGCCTCTTCGATAATAGAATCTTTAGCTTGCTTCTTGGTACCTACGAATAATACTGTACCACCCTGCTTTGCGATGTCAGATAAGAAATAGTATGCTTCGTCTACTTTCTTAACTGTCTTCTGAAGATCGATGATATAAATACCATTTCTCTCTGTGAAAATGTACTCAGCCATTTTCGGGTTCCATCTTCTTGTCTGATGTCCGAAGTGAACACCTGCTTCAAGTAACTGCTTCATTGAAATAACAGCCATGTTTTTAAATCCTCCTTGTTTTTTAAACCTCCGACTTTATCAACTTTGTATGAGAAACATTGTTTTGCTGTCCAACCTCATGCAAATCCAAAGCCGTGTGTATTTTGGCAGCCCGTCGATTATATCAAACTATCATTTGGCATGCAAGTCTTTTTTCTTGAAAACCCATAGTTTACTTGCAAAAAAGTTATATATCAGCATAATCGGAATTGCGATAAGCTTTGCCCATGATTCCGGAATCCCCACAACGTTTACAAAAGCCCACACAAGTGCCGCTGACAGTATAAGATATATGATAAAATTCGCAATAAATTTAGGCATTGAGCTTTTTGATTTATTGTGAAAAACGAGTCTGCTGTTTAAAATATAGCTATTTATCGCACCGGCAATATCGCCTATCGCACTGGCAGCAATCAATATCACAGATGCCTTGATAAAAGAAATGTCTATAAGCAGCACAAGGCGGTAAAAAACGTATGAAACAACTGTATTTGCTACACCTACGATACAAAAAAGAATAAACTGCTTATATTTTTTTACCAGATTAATTATTTTGTCTTTCATTTTTACCTCCTGTGGTAATTTTTACCATAGCAAAAGCAATAATCACAAGAATTGCCGATACAATGCACAGCACAATGTCCGGAACTTTTCCATACAGGAAAAAAGTAAACATATTTGCTATATTAAAGCCAATGTGAATTACGATCGTTGTTATAAGCGAACCTGTAAGTTCAAGAGCATATATCATAAGCACAGACAACACAAAGGTGTATATTCCCTGCAGAATATTGCCGTGAATGTATGCAAACAGGAAGGATGTAATAACCGCAGCTATAATCTTCGTTATAACTTTATTTTCACAGACCGGCACAAGCTGACCGATTGCCTTTTTCAGAGAATTATACAATATTCCGCGGAATAATATTTCTTCTATGATTGGTGCAAAGACTACAATGGTCAGAATCGTAAAAACGATATTTCCTTTTGCAAATGCTCCTACGCTCTCAGAATTTGCATCAACCCACGACTGAGGAATAATCTTGTCCAGCAGATTTACCAAAGATACCGAAAAGACGTTGAGAACAACACCTGTCAGGAACATAGTAACGTTCGGAAACGTTTTAGTATGTCTGAATGAAATATCTGAAATAGTCCTTATGTTAAACCGTTTGTACATCAGATAAAAGAAAAACAAAGCGATTATAGCAGAAATAGTGTATACAAGGCTGACGTTTTTCTGAAGAACAGACCTTTCGATCTGAAGAAGTTCATCTGCAGATGCGCCTGACACGTCTTCAAAAAACGTTATGGAAACAATTGCTGATACGTTTGTAACAAAATAGTTGATCAGATACCAGATTGCATACGCAAGTGCCGGCATCAGAATGTAGTGAACAGCGCCTATTAATCTGTTGAAAAATCCCTTTTTCATTTTACTCCCTTCCCAAGAAGAAAGACGTAAAGAATCCTGCCACAGCCGTAAGTGCCGATACAAGGATAACAATTATCAATGGTGACAAAGTATATAATTTCATATTGATAAGAAGTGCAACACACGAGCCTACCATGAGTCCGAGAATAGCAACATACGTTGCTCCGGGGAATTTCTTAAGAAGCAGCGCAAAAACTTTTGCAACTGAAAATACACCGAAGACGATACCAATACCAAACGGAAGTAAAACGAGGAATGACTCAATCATCGTCTGCGTATCGCCAAAAGATGTAAGTCCATTGATGGCTGCAATTACTTTATCATATGCGCCAAGAAGTACCATAACAAGTGATCCACTGATTCCCGGTATAACCATAGCAACAGAAGCTATAACACCATAAAGTAAAAACATAACAACTGTGCTGACAGACATTTCCGGAATAGCCGCAGTCGGTACTGCTTCTGTATTCACAAAGAATGTCTGTACTACACTGAGTGCAATTACGCTACCGGCTCCGATAAGAAATGGAATTATATAAACAGGCTTTACTTTTGTAATATTGTCATCTACTTTTTTATAAATCAGCGGAACAGAACCAATAACAAGGCCAACGAAAAAGAAGTTTGTCGGGAGTTCGAATTTCACAAGACAGTATTCCATTATTCTGCTAAGAGCCAAAATACCGAAGACTGCGCCGAGACCGAGAGGAATCAGGAACTTCATGTTTTCTTTGAACTTTTTGAATAATGTATTCAATGCCTCAAGCATTCTGTCAAAGACGCCTACGATTACTGCTATTGTACCACCGCTTACGCCGGGGATTATATTGGCGATACCAACCATAATACCCTTGAGGAACAACATTATAGGTGCTAAAATCTTATTTTTCACAAGCAAACTCCATTCGGAAAACAAGCAACTCACTTACGAGGCTTATTATTCAGATATTTAATCACAGTTCCTTTTTCATCAAGAAACTCCACGTCATTATACCCGTATTTTTCAACCCACGCAAGCCATCTTTCTTCCATATCTGTGTCACAATCCACAGGACGGAATCCCGACCTTAAATAGCTTCTGATTGCGGACACGCGAAAATCATCTGTCGTCAGCCAGATATTGGTTCTTCCCTGACATATAAGATTATACACTGCAAAATCCGACAGAAAATTACCTATGCCTTTTCCTCTTGCTTCTTCCCTTGCCGCCACCATGTGAACGTAGCCTTCATTTCCCGGCAAACATATCGTTGTCACGGTAGCGACAGGCCTGCGGTCTGATGTGTTTATAACAAAGAACGTATCGCCCGCTTTATATCCTTCGTGTTTAATCAGAACATCTTCATACATCTGTATATCTGCATTTTCCGGAAGAAGTCCATTTTTGCAGATATCCACCCATGCCTGTCTGTCAGCAACAGAACTGTCGTCAGCCGCCCGGACAATAAATCCGGCCGGAAGTTCCGGTTCACTTTTATCGGTTGCTGTTATTCTCATTTTAAGCTGCTTCATAAAAACCATCCTGATTTTTTATGGTAATTATAAATCAAATCCTCACCGTTATCAACTCTGCTATGTAAATCCTTTTTCTGTAAGTATACGCAAGCAAGTACCATCACTGACTATAATTATCGTTCCTTGCTTGTCTGTGCGGTAACATTGCATGCAATATTCCCCGATAAGTTCCAGAACCTCCGTATGAGGGTGGCCGTATTCATTATCCTCTCCTACCTGAATCACAGCAATTTGCGGCCTTACTCTGTTGAAAAATGCTCTATCCGAACTTGTAGAGGACCCATGATGCGCAATTTTGATAACATCACTTTCAATGTCATATCCGCTGCTTAATATTTCATTTTCAGATTCTTTTTCACAATCTCCGGTAAAAAGAAACGACGTTTCCATATAATCAAACTTCAGAACGACAGAATAATTATTAAGTTCTTCATACCGGACGGAAGCTGGCGCCAGTATCGTGAAAAATCCTTGTCCGAGCGGATATACGTCGCCCGGACAAGGCTCAAGGACAGACAGATTTTTATTCTCTATAGCATCTGTCATCATCTCATACTCCCTTATCTCGTTTGCAACATCTGACATAATTATGTATTCAACTGTTTTTTCCGAAAGTATTTTATGCATTCCGCCGATGTGGTCACTGTGCGGATGCGTCACTACAACATACTTAAACGAACAGACGCCAAACATCTCAATATAATCAAAAACAACTCCGACATACTCCTCTTGCCCTGAGTCTATCAACATATATTCACCGCCACACTGTATCAGGCTACAGTCACCTTGTCCTACGTCTATATAGCAAACAGCAAAAGGCGCCTCTGTAAATTTTCTTATATCAATCGCACGAAAAGAATAATCTGTGCCGCACCCGGAGTTGCAGCACAGAAAAACAAGCAGATATAAAGCAACAATCAGAATTTTAAAACGTTTCAGAAATCTTCGCCTTGTCATAATTCATCCTCCGCATTTCACGAATCGTATGCCCACGATTGATTTTCAGTCTGATATTATCTTTAATCTGTATAACAAGTCTTATAATCTCTTTATGAACACATTGCACCGATAAATTAATATTATTACGGCGGAGTATGTCAAAGGCATCGTTGATACCGCCGTTTTCCATAAAAGAATATTTAATAGTCGACGTTATGCTGAGAGCCTCAATATTATCAATATGCAGTTCATCTTCTAAGTACGCTGCCAGTGCCAGACAATCAAGATCCATCCATATTGCCCGACTGTCGTCATAGTCAAATATCGTCTCAGCAGAAGACGGTATGTAAAACGGTTTATCTGCCTGCGCGGCGAGCAATCTGAAATATTCTTTGTCCGGCAGATATTTTCCATCTTTCTTCTTCATCAGCGATTCCAATACAAACAGGTCATTGTAAACAATAAAATTCGACTCTCTGAACGATCTATAATGTTCAACAATCTTAAGAAGTTGTTCTGAGTGCAGTTCTCTGCCTTGCGAATTCAGATTGTAAACGCTCCGTACAACTTCTATCGGAACAATCCCATTTATATTTGACATTGCACAACAACAGCTATACGCAAATGAAACAGCATCATAAATCGCTTCATCTTCCGGCTTGTATATATCCCTGACATAGTCGATAAAATCTGCTGTAATTGACATGAAATATTCATCCGATGCATTCTTTCCGATATAGACAATACCCCACTCCAGCCATTTTTCATATAATACCGGAACAACAAAATCGTCTTCGCAGCTCTCGTATTCATCTTCAAAAACACCATATTCGTCTATAAAGCTATCAACCTTACATGCCAGTGTAACGTTATCAAGTAATGATACGAGGTTATAATATTCATGTGAAAAAGAAGCAAGAGCAATAGCTTCAAACATTGCCTTGTCAGTCAGAACGTCGCATAAATACAGAACTAAGATATCGTGGGTCTTTTGTGAAAGACTGTATTCAATCTCTGATCTGTCACCACGATATCTGTTTACTTTCTTATATAATTCATACAGTTCCTTGTTGCTGCGGCATACAAGGATATCCTTTAATCTTACCATGTGGTACACCTGCCTTTTAAATGTAATAATATTCTCCCCAAGGCGGCTGCGATTAAAGTGATATGATTGCCATAGAAGGTAGCGGTATGATACATTTTTTTCGCAGGTAAATCAAGAAATCTTTTATTTCCCGGGAAATATTCATTCTCCGCATATTCCCTTAACAACGATGCTATGTAATCCACCTTCGAACACATCCGCTGCAGCATTTGCAATGACACTTACCTCATCTTCTGTAAGTGTTGTGCAAAGTACAGTAATTTCAAGTGTATTTCCATCTGTCACGCAAACAAAAGCATCTTCGTATCCTCTAGTAAGGACTGACATTCTGATTTGATCACATGCTGCCTTGTAGTCGCTGTGCATATCTGCATTATCTACCCTGAGACCTGCAAAATATTCATCCACGTCATCAATAACTTCAACTCCCGCCGGCACTGTATTGTCAGTCTCTTTCCCGGCATCCGAACTGACCTCTTCGCTCTCCGGCTCATTTTCATCAGACACTGCCTGTTGTGGTTTTTTATTCACCGTCTTATCCGCATCTGTTCCCGGTGCGACTTTATATACAACTCCGAAAACGAGTAAAGCCATACAGCTCACCAAAATAAACACCGCTTTTTTATTTTTCCCCATCAGACTCAGTAAATCTTTAATTTTATTCACATCCTGCACCTCCTTGTTGATTAATAAATACTATGCGACGACACTGTAAAATATAACTTATGAGCAAACAAATATTTCATCATCTTCAAGGCCAAATGCACTTTTGACAGAATTGATTATTTTTTCACGGACAACGTTAGAAGAAGCGCCTTTTGCGCAGATTGCCACGCCGGAAATTTCCGGCATTTTATTGCTGATAACAACGACTGATTCATTACCGTCTTTATCCGTTATCACCACATATTCATTGCTTTGCGAATTAGTTATGGTCTCGCGAGAGCCGCCGCTACTGTCCTTTTCATCGATTTTCTCTTCACTGCTGTTTGTATTCTGCGCAGACACTATGTCATTTACGCTGTCAATATATACGATGACACTTACCGAAGACACGCCTTCAATTTTACTGACAAAATCTTCAATTTGCTTTTGGTAAAAAACTGTATAAAACTCTCCTTCGTTATTGAACTCCTCTTTTATTCCGGAAGACAGATTCTCATTATTTGATTTCGTTTTTTCTTTATCGGACTCTCTTTCCGGTAACAATCTGCATCCGAGCATCAGCACGACACCCAATATCAGACAGATTATTTCTACTCGGTACTTGCGTAAAAATCTAATGTTTATCTTTTTCATTTTTTACTCCTTAATATCCATAATATGTACTTTTTCACGGTCGATCATCAGATATTCAGCCACAAGATCACGTGCTTTTTCTTTATACGATAAGTCTTCGGTTTCTTCCTCTTTTGTCGTAGAATGTATACCATTTATATCAATTATTATCTGACTGATAGCCTCCTGATCCTCCTTAATCAGAGAATCATCATCTGCCCGGTGTGAGATATAACAGTAAATGGTTTCTATTTTTCCAAAATCAGGTGATTCTATATCACTGTTTACATACACCGTGCTTTTTTCACAAAACAGTGTGCCGTCCTTATTTATGTATTCAGTAACAACAGTTTCAATCTGTCTCTTATATTCAGATATAATCATTTCACCACCCTCTCCCTGTACTGTTTCCACTTTATATTTACCTGTAAAAATATGTCTTGCTTTTTCAAATATATTATTTTCACTGATTTTCCCGACCGGTATCAGGAAAACTGTAATAAAAACAAAACCAAATAATACCATTGCGGTTTTCTTTATATTCCCGGCCGGCAGTATATACGAGCATATTGTCAGAAAAAGAGAAGCAGCAATTATTTTTACAATCCACTCAGTCATTATTATCTTCCTTATTCATCCAACAGATATTTTCACAAGCATTGAAATATTCATAATCGCCATAACTGATACAAGAATGACAATTCCTCCCAGCATTGTAAAAGCATCTGTCACACTGTCCGTTATGCTGCAAAGGCCCGAATTATCAACCGGTTTCATAATTGTAGAACACAGACGATATAAGAGAATGTACGACGCGATTTTTAATATAGGTGCAATCATTACACCTACAAGTGCTGTCGTCGCAGATACGCCTGCCGTACTTTTCATAACGTTCAGCCCGGCAAAAGTCAGATCCGCACTCTCTGCAAGATATCTTCCGACAACAGGTACCATGCTGCCGGTATGCTTAAGTGTTCTGCCAAGAAGTGTCTGTTTTGCACCATCCATCGCACCACACAATAATGAAATTACGGAAAATATTATCATCATCGTACCAAGCCCCCACGTGAAAAAGCTTTTTACAGTGTTTTTAATACTATTGACATTGAATCTATCTGAAAAAGCACCACAAAAACTCAGCGCCACATATATCAGTACAAGCGGCAAAAACACTTTATTAAGAAGCATTATAATAACTTCAGTCAAAAGGAAAAATACGATTTGTGAAACACTGCTGTTACCCAGATTCATGGTACTGAGCGCCGGCACACTTGCCGACAAGGTCATTTGTATGTCTCCTACTGTTTCTTTTGTTTCCATTACAATTTGTGACAAATCAGCAAGCAAAGGTGTTGCTCCGATACTTAATATGGCAAGTGACGCGATTTCTTTCTTATCGTTATTATCTGAAATAGCCGACGATAACAAAATGCCAACAAAACAGATTGCCGTCACGCCGACAATTGTTGGATAATTTTCTCCTAATTCATGTAAAAAGTCAGTTATAATTTTTTCCATTATTTTTTCCTTTTATTGTATAAATGACGTTATTGTTGTTATCAAAGATATACACGTTGGCAGAATCAGTATGATGAGATATACGCGACCACACATATCTATTTTTTGCGCAAGTCCTGTTTCTCCGAGGTCAATACAGATCCCGCGCGCAAATTCCATGACGTATACGGCAATTATTACTTTAAAAAGCAGCGTTATCTGTTCTTTGTCCAGGCCGGTCTTGTCTACAATTTCTATACCGGAATCAAAAATACCGCCAATCACACTTGCGATATAAGTGAAAATTATCACACTGCTCCCAACCAGTACCGGTCCTGCCATTTCCGGCCGCATAATTCTGACAAGAATTACTATAATTGCTGTTATGATAAAAAATGCAGATATTCTGATTACGTCATCCATTCTTCGGCTCCCGCAAGTTTCACTTTTTAAAAAGTTTATTCAATATCTCAAACAGTTCTGAAATCTCACCGGCAAGAACAACAAGAACCACGACAAGTCCGGCAATTATTATCATTGTTCCCTGCTCGTCTCTGCCACTTTTTGTCATTAATATATTCAAAACAGCGACAACAATTCCTATTCCCGCAATTTTAAAAATCAAATCTATATCCATATTAAACTCCCGTTATATAATCAGAATTATCAGCAGGATTGCGCATATCATTGATATCTGAAGTGCCATTTTTCCGTCCTTTTTTGCCTTTTCCTCAACCTTTTTTGCAACCGGACCGAGGTTATCTATAATAGTTCTGAGTCCTTGCGATTGTCTCGTTTTATCAGGAAGATACAGGCATACTCCCACCTGATACATATATTCTTTTTCTTCATCTTTGATGTAATCGTTTTCCATAAACATCACTTCAAGTGCTTTTTGCCACGCATCTACAATATTTTCATTTTCTTCTGTCATTTTTTTACAGGTAAGAGTGAATGGTTGCGGAATTTTTTTATCTTTATATATTTCAGGCTGACACTGAGCAAGTATGTCTTCAAGATATGCATTTTCAATTACAATTTTATTTTCTATATACGCAAGTGCCTTATTTATGTAAAAAATAACATCACTCCTGTTTGTCATATCATCTTTTATATGTTTCCCGAACATATATCCCGACACAAGAATCAGCACTGCACCTATTATTTTCACAACAATCACGTGCTATCCCCCCTGACTTCTTCAATAGTCGCCGGTCCGTTTCTGTTACTGAGTGTTATATATCTTTCAAAGACACCATTTTCAATCATTTCTTTTATCTCGTATCTGACTGTCATCTCGTCAAAACTGTATCCATGTGCCGTTGCGATTATCCTCACACCTGCGTTCATTGCACACGAAATCACAGCCGCATCTCCGCTGCCGCCGATCTCATCCGTTATTATTATTTTCGGAGCCATTGTGCGTATCATCATTAAAATCCCCTTGTCTTTGGGACATGAATCATAAACATCAGTCATAAGCCCTACATCATTTGTAGGAACGCCCTGATAGCATGCTGCAATTTCAGACCTTTCGTCAATCAGTCCGACGTTTACGCCTGCAAACTCAGGCTCTTCGCAGCCGGTCCCGAGGACACGCGCAATGTCTCTTATTATCGTAGTTTTACCGCACAATGGTGGTGATATTATTAATGTGTTATATACGTCATACTTATTTCTGATAATATGTCGAAGGAGTTTAAGTGAGCAATTTTTCACTTCACGCGATATTCTTACATTCAGACCCGAAACCTCATATATTGATCCATCCGGAAGTATTTTACCGGCAATTCCTACACGGTGCCCACCCGGTAACGTTACAAAACCACATTTTATATCTTCTTTGAAAGCATATAGTGAATTACGACAAACCCTGGTGAAAATATTGTTCACCTCATATTTTGTAGGCTTGTATGCTTTTTGTGCAGAAGTCCTTTGTCCTGACGGAGAAATAAACACATTAACATTTGCACAACTTATACAAAGCGGCAGTCCGGTTCGTATTCTTATTTCCCCTGCTTTGGGGAGCATTTCAGGATTCTTTTCAAAAAAAGAATATACAACGTAAAGGGTCTCTCCACCCAACCTGTCCGTTATCTCATTTTTAAATGTTTTTAACAGCATAAAAAAACCTCCCGGATATATTTATTAAAATATATTCGGAAGGTCGTTTTCTTATGTTATTGATTTAATAAATCAATAGAGTGTTTCCCACAATTCGTTAGCTTTTTGTTCAAGATTTCTGAACGAGTCCTCAACACTTGCAGAACCACTGAATATTCTCTGGAATACTGTAATCATATTCTGGTGAGAGAACAAATCAGATATATCGACGGGCATTCTGACAACTGTGTTACCCTGGATTGTACATTCAGGATATGAAACAAATACGTCCCAATTCTTGTCAGCAACTTCTTCGTCATTCGGGAATCTCCAGAATGTCTCATTTGCAAGAGTTGAAAGTGCAGGAACGCCACCACCTGTCTGTGAGTGGTAAGCTGTCTGACCTTCTTCTGTCAGGAAGAAGAGTGCCAATGCTGCAGCAGTATCTTTATTTGTTGTTCTGTTGTAAACAACGTAACCTGTAGCTTCACTACATACTACGTGAGTCGGGAACTGCGGATAATATGTAAAGTCCCAATCAATAGCAGCTCTTTCGTACTCAGTACGGATTCTTGTGAGCCACTGCATATGTCCCATCTGCTGGAATACATAGTCTGTTGCTGACAATCCATTATACTTAGAACCCATATCTCCCGGCAATGGAACATCAGAAGGTTTGAGCCATCCTTGCATAACTGCGTCAACGAGTTCGTTCAGACCATACATAACTTCAGGACTTGATGTGAACTCAATGTATTTGTCCTCTGAGTGGCACCATACACCGCCCCAGCCTTCAGCAAAGGCAATCCATGATCTCTGCCATGCAACATACATCTGAGCGCCAACCTGCGTATATGCAGCACCTGTGTCAGATTCTTCCGTGAGCTGAATACAAAGAGCTTTGAACTCATCCCATGTCATTGCACGATCTTCAGGAATCGTAACACCGGCTTCTGTGAGGGCGTCTTTATTGTATGCAAGAGCCTGCTGTGAAAGTTCTCTTGGAACCATATAGAACATACCATCAATCATACCTGCGCCACGTGAACCGATAAATACATCGTTGAGGTTAATACCCAGTGGTCTGATATAATAGTCGAGAGCCATCAATGCACTATGTTGTGTCTTATACTTTACAGCGTCGTCAGAGTCACACCAGAATACGTCACCGATTGTACCACCAACGATACGTGTCTCGTACGATGATCTGGAAGAGTCATCAATCTTAACTGTAGTATTCGGATACGCCTGCATAAAAGCTTTTGCCAAAGCTTTTGGCGCAACTGCTTCAGCCTTTGTACCGGACTCATTACTGATTGTCAAAGTAACTTCGCCGGAAATGTTAAGGTCTTCTAACTGAATAGATTCATCAAGGAATCCTGACTGAATCGGTGGTTTACTTACGCAACCGAGACAAGAAACCAGTAATAATGAAATCAAAACGATAGAAGCAATTTTTTTAACGCTCATTAATTAATCACCTGCTTTCACAAAGTAGCAAAATATTATCATAAATTACAACACGTGGCAATAATAAAATTTAAAATAAATGTAAGATTTTGCTATACTCTTTTTCACAAAAATGCTATACTATGCATATCTTTTTATTGGAGGTCAGGTTAAATTGCTTAAAACAAGTCTTACATTTAAATACGATGGTATTGAATACAAAGATATAGCATTCGAAAACGACATAGCTATTATCGAAAACACGATTAAAATCACT
The DNA here is from genome assembly GCA_045546695.1 of Clostridia bacterium. Taxonomy (GTDB): domain Bacteria; phylum Bacillota; class Clostridia; order UBA1212; family UBA1255; genus SIG424. The sequence continues at coordinate 6,986 of JAZQDE010000028.1, read as the reverse complement.
CGTTTTTGTGAAAAATATGACGACTGTGATGCAATCAAATGGATGTACACGTTCAAAAACATTTCAGATGCAGACAGTAAATCACTTTCCGAAATCTGGGACTGCGATATGTTGGTTGAGATGGAGCCAAATGCGTGGTATCACCCCGGCTACAGATGCGATGCTACCACTACAGCAGATGTTGTATCAATGTATGGTATCGTAAACAGCGTTGCCGAGGATTATGAGATTGCAGATGAATTCCGTATGGTTGACAACTTCATGCAAGTCGGCATGAACAAGACATTCTGCCCTGTTCAGGGTACTTCTTCTGCAGGTTACATGCCATATTTTGACGTAAAGCGCGGCAATAAAGGTTCTTTTGTCGGTATCGGCTGGAGTGGCCAGTGGGAAGCACGTTTTGCCCGCACAAAAGAAGGCATTATCGTGAAAACAGGTATCCAGGACGTTGATTTTTACCTGCATGCCGGTGAAGAAATCAGAACAAGTGCCGTTTTTGTTATGGAATACGAGTGCGACCAGGATACAAAATATAACAAAATCAGAAAATTGATGAGAAATCATTTTTCACTTCTTACAAAGCCGGGTCGTCCCAAGAATGGACCTTTGTCTATTGAAGGTTGGGGCGGACTTCCGAGTGATGAGATGATTCGTCGTATCAATAAACTTAAAGAAGAAAAATGTAATTTCGAGTACTACTGGATTGATGCCGGCTGGCATGGCGAAGGCAAAGAGCTGTCACAGGACTGTTTCACTGGCGACTGGGCACTTCACACAGGTAACTGGAACGTTAACAAAAAATTCCATCCTGACGGAATGCTCGAAGTTTCCAAGGCTATCGAAGATGCAGGCATGAAGCTTCTTTTATGGTTTGAGCCTGAGCGTGTAGTTGACACTTGTCCTCTTGTAAAAGAGCATCCGGAGTGGCTTTTAAAAGCTTATGACTATAACTACATGTACAATCTCGGTATCGACGAAGCACGAGAAGACATGTTCAATACACTTTGCAAAGTAATTGATACGCTCAACGTTCAATGCTACAGACAGGACTACAACTTCCTGCAGTCTGCTACTTGCTGGAAAGAGCACGATGAGCCCGGCAGACACGGTCTTTGCCAGATCAAGCATATCACAGGTCTTTACAAATTATGGGATTCTTTACTTGAGAGATATCCGAATCTTACAATTGATGATTGTGCCGGTGGCGGCAAGCGTCTTGACTTTGAGCTTCTGTCAAGAGGTATTCCGATCTGGAGAAGTGACTTCTATTGTGTATTCAATCCAAGTCCCGACGTTATCCAGGTTCACACAATGAACATCTCACGCTATCTCCCCTACACAGGTGGCGCTATCAAAATCAAGAGTGATCTTTACGCTCATAGAAGTACATACGCTGCTGCATGGACTGCCGCTTTCTGGTGTTCAGGCTTCCTTAAAATGGATGAACATGATTTTGAGGTTACACGCAAAGCTGTCAGCGATTACAATAAAATCCGTGATTATTTCTACGAAGATTTTTACGAGCTCGAAAAGGCATATTGCGAAGATACAAACTGGGCTGCATATCAGTATGACAGGCCTGAGCATCTTGACGGTATCATCATGGCGTTCAGACGTCGCAATTCTTCATGTAAGCACATGGATTTGCCAATCAAAGCAATCAATGCTGACAAAAAATACGAATTCTATGATATTGATACGGAAGAGACTGTTCAGTATGACGGTAGTTTCCTTATCGAAAACGGCTTCCCGCTTGATATTCTTGAAAAGTACTCTTCAAAGATTATTATGTACAAAGCTGTGTAATATCTCAGTTGAAGAGAGGTTAAAAAATATGCAGCTTTTCACAGTCAATATCGTGAATAATTATAATACAGACGTTCTTGTTATCGGCGGTGGTCCTGCCGGTATTTGTGCTGCGCTTGCAGCTGCAGATTCAGGCGCAAAAGTTATGCTCGTTGAGCAATATGGCTTCGTCGGTGGCATGGCTACGGCGGGACTTGTTGCACCATTTATGACGTGTTACGACAGCGGCGGTGAGACAAGACTTATCCGCGGACTTTTTGAGGAGCTTATAAACAGATTGATTGAAGAAGGCTCTGCTCTCCCCCCGGAAACAATTGATGCACCCTCATCGTTTACCTCATATATAAAAAACGGCCACGTTCATGTAACGCCTTTTGATGCAGAGGCTCTCAAGCGCGTTGCAGAGCAGATGCTCATAGAACGCGGCGTTGAGCTACTTTACTACACCTCGTACGTTTCATCACAAATGACCGACGGCAGGATTGATGAGATTATTGTACACAACAAGACAGGTTTTGCCTCAATAAAGGCTAAAGCTTTCGTGGATTGCACCGGAGATGCAGACGTTGCGGCACGTTCAGGTGCACAATTTATTGTGGGAAACGGCAATGGTAAAATGCAGCCGGCTTCCCTGTTTTTCAGAATCGGTAATGTTGACCTTGAAAAGATTGAAAAAGATATTGAAGAGCATAAAAATGATTTTTACAGAAAAGACGGCGTGAACTACAGATCTTTTCACTGGCACGTTTCACGCGCACGCGAAGCCGGCGACTGGGATCTTGCCCGCGTGTCAATCGGCCTTTTCAGAGGCGTCAAAGAAGACGAATGGAGTGTCAACACGTCAAGAATCATGGACATTGACGGCGCAGACGCCCAAAGCCTTACAAAAGGCTCAATCGAAGGCCGCCGGCAGGTTGACCAGATTTTCCGTTTCCTGGTAAAATACGTGCCCGGCTGTGAAAATGCAAGGCTGCTTTGCAGTGCATCTCATCTTGGTATAAGAGAAACAAGACATATAAAAGGCCTTTCAACTCTTACAACTGATGACGTTTTAGAAGCACGTGTGCCCGAAGACGCTATTATGGTTGCGGCAAATTCAATCGACATCCATGGCAAATTCGGCCCACTTTCAAACCAATATATAACACTTCCCGAAGGAAAATATTACGGCGTATCATATGGCACGCTCGTTCCTGAGGGATTTGACAATTTACTTGTAGCAGGCAGATGCATAAGCTCTGAATCAGACGCCGCAGGCGCTATCAGAGTTATGCCACCGTGTATGGCACTCGGTCAGGCAGCCGGCACAGCAGCAGCAATGGTAGCTTCTACCGGTCTTACTGCATCTACGATATCAATAACAGAGCTTCAGGCAAAGCTAAAGAAGCAGAACGTATATTTAGGAGGAATCTAAAACGTTAAGAAAATCACATGATACTCAAATTTGTATAATCGGCGGTGGCCTTAGCGGCGTATGTGCTGCACTGGCAGCGGCAAGACACGGCAGCAAAGTTGTGTTAATACAGGACAGACCGGTCCTCGGCGGCAATTCTTCAAGCGAAATACGTATGTGGGTCAGAGGTGCAGGCAATAAATTCCGTGAATCAGGAATCATAATGGAGCTTGATCTTGACAATATTTTTTACAATCCACATATGAATGCTCATCAGTGGGATGCTGTTCTTTATAACAAACTCAGGATCGAACCAAATATTACCACTATTATGAACTGCTCTGTGTGCGATGCTTCCTCAAAAAACGGCATTATCAGGAGCGTCACAGGCTGGCAGCTTACAACATACACATGGCATACTGTAAACGCAGATATTTTCATTGACTGTTCAGGTGACGGCATCCTCGGCGACCTTACGGAAGCTGAATACATGCTCGGCCGCGAGGACAAGGCTGCATTCGGTGAAAAAATTGCTCACGAACAGCCGGACGGCAAGCATATGGGTATGTCCTGCCTGCTTCAGGCACGCGAAACGGACCATCCTGTAAAGTTTGTTGCACCTTCATGGGCTGAAAAGATTGATGAATCAAAGCTTGACGGTAAGGGTCACGATTGCTCCAGATCTAATTGTAACTTCTGGTGGATTGAAGTCGGTGGCAATACAAAAGATGGCATTGAAGACACAGAAGAATGTCGTGAAAAGCTCCTTTCCATCGTTTACGGCGTATGGGATCATTTCAAAAACTCAGGCGAGCACCCGGAGGCTGAAAATTACGAACTTGAATGGGTCGGTTTCTTACCGGGCAAACGCGAAAGCCGCAGATATAAAGGTGCTTACGTTCTCACCGCGAACGATCTTCTTGAGGGCACACCTTTTGAAGATACAATTGCTTACGGCGGATGGACAATGGACGACCACGACGTTGACGGATACTATTCACCCGGCTACTCCTCTACTCATTACGCTGTTAAAGTACCATACCCTATCGCATATCGTTGTCTGTATTCTGCAAATGTACCTAATCTTATGTTCGCCGGCAGAAACATCAGTGCATCACATATGGCTATGAGTTCTACGCGTGTTATGGCAACGTGCAGCCTCATGGGTCAGGCAGCCGGCACTGCAGCAAATCTTTGTGCAAAATATAACGTTCTGCCCGCTGACGTTTATACGTCTCATTTAAAAGAGCTCCAACGCAATCTCATGAATGACGGCAGTTACCTTCCTGGATTCGTAAGAGAAAAAGACCAGATTATGGTAGCAGTAACTTCAAACCTTTCCGGCGAAGATTTTGATTGTCTTACAAATGGTATTGACAGACCTCTTGATGAAAAGTCAAATTGTATTGAGCTTGGTGAAAAGCAGACAATTATTTACAATATCGGCGCTGACCTGCCGGGCGGCTACGCTCTGCGTATTTTCTTCGATCCGGATTATCCAAGAGATACAATCAATCCTGACACTTTCAGGTTGTTCCCCTTTTCACAGAAGTCACATCGAAGGCTGAACTTCAAGCCGCTTAATATGCCTGCAAATCTTGCTAAAAATTATACAGTCAAAGCTGTATTGGCAGATGGCAGCGAGCAAATTGTCGCAAGCGAAACTGACAACCACAGCTTCCTTGTTTTTGCTGACCTGCCTGCCGGCACAAAGAGCGTCGAGCTTGCAATTAACGAAACGTACGGCGCTAAAGCTCGTCTGTATTCTTGCGATATTATCAGGAAAGGCTGACAAAACATGGAATTTATTCCGTTTGACAAACCCGAATTATTTATGACTTATGAAAACCCTACGGGCTGTGCTACGCAGGGTTTTGCAATATATGACAAATATGGTTTTATGATGTTTCACACAGGAATGTGTTGCGTTTACGATTTAGAATCGCGCACGCCCTCCCCACTTGCTGTTTTTAGGCTTGCATCGTATAACAGCGGAACGCCTGACAAAAGATTTGCCAACCACGCAAATCAGGCGATGTTTTTAGGCTCCAAGCCGGCGCCCGGTTCCGACTTTCCCTACTTTATGGTAAATATTGGCAACAGCGGTGAAAAGGCCGAAGACGGCTATATAGTGCGTGCCGACATTGAGCGCATAAATCACGACTTTACATGTGAAACTGTTCATACGATTATTTTCACCGATAACGATGCTGCTGATTATCCTTTTGCTCCGATTGGTTGGGGCTGGCCTGCCTTTAGCATGGATGCCGCAAACAGATTTGTTTATATTCTCTCTGCCCGACACCGCACTACGTACGAGGAATTTGAAAAGCACGGTGAAAATATGTATGTTATTACGAAGCTTGCTTTTCCAGAAAATGTCAGTGGAGACCGCACTGTTTTGTCATGCAAGGACATTATCGATCAGTTCGAGTGCGAGTTTGATATATTTTTCACACAGGGCGGCATGTTTGACAGTGGCCTTTTGTATCATACTTTTGGTTGCAGACAAAAATATCCCGACGGAATCCGTGTTTATAATCCCGCCGGGCATCAATGTGTCTGCAAGTTGGACCTGGGTAGCACCATTATGGGTGACCAGGAGCTTGAAGCTTGTAGTTTTTATAAGAATACTCTCTTATGTAATACAGAAAAAGGAATTTATGCTGTTGGTACGAAATCATAAGAGTTTTTATTGCATTTCTGCAATAACGTATATGATTCCTCTGTCTGTGTTGCACAGCAACATGTCGTTATAATACGAAATAGCTTCTATTTCTTGTCTGCCTACGACAGTGTCACCGAGGTCAATTTTATATATCCAGTCTCTTTTAACAGGGTCAAAGACACGTATTCCGGCAGGATACTCTTCGTAGCATCCAAAGGAGTGATATAAAAGTCCGTCGTGGAACATTCCGCCCTGTGTAAAGAAGATGTCGAATTCTACTTCATATTGGTCTACTACATCTTTGAATGAAAGTATTGTTTTATTTCCGCTGATTGATTCGGGTATTGCGACTTTTGTGATGATATACGTATTTTCACCATATTTTTCAAATTCCGAATGTATAGTACGATGTTCCGCAGAAAGTAAATAGATTACTTTTTCTTCTACATCCATGCTGAAGGCCGGCCATCCCCAGCCGATAGGTCCGTATGAGTAATCTGCCATGTCCTTATCTGTGAAAATAAATGTGTGTACTGTTTCACATGTAAAGTCGCGGTTGATTTTTTCGATGCTCGCGCGTGCGATATATCCTTCTGAATCTTTTTCAGCGCTGTGACCTGTCGTTACCATGAGATATGGAAAATCTGATCCGGGTGCGGGCTCTGTGCCAAGAAACATCGCCTGGTTTGCATGGTTTGCGTATCTTTTGTCGGGTGTGCCCGTGTTGTACGAGCCGAGTCTGAAAGATGCAATCGGTTCTGAGTCGCGTGTTTCTAAGTCGTAAACATTACATATTCCTGTGTGATACATCATAAATGCGTAATTGCCATAAACTGCAAAGCCCTGTTCTGCTTTTCCTGTATCATGTTTTGTTGACATGAATATTCTTGGCTTATCGAGCGCAACAAGCACTTTTTCCTGCTCGGGCTCTTGTGTAGGAGTTTGCGTAGGGGATTGCGTTGGGGCTGTAGTCGGCTTTTGAGTTGGTTCTTGCGTGGGCGCCTGTGTCGGGGTCTGCGTGGGCTCCTGGGTCGGGGTCTGCGTGGGCTCCTGCGTCGGGGTCTGCGTGGGTTCCTGCGTCGGGGTCTGCGAGGGTTCCTGCGTCGGGGTCTGCGTGGG
>JAZQDE010000027.1:0-15007 GCA_045546695.1 Clostridia bacterium | reverse complement strand
CACTTAGCTACAACTCCTTGGCTCACAGAACGACATGGCTACGATCCGACTTCACCCCGGACAAGCCCCGCTCCACCCCGGACCACACCCAAAAACTACATCTTGAGATTTTCCACGGAATATGATATGATTCTACATTATTTTTATGTGGGGGTGTGCAGAGGTGTTCGATAAACAATGGGTCATGAATCGTGAAAATTACCAAAAGAGCAAGAACGAACATGCCCGGGACACACAACTTCCACATTTTGTCAACACACTACTGGCGTGCAGACTTGCAGACAAAGATATTTCTGTAGAAAAGTTCCTGAATCCGAGAATTGAAGACTTGAGCGACCCGTGCGACATCGAGGGCATGACAGATGCTGTCGACAGGATTATCATGGCGCAGGAAGCAGAAGAAAAAGTAACGATTTTCGGCGACTATGACTGCGACGGAATAACAGCGACGTACGTTTTGTACCATTTTCTGGCAAAGCATATGGGAATGCAGGTCGAATATTACATACCAAACAGGCTCACCGAGGGATATGGCATGGCGGAGGCATCGGTATCGCAGATAGCGCAAGATGGCACGACACTCATGATAACGGTAGATAATGGAATCGCGTCGCGCAAAGAGATAGAACTCCTGTCACAGATGGGCGTGGACGTCATCGTGACGGACCACCATAAAAAGCCGGAAGAACTACCGGAATGTTGCGCGGTGATAGATCCGGTTGATCTGCCTGACAGCAATCCGAACAGATATCTGGCAGGATGCGGAGTGGCATTTAAACTCATTTGCGCACTGGCAAGGGAACTTGGCATAGAGGAGACCACCGAAAAATACATACCGGCCGTTATGATTGGCACGATAGGCGATAGCGTGCCTTTGATTGGCGACAACAGAATAATCGCAGGCTATGGACTCCAATATCTGGAAACCACAAAAATAATGGGACTGAAGGCACTCCTCCATTTAATTCCATCTCGTAGCAGAACACTACAAAACATCAGCAGCTCATATATTTTATACAGCATAGTTCCGAAAATAAACGCGGCAGGCAGACTCGGCAATTCAGAAAAAGCATTAGAGCTCCTTCTTTGTGAAAACGAGCGGGATGCAATGCAGATGGCGAGCCAATTAATAGAAGAAAATACAAAAAGACAAGAAAAAGAAAGCGAAATAATAGCGCAGGCGATTGACAAGGTATATCACCTGACAGAAGAAAACGACTCGGTCATACTGGCGTATAACAAAAACTGGCATCACGGAGTTATAGGAATCGTCGCATCAAGACTTGTAGAAAAATACAGAAAACCGGCATTTGTAATGGCGGCACTTGACGAATCTGAGAAATTAATAGTAGGAAGCGGCAGAACAATAGACGGATACAACCTGCACAGCGCTGTTTCATATGCCAAAGATTACCTGGTAAAGTTCGGCGGCCACGAAGCAGCATGCGGACTCACACTGGAGCTTGACAAGGTCAGAAGCTTTATAGACAAGATCAACGAATACAGCAAAATCAGCGAGCAGGATGCGCAAATACCGCCACCGAATATTGTCATAGACGCGATCGTAGAACCGGATGAACTCACAGTAGAGAATATCAAAATCCTTAACAAATTAGAACCATTCGGCGTGGGCAATCCGGAGCCGGTACTGAGCATGAATTCACTTAAAATCGAAAGAGTCAGCCTTGTCGGGGCAGACGGCAAACACGTAAAAATAAGATTTTCGTATAATGACCATAACGGAGAGAAAAAATATATCGACGGCATTGCATTTTCAAAAGGTCTGTACGCATCACTGATAAGCAAAATAAAAAAGGCGGCAGTTGTTTTCACACCGGTAATAAACACATGGAACGGAATCACAGATGTTTCACTACAAATATCAGACATCTGCGACGGGGAATATAGTATTGATAATGAACTTGGATGTGTGTATAATGACGCCTATATCACGGCAGAGGGGTATACACTCGATAGGGCAAAGCTCGTCGCAGTATACAAGGCACTCGGCAATCTGCCTTCCAGATTTGGACAGAAAGATATGGAGAAAATACGTGATATGTTACAGACGCACGGCATAAATTGCACGTGGTACGTACTGAGATCCGCGATAAGCGTATTTGCAGAACTTGGAATAGTAAAAAAAGCCGGAAGAGGCATGTATGAAATTGTTTCCTGCCAGAAAGTGGAGCTTACTTCATCCAAAATATTCAAAAGCCATATGACAAATAATTGAAAAAATGAAAGGGGGATCTGAATGAACTACACAGAAGATTTTGAAAAATTAAAAGCGAAATTATCAACACACTCAAAAGAAAATGACATTGCTTTACTTGATAAAGCTTTTCACCTGGCAGACGACATGCACAAAGGTCAGCTCAGAAAATCAGGCGAGCCATTCGTAATTCATCCAGTCGCCGTTTCAATAATGCTTGCAGATATGGAAATGGATATGCCGTCGATTATTGCGGGCATGCTTCATGACGTAGTAGAAGACACGTCGGTATCAATCGAAGAAATCCGTGAAATGTTCGGCGAAGAGATAGCACTCTTAGTTGACGGCGTTACCAAATTAAAGAAAATCCAGACGTACACAAAAGAAGAACAACACGCAGAAAACCTCAGAAAGATGTTTCTTTCAATGGCATCTGACATCAGAGTTGTCCTTATCAAACTTGTAGACCGTCTGCACAACATGCGCACACTTCAGTACATGAACACCGACACACAGGTAAGCAAGGCAAGAGAGACTATTGAGATTTACACGCCACTTGCACACCGCCTCGGTATGACAAAAATAAAATGGGAATTAGAGGATTTGTGTTTCAAATATCTCGAACCCGACGCGTATGAGATGCTGACAAAGCAAATCGACCAGAACAGAGAACAAAAAGAAGAATATATTTCAAAAGTCCTCGCGGCATTAAAAGAAAAACTGGGCGAAGTTGGCATAAATGCATTCCTGGACGGCAGACCGAAGCACCTTTACAGCGTTCATAAGAAAATGATCACCCAAAATAAGACTCTGAATCAGATATATGATCTGATGGCAATCAGAGTAATAGTGGATACAGTACAGGAGTGCTACACAGTACTCGGACTTATCCACGAAATGTACACACCGATGCCCGGCAGATTCAAAGACTACATCGCTATGCCAAAGGCAAACCTGTATCAGTCGTTGCACACGACACTGATCGGCCCTGACGGCCAGCCTTTTGAGGCACAGATCCGCACATGGGATATGCACAAGACAGCAGAGATCGGTATCGCAGCGCACTGGAAATATAAGGAAGGCGTTTCTGAAAAAGAACGCAACAAAGACCTCGACAACAAACTTGCGTGGGTGCGTAACTTGTTTGACAACCAGAAAGAACTCGAAGACCCGAGCGAATTCATGGAAACATTCAAAATGGACCTTTTCACCGACGAAGTCTTTGTATTTACGCCAAAAGGCGACGTAAAATCACTCCCGAAAGGCTCTACACCGATCGACTTTGCATACTCGATTCACAGCGCAATCGGCAACAAAATGGTCGGCGCAAAAGTAAACGGCGAGATCAAGCCGCTGAACTACAAATTGATGACCGGCGACTTCGTAGAGGTTATCACCTCGCAGGCACCCGGCAAAGGCCCTAACCGCGACTGGCTCAGCATCGTAAAAAGCTCAGAAGCAAAGAGCAAAATCCGCCAGTATTTCAAAAAAGAGCACCGCGAGGCGAATATTGAGCGCGGCAAGGAAATGATAAATAAAGAGCTGAAGCGCATGAGCTACACATACGCACAGCTTTTCAAAGACGAATTTGTTGACCCTATACTGCAAAAATACCGTTTCCACACACTCGACGACATGATGAACGTCATCGGTTTCGGTGAAATGTCAGAGCGCAAGCTCATCAACCTGCTCGTCGAAGAGTACAAAAAGTCGCTCAATCAGTCTGATGAAAAGGCTGCAGAAGAGATTCTGTCAAAGCTTGAAGTTAAAAAAGATAAAAAAGAAAAAATCAAAGAGCGCCATTCTGACAACGGCATCATTGTAAAAGGCATCGACAACTGCCTTGTGCGTTTGTCCCGTTGCTGCAACCCCGTGCCGGGCGACTCTATCGTCGGATATATCACAAGGGGCAGGGGCGTGTCCGTGCACCGCACAGACTGCCCGAACATCGCATCAATGGAAGTGGCTTCTGACAGAATGATAGACGTGCGCTGGGCGAGCACAAGTAAAAAAGCTTCGTACGTTGTTGATATCTGCGTAACTGCCATCGACCGCTCACATCTGCTGCTTCAGATTGCAAATCTGATTGCCGACTCAAAGCTCAATATGAAGGCAATAAATGCCAGAACAACACGCGACAACTACGCAATCATCGACCTGTCTATCGAAATCAACGACAGGAGCGAACTCGACCGTCTCGTCAACAAAATAAGCACGTTGGACGACATCGTAGACGTTTGCAGAACTGTAAAATGAGGGATTATTTTGTTTAAGTATCTAAGACTGACCAAAGGTTTGCTCGGAGCAAACACATATATCTGTTACGACGACGCCACATTGGAGTGCGCCATCATCGACGCCGGCAACAAAACAGAAGACGTTCTTAATCTTGTTTGTGAAAACAAGCTCAAAGTCCGCTACATTATCCTTACTCACGCACATTACGACCATATTTTTTACGTTGAACAATACAAAATGTACTATCCCGACGCACCTGTTGTACTTCACGAAGACGACAGCAGCTTCATGGGCAATCCACGCCTCAACGCGTCAATATATTTCGGCCCCGAAAAGCGTTTCCCCGAATGCGATATGACAGTAAAAGACTCAGACCGCCTCCCACTCGGAGAAGGCGAGCTCATCTTCTACTCGACACCAGGCCACACGACAGGCTCCGTCTGCATTCAGGCAGATAACCTGCTTTTCACAGGGGACACGCTGTTTTACGGCGGCTTCGGAAGGACAGACCTCGGCGCCGGCAGCTGGAATCAACTGTCAAGCTCAATTGATTTCCTGTACAAAATGGACCCCGACCTGATTGTTTTACCGGGACACGGCACAAAATCAACTATCGGCTACGAACGCGAAAACAATCCTTTTATATGAAAAAACATATTCACTCGATTAAAATAGGCTCACTTGAGCTGGAAAATAATGTTTTCCTTGCGCCGCTTGCAGGGGTGACTGACAGCGCCTACCGCCTTATGTGCAAAGAGTACGGCGCCGGCCTCGTCTACAGCGAAATGATCAGCAGCAAAGGCGCTTGCTACGACAGCCGCAAGACGCTTGAACTTGCCGATATCCGCCCCGGTGAAAAGCCTTGCGCGATTCAGATTTTCGGCAGCGAGCCTGACATTATGGCGCGCTCTGCCGTTATGTTTGAAAACATGGGCGCCGCTATGATTGATATAAACATGGGCTGCCCGATGAGAAAAGTAACGTCAAACCGCGAAGGCAGCTATCTTATGAAAGAACCTGAACTTGCAGGGCAGATTGTAAAGGCCGTATCTGACGCTGTGAAAATACCGGTTACTGTAAAAATGCGCCGTGGCTACGACATGGGCGAAGAATCTGCTGTGGAGCTTGCAAAAATATGTGAGCAAAACGGCGCTGCCGCAGTCGCTGTTCATGGAAGATTCAGGGAACAATATTACGAGGGACACTCTGACAGAGGCATAATAGCCAAAGTCAAGGCTGCCGTGAGCATTCCTGTTATTGGCAATGGCGATATAGACAGCTTTGCGTCTGCTTGCTCTATGATGGATGAAACAAATTGCGACGCTGTCATGATTGGCAGAGCCTCGATGGGGGACCCACACATTTTTCACCGGATAATTACAGGAAATGAAAATCACCTCTCCTTGTCTGAAAGGGCAGAGGTGATTCTGAAACATTTGTCATATAGCGTTGAATTCAAAGGAGAAGTCGTTGCCGTGCGCGAGATGCGCAAAAACCTTCTGTGGTACATAAAGGGTATCCGCGGCGCTGCGAGCCTTCGCAATCAACTGTCGCGCGTTGCTTCTGTCAGTGAAATATCAGAAGCAGTCCGCAATATTTTCACCGATTAAAAATCAGTAGGGAACATCTCATCTTCGTCAATCCTGAAGAAACGCGCTCTTTCGAACGGGCGTCCGTTTGGCTGGTGAAGTGTCAGGTAAAGCTGTCCGTCAAATGATCTGAAAACCATACCGTGGCCGCCGTCATTGTTGAAAATCGGCTTCGGAGAGTGTTTCCACGGACCCATGATATCGCCGTTTTCACTGTATGCGTACGTCTGAACGTAACGGTGAGTAGCATTTTCAAAAGTAGACCAGAGCATAATCAGCTTGCCGTCTTTTTTTCTGTAGAAGAAAGGACCGTCTGTAACGTAATCATTCGGATGATCTGTAAGAGACCACAGCCAGTCGTTCTGACCTGCGTTGAAAAGCAAAACGGGCTCGCCGATTGTTTCAGAAAAATCATCGTTGAGTCTTGTTGCGCAGATAGTACCGTCGTGAATCTGTGTCCATTCATGGCAGAAAACAATCCAGGGATTACCTTCTTTATCTACGTACAAAGTACCGTCGAGACATACTCTGTCTTCGGGAGTCGCCGGTTTGTCGCTCACGGGCACGAACGGTCCCATGGGGCTGTCTGCTTTGAGAATGTGAGTAGCTCTTACGTGTGTGAGGCTACGGAAAGATGCGAACATATAATACGTGCCCTTCCATTTGTGAACCTCGGGGGCAAAAAAGTCTCTGTCTGCCCAGAAATCAGCCGGTCTTGTGAAACATTCTACAGGCTCTGACCATTCTTCTAAGTCTGTGGAAGTGTACACGTCAAGGCCTTCGCCCTGAGCTGAACCTAAAGGTCCGTTGCATCTTGTGCCGTAAAGGTAGTAGACGCCATTTTCAGCAAAAACAAACGGGTCTCTTAATCTTGTATCTGTTATTTTCATATTAAATTATCTCCTTCCGGAAAGGAATTTTGATATTAGTATATTGAGATTGAAAAGGTTGTCAAGTGCTTGACAAAATGGCAGTTATAGAGTACAATTTTCACTTAAAATACATACAGAAACGGAGTGTTTTATTGTGGCTTTTATTTATGACGAACCTTCTTATACTTTTAGCGAATATCTTCTGCTTCCCGGTCTTACAACAAAGGACTGTACACCGGACAGCGTTTCATTAAGGACTCCACTTGTTAAGTTTAAAAAAGGTGAGGAATCACCATTATACATAAATGCCCCTATGGTATCAGCTATTATGCAGGCTGTTTCTGATGACAGAATGGCAATTGAACTTGCTAAATGCGGCGGACTTTCATTCATATTTGTTTCACAGCCTATCGACAAGCAGGCAGAGATGGTATCAAAGGTAAAGAAATATAAATCAGGTTTCGTTGTAAGCTGCTCAAACCTCACTCCTGAACATACACTCCATGACGTTGTTGAACTTAAGAAAAAGAACGGATATTCTACTATCGCTATTACAGCAGACGGCACAGCTACAGGCAAGCTTCTTGGTATCGTTACAAGCCGTGATTACAGACTCAGCCGTATGTCTATGGATCTTAAGGTTAAGGATTTCATGACTCCTTTTTCATCATTGATTTACAGAGAAGAAGGCATAAGCCTTAAAGAAGCCAACGACGTTATCTGGGATCATAAGCTTAATTGTCTGCCAATTATTGACAATGCAGGCAATCTTAAATACTTCGTTTTCCGCAAAGACTATGATTCACACAAAGAAAATCCGCTGGAGCTTCTTGACAGTGAAAAGAGATATATGTGCGGCGCCGGTATCAACTCCAGAGACTACAAAGAAAGAGTGCCGGAGCTCGTAAAGGCAGGCGTTGACGTACTTTGTATTGATTCTTCCGAAGGTTATTCAGAGTGGCAGGCAGATACTCTTGATTTTATTAAGAAGGAGTATAACGGCAAGGTTAAGGTTGGTGCCGGCAACGTAGTTGACGCAGATTCTTTTAATTATCTTGCTGATGCAGGTGCTGATTTTATTAAAATAGGTATTGGCGGCGGTTCTATTTGTATTACGCGTGAGCAGAAGGGTATTGGTCGCGGTCAGGCTACTTCTGTTATCGAAGTTGCAAAGGCACGTGATGAATATTTCAAGAAAAACGGCGTATATATACCTTTGTGTTCCGATGGCGGTATCGTTCATGACTATCACGTGACTTTGGCTCTTGCTATGGGTGCTGATTTTGTAATGCTCGGCAGATATTTCGCAAGATTCGACGAGAGCCCGACGCGCAAGCTCAACATCAATGGCAACTACGTTAAAGAATACTGGGGCGAGGGTTCTAACCGCGCACGTAACTGGCAAAGATATGACATGGGCGGTTCTACCGGCATGAAGTTTGAAGAAGGCGTTGATTCTTACGTTCCATACGCAGGCGCTCTTCGCGACAACCTCGACATCACTCTCGGCAAGGTTAAGTCCACAATGTGCAACTGCGGCGTAAAGAACATCGAAGATTTCCACAAAAACGCAAAGCTCACACGCGTTTCATCTACAAGTATTGTTGAGGGCGGCGCTCACGACGTTATTCTCAAAGAGAAGAACTACAGCGCTAAGTTTTAATATATTATAAGGAGTGTACAGAAGAATGGATGCAAAAGTAACACATTTGACAAAAGAAGGCTTGAAAAATCTACAAGAGCGTCTTGAATACCTTAAGGGTGTTAAGACACAGGAGATTATCAAACGTATTGAAATTGCCCGCGGCTTTGGAGATCTTTCGGAAAACTCTGAGTATGACGAGGCAAAAAGAGAACAGCAGGAGAACGAAGCAGAGAAGTTCAAGATTGAAACTATCTTAAAGAACTATGTGCTTATCGATTCTGATAATCTTACTACAGACGTTGTCAGACTTGGTCAATGTGTTGTTTTATACGATTACGAATTTGACGAGGAGATTGAATATTATCTGGTAGGTTCTTCAGAAGCAAATCCGCTCGAAGGCAAGATTTCCAACGAGTCACCTGTAGGAGCTGCTATTTTAGGTAAAAAGAAAGGCGACGACGTTCTCGTGGCTTCACCGGGCGGCACTTTCAAGTACAATATCAGAGATATTTCTATACCACAATAAATTACATTTTAGGAGAGAACAATGGACGAGATTATTAATGAAATTCAAACCGAAGAGGAAGTAAACGAACTTGTGCGTGTGCGTAAGGACAAGCTCGCAGCTCTCAAAGAGGCAGGCAACAATCCTTTCACGATTACAAAGTTTGACGTTACTCACTATTCTGATTATATTTTATCTCATTTTGATGAGCTTGGCACAGAGGACCACAATGCTCCTGCAGAAGAAGTACCGGCTGAGCCTGTTTGTGAAAAGGAACCTGTTGTTGTTTCTATTGCCGGCCGTATTATGTTAAAGCGTATCATGGGTAAGGCAAGTTTTGCTCATATACTTGATAAAAATGGTCAGATTCAGATTTATATCAAAAGAGATGACGTAGGCACAGAAGCATATTCTGCTTTCAAGACTTTTGACATCGGCGATATCATCGGTGTTACAGGTACTGTTTTCAAGACGAAGACAGGGGAGATTACAGTGCGTGCTGACAGCATCGTTCTTCTGACAAAGTCATTAAGACCTCTTCCGGAGAAGAAACACGGCCTTCGTGATCTTGATACGAGATATCGTCAGAGATACGTTGACCTCATTGTAAATCCTGAGGTAAAGGATGTTTTCTATAAGCGTTCACAGATTATAAAGTCTATCCGTAATTACCTTGAGGAGAGGGAGTTTATGGAAGTTGAGACGCCTGTTCTTCACAATATCGCAGGCGGCGCAAGTGCACGTCCGTTCATTACTCACCACAACACTCTCGATATCGACATGTATCTGCGTATCGCTCTTGAGCTTCACCTTAAGCGTCTCATCGTCGGTGGCTTTGACAGAGTTTACGAGATTGGCCGCGTTTTCCGTAACGAAGGTATGGATACACGTCACAATCCTGAGTTTACATTGCTTGAACTTTACCAGGCATACACAGACTACGAGGGCATGATGGAGCTGACTGAAGGTCTTTTCAGAAGTGTCTGCAAAGAGGTGCTCGGCACAGCTGTCGTTCAGTACGGCGACACTACTATCGACTTTGAGTCTCCTTTCAAACGTATCAGCATGAATGACGCTGTTGTTGAATATGCCGGTGTTGACTTCAGCAAGATTACTTCTCTTGACGAAGCTCGCGCTCTTGCCAAAGAGCACCACATTGAATTTGAAGACAGACATGGCATGGGCGACATTCTTAATCTGTTCTTTGAAACATACGTTGAAGACAAGCTGATTCAGCCTACTTTTGTTCTTCATCATCCTGTTGACATTTCACCTCTTGCAAAGAGATGTCCTGAAAATCCTGATTATACAGAGCGTTTTGAGCTCTTTATCATGGGCAGAGAGCATGCAAATGCATTTTCCGAGCTGAACGATCCTATCGACCAGCGCCAGCGTTTTGAGCATCAGGCAGCTCTTAAGGCAGCCGGCGACGACGAGGCTACTGATGTTGACAACGACTTCCTTACAGCTCTCGAATACGGCATGCCGCCAACGGGCGGCCTGGGAATCGGTATTGACCGTATGGTTATGATGCTGACAAACGCGCAGACGATAAGAGACGTGTTGCTGTTCCCGACGATGAAGCCCCTTGATTAAGAAAATGCCGTAAAATAGCGGTATTACAGGGTTTTTGAAACCCAATAAAAACCGATTTACGACACATTTACGACAAATGAAAAATAAAGACACCCTATGACCATCAAAAGTCATAGGGTGTTTTTGCATATTGTATTAAAGATAAATGCAAATTAATCTATGTTAAGGCATAAAGAGATTTTCTATTGCTATATACAAAAAAGGAACATACATAAAAAACAGACTCAACCTTTCCCATAAACCTTCATATGAAAATACAGTGCCTTTGAAATTTTCTTTATCACCCATGATAAAAAATACAAAGAATATCATTGCTAATACAAAAGCAATCGCACAAACTATGCCTTTAATAATATTGTTGCTCATAAATGCAGTAATACACTGTAACAAGGGGAAAAATAACAAAGTCATAAATCCGATTGCGGCGCCTGCACCATGTATTTTGGACGCAACAGTAATCTTTTCTTTTGTTTCATTGACACTAAACAATCCCGACAAGATTCCTGCTCCCACCGCAAAGATGGCAACCGAAATAAATGTTAACGCGGCCAATGTGATTGACAATGCCTTGACTTTCGTAAAAAGTAAGAAAGAAATCAACAATAAGAAATCACCTAACCATACAAGCCAAGCATTATAAATCTTTTTGACGGGGCTTTCGGGACTCCCCAAAACACTCATAACCATGAGCTTACTGTTATATCCTTTGTAAAAGCGTTTCAATATCCACGGAAGTATAAACTCACCCAATATGGTTATTATCAAAAGAATATTTAAAATTCTATTATCAAACAGTCCCATTTTGTGTTTAACCTTTATTGCTCAAATCATTGGAATGATTATACCATAAATCATTCAAAATAGCAATGTTTCCGTAATCTTCATGAGTTATAACGATTCTTATAAAATCTTTATGACTCTTTTTCTTTTATATAAGACTCTTTTTAAATCTTCATGATTATATAAGCATTATGAGTCTTTATCTTTTTACGATGAAATTGCCTCGGGTGATACCTACGAAGAAAAGGTAATGTCGGCATATACTTGGATGACCAAAAACATCACCTACGACTACGATTACGATTGCCTCTATCAGTATTCCGATACCGGCAAAATCCTGCGGACTAAAACGGGAGTATGCTACGATATCTCATGCCTCTTCGCCGCCATCTGCTGAAGCCAAGGTATCCCTTGCTATGTCGTTGACGGTTATGCACGTACAAACCGCAGCATTCAACATACGTGGAATCGGGTGTGTATTGATGGCGCGTGGTATAATGTCGATGTTACCCACGATATCAACAATATTAACTCTTACGGGTTTCATCCTATCACGGACTACGATTCTGTGGACCAAAATTTTGTGATCGTAAGGATATATTAACTAAAACGGTCATAAAACCACCGTTCGTTACATAGCGGAGATGACAATTTAATATTAACCCCTCTTGGACAGCGTTGTTATTATCCAGGAGGGTTGTTTTTTGTGTGTCTTCGAGTGGAAATTGAAAAAATGTGTAAAACACCCCTGTGTTTTTATGAAAAAATGTGTTATTCAAAAGCCACTATTGGAGGCAGTCGACGAGAACGTGTTTTTCATTGATTGCTTTTATTAAAAAATGATAACACAAATTGATTTTTGTTTCAATTTTTTATTGATTTATTGGCGTACTTGTGATATAACACAAATGAAAACATTAAACCAAACGTGTTATCGTTTGTTGGAGGCAGCATCTTGAAATATAAAGATACTATAAATAAGATAATAAATGCCAGCGGCGGGATTGCAAAGCTGTCTGCGTTCACTTCTGCCGGTGTGCCAAAAGAGAAGATATATAAGCTGTGCTCTGATGGATATCTTCAGCGTGTTCGCCAAGGTTATTACCAGCTTGCAGATGAGCTGATACTCTCCGATGAGCAGGTGATCGCTTCTACCATTCCTGAGGCGATTATCAGTATGGAGTCGGCTCTGTTCCGCTACGGCTACAGCGATTTTATGCCGAGGGTTTGGTCTGTTACCGTTCCGAGAAGTGCATCACGTAGGCTTAATACCTCCGTGCCGATAAAGGTATATTACGTGAAGGACGATATTTACGAGCTCGGTAAAACTACTATCAACGAAGACGGTGTTACCTTTGCCATTTACGACCGTGAGCGTACCATCTGCGATATGTTCAAGCATCGTGGCAAGGTGGATAACGAAATGTTCAGCAAGGCGGTAAATGCCTATGCAAACGATACACAAAAGAGCCTCAAAGCCCTTTCCAATTACGCAAAGAAGCTACGGGTTTATAAAAAAGTGATGGAACTGATGGAGGTACTGCTCAATGGCTGATATGGCTGCATCCGTGCTTGCACGACTTAAAAATAAAGCTGCTGAAAGCGGCAGAAGCTATCAACTATGCTTACAGCTCTTTTGCCAAGAAGAGTTTTTAAGACGCTTGGAAAATTCCAAATATGCAGAAAACCTTGTATTAAAGGGCGGTTTGTTTATTTACTCCCTTACCGGCTTTGACAGCCGTGTTACCGTTGATGTGGATTTTTTGCTCAAGAAGATTCCCAACACGCCGGAGCAGCTGACAACCGTTATAGAAGAAATCATAGGCACTCCTACGGGCAATGATTTCATCACATTCGAAATAAAGGACGTTGCGCCTATCGCCCTTGCTAAAAAATATGCAGGCATCGGCGTATCCATCGTAGCCTATATCAAGAACACAAGAACGCCCTTTAGTATTGATTTTGGCGTCGGCGACGTTATCGTGCCGAGGCAGGAAAAACGCAAGATTCCGACACAGCTTGACGGCTTTGATGCTCCGTCGGTCAATACCTATTCGCTTGAAACCACGATCGCCGAAAAGATTGATGCAATCCTCAGCCTTATGGAATTTTCAAGCAGAATGAAGGATTATTACGATATTTATTACCTTGCAAACAAGTTTGATTTTGACGGCGCTACCTTGACTGAAGCTCTGAAAAAGACTTTCGAGAACCGAGCACATACCTTTACCGCAGAGCAGTTTGAGCAGGTAATGGCTTTTGACAACGACGATGCGATGCAAAAGAAATGGAAAGCATTTGTCCGCAAAATCGAAACCAAGACCGACGACTTTGGCAAAGTAATCGAAACAATAAACCTTTTCCTTGCAGAACCCTTCAAAGCGGCAGTAACAAATAAAAATTTCACCGCCAAGTGGACTGCATCTGAAAACAAGTGGAAATAAAAGAGAGGTATTATCTTCTTATTGTCTGACAGAGGAGAGCACGGTTATAAGCTGTTTTTCAATATGTTTTTGCTCGTAAAGAAGGCACCCGTTACGTTTATTGCGAGGGCGATTCCAATGCAATACCGGGTTATGAGCTTGAGGACGATACCGCGTTTTTTCACGAAACCGGCGGAAAGCTTGCGGTTATTTGAGTCCGTCAAAACATCACCTTTATAAATCGGAACATCTCATCCGGCCCCTCATCAGGATCGCGGTCCGCGTTATCGGGCATTTCGTGGTCGGGCACAAAATACTCACACCAGAACTGATCAATATGAAAGCCACATTTGTTGACGTAAAAATGAATGTTTCGCTTCTCAAAATATGGTGTGCAGGTCTCCCAAACCTTTGTTTCAGGGTGCAACGCTTCCACCGCCTGCCACGCACCATAGCCGATGCCTTTGCTGTGCGCCTCGGGGATCACAAAGAGAATATCAAGGTGATTGTGATTCGTTTCCTTGTCAATCGTAAGAATCAGGCCGCCGACCTTCTTTCCGTCAAGCACAATCCGGTATGTTTCACTATTGGGGCTGTCGATGGAACTTTCAATGGTGCCGCGGGATATGATTTCACCATCATCGTCAATATGGTCATCGCGCTCGCCGAATTCCATCATCGCGCCGTGCTTAAAAGCCCATTGATTGTCCAGAATAAACTGCTCTCTGTCATCATCAGTCAAGGGAATAAGTGTAACATTTGTTTTTTTCATAATACCTCCTGAAAATAAAAAACTCCGGCTATTGTCTGCACAATAACCCGAGCTCACCCGGACACCTAATCCGGCTTACGAGCGCTACGGCACTCAGCCTCCGGTGACCACTATTTTTTATAGTTATATCACAGGTGAAAAGGTATTACAAGCCTGCCGGTAGTGCGACCGGAGCTGTGTAAGTCATTTGTGATAATGTCCCACTTGTTGTCGCGCTGGCGTGCTCGTGGTCGTGGGCGTGCTCGTGGTTGTGGGCGTGCTCGATTTTGTGGGCGCGGCGGCGGAATCGTTGACGAGCGGGATTTGCGGGCGAGATTTTCTAAAAATCACTCTGGCTATTAGAAAAAAACGGATTTTTATGTAATTATCAAG
>JAZQDE010000026.1:0-31275 GCA_045546695.1 Clostridia bacterium | reverse complement strand
GGTTCTTTCTAATATGGGAGCTTTGAAACTTGTGGATCTTTCTGATAACAATTTAGAGTCGTTGGAAATGTTTTTCTCAACAAATTATATTTATGCTAGACTTAAAGAGTTGTATCTGAATAATAATAAGTTGTCAGATATTTCTTTGCTGAGCCAAACTCCGATGCTAACAATACTTACTTTATCTGAAAATAACGTAGAGAATGATGATCTTTTGGTATTGGCGGATAAAGCATACCTAACGTATTTGTCTTTAAACAACAATAATATTTCAGATATTTCTCCATTGCAAAAATTAACAGCTTTGACAGAATTACGATTACATTGTAATAATATTAGTAATATTGAAGCTTTAAAGAAAATGACATCAATGAAAAAATTGTATCTAGGAGATAACAATATTAGTAATGTTGATGTTCTTGAGAACCTAGCGTATATTGAGATTTTATATCTTAATAACAATGCAAATATTTCAGATATTTCTTCGCTTAAGAATTTAAGCGCAATGCAGATATTGAATATATCTGATTGTTCAATAAATCAGATTGTTGATCTGCAGAACATGCTTGATTTAAAAGAATTATATGCAGAGAATAACGAAATTACAGGTTTTTCAGTCCTTTCTAAATTTACATCTATGGAGAAACTTCTTCTGGCAGGAAACGAAAGAAGTGGTCAAAAATTAGAATGGAACGAATATTTGTGCAATATGATTAATTTGAAGGTTCTTACACTTTCAGGATTGGATGTGGACGATTTATCATTTTTGGAAACAACCAGCACAGATTCTTCTACGCAATCAACTGTTACTACTATAAAGCCAATTGAAAGACTTGAAATAGCTGATTGTGGTATTACTTCATACTATCATGGCACAGAAAATACGGTAGATAACATGAATTTTATAAAAGAATTGGATTTGACGTTGAAGTATCTCGATATCAGTAGTAACCCTATTGAAGCAAATATTACAAACCTTGGTTATCTTAGTAGTTTGGAATTATTATACGCAGATAATGTTAATATCGGGGAAGATATTGTTGGACTAATGTCAAGTTCACAATCCATGAAATATTTGTCCTTGGAAAACTGTAACATATCGAATATGTATAATAATTCAAATAAACCATGGCTTTCGACATCAAGGAGGTACATTTTTATTGATCTTGCACAAAATCCAATTTTGACATTTAGCATTGATTTTGTAGTAAATAGTGTGAATTCATTAGAACATCTTTATGTCGACACGACAGATGCAACAGCAACATTAGAAGGTTTAACAATCGAATTTGATGAGAACTTGTTAAAAGGGCTGTCTCTTGAAGGCTTTAAGTTTGATAGTGTGAATTCTTTGCCGGATATGAAACACATTGAATTCCTGAACATAAGTAATACTCAAATTTGTGATCTGTATGGTTTGGCTGATGGAGGATTATATCCATACTCAATTGCACGATATTCAACATTAAAAGAACTGTATATTGGCGGAAATGACGGAATCTTCACTAAATCAAATTTGAATTTTTTATATGATTGTTTTGCTTATACTGGTGCGAAAATATATCTTTATAAAGATACTTCAATTGTTGGCTTTGATAAAGATCGTGAGATAAACTATGTTAATAAGTTGGCTTTGAATGATCCTTTATGGATGCCACAGGGATCAATAAACATTGTCGATTATAGAAATTCTAATAATGATGATGATCCTTCCAATGATCAAGACACTCTTAAGAATTCGAAATCATTTAATGGATTTGATATCATTTGGAATTGTGATAATTCACACATTGAAATTCAGAACAATATTTTAAATGTTTCGGATATTGCTATTCCGTCCAATCCGTATATTGTTGAAATATTTGGCAACACAGACTTGTATGGCGAATTATGTACAGTCAAGGCGACAAGAGCATTTAGCAATACAACATATAGCATTAGTTATATTCTAGATTCTGATGCTAACAGTTTTAGCAAAAGGGAAGCAAAAAATGATTCTCGAAATGTAGTTGAATACGAAGTTACAGGAGAAGATGTTCATGTGTATCCTCCGATACGAGGAGATTATGACTATTTCCTTGGTTGGTATGAAGATGAAAATTATACAAAACCTTTTACTAATGACTTAAGTGACAATCCAAGAAATATTTCTTTGTATGCCAAGTGGGATGTTGCATCGTATTACGATAGCATTGATGAAACTCCGTGGGGGACTCCGGCGGGAAGGGTTGTTATTGATTGGTCAAATGAGAGCGATACAGATCTGAAAAAACATAAAAATAGAATTGTTGTCGATAACAGATATAATAATATAGATATTTGTAATAGTACAAAAGAAGTTATTTTTATTGGCGATTTAAATAAGATATATTCTAATCTTGTTATGCATTTGTGCGATTTTGACGTAGGGCAGAGTCTGATAATAAGATTTGTTGACTTTAAATTTATCACTGATTCGAGAACCGCAGTAGAACTGTACAATAATGACAATGTATACAATGATGGCGGCGTTGACTTAACTATTGACGTAATCGGAAATTGCTCAATTTCGACAAATTATGACTCAGGAGGAAGTATTATTGGATTTAGTGACAGAGTAATTCCTCAAATATCATTTACAGGTGATGGCACGATGTCTATAATAGCTGGAGCTGGTAAAGATGCATCTTCTGCAGGCGGTGCTGGGGAAAAAGGTGGAGTTGCTATTTATTCCGGATATGTAAATATTAAAATGGATGGAAATCTTAATATTACTGGCGGAAACGGCGGCAACGGTATGACAGGAGCCAGCGGCGATGATGGATACAGCCATGGAGACGGTAATTGGTGGGGCTCTAGTAATGGTGGTGATGGTAAAGATGGCATGACTGGAGGTACTGGCGGAATTGGTGGTATGGCTGTTAGTTCAGATCAAATTTATTGTGATGGTTCTTACGGTGGCACTGTTACTTTACGTGGTGGAAACAGTGGTAACGGTGGTAAAGGAGGACCCGGTGGTAATGGCGGTAAAGGATCAAATACAGATGCCGTTGGTGCTACCTCTGGAGATGGAGGAGACGGAGGCAATGGTGGAAATGGCGGTGATGCGTATTATGGAATTATTGCCACTAACGCTGTTATTAATGATCCGAATTCAAATATTATTACCATAGATGGAGACGATGGCACTGTTGGTGATGGAGGAAGCGGAGGAAAAGGAGGCTCCGCAGGAGAAGATAATTGGTTGTGGGATAAACGAGGCAGTGATGGCGACCCTGGCGATTCTGGTGATTCTGGAAATCTAATTCAATTTTAATAAATTAATGCAGGGCATGGTATTACCATGCCCTGCATAGTTTGTATATAATTTTTAGGAGGTTTCCTGTAAGCATAATTACGGCTATTGCTTCACCTGTTTCACACCTGACTTCCATTACGACAGATGCCACAATACTTTTTTTTACGGCAGATACTGTCATTTTGAAATGCATTTCAAGTGTGGTACGCTGAATTTGTCAGCTCCGCGTCCTGTGAAAATTGATATTACCATAATAATACCTGTTAAGATTTTTTCGCCTTATTACTTCCTTTTAAATTCATATTTTGCAGCCGTATTGTTTGCGGCTATTTTAATAATTACACGGAATTGATGCAAAATCTAAAAGATGGTCTGTGTTTAATGTCACACACAATTTACAAATTGTTAATACAAGAAATCGACCTGTGATTTATAATAGACCATATGAAATTATAAATATTTGGTGACAGGTGACGTGCGTGAGTAATAATGATAAGAGAATTTTAAACCCATCCACTTTTTTGAACCCCGTACCTGTGGTTTTAGTGTCGTGTGGAGACAACATAATAACATTGGCATGGGCAGGCACAATATGCTCAGACCCGCCGATGCTCTCGATTTCCGTACGCAAAGAACGTCATACACATAAGCTCCTGTGCGAGCGCAGAAAATTCGTTGTTAATCTTGTTTCACACAACATGATTAAACAAACGGATTTATGCGGCGTAAAGTCTGGTCGCGACGTAGATAAATTCGAAATGTGCGGTTTTACAAAGCTCGTTGGTGAAAAAACAGGGGAGGCAATGATTGCGCAGTCTCCTGCAAATATTGAATGTGAAGTCACCGATATCATTGAACTCGGAACGCACGACCTTTTCCTCGCAAAAGTAGTGAACGTATATGCAGACGAGAGACTTTTCGATGAAAAAGGCGCATGCGACCTTGGAAAAGCCGACCTGATTGCATACAACCACGGAGAATATTTCACATTAGGAAAGCCCGTGGGTTTTTACGGATATTCTGTGGCAAGTAAAGAAGTCTTAAAAAGAAGAATGAAAAAATAAATTATTTTTACTCGGAGGTAAATAACATGAACCATTTCAAACTCCACAAATTACTCGTAGCTATAGCATGTGCTGTGCTTGTAGTAGTAATGCTGACATCATGCTCGCTTTTCCCGTCACAGGATGAGCCCGCAATGCCGACACTCAAAACACCAAAGCCGATCAAATACGCTTTCTTCCAGGTAGAAAAAGCTGACCTTGAGAGCAAAATCGAAGGCACCGGCACAGTAACATCAATTTACTACACAACACACTCTTTCCCTACGAGTGGCGGAAAGCTCAAAGGTTTGTACGTATCATTAGGAGACACTGTTGAAAAAGGACAGCTGCTCTTAGAACTCGACAATTCCGCAATTGAAATGGACTATCTCCAGGCTACAATAGATTACGAGCTCGGAAAAGAAACCTTTGCAGAAGCTAAGGCTGACCACAAGGCAGGTTTGATATCTGATACAGAATACAGAATCGAAGAACTCACTTTCCAGAGCATCGAAAAGACTTATACAAATCTCAAGACAACTTATGAAAATACAAAGCTGTATGCAAAAGTGTCAGGTAAGGTTGTTTACATAAACACTGCTTATACAACTGCTACAGGCAAAGACATCGTGGCAGGTGATCCGGTAATCGCTATCGACTCACAAGATGACAAATATACATACGTAGTATTTGACAAGAGCTTCAACAGCGAAGGTCAGGAATATACACCTGAGCAGTTCAGAATCGGCGCAAAACTCAGACTCAATGAATGGTTCAGCGATGATGAGATAAAAGATATTATTTATTTTGACGGTGAAATGGTTGGTACCGATCAGATTATCAAAGATACAGGCTTGAATTACGTTTCAAATGCAACTTACTATTGCCGCATGATTAATCCTCCGGATACTATTGCACATGGAGATACAGTAAGATACAGCTACACAGTTTTCAGCAGAGAAGACGTTCTCCAGATTCCTACCTCCGCATACTTCGAATATGACGGAACAACATATGTTTACATTCTCGATGAGACTACAAACCTTAAAAAAGAAGTTGTTGTAGAGCTCGGTATGAGAAACCAGACAAGAGTAGAAGTTATTTCCGGACTTGAAGCCGGGGATCTTATCGTAATGCCATAAGAGACGCGGGAAGGAATAACACAGCATGATAAAATCTGTACTCAATAAAATAGCAAATAACTTCTGGCTATTTATGTGTCTTACAGTAGGTTCATTGCTGATTGCGGCTATTTTGTCAAGTATTCCGATTTATACGGAAGGCGCATTGCGCAAGATGCTTACAAATGATCTCAACAGATTTGTTACTACTGATAACGGATACGATTCGCCAGGTCAGATGTATACGGAGATTTGGTTCGACAGTGAATATTCAGGACTCGGAATCATTTCTACTATAGACGAGACTGACGAATATATGACAGAAGTATATGAAGAAAGCGACGTTATCATCTCTGAGAGCTATACTTCATTTGCAGTAAGACGTCTTCGTCCGACAGCCGATATGCTCCTTACAAGAGATGGTAGCTATAAGATCCAGACGCTGACAGGGCTTGAAGATCACGTCGAGATTATCGATGGACGTATGTACTCCGATAAGGTCAAAGACGGCGTTCTTGAAGTAATCGTTTCAAGCGAAGAATATAACAGAAATAACATGGCAATCGGCCAGGAATATTCTTTCCTGATTGGTTGGCTTCCCGACGAACATTCTCCCGTTTTCACAGTTAAGCTCGTTGGTGTATACGAGCCTCATTATGAAGATGTTGAATATTGGTATGGTCTTGATAAAGGCTTTAACAGAACGTTTATCGCAAGCCGTGATGGTTTTGAGACAATGATGTTCTCAGACGGTAACTCACAGTATATTACAGATGCTGTATGGTATTATCATGCAGATCTTTATAATATACCGCTTGAAGACGTTCAGGACTTCATCGACCTTTATTCAGACCTTGATGTTCATTTCGAAGAGAATTTCAGACAGGGAACATATGATATCTCTGTTCCTATAACAAAAACAATCGTTGAATACGTTGACAACGCTTCGAACCTGAAAATAACGATGTGGATTCTGAATGCACCCGTTCTTGTAATGCTTGCGTTCTACATCTTCATGGTTGCGAAGCTGATTATAGAAGAGGATAAAGACGAGATTACGTCTCTTAAGAGCCGTGGCGCTGAGAGCAAACAGATCTTTATGAGATATGTTGTAGAATGTGCCTTTATCGTGGGCGTCTCGGTGATTCTGGGACCGCCGCTGGGATATGTTTTAGCGCAGCTCATCGGTTCTGCAAACGGCTTCCTCGAATTCGTAAACAGAAGCGGTATGTCACTTTCTATCGTACCGGAGAGCTATCTGTACGCACTTGCTGCAGGCGCACTCTTCCTTATTATGGTACTTATTCCTGCTAAAAAGGCTACGAAAGACACTATCGTACAGCACAAGGCAAAGAAAGCAAGAAAGTCCCAGAAACCTTTGTGGGAAAAAGCTTTCTTTGACGTTATTCTTCTTGCTTTGTCAATCTATCTGCTGTTTATGTACAACAGAGTTGATCTGTTCACATCAGAAGATTCAGTAGACTTGTCGATTTACTTCGTATCTACAGTATTCATTCTCGCGTGTGGACTCGTGTTCCTGAGAATCTATCCGCTTATTCTGAAGCTTTGCTTTGCAATCTTCAAGAAAAAGCTTCCTCCGACGCTCTACTCATCATTTATCCAGGTAGGCAGAGCAGGTGGCGACAACAGATTCCTTATCCTGTTCCTTGTACTCACTATTTCAATCGGTGTTTACAGCTCAAGTACGGCAAGAATTATTAATGTGAACGCACAGGAAGTTGCATACTATAAGAGTGGAGCTGACGTTGTTCTTACGCCCGACTGGCAGCTTGATTCAGTCGTTGAATATACTGCAGAAGACGGCACGGTTGTTTCAGGAACAATGGCTGATATGCCTCTTAAATACAGAAACGTTGACGTTGATAAGTACAAGGCTATTGATGGCGTTAAAAATATTGCGAAGGTTTCAGATCCTAACTACGTAAGAGCAATGGGATATTTTGGCTCGGAGTGGCAACGAAGTGTACGTCTGATGGCTATTGAACCTTACGAATTTTCACAGACATCATGGCTCAGACCGAGCATCCTTTCACAGGACGTTCACTGGTATCAATATATCAACCAGATGGAAGAACATCCGACGTCAGTGCTTATTTCCGAAGGCTTTGCTAAAGAGCATGACCTCAGAGCAGGCGACACAATGGTAGTAAATCTCAATCCTCTCGGTGTTGAAGATGCTTCACCTGACGCACTTCCTATTATGGAATGTTACGTTCTGGCAGTTATCGATTACTGGCCGATGTTCTACGAGGGAGCTATCAACACAGACTTCGTTGGCGAGCTCATCGTTATGAATCTCGATTATCTCATGTCTGTAGATGATACAGTAACGTATGATTTATGGGTTGACCTTGATGATGACACTACTTCTGAAGAATTCTATGAAAATCTCGGAAAAGCAGGTCTCGTTGATTCTATCACGGGTATCAGAGACAGACAGTCAGATATTGCACGTGAAAAATCAGATTCCATGGTTATGGCGCTCAATGGTACATTTTCACTGGGCTTTGTAGCTACTATGATAATCAGTATGCTTGGCTTCCTGCTTTACTGGATTCTGAACGTCAGAAAACGTAGACTCCAGTTCGGTATCCTCAGAGCGATGGGTATGACAAAGGGCAAGCTGACCTTGATGCTTATGTGGGAACATTTGATGACGTCAGGTGTGGCAGTTATTATCGGTATGGTTGTTGGCTTGCTCACGACAGGTCTTTTCCTTCCTGTTCTTGAAAAATCATACGAGAGCGTACTGCCGCTTAAGATGGAATACAATATAATAGATTCTATCCGTATTTTCATCATCGTTGTAGCAATGATTCTTCTTGGTATTCTTATAATCGCACAGTTCATAAGAAAGCTGAAGATCAACGAAGCTGTTAAGATAGGAGAGGATTGATTATGGCAGATAATATTATTACAATCGACAATATAAAAAGAGATTTTTATAGAAAAAGCGAAGTTATTCATGCCGTTGACGGTGTTTCTATGAACATAGAAAGAGGCTCGTTCAATATCCTCAGAGGTAAATCCGGTTCCGGTAAAACGACTCTCCTCAACATGATTGCCATGATTGACAGACCGACAAGTGGTATGATGACTTTTAACGGCGAAGACGTGACGAAGGCAACAGACAAAAGACGCGACAATATAAGACGCACACAGGTTGGTATTATTTTCCAGAACACAGCCCTGATTGCTCATATGTCTGCGATTGAAAACGTTGAATTTGCGCTGTCAATTGCCGGCATAAAGAGTCAGGAACGCAAGCGTCAGGCCATCAACTGGCTCGACATTATGGGCATCAAAGAAAGGCGTAACCATATGCCTGCTGAGATGTCAGGTGGTGAGCAGGCGAGAGTTGCCATCGGCAGATCACTTGCACACGAGCCTATTTTGCTCCTCGCAGACGAGCCGACATCAGAGC
Organism: Clostridia bacterium; assembly: GCA_045546695.1. Classification (GTDB taxonomy): domain Bacteria; phylum Bacillota; class Clostridia; order UBA1212; family UBA1255; genus SIG424. Next base: position 22,389 of record JAZQDE010000026.1, on the reverse strand, counting down.
TTGACACAAAGACGTCCTTTGTTGTCGTTGATATGTTCCGCGAGCTTGTAGACAAAAAAGGCATTACAATCGTAATGACAACACATGACGTAAACATCATGGACGTAGCCGATAATATTTACACAATGGAAGATGGGAGGATTATAGATGAAGTCAAAAAGAATCATATCTCTGGCTGAACTGACAGACGGTAAAGACGATTATCAGGCAGACTTTAAGGTGCCTGAGGATGTAATGATTTACTGTGAAAACTTAATCCGCCTGTACAAAATCGGTGAAATAGAAGTTATGGCTCTTCAGGGCCTCGACCTTACTGTTAAAAAAGGCGAAATGATTGCTATCATTGGTAATAGTGGTAGTGGTAAATCAACCCTTATGAACATTATCGGTGGTCTTGCAAAACCTACAGCAGGCCGTATATACGTAAATGGCATCAACCTGCTCAAACTCGACGACAAACTTATGCGCAGATATATGCGTGAGACTGTCGGCTTTGTATGGCAGAATACGGCAAGAAACATGATCCCTTATCTGAATGCTATCGACAATATCAAGCTCGTTATGCATATGGCAGGCAAAGTTGACGAAGACAGGGCAAACATGCTCCTTGAAACTGTTGGCCTCAGCCATAGGAAGAAGAGTAAGATGCACGAGTTGTCAGGTGGTGAGCAGCAAAGAGTTGCTATCGCAATCGCTCTTGCAAACAACCCATCTATACTGCTTGCCGATGAGCCTACCGGCGCGGTTGATACAAAGACTACAGCTCAGATTATGAACCTTTTCCACAAACTCAACAGCGAAATGGGTGTTACGATTGTTATCGTTACTCACGACAGACAGCTATCACACATGGTGCCTCGTGTTGTTACAATCAGTGACGGCCGTATCGGTACAGAGTTTATCAGAAGGGAAGAGATGGATCTCGAAAGTGCAGAGATTATGAATGCTACTGCCGGCCATGACCACGGCTCACACGTTGAGTACGGCTTTATCGACGGCAGAAGACGTCTGTTCATTCCTGAGAATTATCTTAATGCTATCGACGTCAAAGAGAAAGAAAAGATTGCTATGACAATTGACGGCAGTAAGATTATATTAACTAAACCGGAAGAGTAAAAATGAGTAAAAAAGTAATTAAAAAAGTCATACTTTTGACTGTTTTATGTGTTATATTATCTGCGATAAGTGCCATGGGCACGTCCTGTATAGACACCAGCAACAAGAATCCCGTCGTGACGATGAATCTTGATCCGGATACAGATTCCGGTGTTACAGGTTCTTTTCAGATTGAACTGTTTGCTGACAAGGCTCCGAATTCGGTAAACTTTTTCATCGAATTGATCAACGAGGGCTTCTATACAGAATGTGTTACAAACAAAGTTGTTGCAGGACATCTTGTGGAAATCAGCGAACCATGGTATCTTAAAAAGGGTGATAAAGTTATTGAAGGTGAATTTGAAGATAATGGATACACCGGAAATGACGTAGAATTTGTAAGAGGTACGGTTGGCTTTATTCTTTATCCGGATGAAAAAGGAAACATAGATAATAACTCAGCAGTGGGTAGTTTCTTTGTTGTTCTTTCGGATGAGGCAGGCAAGACGTATACCGGCAACAGAGTGGCTATCGGAAAGATTGTTTCAGGTATAGAAATTCTGGACCAGATAAGTCAGATTAAGAATTATCCGAATTATCAACCGATAACTTCAGCAAAGATTAAAGATGCTTCAGTTGACTTAAAAGGGTCAACGTATCCCGCAGCGATTACATCGAAAAGGGAAATATATTAATTACAGAAGATGAATAACAAACAAGGAGGCTTTTACTGATATGAAAAAAAGTATTATAGCAGCACTCATGATGATGTTGGCGATGATTTTAATGGTTACAGGCTGTGGATCGTCCGACAATTCCTCAGATCCGTCAAAAACAATGGCGCCTCACGGTGCAGACGTAGGTAACGACGACACCTACCGTGATGTTTTCAGAGAAAACAAAGTTATTGAAGTGTCTGTTACTCTTAAAAATGAGTATTACAACGAAATGATGGCAGCTCCCGAGGCAGAGCAGTTCTATTCTGCGGATATCACTGTTGCAGGCGAGACTGTTTATAATGTTGGCTTCAGAACGACAGGTGCTACAGAATTTGAAGGCACTACAGAAGCATCTTTGGAGAGATACTCATACAAAGTACGCTTTGACAAGTACGTTGACAAGCAGAAATATCTCAAGCTCGACGAGATGGTTCTTCTTAATTTATACAAAGACCCTTCATATATGCGCGAATATCTTTCATATCTTGCTTTCCAGAGTCTCGACAGCGATATAGCTCCTTTGGCAACATATGCTACGCTTAAGGTAAATGGCAAGGATTGTGGTCTTTATCTTTGCGTTGAGTGCGTAGAAGATGCATATCTCAATCGTGTTTTCAAGAATAACGATAACAACCTGTACAAGGCAACAGAAGGCACTACTTTAGAATCTACGTCATCAATTTCACTCTTCGAGCAGAAGAACGGCAAAGACGAGACTAAAGCCGATATTACAGAATTTGTAAATAAATTATTGGCTATGCCTACAGGTGAAAAGGGCGAGATTGAGTCAATTCTCAACGTTAAGAGTGCTCTTCAGTTCATCGCAGTAAACGCAGTTATCGGTAACTACGATGGCTATCTCGGCAAGAATGCAAAGGATTATTATCTTGCCTTCGACGGTGAACAGTTCCACGTTGTTCCGTGGGATATGAATGAGTGCTTCGGTGCCGGCAACAAAGATAACGGTGTTACAGCAACAATATCACCTGATACACCAGTTTATCGTGTTGATATGTCAGAGCGTCCTTTAATCAGCAAGCTCCTTGCTGTTCCGGAATACAAGACTCTGTACGATGGCTACGTTGCAAAGCTCACTGACTTTATGGCAAATATTTCCAAAACAGTTGACGATATTCACGCTCTTATCGGTCCTTACGTTGAGAAAGACGCACAGTCTTTTTACGGATATCAACAATATCTCATCAACATAGGTAAAGCTGAAGGCGAGAACACAACAGGCTTTATCGCACTTACAGAATATGCCAAGGCAAGAGTTGATTTCTTATCATCATTGTCATAAGCTACCTGTGAAAAAAAGTTGACAAGCGTCTTTTGCTTTGATATACTTTCTATCGTTTTCCGATACATGCTGGTGTGGCGGAATCGGCAGACGCAAAGGACTTAAAATCCTTCGAGGGCAACTTCGTATCGGTTCAAGTCCGATCACCAGCATACAAATAAAAGAGACCGCAATAAGCGGTCTTTTTTGTTATAGCAAATACTCACTGATGTCGCCGAAGTCAAAGCCGCGGTGAACAGCGAGATTTATTCCATTTGATATTGCAATGCTCATTCTGTCGATTGACATATCAATATTTTTTGGAGTGACAACCATATCGCCGGCATTATTGCGTGCGATGTTTTTTATAACGTCCTCGTCGATTGAGTTGCCCTCGATGCAGCTTATGATATCGTACACAATAGTAACACTGTCAATTACTGTAGGAACCCCGATTGCAATAACTGGAATGCCGAGCGTGCTTTCTGAAAGCTCCATTCTATGATTTCCGACACCGGAGCCGGGGATAATGCCGGATGTCGCAATCTGAATTGTAGTATTGATTCTGCTTGTTTTCCTGGCACAAAGAGCGTCGATTACAAAAACAATATCCGGACCGGCTTTTTCAATCAGGCCCTTTATAATCTCACCGGTCTCGATACCGGTTGTCCCCATTACGCCGGGTGCAACGGCACTCACCATACCAAGACGTTTGTCTAAATTATTCTGAAGTTCGCTCATGCTTTTCACGTGGCGGGTAACGACGATTTTATCGACAACTTTGGGGCCGAGAGAGTCGGGGGTGATGTTTCTGTTACCAAGACCTACCACCATCACAGACGGCTCAGGTTTGTCAATTTTTTCCAACAGAGGCAATATAGATTCACATAGCGTTGCTGCCACTTCTTTGTGTATGTTAAGTGTGTTGAGTTCAGGTGTTTTAAGCTCCAAAGTAATATATTCACCTGGCTTTTTACCGATAATGGAAGCTGCCTCTTCTGAGGATATAATAATCTTTGTTACCGTAAGATGGTTCTTTTCACATGTATCAACGCTCACACCATCAGGAAGCTGTGACGGCTCTTTGATCATTTCTCTTGCTTCCAACGCTAAATCTGTACGGATATTCATATACTGCACCTCGCTCATTTTTATATAGTATGCCCGTAAAAAGAGTATATAATTCTTGAAATGCAAAATGCTTTGTGATATATTGAAGAGAAGATATTTTTATTTGGAGGTTTTGTTATGGAAATAAAATTTATAAAAAATGATAATTTAAAGAGCAAGCCTGCTGACCAGTCAAAACTGGGCTTTGGTAAGCTTTTTACCGACTATATGTTTGTAATGGATTACGAAGAAGGCAAGGGTTGGTTTGATCCGAGAATTGAACCATATGCGCCGATTTCACTCGATCCGTCTGCCATGATTTTCCATTATGGGCAGGGTATTTTTGAAGGTCTCAAGGCTTACAAAGCAGCTGATGGCAGAATACTTCTTTTCCGTCCTGACATGAACTTCAAGCGTGCAAACGTATCAAATGAGCGTCTTTGCATTCCGCAGATTGACGAAGCTTTTGCAATTGAAGCGTTGATTAAGCTCATTGACGTTGAAAAAGACTGGATTCCAACAGAACCCGGCACATCACTTTACATCAGACCTTTCATTATCGCAACAGACCCATATCTTGGAGTAAAGCCAAGCTCAACATATAAATTTATGATTATTCTTTCACCTGTTGGCGCTTACTATCCTGAGGGACTCAATCCTGTAAAAATTTACGTAGAAGATGAATACGTAAGAGCAGTAAGAGGTGGTATCGGTTTTGCAAAGACACCGGGTAACTACGCTGCAAGTATCCGCGCGCAGGAAAAGGCTTACGAACTCGGCTATACACAGGTTCTGTGGCTTGACGGTATTGACCAGAAATATATTGAAGAAGTTGGTACAATGAACGTATTCTTCGTTGTTGACGGCGAGATTCTTACACCTGCACTCAACGGCAGTATCCTCGCAGGCGTTACAAGAGATTCTACAATCAACCTCTTGAAGAGCTGGGGATATAAAGTAAATGAGCGCAAGATCAACATTGAAGAGCTTAAGGCAGCTTACGACGAAGGCAAACTTCAGGAAATCTTTGGCACAGGTACAGCAGCCGTTATTTCACCTGTTGGTGAGCTTAACTGGGAAGGCCACAAGATGGTTATCAACAATGGCGAGATTGGCACACTTTCTCAAAAGATTTACGATACAATCACAGGTATCCAGAGCGGCAAGCTTGAAGATACAATGGGCTGGACTGTTGAGGTTAAATAATCAGATATGAAAAAACGCAATTTGATTATTTGCATATTGCTTTGCTTTGCACTTACACTGACATTTTTTGGATGTGAAAAGCCGGCAGAAGAGGAACCGACACCTGTGAAAACAGACGCTCCGTCTGAGTCAGCTACACCCGGGCCTACGGCTACGCCGGTACCGGATTCGCAGATTGCTACTACATACGAAGAGCTTGTTGAAAATATTCTCAGAGAAGCACAGAATGTGGCTGATTTTATGAGAGACAATGATTTTAATTACAGTGAGGATCTGGAAATAAATCCTGCTCATAACTGGGCAAAGCTTGATGAGGCTCAGGCGATTGATTCTTCTGAACGTTTGGTTAGCTGTGACAGATTCGTAGGGTGGGTACTTTATCGTGTTGGCTTTACAGACCAGCCGCGTGATATTGGATATCTGGTGTATGATTTTTCAGAATTCTGCGAAGAAATGGGTTTTCAGAGAATTACAAAAGTAGCTATGCTCAAGCCGGGTGATATTGTATTTATCAATCCCAATAAGGCTCACGGCGGCAAACCCGGACACATGTTTATATGTGCCAGTGAAAATCTCGGACACACGACGTACCTTCGTTACGACGCGGGAAGTCAGGAAAGAGTCAAGTGCATAAAAGGCACAGAACTTGAGCCCGGAAAACAACCTTTTAAAGAAGTTATTGGTAATTTCTGCTATGCATACCGTCCATCGGTAGAGAAGTTGATTGCAGATTGAATTTAAAAACGGACACTGCTTCAGGGCAGTGTCTTTTTTTACGGTGGCAGAGTTATAGAAATTAATAAAATTAATTCAGTGATTAATAAAATTAATAAATAAATTAAAATAATTAATTTTTTGGTGCTTTTAGTGTTGACATATCAGTAGCGCGATGTTATTATAATCGCAAGATATGCGTTATGGCGCCATTTAGCATATGTTTGTATTTTTATTGGAGGTATAGTTATGTATAAGAAGCCTGATAAGTGCCCTGTTTGTGGTGACGAGCTGAAGATTACAAAGCTCAGATGTGACACGTGTTCGACAGAGATATCCGGAGAATTTGCCGGCTGTCGTTTTTGCTCGCTGTCTAATGAGATGAGTGATTATCTGATTGTTTTCCTCAAATGTCGTGGCAATATCAAGGAGATAGAAAAGGAGCTTGGTGTCTCTTATCCTACAGTCAGGGGATATACAGAGAATTTGCTTACTGCTCTTGGACTAAATGACAATGCTTCCAAAGAGCCTATGACCAAGGCAAGTATTTTTAAAATGCTTGAGCGAAAGGAGATCACCGCGCAGGAGGCTGCCGGATTGATTAAAGAATTGGAGGAATAATATGAGCAATATGCATGATGAGATTATAGCATTGATTGATTCGGGCAAGATTACAGCCGGGGAGGCAGAAATGCTTCTTAAGGCTGCACAGGCTGAGTCGGACGCTGAAAAGGATATGCCGGATTTTTCAGCATTGTCAGAACGATTTGATGAATTTAAGAGTGAATTTGAGCGTCTTAAGAGCGAATGTGAAAATATCAGGGACGAATGTGAAGAGCTAAGGGATGAGTGCGAAGATTATCAGTGCGACTGTGAAGACTCTTGTGACTGTAGCGAATTAGAAGACAGAGTGTCTGAACTTGAGAGGGATGTGGCTTCTTTCCGAGATTGTCTTGTGGCTTTGCAAAAGGAGCTCACAAATCACTTTGACTGTCTCAAAATTGATCTGCTTGAGCTTGGAAAGCAAAGTCGCAAGCCTGATTATACGTATGTAAAGATGAGACGCAGTGGACCTATACCGAACTGGACACCTGAGTACGACGAATATGGCATCAGATATTTTTCTTTTGATAAGGCAAAGCGCGAAGCGTGGTTTTCACGAAGGGATAATGACCGTAAGAAGAGGGAAAGCGACAGAAGTGCCAGAACTGCCGACCGCAAAAGACGTCAGAGCGACAGGAAGGCAAGAGATGGCAAGAGAGCACGCGAGGCAGATTATAGAAGGTCTTTTTCTGATGATGTAATTGATGATGATATTTACGCTGATATCCATGGCAATATTACACACGATATTATCGGAGATGTTTGCGGTGATATATATGGTAATCTTGAAAATAATGTAAAAATTACAGGCGACGTTCGCTGTGGCAATTCCGGATTCAGAGGCAATCTGAACGGCAGCGTAGAGGGGGACTTCTACGGCACGCTTGCAGGATTTTTCAACGGTGTTATTGCAGGTGACTTTGACGGAGTGATGGATTCAGACCTCAATGGCATAATCAACGGCTCATTTACGAGGAGTCTTCTGGGCGACCTTAATGGTACTGTAGAAGGAGACTTCCGTGGAAGGCTTGATGGAGACCTTAATGGTGTTGTAAATGGTGATGTAAACGGCTCTGCGATATTTGGTGATGTAAACGGCAGTGTTGGCGGCGATATTTATATGCAATTTATCGACGGCGCGATACACGGTACTGTGAGCGGAGACATTAAATGCGACCAGATTCTGGGTGCTATTTATGGTGTTGTCGAAGGCGATGTCAGAGCCCTTGTTGACGGCGATATTACAGGTGTTGTACAAGGTGACGTTTATGGCGATATAAATGGTGATATTACAGGTGTTGTAAATGGTGACATATATGGTAATATCGATGGCAATATTACGGGCGTTGTCAATGGCACGGTGCACGGTAATGTAAATGGTGAAGTGACAGGTTTTGTGCAAGGTGGCGTCACCGGAGTTGTTGCGGCCAACAGAGAAAACTGAAAAAGATGTTGATTTTAGACAAGCACTGTGACATAATTAATAGCAGTAAATATAGCGAGGGGAAAATGATATGCTCGAATCTATTGTTGAAGGTTTCAATCTAATGCAGGCTGAATTGAGCGATGAATAATTATGTTTGATTTATTAGTCGAATTTTTCTATAACTTACAAGCAGACCTCAACACAGATTACGTGTACAGGTCTTGCTTTGTTTCGGCATTTTTCGGCTTGCTATTTTTCAGCATATTCATATTTTTGGCAATTAAAAATAAAGATGGCAGACTGATGGGGTTCGTAGCAGCATTTCTGCAGATTGTCGGATGCATGTCTACGACGTGGTTGATTGTATCATTCAATAAGGCAGAACTGTACAATGTTTTTTATGAATTGACACTTGACGAACCTGATTTAGAAAAGTTTTTTATTGATTTAATGGGACTTGGTGTTTTGAAAATGGCATTCCGCACAGTCCCGTCAGCGATTGCTTCTGTTTTATGCACGCTGGGCTGGCTTAGTGCGTTTTTATATATCAACAGAATCAGACCGGATTGTAGCAGAAGATTGTCAGGTGTATCAATAGTATTACATATTTTGAGATTGATACTTATTTCACCGATTCCATTCTTTTTTGCGTTCCAGTCAGGAGGCAATACGCAGGCACTTCAGCAGCAGTACGATCTGGTTTTTTACGTGGTATCGCTGTTACCGTTTCTACTGATTTTAATATCAAATATATTCGGCAATAAAGACGATCCGGAAGATGAATTTGAGAATTTTCACTATGGCAATTTCGGGCAGGAGACTGACGTTGACAATGATAATGTAGTCGTCACCGTTGAAGGTGAAGAAATAAACAAATAAACAAATGAGGTGTAATAATGGAATTAAAAGGATTAAAGATTAATTTTCTTGGCGACAGTATAACAGAAGGTCATGGCACATCAGGCGTTGATAAACGTTTTACAAACCTGATTGCAGATAGATATGGCGTTATAGCAAACAACTATGGCATCGGTGGCACGCGAATTGCAATCCAGAAAGTTCCATCGAATCCTCCGAGACATGACTTATATTTTATAGGCAGAGTTGACGAGATGGAAGCTGATTGCGACGTTGTAATTGTTTTTGGCGGCACAAACGACTACGGTCACGGAGATGCTCCGTTCGGATCGTTTACAGACAGGACAGAAGAGACGTTCTGCGGCGCTGTTCACGTTCTTTGTGAAAAGTTGATTAATCGCTATCCTGAGTCAAAAATTATCTTTATTACACCTATTCACAGAGCCGATGAAGAAGGGACAAAGACTGAACATGGGGGAGTTATACGAAATAATCTGAAAAGATACGTTGATGCTATCAAAGAGATTACAGAATATTATTCAATTCCTGTTCTTGATTTATATGCAACATATGGTATCCAGCCGAGAGTGCCGGTGATGCGTGAAAAGTACGTTCCGGATGGACTTCATCCGAATGACGCCGGTCACGAGATTCTTGCTGAAAAGATTGTTGCTTTCCTGAAAGCTATGTGATAATGAGATTAATATCGGATATAAAAAATGGTCGGATTCGCTTAATCCGACCATCTTTTTATTTTTACTGATATTATTACAGTGAAGCAAGATATTTCTGGCTCTTTGCAAGGCCTTCCCATGTTTCCATGGTTTTGATGTTTTCCTGCTCAACGATATAAATAACGTCATCACCGAGAAGATCATAAATAGCTTTAAAATCAACAATACCTTCGCCGATAGCTGTGCCTTCGTAAGGGGATACAGTCATAACTTCTTTCATATGTACTAAAGTGATTCTGTCCTGATACTTTTTGAGGTATTCAACAGGATCCTGGCCGCCAACTGTTGACCAGCAAACGTCAAGCTGCATGCCAACAACGCCGGGGTCTGTATTATCATAAAGAACGTCAAGCATCCAGCCCTTGTCACCATTCTTTTTAAACTCATGAGCGTGATTGTGATAGCCCACTTTAATGCCTTTTCCAAGATACATTTTACCTGCTTCTGTCATTTTCTGCGCGATTCCGAGAACTTCCTCTTCGGAATCAAAGCCGGGGATACCGGGGATTACCGCATTCTTGCAACCGAGCTCGGTAAGATAAGAAGATGCCTGTTCAAAATCAGCCAGAACGTTTGTATGTGTGCTGTAAGCAATGAGTCCGAGCTCGTCGAGCCACTGCTTCATCTGCTTTGCGGGAATATCATAATAACCGGCAAATTCAACGCCTGTATAACCAAGTTCAGCCGTTTTCTTCAAAGTAGCGTATACATCCTGTGCCATGTCATTGCGCACAGAATAAAGCTGTAAACCTATATGTTTCATATACGAACCTCCAAATATTTTTTCACCTGTGATGATATCATAAAAAAAATATATGAGCAACAAAAAACGCTTGAGCGATGAAAAATAATCGTATATAATCTTTTTAATTCGCATAAATAACAAGCTGAAGCAGACAGGGAGAGAAAGCAGCTATTCGTCAGAAACGAATAAAAGGAGAAGAATTTATAAGTGGGACTTTTCAAAAAGTATCTGACGCCTTTTTTGGGCAGAATGGCCATCGGTTTTGCGATTAAAGTGGCCGGCACATTGGCGGAATTGATGCTACCATATATTTTAACACATATATTGAAAGAGGTTGTAACAAGACAAAGTGTACCTGATATTGTATTTTGGGGCGGAATGATGGTACTCTTCTCGGCTATTGCATGTGTATGCAATATCATCGCAAACAGAATGGCCGCAAAAGTATCAAGGAATTTTGCACAGAGCGTAAGAAAAGAATTATTCATCAGAACATTGAGACTTTCAGCCACACAGACTGACGAATTTACAATACCATCATTAGAATCAAGAATCACAACTGATACGTACAACGTGCACCATTTCACGAATATGATGCAAAGGCTGGGCGTCAGAGCGCCGATTATGCTCATTGGCGGCATCATAATAACGATGTTTATGGATGCCTACCTTTCACTTGCTATGATTGCACTTTTACCATTTATCTTTGTGACTGTATTTTTTATTTCACGAAAAGGAGTACCGTTGTATTCAAGAGTTCAGAAGTCGGTAGATGGAATGATTCGTGTTGTACGAGAGGATATACAGGGAATAAGGGTTATCAAGGCTCTCTCCAAAACAGATTACGAGCATGAACGATATGACAAAGTAAACAAAAAGCTGATACACGACGAAGTGCATGCAGGTATGATAATGGGTACAGTAAATCCAATAATGACGTTGCTTATGAATGTCGGCATAGTCGCAGTAATAGCCCTGAGCGCGACTCGCGTTTCAAAAGGACTGTCAGATCCTGAGACCGTGATAGCTTTTATGCAATATTTTACTCTGATATCAATGGCAATGATGTCTGTTACAAGAATGTTCGTAATGTATACAAAGAGCGCCGCTTCGGCAAGGCGAATCACCCAGATTCTGGAAACGGACGAGCCTCTTGCAATCAGATCCAAAGAGGAATTTCCCGATAAAAAGACGGACGCGCACATTGTGTTCGAGAACGTCACTTTTTCATATAAAGGTAAAAAGAACAACATTGAAAACATAAACTTCTCCGTGAAAAAAGGTGGCTCAATCGGTATTATCGGTGCGACAGGCTCCGGAAAATCAACGATTATAAAGCTGCTTCTGCGTTTTTATGATGTAAATTCAGGTGCTGTTTACATAAACGGAGAAGATATCAGAACGATAGAAAAAGATAGGCTTTACAAAATGTTCGGCTCCTGCCAGCAAAATGACTTCTTATATGCCGACACGATTGAAGAAAATATTAAATTCGGTCGTGACGTTACGCATGAAGATGTTGTACATGCAGCTAAAGTAGCCCAGGCTGACGAGTTTATAAATGCTTTTCCCGATGGATACGAACACGAACTGTCGGCTCATGGCACGAATATTTCAGGAGGACAGAAGCAGCGTGTCCTCATGTCGAGAGCTCTTGCGACAAGGCCTGATATTCTTATCCTTGATGACAGCTCGTCGGCGCTCGATTACAAGACGGATGCAATGCTAAGACAAGCATTGGCAAATAACATGGAAGGCATTACACTCGTGACTATCGCGCAGAGAGTCAGCTCCATAAAAGACAGCGATATAATCGTTGTTCTTGAAGAGGGCAGAATCATCGGCACAGGTACACATGAGTATCTGCTTAAAAATTGCATAGAATACAAAGAGATAAGTGACTCGCAGATGGGAGGTGCTTTCATTGACTGATAAGAAAAACGAACAGAACAAAACAGAAGAACGTAAGTCGGTCAAGGACATTCTCTTCAGATTGTGCGGATACGTATTCAGATATTGGTATTTATTCATACCGGCAGTAATATTGACACTTCTTTCCAACCAGCTCTCTCTCCTCGGACCTATGTATTCAGGAGAGGCAATTGACGCTATTACACTTGCTACAGGCGTTGATTTTGATTCTGTTCAATATAACGTAATACGCATGTTGCTTTGCTATATTCTGTCAGCTGTAATGTCATATTTACTGGCAGTAGTTATGATGTACATGAGCCAGAAAATAGTATATACGATGAGAAAACAGCTCTTTGAAAAGCTGACGTCTCTGCCGGTCGGATATTTTGACAAACACCCGACCGGGGATATCATAAGCCATATTTCATACGACGTTGACACTATCAACAGCACACTGTCGAACGACCTTGTGCAGGTAATGACGAGTATATATACAGTTATCGGCTCATTGATTTTCATGTGGAATATTTCAAAACCTATGATTCTTGTCTTTGTCATTACAGTACCGGCGGCCATTCTTTTCACCAGATACAGGTCAAAGAAGGTAAAGCCGCTCTTCAAATTGCGCTCGCGCAAGCTCGGCGAATTAAATGGCTATGCAGAAGAAATGCTCTCAGGTTGCCGCACAATACAGGCTTATGAGCGTGAAAATGAAATCGGCGGTCGCTTTAATAAGCGCAATGAGGACGCCATGGATGCATATTATAACGCTGACTACTACGGCGCAACGCTGGGACCGTCAGTAAACTTCATAAACAACTTGTCCATATCACTTGTAATGATACTCGGAGGAATACTTTATATGCTCTCGCAAAGCGGCGCTGTAAAATCAGGTAGTTTGTTCTTTATATCACTTGGCGGCGTTGCTCAGTTTGTTCAGTACTCAAGAAAATTCGCAGGTCCGATAAATGAATTTGCCAATATTTTACATGAATTCCAGTCGGCTTTTTCAGCTGCAGACAGAGTATTCAAGATACTTGACGAAGAGCCTGAAAAGGAAGACAAAGAAGGCGCAACAGCACTCGGGGAAACAAAAGGCAGCGTTGATTTTCGTGACGTGGTATTCGGATATACTAAAGAAAAGGTCATATTAAAGGGTATATCCATGTCAGCCGAGCCCGGTAAAACGATAGCTATTGTCGGGCCGACCGGTGCAGGAAAGACGACCATAATCAGCCTGCTTATGAGGTTTTATGATCCTGATTCCGGAATGATAACGATTGACGATAAAGATACAGTTGATTTTACAAGAAAATCATTGAGGCACGCGTATACAATGGTACTTCAGGATACGTGGCTGTTCTACGGCACGATTTACGACAATATTGCATACGGCAGGGAGGGTGCTACCAAGGAAGAAGTTGTATCCGCAGCAAAAGCCGCAAAGATACATAGTTTTATAGAGAGCCTGCCTGATGGGTATGATACTGTAATATCAGACGACGGTGTGAATATTTCAAAGGGGCAGAAACAGCTTATTACGATCGCTCGCGCGATGATTTCTGACTCACCGATGTTGATTCTCGATGAGGCGACTTCAAACGTTGACTCGCGCACTGAAATCCAGATTCAGGAAGCTATGAACGAACTTATGAGGGGTAGGACATGCTTTATCATCGCTCACCGCCTGTCTACAATCCAGAATTGCGACAAAATAGTTGTTCTTCAAAAAGGCGAGATTACAGAATCCGGTACTCACGATGAACTTATGGAAAAAGGCGGATTTTACAGTACGCTGTACAATTCACAGTTTAATTAATACAAAAAAACGGAGGTTTTTACCATGAAAAAAATATTGGCTCTTCTTTTAGCTATGACTATGGCTATGGTGCTTTTCACCGGATGCGGTGAATCCGAAGAAGATAAAGGCGGAGAAAAGGATAAGCCGGGAAGCAATCTGATTAAAATAGCTTTTGATATTCCGTACGGCGCCCCCACTGTAGACGGCGTGATAGGAGAGGATGAATATCAGGTAAGACGTGTGATGGATGACGGCAGCTGCAGCGCGTGGGTAGGCGAAGTGGCAAACAGCGTTACCGAGATTTACTTCGCGTGGGACGAGACCGGCCTTTACTATGCGGCTTCTATAAACGACACAACTCCGAGCTACAGAGATGAAAAATCTTTCTGGGTAGGCATTGATTGTATTGAGCTGGCGATTAATCCGGGCCGACTTCTTAGTGGTGAAAAGGCAGAAGGCATTTTCTTCTCTTTTGGCGCTATGGAAAATGGTAAAATAATAGGGTACAGACATAATTTCATGGATGGTCTTGTTTCTGATGAGATAACAGGCAAGGCGACGGGGCATACTGCAGGCACTGACGGATACGTAGTTGAAGTGATGATCCCGTGGTCTTTAGTGAAAATTGATGCGGCATGCAGTGTAGGCGGCAAGCAGGATATTACGATTGATTCTACAGGTTTTGTGCCGGAAGAAGGCAGCATTATCGGTCTGCTTCCGTGCGTTATAGACGCTGATGAGAGCGGCACAATTCTTGGTGCATACAAATTCAATGATACTGATTTTATATGTGATAAGTTTCTCAATGTAAAACTTGTAAAATAATCATCTTTTCACGTGTGTATTTGTTAAATTTCTGTTTCAATTTATATTGCGATATGTTAAAATCACCAAAAGAAGAAATCAGGAGGACGTCAAAATGTCAAAGAAGTTACTTTTATTGATCTTATCTGCAATTATGCTGTTATCGTGTTTTATCGGTGGCATGACAGTAGCTGCAGAATCAAACATTAATCCCGGCTCGTGGGTTGCTGTGGACGGCCTGGGCAGAACAGTTGCCAACTATGAAGAAGTAGGCGACACAGACCAGGAAAAAGTTGTCGGTATGTTCTATTGGACATGGCACTTGTCTCAGTCATCCGGTAAAAAAGCTTACAACGTAACTCAGATTATAAATGAGTTTCCGGAGGCACGAAATGACTGGAATCACAAAGCATGGAAAAATACGTCAAGCGGCACACCTTATTTCTGGGATGAGCCAATGTTCGGTTATTATGTAAACAGCGACAGATACGTTGTAAGAAAACACGCAGAGATGCTTGCTGACGCAGGTGTTGACGTTATCTTTTTTGACTGTACAAACGGTACTTTCACATGGCCTGAAGGCTACAGAGTAATTTTTGAGGTTTTCTCAGAAGCTAAAGAAGAAGGCGTTGACGTTCCGCAGGTTGCTTTCATGCTTAACTTTGCTGCCAATTCAAACTCCAGAACAGAACTCAAAATGCTCTATGGTTCAATCTATTCAAAAGGAAAGAACCAGGATTTATGGTTCTATTGGGATGGCAAGCCGCTTATCATGGCACACAAAGGTTGCCTTGACCTGACAAATGAAAAAGATAAGGAAATCTATGATTTCTTTACATTCAGAAAGAACGAACCCGGTTATTTTGCTAAAGACACGACTATTGAGCAGGAAACGTGGGGCTGGTGCTCTATTTATCCGCAGACAAAATATGGTGTCAGAGAAGACGGCTCTGTAGAACAGATGACAGTAAACGTTGCACAGAATGCAAGTAAGCACGGCCTTGTTGCTATGAACGACTATCGTGGCGGTGTATACGGCAGAGGATATGCAAAGGGCGATTACTCATATACTTATAAGTATAAAAATGAGACGATTACGATAAATAAAGATACAGAAAATGCTTTCTTGTATGGTCTTAACTTCCAGCAGCAATGGGATTACGCTCTCGAAGTTGATCCTGACTTTATTTTCATCACAGGATGGAATGAATGGATTGCAGGCAGACATAGTGAGTGGCAGGGTACTACAAACGCATTCCCAGACCAGTACAATGCTGAATTCAGCCGTGATATTGAGCCGAGTAAAGGCGTCACACAAGACCATTTCTACTATCAGTTAGTAAGTAATGTAAGAAAATATAAGGGTGTTGACGCTCCTGATCTTGCAACAGACGACAAGAACGTAAAGAAGACAATTGATATCAATTCTGCTGACGACCAGTGGGCAGACGTACTCCTCAGCTTTGACCACTATATAGGTAGCACGAGAGAGCGTGACGCAAAGGGTTGGGGTGCGATTCCATACGTATCAAATACAATGCGTAACGATATCGTAACTTCTAAAGTTGCATATGATGATAATAATATTTACTTCATGGTTGAGACAGTAAATGACATTACAAGTAGCTCAGATCCTGCATGGATGCGCTTGCTTATAGATACGGATACAAGTGGTGTCACAGCAAACTGGGAAGGCTTTGAATATATCATCAACCGTGTATCTCCTAATGGAAACGAAGCTGTTATCGAGCGCTCTACAGGCGGATGGAATTTTGAACAGTGTGGCACAGCGAAGTTTACAGTAAATGGTAAGCGTTTGCAGATTGAGGTACCACGTTCAGCTCTCGGCCTTGAGAAGAGTCTCGAATTTAACTTCAAGTGGGCTGATAATACGAGAGTTGATGAGGCTACTGAAGACAGTGGCGATATCATGGACTTCTATCAGTATGGCGACGTAGCTCCGGGCGGCAGATTTGCATTCCGTTTCACAGGTGCGCTTGAGCCTGTCGAGGATGATGCTAAGGAAAAATCAGGTTGCGGCGGTAGCATCAGTGCAGCTGCGCTTCACATGATTATTTCTGTAGCAGCAATTGCAATAATCAAGAAAAGAAAAAAATGAGGGAATAAAATGAAAAGAATTTTTACAGAAGGACATCGCGGCTTTTGTGCTGTTTATCCTGAAAACACGTTGTTATCTTTTGAAAAAGCGTTTGAACTTGGTGTTGACGCTGTTGAGTTTGATATATGGTTGTCTAAGGATAAAGTCCCTGTGTTGATGCATGATGGCAGCCCCATGCGTACGTGTGGGGTAGCGGGCCATCTTCGTGATATGACTTTAGAAGAGATCAAGGCTCTTGATCCGTGCTACAGAGCAAAGTTTGGCGAAGAGTTTGCCGGCAAAGTTCAGGTGCCGACTTTTGAAGAGTTGCTTTGCCTTGTGGCAGAAAAAAGACCTGATATACTGCTTGGCGTTGAGATTAAGGAATATACGGAAGAAACGGTCGATATCACGTGTGGTCTTCTAGAAAAATATGGTATGTTTGACAAATGCTGGTTCTATGCTTTTAACGGACGTATCATCAGATATCTTAAGGAAAAGTACAATGCTCGTACGATGGGATATCCGGATTTCCAGATGCACGAGTTTTGTGGATACGATTGTTATGACGAGATAGGTCTTAATATGTTACTTGTAAAGTCGGAAATTTGTCCTTTTTATCGTGAAAAGGGTCTGCCGATTCACATGTATTGTGCAGATAATGAAAACGACGTCAACCTCTGCATAGAAAGAGGGGCGTCGCTCATCACGGCAAATGATCCAAGGCCGCTTCTGGAAATAATGAAGAATTTATAATTTCTGACTGCCGTGCATCATAATTTTTAAAATCTCCTTGTCGGTTTCCTTCATACCTTCTTTTCCGATAGAGCCAACGCTTGAGATTGTCTCGGAAATGTTTTCCTGAAGGATACCTGTCAAAGGAACATAAGAAGCTTCGCAAATTGCCATTTTATGGGCCAGATAAGCTGCGTCCACTGAAGTGGCAATTTTTGCTGCGCACGATATTTTTGCGCCGTCACATATAATTCCGGGAATATTTGCCAGTGTATTTTCAATCGTGAAACGAATATGATCTATATCGCCGTCGCTTATGTACGTGATAGCGGCGCCGGCAGCACATGCGGCGGAAACCGCTCCGCAAAAGGCTGACAAAGTACCAATAAATGTTTTCTGATATATAGCAAACAGATTAGAAAAAACGAGCGCACGATACAGCTTTTCTTCTGAAAATCCTTTCTCACGGGCATATACGATAACAGGAACAGATGCTGTAATTCCCTGATTGCCGCTTCCTGAGTTAACAATAACAGGCATTTCGCAACCGCCCATACGTGCTTCGGAGCCGGAGGATGCCATTGCTTTCATTTTTGTGATTGTATTGTCGGGGTATGACTCAGTAATGATTTTTCCGATTCCGATGCCGTATTTGCCATCAAAACCCTCTTCGGCAATTGCCATATTATATGTGATTTGTCTGTCAATAACTTCCTTGACATCTTCGATTTTTACGGTATCTGCAAACTCCTTGATAAGGTCAAGATTAAGCGAGTCATAGTCCGGCTCTTCAACGTGTGCGCAGAAGTCCTTGTGGAAAAGGACCTCTCCGTTTTTCTCAATACGGATAATATTTGTATGATTTTCACAGATTTCTATCTCAGCATGGTCTTCGCCTTTTTCCATAATCAGGATAAAATGAAGGGGAGAAGTGCTGTCTAAAAGTGACACTTCACAGCGGTTTTCGGCGATAAATTTACGAGTGGCCTTTATATCGTCATGTGTAGCGTCGCAAAGGACTTCAAGCTCTTTTGAACTCTTTCCTCCGATCGCACCGAGGACGACTGCCGCTGCAATACCGGTCATACCTTCAGAATGCGGTATCTTCACGCAACGTACGTTTTTCACAATATTGCCACTGCATTTTGCATATATTTTGTCAGGAATATTTCCAAGAATTTCCTTACATTTTGCAGCGCCGTACGCAAGGGATATAGGCTCTGTACAGCCCATTGCAGGAACAAGCTCCCAGTTAAGAATATCAATATATGAATTGTAAATTTTTTCATTTATCATGGACAAAACCTCAGTAAAATTATCGTTTTATTTTAACATCCGATTATCAGGAATTCAATTTAATTATTTATTAATAGATTGATTGTATTAGCTTTTTTCATGTGATATACTTGGAAGATAAAGGAAGGTGTATATATGAAATATTGTACATATTGCGGAAAAGAAATGAAAGGTGAAGAAAATTTTTGTTCAAACTGTGGCAGAAATGTTGCCGGAAATACAGGTTACGTATCTCCTGAACAAGAAGAACAGGAAGTTCTTGACTGGTTCTATCGTCTTATAAAGTGGGAACGTCTTGCATGGAGGATTCAATGGATTTATATGAAGATATTTACCATTGTATATTGTCTGATTTTATCAATTCCTCTTATAATTGTTTCGGACCTGGAGTCTGGTGAAACAGAATTTCCGGCTACAGTAATGATGCTTATTTTTGTTTCCATTGTATTGATGAATACGCTTCCGTTGGTCATTGTAAATCACGTTATGTTTAAAAAAAGAGAAGCTTTGATGTATACAGTGTACGATGATGTCGAGCAGGCTTACAATACATACAACAGTCCGGGCTGTATTGTTATTTCAGTTATCTTCGGCGTAGTTTCACCGGTTTTTACAATTATTAATTTTGCAAGAGTTAAGGCTAAAAAAGAAGTTTTCCAACGTATAATAAGCAAACAAAAGGCAACTAAACAGGCGGAGAATATTTATGAAGCGTAAAAAGTACATATTGGCAATTATAATGAGTATGGTATTATTGATGACATGCGCATGTGGTGATAATACTACTAATACTGAGAGTACACCTACGCAGGCGCCTGAGGTTACCCCGGCTCCTACGGCAGCTCCTTCAGCACCTGTACTGTATCAGGTAAGCCCTGACACAAGTACTCTTATGAACTGCTACGTAATCAAGACCAGAAATAATAAATACATAGTTATTGACGGTGGCGGAGTAGGTACGAGAGAAAATAACTCCGGCTATCTGTATTCATATCTTCAGGAGCTGACGGGTCAGCAGGTACCTGAGATTGAAGCATGGTTCCTTTCGCATCTTCACGATGACCACGTTACAGAATTTACATTAATTGGCACGGATCCGTCAAAAGAGATTAAAGTAAACAACGTGTATTTTAATCTTCCGTCACGTGCATTTATGCAGAGAATGGAAAACGGCAAGTTTACATATTTGTTCGACGACGTAAAGCAGTCATACGACCGTTTCTTTGGCGAGGGTGCTTTTGACAAGACTAACGGTAAAAATGTTTTCACCGACGATGTGTTTGAAATAGATGGTATTAAAGTTGAGATTCTTTGCACTGTTTCAGATTCGGAGGGTGAGACAAATATCAATGATACGTCGCTTATTTTCAGATTGACAATTGAAGGTCAGACTGTGCTGTTTTTAGGTGATGCGGCCGTTGGCGAGGGCGGAAGACTCCTGGCTTCATGTGCAAAGACAATTCAGAGCGACATAGTCCAGATGGCTCATCATGGCCAGGGCGGTGTGGCAGAGCGTGTATATGTGAAAATTAAACCTAAAATGTGCCTGTGGCCTACACCGGACTGGGTATTTGACAATACCAGCGGCACGTTGCAGACATTGGTTGTGCGCCAATGGATGATTGATCTTGGTGTTGAATATCACCTTATAACAGGCAGATACAAGACTCAGTCAATCGAATTTCCGGTAAATTTTGATGCTTTGACAAAGGAAGACATTACGCCGGGCAAATAAGTTTATGACATGATGACTATCATGTTTAATATAAAATATGGAGGAATTTTTATGAAAAGAAAAAGCATTTTTTATGTAGTTGTTGCTATGTTGCTTGCGTCAATTATGATGTTTTCTGCATGTGGTGGCGGTGAAGAGCCTGCTTCAGATCCGACAGCGGCTCCTACAACAGCACCTACAACAGCGCCTACAACAGCACCGACGACCGCACCGACAGAGGAACCTACTCAGGCTCCGACAGCAGAGCCCACTTCAATTAAGATAAACTACATCACTGATGGCTTGTTTGCTCTTTACGAAGGTACATTCAACACACTTGATGGTTTCGATGATACTGATTACTGGGATGACATAAGTGGTAATGGACATCACATCGAATACCTCGAAAATGACGGTGAAAATCTCTTCTTCGATAAAGATACAGGTCTTTACATGAACACAAAAGAAGTTGTTTTCCCTGAAGAAATCGTTGAAGTTATCAATTCTAACGACTACACAGTTGAATTAAAACTTTCTGACCTCGAAGTTCTTGGTAATGATTTCGGTACACTCATCAACAACCATGGTATTACAAATGGTGGTAACGACCAGTTCGCACTCTTTATCAGAAATTCTACAGGCGATATCGAGTTCAAGAATGGTAACGGTAATAACAGACCGAAGGCAGGCGACGGTATCAACCTCGTAAGCGGACATACAATTGCTATTTCTTTCAATCTTGATGAGGGCTTCTGCAGAATGTATTCTGACGGCGTTCTTATCTCTGAGACAGTACCTGCTACAGGCATGGACGTTAACCTCCTTATGTTCGTAGGACATGCTCAGTCACAGAAGGCATTTGCTGCAAATATCCAGTCAATCCGTTTCTACGAAAGAGCTCTCAGCGAGGAAGAACTTCTCCAGAATGCTTCTGTTGAAATAGGTGTGACAGTTGAAGCTGCATAATATTTCGGAGTTATAATTTGTGAAAATTAGTGTTTGACAAACTGCGCTACATGGTGTAATATTTGCAAGGTTACGAGATGTAGCTCAGTTGGTAGCGCGCCAGTTTTGGGAACTGGATGCCGCAGGTTCGAGCCCTGTCATCTCGACTGTAAATGGGCTATATACAGCTAAAAAAAGACCCTGAGTTAGGCGTTGTACCCGTAAGGATACAACTCCAGTTTTATTCACCTTACGGTGAGTTCTATTGCTTCGCAGTTATATTTGAACTTCGTTCAAGTTATATTGCCTGCGGCAATTAATGGGCGAATAAAGTATCACTAAACCCGAAAGGGTTTAATATTTGTCTCATACCATAACAAGCAGGACATTTAGGTGCCCAAATGTCACTTATTAGGAGAACCTAAAACCCTTTTCTAAACAAATATCACCTATTCGATAAATTGGAATTTGTCTTATTGTCAAATCAATTTGAATTTAAAGGTCTATGTACATAATTGTTGATGAAGTATGGAAACCCACTCTTTCATACAAAGGAATTGCTTTCATATCTGCGGAATTGAGTATTGTTTTAA
>JAZQDE010000025.1:0-2043 GCA_045546695.1 Clostridia bacterium | reverse complement strand
CATCATGTCAGGGTCTACTACTGCAACAACCGGAATATCGTGTACGTCTACGCATACCATTTTACGGTTCTTCTCTACGTCGGTGATTACGTAGTTGATTGTTACTTCTGCTGCAGTGCCGGCAGTTGTGGGAACAGCGATTATCGGCACGCATGGATTCTTTGTCGGTGCAACGCCTTCTAATGATCTTACGTCAGCAAATTCAGGGTTCTTGATGATGATTCCGATAGCTTTTGCTGTATCCATTGATGAACCGCCGCCGATAGCAACGAGGCAGTCAGCACCACTTGCCTTGAATGCAGCTACGCCGCTTTGTACGTTTTCAATTGTCGGGTTCGGCTTGATATTGCTGTAAATCTCGTAGTCGATAGCTGCAGCATCAAGAATATCTGTTACCTTTGTTGTAACACCAAATTTGATGAGGTCCGGGTCTGAGCACACGAAAGCCTTTTTGAAGCCACGTGCCTGAATCTCTGTTGCGATTGCCTGAATCGCGCCTTTGCCATGATAGCTTGTTTCGTTGAGTACAAAGCGATTTGCCATAGTAGTTAACTCCTTTATGCTTGTTTAATTATATACTGTATATTCTATCTTTTTTTATACAGTAGTCAATGGTGGATTGTGTAATTACTCCTTCAGCAGTGCAATTGCCTTTGAATATTTTTCATTTCTCTTCACTGCATATTCATCAAGGACTTCTAATCTGGTCGGATCTGAATTATGTGCCAGATCAGCTAATTTGACAGCTTTTGCAATTGGATTTTTCTTTATATTACGGACATAATCCATATATTCAACATCAGGTACGTGTGTAAGCAGAGTAATCGCATCAATGATTTCTTTTCCAAATCCCATCTCTGAAAGATCTTCGATTGTATAATCTGTATCTTCAACCACATCGTGCAGCAGCGCAACAACAACTTTCTCTTCAGTATCCATCTGTTCAGCCAAATGAAAAGGATGAAAAACATATGGCATACCGCTTTTGTCCAATTGGTCGCGATGTGCTTCAAAACATAATTTTAATGCCTTTTTTGTTTTCGTTGTGTAAATCACATATATCACCTCTCGGGCAGATTATAGCACATGTTGTGAATCAACACAAAAAAGCGTACTCGGTGCTAAAGATTATTAGTTCACTTAACGCAGGTGATATCTTAAGGACAATGATATTCTAACCTGTAAGGCAGTACAAATAATTCCGTAGAATTAAATGCAAAGTCCTTTGCTTTTTTATTATATCCCACAAAGAATAAATTGTTACTCCATGATACAGCTTTCTTTAATAGCTGCCTGTGGTGCTATCAGCAAAAGCTGGTATTTAATTAGTAATTTTTCTCCATTGTGCCTCTTCATATATTTTTACAAGTTTTGATATAGACTCATTAACATCGCTAAAATTAATCAGAATTTCTTTGTGAGATTCAATGATATATATCGCCGACGTATCTTCAGCATTTGATGTACGGAAGGCAAAATTATTGAGCATTCTTTCTGTTAAAACTGTTGCGGCAAGACAAGTATTTTCAAGCGAATCGTCATTAATGTTTGCAAACAGATAAGCTGTAGCAATTAAGCGAACGTACCGCTTATCCAGCACCTGCTCCGTTAAAGATGATTTTAACAACGAAAATGTTTGAGAAAACGTGGTTTCGAAAATCTCAAATTTGAATTTCTGCTTATTTTTTGCCTCGTTGTAAAGATTTGCCCATGTTATTTCAAGTTCCTTTGTCATCGTTTCGTTAACTTCCATAACTTTCAACTCCATATGATAATATTTTTAATTGTAATATAGAAATATTAAGTTTGCAATATAAAAACAAAATCAGCCCGAGTTTCCTCGGGCGGACAATTTTGCTTTATAAACCTAATTACTTAGATTCTTTGATAGCAGCCTGTGCAGCTATCAGCAAAAGAGGGAATTTATTTCTTTTTAATCTTCCATTTTGAATTTTTATTCGTTCTCTCTGCGATATAACCGCAGGGCATATTTGCAAGTTCAAATACCGTATTATCAAGTGTGAAAATTTCACGCAACGAAAC
>JAZQDE010000024.1:0-60155 GCA_045546695.1 Clostridia bacterium | reverse complement strand
CGACCTGTTAATATTATCACCTGGTAATAAATAAACAGAAAGCGTGGAATACATGAGCCTTTTTTCACAATCAAGAAAAGATAGACATGAAAAACTCAAGGAAAAGATTGCTGTGTCGCCATTTATGACTGACAGCGAACTTGCGGCATCTCTTGGTGTAAGTGTGGCAACTATCAGACTTGACAGAATGACACTTGGTATTCCTGAAGTGCGTGAACGAGTACTGACTGTGGCAGAGAAGCACGTTGCAGACAGTGATGGTATCGCTGAGATTATTGATATTGAAAATAACGTCCGTGGTGTATCTGTAATGAATACAAGCGAAGATATGTGTTTCCCCGGAACGGACATAGTAAAGTCACAATATATTTATTCGATGGCAGAGGATCTGGCACTGAAGGTGACCGGTATGAAGGCTGCAATCATTAACGTAGCAAATATAAAATATAAAAATGCGGTCATGAATAACGTTAAGCTTGTTGCAAGATGTAGCGTAAAGTCCGTGAGAAATATAGATTCACTGGTATGGGTTATGATTTATCATAACAGCATCGAAATTTTCAGATGTAAATTCCTGTTAGAGGAGAAAGGTCACGGTTAATCATGAATATTCTTCTGGATACAAGAGGCGGAGACAATGCTCCGGGAGCAATGGTATATGGCGCACTGGCGGCTATCAGAGAACAAGAAGGCTTTGAGATTACTCTGCTTGGAGACAGAAGGTCTATTGAAGATATTCTGATTAATGAAGAATATGACAAAAGTCGTCTGCATATAAGACATACTACACAGGAGATTACAAATAACGACAAGCCAACAAAAGCTATAAAGACAAAACAAGATTCTTCAATGGTCGTAGGCTTTAATATGCTGAATAATAAAGAAGGCGACGTTTTCATCTCTACCGGCAGCAGCGGAGCACTTCTGATTGGTGCTATAACTATTCTGAAGAGAATGCCGGGAATTGACAGGCCTGCACTTGGATCTGTTATACCGAGCAAAAAAGGCAGGATTCTCCTTGTGGACTCAGGTCTTAACATGACATGCAGACCTGACCATTATCAACAGTTTGCGTGTCTTGGTTCTGCATATATGAAGGCGGATTTTGATATTGAAAAGCCGAGAATCGGTCTGATAAACGTTGGTACCGAGGAAGAAAAGGGCACAGCTGTTGTAAAGGAGGCAAATAAGCTTCTGCGCAAGTCTGATCTGAACTATGTAGGATACATCGAAGGTAAAGACTTCTTTTCAGGCGTTGCCGACGTAGTTGTAACAGATGGTTTTACAGGAAATGTTATTTTAAAACTTGTTGAAGGCGCATCGAATTTCTTTTTTTCAGGCGTTAAAGATGTTTTGTATGCAAGCTTTATTTCAAAAATCAGCGCCCTTATGTTGAAAAAAGGATTTAAAGCCTTTAAAAAATCATTGGATCCGGATGTGAATGGTGGAGCTCCGATCCTCGGCGTAAATGGTCTTGTTATCAAGAGCCATGGCAATTCCACCGAAAAAACTATCAAGCATGTAATCCTCAAGGCTGATGCTCTTGCGCGTTCGTCTTATATGGA
This sequence comes from Clostridia bacterium, assembly GCA_045546695.1. Taxonomy (GTDB): domain Bacteria; phylum Bacillota; class Clostridia; order UBA1212; family UBA1255; genus SIG424. The sequence goes on along the minus strand of JAZQDE010000024.1, from coordinate 58,590 downwards.
TGACATAAAAAAAGAACTTGAGATTATGTCAGAGAAAAAAGAAGAGAATGACAATGATAATCTCGGGGGAGAATAATTAACAATTGCCGGAAGGCAGAAAGGATTTTTATTATGTTTGAAAAAATCAGAGACATTATCGTAGAACAACTCGGAGTAGATGAGAGCCAGGTAACTTTGGAGTCTTCTTTTGTAGAGGATCTCGGTGCAGATTCACTCGATATCGTTGAGCTTATTATGGCTCTTGAAGATGCTTTTGACGTTGAGATTCCTGATAGCGATGCAGAGAAGATCGCAACAGTTGGTGACGCAGTAGAATACGTAAAGTCTTTACAATGATGGTTGATATTACAAAATTAGAAAGCGCCGTTGGGTATGTTTTTCACAAACGTGAGCTTGCATACACGGCGCTTACGCACATTTCATTTGCCAACGAGCGTAGCTGTGTCAGCAACCAGAGACTGGAATTTCTGGGAGACTCTGTGCTCAGCCTCGTTGTCAGCAGGTATTTATACGAAAATTACTCATATATGCGCGAAGGCGATCTGACAAAGCTTCGTGCCAGCGTTGTGTGTGAAAGCACATTGGCACAGATGGCAAAAACAATAGATCTTACTTCATACATGCGCTTTGGTGTCGGTGAAAAGCAAACCGGTGGTGCCGAAAAAGCTTCTATTCAGGCAGACTGCTTTGAGAGCATTCTGGCAGCCATATTCCTCGATTCGGATTTGCAGACTGTATCTGAAGTACTTCTTAATAATCTCGATATGAAGGGTGTCATTAAAGGACACGCAGCAACATTCAAAAAGGTTGATTATAAGACTGCTCTTCAGGAAAAAGTAACAGCAGCAGGGGGTTCTGTCAAATATGAGATATATAATTCTGAAGGTCCGGATCACCAGAAGACATTTTACGCAAAGGTGCACGTAAATTACAATTCGAATAAAATTGTAGAAAAAGGTCAGGGCAAATCAAAAAAAGACGCGGAGCAGGACGCAGCAGCTAAAGTGAAAATTTAACCCGGAATTCAAGACGATACAGTAATATCGTCTTTTATTTTATTATATTTTCCTTCTTTTATTCCCGGCACATTCATTATATCTTCGGCTTTTCTGAATGGCCCGTTTTTATTTCTGTAGTCGATTATAGACTTTGCAGTACTCTCGCCGATGCCGCTTAGCGTCATCAACTGCGCCATAGAGGCAGTGTTTATATTAACTTTTACATTTTCACCGGATTCACTACCTGTCTGGGTCCCATCTGTACTGTCGGTACCGGGAGACAACAGCCACGTCTTGTCTTTATTCTCGATTGCAGGGATTCTGATTTGCATTCCATCTTTAAGCTTCATAGCAAGATTTGCTGACTGCGTGTCAGCATTATCTGAAAAGCCCCCGCACAACTGTATAGCATCATAAAGTATTGAGTCGGGAGGCACATAGACTACACCCGGCGTCATAACACAGCCTGTAACATGAATAGCATACAGAATGTCAATCCCCGGGTCAGCTGTCGGAGTAGGACAAACGGTAGCGTCAGGGAGAAATATGACAGTCTGTGTGGGTTTATTTATAATAGCGGTGGAGTTATCACCACTTTTCACGAGTAAATAACCGATAATCGTACAAATAATAAGTAGCAGTACCAGAAAAAATGCACACTTCTTCTTGCTGAGCAGAATAACTCTGCCCCATAGCCGGATATGCATATAAAGCCTCCTTTAGTATTCAATTGGTCCGGGTACCGCCACGGTTTTAAACAAGTATATCTCCGGTGAAAAGAAAAGGCAAGGGGAGAAAAAACTATTTTTACATACGATTGTATTGTTTTTGCAGACTGATTTTGATACAATGAAATGTAATAATAAAGAGGAGGTTTCCTAATGAATTTTGAATTACTTCATCCGGCTGACCAGCTGATAATGATTATGGAAAGAATATATAAATACGGAATGACTACGACTTCCGGTGGCAATCTGTCGATTGTCGATGAAAATGGTGACATGTGGATTACACCCGGCTCTGTTGACAAGGGTAGTCTTACAAGAAAAGATATTATTCAGGTTAAGCCTGATGGCACTGTAATAGGTATTCATAAACCTTCAAGTGAATATCCTGTTCATGCGCGCATATATAAGATGAGACCTGATCTCAAGGCTGTTTTACATGCACACCCGCCGGCACTCGTTGCTTTCAGTATTGTGCGTCAGAATCCTGAGACGAGACTTATTCCGAACTTTTCACAGATATGCGGCAGCGTGTCAATGGCTCCGTATGATGTTCCGGGCAGCGTAGGACTTGCGACGAAGATTGCTACAGAATTCGAAAAAGGTCACAATGTTGTTATGCTTGAAAACCACGGCGTGTTTGTAGGTGCTACTGACCTTTTCAAAGCATTTATGGCATTTGAGACACTTGATTACTGTGCACGTCTCCAGATATCGGCAGCAAAAATGGGCAAGATTAAAGCTTTGTCGGAGCGTCATATCCAGATATCAAAAGAGAAACAGAATCCGGTTATGGAAGAATTCGAAAAGGTGTCGTATACAAGTGAAGAAAAGGCTTGCCGCAGAGAAATGTGCGCTCTTATTCATCGTGCATATGATCAGCAACTTTTCACCAGTTCACAGGGTACTTTCTCACAAAGGCTTTCAGATGGTTCTATCGTTATCACTCCTTTTTACAAGGACAGAAAATATCTTGAAGAATCAGACCTTGTACAGATTGTAGGCGGCAAGAGAGAAAAAGGCAAGATGCCATCACGTTCATGCGGTCTTCACCAGAAGATTTATGATAAATTCCCACACATCAATTCTATTATCATTGCACATGCCCCGAACGTTATGACATTTGCTGTTACAGACAGAGAGTTTGATTCGAGAACGATTCCTGAGTCATATATTATGTTAAGAGACGTTAAGAAAGTTCCTTTCGGTTCAAGCTTTATGCAGCCTGACATGGTAGCAAATGAATTCAGCGACATGACGCCTATTATCATCGTTGAAAATGACTGTGTTATCGTTACGGGAAGCAGTCTGATTAACGCTTTTGATAAGCTGGAAGTTATGGAATATAGCGCAAAAGCCATCGTCGCATCAGAAAGCCTTGGCGGCATCGTTGCTATAACAGATGAAGAAGTTGCGGACCTCAGAAGTGCATTTAATTTTTAATTTCAGACCGTGATTTCTTGACTTTTATAGATGAGGATATATAATTAAATCAGATTATACATTGGAGGTTATTATTATGACAAAGAACCAGAGAACTATTAATTTGCTCGCTATCGTTGCGTATTTGATTGTTGCTACAGTATTTTTTGCATCTGTTTCATTACCATTTATTGCATTGACGGCTATTTTGATTTTCACAATTATTCTTGCGAAGAATGATGAGGATAACAGAGCTATAGTACCTGTTACAGGCGCGGTTGCTCTTTACTTTGTTGTTCTTGTTGTTGATCTTATTTTCTCAATCTTAAACACAATGATTGATAAGATTATCGAATGGGTTGAACCTGATGAACCTATAACAATTTTCCATGAGATGTTTGACATCGTTTTATTCTTTGTTACGGTTGGTGTTATTGCTCTTTGTGTATTGTCAGTTATTTTCCTTCTTACAGGCAAGGACTTCCGCAAGTCAATCGTTGGTATGATTGTTGCTCCTGTTGTAATGGGTAAAGCCCCGACTCCTGTATGCCCTAACTGTGGCTCACAAATTAAAGGTGAGTTCTGCGCAAAATGTGGCACAAAGAAGCCTGAATAATTCAAGCAAACTGTTTATTAAAGCATCTGCTCCGGCAGGTGCTTTTTTAGTATGACACAAGTTATTCAGGTGTCCGATAATTCTTGACTTCATGCCTTATATGTATATATAATGGCTGAAAATGACTTAGAATATTATAACAGGAGGCAATATATGCTGAAAATAGATGGAATAAGAATCGACTACGCAAACGGCAGTATCGTTGACAACACAAAGCCGGCTTTTACGTGGATGCTCTCATCATTCGGGCCAAGGCAAAGCAGCCAGAAGGCGTATGAACTTACAATATCTGTAAAAAATGACGACGGTACGAATACCATAATCTGGTCATCGGGTATTGTTGAAACAAAAGAGCAGGAGTGCCGGCTTGCCGATTTGTGCGATATTGATTTGCCACGTTTTTACGAAGAAAATGGTGAAAAACTTTGCGTTATGTTATATGTCATTGATGATTCCGGCGTAAAAAGCAAGCCTGTAGAAAAGCGTTTTGTGATAGGTAACTACGACGCATGGCCGGCAAAATGGATTAAAGATACATGCGAGCCATGCGGCAAGGCAATGTATTTCACAAAAGAGCTTTTCATCAATAAAGAAGACGTATATTACGCTGCGATTTGTGCGTGCGGCATTGGATATCACAAAGTATATGTAAACGGACATGCAATCGATGACGCAGTTATGCAGCCGCTTCATACAGATTACAGCGCCCGCTGCACGTACGTACTCAGTGAAGATATACAAAAATATTACGTTAATGGTAAAAATATTATAACAATTGTTGTCGGTGACGGCTGGAGAAGAATCAACAGCGACTTTGTGCGCCTTGCAACGGGCCACCGCAAGATTGCACTCGATGGCGATCCGGCGATGAGCGCAGTGATAACAAATAAGACTCAAAACGGAGTAGAGACTATCATTTCGGACGACACGTGGCAGGTTTCTTACGGCCCGATTATATTCAATAACCTCTTTGACGGTGAGAGCTATGATGCAAACGTTGACATGGATACGCTTGTCCGTCCTGTTCAGGTAACTGAGTCGCCATGCCCGATAATGGACGTTCAGACGATTGCACCGATACGAGAGCAAGAGATTTACAAGCCTGTTGCTGTTTTCAAAAAGCTGATAGATGGCAAGATGGTATATATTTGTGACTTTGGCCAGAATATGGCAGGCCTTGGCAGACTTACTCTGCCTGCGGGTATGACAAAGGGCCAGACAATTACTGTAAAATATGCAGAACTTATCAAAGAAGACGGCACTTTGTTTATGGAGCCGCTCAGGGATGCGAAATGCACAGATCATTATACAGCAAGCGCCGACGAGCGCGACCTGGCTGTATGGCAGCCACTTTTCACATATCATGGTTTTCGATATGCACAGATTGAAAATTATGATACGGACGAAGAGGGATTTGATAAAGATAAGATGATTGCTGTATCAATGTATACTGACATATTAAGTCAGAGTTCATTTGTCTGTGGCAATCCGACGATAAATCAGATACATAAAAATTCTGTACAGACAGAAAAATCAAACATCCATGGCATTCTGACTGACTGTCCTCAAAGAAACGAGCGTATGGGCTGGATGAACGATGCTACAGTAAGGTACGACGCAACTCCGTACAACTTTGATATCGGACATATTTTCCCGAAAATTGTAAGAGATATTAAGGATACACAGACAGAAAATGGTATTACGTGTACGGCTCCGCATATTTACGGACAGCGCCCGACAGACCCTGTTTGTTCGTCTTATCTGATCGCAGGTCTTAATGCATACCTTTATACAGGAAATATTGACATTATTAAATACGGCTACGAGGGCTTCAAGCTCTGGGAAAAGACGCTTTTGGACCGTAGCGATGACTATATCGTAAACTATTCATATTACGGTGACTGGGCGTCACCGTCATTCGTGTGCAGGTCAGAAGAAGATGCTTATTCGAGCATCACACCCGGACGCCTCATGTCAACCGGATTCTCGTATTTCAATTGCACGCTGCTCGTGAAAATGGCTGAGATTCTTGGCAGAAGCGAAGACGTAGCGTACTATACTGAGCTCGGTGAAAAGATCAGAAATGCGTATATCAGAGAGTTCTATGACAAGGAAACGCATAAATTTGCAACCGGTTCGCAAGCCTGCCAGATATTCTCACTTTTCACAGGAATAGCACCGGAAGAGGACCGGGCGGAAATTATTAAAGTAGTTCATGATGAGCTGACAGAAAATGGCTATTGCATAACAACAGGTAATCTTTGTACGAGATATATCATGGAGATGCTTTGTGAATACGGATACGTTGATGATGCGTATGCGATTATGACAAAGATGGATTATCCGTCATTCGGATTGATGATAAATAACGAGGCAACCACAATCTGGGAGAGGTTCGAGCTCAAAAAAGACCCGAGCATGAACTCTCACAACCACCCGATGTACGGAGCTGTAGATTATTGGTGCTTTGCATATCTTTGCGGCATCAAAGTTATGGACAAGGCTGCATCATATGTTGAGATTAAGCCGTATGTACCGTCGCAGATGAATTTTGCCAATGCTACGTATGCATCTGTCAAAGGCGATATAGAAGTAAAATGGGTGCGCAGATATGGAAATCTCAGCCTTTACGTTACTTTGCCGGTCGGTGTGCAGGCAAAAGTAGAGTGGGGTGGAAAGGTACACAACATAGATGCCGGATCGCATGTTTTTGTGGTAGAAGATTGCTGATATAATAATTTTCGGCCTGCTACTTGACTTTAGCACATTAAAGCGCTAAAATACCAAAACATAAATATTCTTGGAGGTTTAACATGAAAAAGTTAGTTGCCATTTTGTTAGTTGCCATGCTCGCTGTTACAATGTTTACAGGTTGTTCTTCAAGTGAAGACTGGGCATATATTGAAGAAAAAGGAGAGCTTATTGTAGGTATTACAATCTTTTCTCCAATGAACTATTACGAAGATGAAGCTAAAGAAAAGCTTATCGGTTTTGAAACAGAATTTTCCGAAGCAGTTTGTGAGGAACTCGGCCTTAAAGTAAAATTCCAGGTTATCGACTGGAATGCTAAAGAGACAGAGCTCAAAGCTAAAAACATTGACTGTATCTGGAATGGTATGACAATCACAGATGAGCGTAAAGCTAATATGGACATTTCTGTTCCTTATCTTGAAAACAGACAGGTTATGGTTGTTAAAGCTGAAAATCTTGAAAAATACAGTGATTCAGCTAATATCGCAGGCGCTAAAGTTGTAGCTGAGACAAAATCAGCAGGCGAAGACGTTGCAAAGACAGATGCTATGTTCAAAGAAGCTACATTTACTGCAGTTGATACACAGGCAAAGGCTCTTATGGAAGTTGCTGCCGGCACAGCTGATATCGCTATCGTTGACTACGTAATGTCAATCGGTTCTATCGGTGAAGGCACAAGCTACACAGACCTCGTTGTTACATCACAGAAGTTCAGCCCTGAACAGTATGGTATTGCCTTCAGAAAAGACAGTCCTGAGACATTGGAAAAAGTAAACGGCGCTATCAAGGCTCTTGCTGAATCAGGCAAACTCGCTGAGATTGCTGCTAAATATAAGCTTCAGGATTTGCTTATCGTAGAATAATTTATTAATCGCCGGAGGATCTTTATCTATGACGTGGGAGTCATTTTGTAATGTTACACTGAGTTTGCTTGAGGCATTCAAAGAAAATATAGTAATTTTTATAGTTACATTATTGTGTGCTATTCCGCTTGGTTTATTGATGACCTTCGGCTCGATGTCAAAATTTAAGCCCCTTAAGTGGGTTGTAAGAACGTTTGTCTGGATCATCAGGGGTACGCCTCTGATGCTCCAGCTTTTTATATTCATGTACGGTCCGGGCCTCATGTTCGGAATCGTTTATCCGGATTCTATTTTCGGAATGTCAATAAATAATAGAATGGTTGCGGCACTTCTTGCATTTATTATTAACTACGCCGCATATTTTTCAGAAATATACAGAGGCGGTATAGAAGGTATACCGAAAGGTCAGTACGAAGCAGGACAGGTGCTTGGTATGACCAAATCACAAGTCTTTTTCAAAGTTGTACTCATGCAGGTAGTCAAGAGAATCGTTCCTCCGATGGGTAACGAGATTATCACGTTAGTTAAGGATACTTCGCTTGCAAGAGTAATTGCAGTTACGGAAATTATGTTTGCTGCAAACGAATATGCTGCAGACGGAGTTATCTGGCCACTCTTCTACACGGCCGTATTCTTCTTGCTGTTCTGCGGTATACTTACAATATTATTTGGCAAAATTGAGAAAAAATTGGCTTATTACCATTGATTATAGAGGATTTAAAAATGTCAGTACTTGAAGTAAAAGGAATCAAAAAAAGCTTCGGCTCAAATGAAGTATTAAAAGGGATCGATTTTTCACTTGAAAGAGGTGAGGTTCTCGCTATTATCGGCTCGTCCGGTAGCGGCAAGACAACACTTCTTCGCTGTCTTAACTTCCTGGAAACACCTGACAGCGGATCAATCTCTGTTAATGGAAAAGTATTGCTTGATCCATCAATTCCGTCTACAATGAATGAAAAGGATATCCGTACAAAGAGACTGCATTTCGGCCTCGTTTTCCAGGCATTCAACCTTTTCCCGCAATATACGGTTATAAAAAATATCACGCTTGCGCAGGAACTTCTTGCAAAGGAAAGACCGGACTATAAAACAAATAAAAAAATTATATTAGAAAAAATCCATGAAAATTCTATAAAAATACTCGACAGAGTAGGCTTGCTTGAAAAAGAAAAGGCATATCCTTGTGAGTTGTCAGGCGGACAGCAGCAAAGAGTGGCAATCGCAAGAGCACTGGCTTTGTCGCCGGAAATATTGTGTTTTGACGAGCCTACATCGGCTCTCGATCCTGAGCTTACAGGCGAAGTATTAAAAGTAATAAGAGGACTTAAATCATCAGACAGTACGATGATTGTTGTTACTCACGAGATTGAATTTGCCCGTAATGTTGCCGATAAAGTAATATATATGGCAGATGGTGTAATAGAAGAGATGGGTACTCCTGAAGAAGTAATAAGTAATCCTAAATCAGAAAAGGCAAAAGCTTTTCTCAGTAATATTTTTAAGCAATAAGAGACGGGTAAGATGACTATGAACGAATTTGAAAAAGAAGATTTAGATAAATTTTATGATGCAGTGCTCAAACTTAAAGATAAAAGCGAGTGCTATAAGTTTTTTGAGGATCTTTTCACGATTAAAGAACTCAATACTGTTGCTCAGCGTCTTGAAGTTGCCAGATTACTCAAGGCAAATATGACGTTCTCTGAGATTGAAAAGAAAACAGGTGCATCATCTGCGACGATATCAAGAGTAAACAGGTCGCTTCAGCATGGCGTAGGTGGATACGATATCGTTATCTGATTTATAAAATGAAACTTACAAAAACAGGAAATAAAACGGCATATGTTTTAATTTTGAGCTTTGCAATACCGGCTCTTATATTGTTGTTTGTTTTCATGTACTACGGCTTTGCTCCATTCGGAGACGGCTCAAAATCTCTGCTTGCTATGGATATGGCGGGGCAGTATTCGCAATTTTACAAAGGTCTTAAAAATTTCTCCGACCAGGGTAGCGTATTCTTCTCGTGGTCAAAGGCTCTTGGCACAAACTATGTAGGTGTATTCGCGTATTATCTGGCAAGCCCCTTGTCATGGCTGACACTTTTATGCCCGAACGCGCACATGGCATCGGGTATTTTGTTTCTAACGGTACTGAAAATAGGGTTGTGCGGCCTTGCTTTTGCGCTGTTTTTGAAATCACGCGGCCTCAAAGACCACGTTATTGTACTTTTTTCAACGTTTTATGCGTTGATGTCATACAATCTCGTATATCTTATGTGCCTTATGTGGATAGATGCCGTCATATGGCTACCGATAATATTGCTGCTTATAGACAGATTCCTTAAAACAGGTAAATGGGGATTTCTGGCAGTATCGTACGCAGTGCTGTTCGTCTCGACATATTACATGGCATATATGTGCGGAATATTTACAGCCTGCTATTTCGTATACAGATTGCTTACAGAAAAAGGCAGTATTATCAAAGAAAAACTTGTAAAAACAGGAAAATATTTTCTTTGTGTTGTGTCAGCGATGGGCATTGGCTCGTGGCTTCTGATACCGGCTGTGGCATCGCTTTTTGAAGGCAAACTCGAAGGCGATTCCTCGATGTTCAAAACGTTTTTAGAACAGAGCAAAGAGATGCCGTATGCATTTGACAGCAAGGACATAATAATCAAATTCTTTAATGGTGTATACGACAGCATAACAAATAATGGAATGCCGTTTTTCTATTGTGGCGTAGTAGTCATGATAATGTTTCTCGGCTTTTTCTTTGTGAAAAGCATCAAACTACAGAAAAAAGTACTTCTGATAGCTATAACTGCATTTTTTATTTGCTCTTTTAGTCTGACGTTTCTGAATTATGCGTGGCACGTTTTCCAGAAGCCTAACTGGTTTCCGTTCAGATTCGGCTTTTTGCTGTTTTTTGTAATAATATACGCAGCCGCGATAGCGTTTGACAGGATAAAAGAGATTCCATGGCACTTCTTCGTCGCGGCTATTGCGCTTTTTGCCATGATAAGTATGATCGCATCAAACATTTCAAACCCGGCGATAAGCAAAGATGATATACAGCTTACACTGGCACTTTTTACCATATGCGCACTTGTGATGCTACTTATGAATTACAAGAAAACAGCATTGGTATATATTGTATGTTTGGCGACAATCTGCACAGCATCAGTTTACGATATATCACGCCATGCCAATGCTATGTTTGAAGATATAGACAGCGCACATTTTTACGAGTCTGCCAAGCAACATGAAGAATATTATATTGCAATGGAAAATATGATCAAAGCAGCGGAGAAAGACAGCGGAGGAGAGCTTTACAGAGTAGGACAGAGTGCTTTTCAGAGCTTTAATGAGCCTATTGGGCTGGGCTATTCGTCACTGAGCCATTATAGCTCTGCTTTTGATGCCGAAGTCAATTATATGCTGTCAGATCTTGGATATGGAGACTACTATTATTGGGTAGCTCCTTTCGGTGGCAGCCTTGTGTCTGAGATGATTTTGTCTACAAAATACATCATCGTGCCCGACAATGCAGCCGTGCAGTTTCCTGATATAAAAATACTTGAAGCTAATAATATTCCGCAGGAGCAGTACGAGCTGATTTACAGTGAAAACGGCTTTAATCTTTATCGTAATCCATACGCACTTCCGATAGCATTCAGCGCAAAAAGAGAAATTCTTGACTTCAAATTATCGTCAAATTACGTTATCAATCAAAACAAGCTGCTGAATACGATGACAGGTGAGCACACAACATACCTGGCGCCGATTGACAATATTTGTGAAAAAGAAGGCTCGACTTACACATATACTATTACTGCAGACCGCGACGGCGTTTTGTATGCAAAATTCCCGAATGATGGCTTTTCAAGGGCTGATGCGACAGTAAATGACAAGTATTTTTGCAGACTGTATTCAGCAGAGCTCGAAGGTCTAATGTATATGGGCTCATACATTGCAGGCGACGAGATAAAGGTGAGCCTTACGATCGTAAGCTCAAACTTCAATCCGGACAATAATAAATTCTATATGATGGATATTAATGCTTTTGAGGAGGCGGCTTTGAGCCTCGTGCCCGGCGCAATGAACGTAACTTCATGGGGCGAGGGATATGTCGAAGGCACGATAACGAATGATGTTGACGAAGCGATTTTCACGTCGGTTCCGTATGATGACGGCTGGCAGGTAATGGTAGACGGAAAGCAGGTAAAAACGTGCTCTGCCGCAGGTTTTCTGGCCTTTGACGCAGGTCCCGGGGAGCATCACGTAACGATGAAATATTATGCGCCCGGCCAGCAGACCGGAATGTGTGTTACAATTGCAACTGCCGCAATGTTTTATGCTATATATAATTTCAAAAAAGTGAGAAGATGTAAATAATGGAAGATATGTATCTCAGGACTGAAGCTGTGCTCGGCATCAGCGCCGTCGAAAAACTAAAAGCCGCTAATATTTTACTGCTCGGAGTGGGTGGTGTAGGTTCATATTGCGCAGAAGCCCTCTGCCGCGCCGGTATCGGAAGCTTTACGCTCGTTGATCCTGATACGGTAAATCCTACCAATATCAACCGCCAGCTTGTGGCTCTTAATTCTACTGTCGGAATGAGCAAAGTAGCTGTTATGAAGGCACGCATGCTTGATATCAATCCGTCTTGTCACGTTAATATTATTAAAGATTCATTCGGGGAAGAATATGACTGTGAAAATCCTGTCGATTTTTCACAATATGATTATGTAGTTGACTGCATAGATTCTGTTGATGACAAGATTTATACAATCTGCAAAGCGACAGAAGCCGGCGTGAATATTATAAGCAGTATGGGCGCAGCAAATAAGATTGATCCGTCACTTTTCACGATTACAGATATTTACAAGACTACGAATTGTCCGCTTGCGAAGGTAATGCGCCGCAAGCTTCGTGAAAAGGGCATAAAAGCCCTTAAAGTTGCATTCTCGACAGAAATTCCACGCGCAACAACAATGCCCGGAATGCCGCTTGGGAGCCTTTCGTTTGTGCCGTCTGCATGCGGCCTTGTGATTGCAGGCGAAGTGATAAGGAATATTGCCGGAGCTAATTGAAAAGCATTGATTTTTTTCATCAAAGAGAGTATAGTAAGCTATTATCGTCTGAATGGTCGATAAATTATATATTTATTTAAGCAGCATATAGAAAGGAGCGCTTTTATGGTACAGATTACAATGAGTGATGGTTCAATCCGCGAGATTGAAGACAATAGTGAAGAAGGATTGAAGGTGTACAGACACACTACATCGCATGTTATGGCACAGGCTGTAAAGAGATTATTCCCGGAAGCAAAGCTTGCTATAGGTCCTGCTATTGAGAATGGTTTTTACTACGACTTTGATATAGACACGACTTTCACACCTGATATTATTGAAAAGATTGAAGGAGAGATGAAGGCGATTATTAAAGCTAAATATCCTATTGAAGCATTTACTCTTCCACGTGATGAGGCTATTCGTTTTATGGAGGAGAAGGGTGAGAAATATAAGGTAGAGCTTATAAACGACCTTCCTGAAGATTCACAGATTTCTTTTTACAAACAGGGCGAATTCGTTGATCTTTGTGCCGGACCACATCTTCCGGATACAGGCAGAGTACGTGCGTTCAAGCTTACTCAGGTTGCCGGAGCTTATTGGAGAGGCAGCGAGAAGAATAAGATGCTTCAGCGTATTTACGGTGTAAGCTTCCTTGATAAAAAGGCTCTTACTGCATATTTAGAGCAGGTAGAAGAAGCAAAGAAGAGAGACCACAACAAACTCGGCCGTGAGCTTGAGATTTTCACGACATCAGATATTATCGGTCAGGGTCTTCCGATTCTCCTTCCTAAGGGTACAAAGATTATCCAGATTCTTCAGAGATTCGTTGAAGATGAAGAAGAAAGACGCGGATATCTGCGTACAAAGACACCTTTGATGGCAAAATCTGATTTGTATAAGATTTCAGGTCACTGGGATCATTACCTTGATGGCATGTTTGTACTTGGCGATCCTGAGAAGTCAGATACAGAAGAGGTACTCGCTCTGAGACCTATGACTTGTCCTTTCCAGTATCAGGCATATCTTACAAAAACAAGAAGCTACAGAGATCTTCCGCTCAGATACGGTGAGACTTCTACACTCTTCCGTAATGAGTCGTCAGGTGAGATGCATGGTCTTATCAGAGTACGTCAGTTTACTATTTCAGAAGGTCATCTGATGTGCAGACCTGACCAGCTCGAAGATGAATTTGCAAGATGTCTTGACCTTGCAAACTTTATGCTCAGGACACTTGGCCTTGATGAGGACGTTTCTTACAGATTCTCTAAATGGGATCCTGATAACAGAGAAAAATATATCGGAACAGATGAGCAGTGGAATGATGCTCAGGATATCATGAGAAATATTCTTGACCACATGGGCATCAACTATACAGAAGAAGCAGGCGAGGCTGCATTCTATGGTCCTAAGCTCGACATCCAGATCAAGAACGTTTTCGGTAAAGAAGATACACTTATTACGATTCAGGTAGACCTTCAGCTTGCAAAGCTTTTCGATATGGTTTACGTTGATAAAGATGGTACAAAGAAAAATCCATACATTATCCACCGTACGTCAATCGGTTGCTATGAGCGTACACTTGCATTGCTTATTGAAAAATATGCCGGTGCTTTCCCTGCATGGCTTGCACCTGAACAGGTAAGAGTACTTCCTATCATGGAAAACCAGGCAGATTACTGTGCAGAAGTTGTAAAGAAGCTTAAAGATAAAGGCTTCAGAGCAGAGCTTGATGACCGTAATGAAAAGGTAGGTTACCGCGTACGTGAGGCACAGGTTCAGAAGATTCCTTACATGCTCGTTTGCGGCGACCGTGAAATGCAGGAAGGTACAGTCAGTGTACGTGCCCGCAAGGAAAATGCAATGAAGACAATGTCTCTTGATGAGTTCATTGAAATGCTTACAGAAGAAGTTGACAAAAAGGTTATTAAATAAAATGTTGACAAGGTTTTATACATGGTTGTATAATAACCGAGTTGCATCATTTTGATGTGACCTAAAAAAGTACTTACAAGTTTCCGTCAACCGGTGTTTAGAGTTGAAGGGAGGGAAAATAGAATGTCAGAAGTTAGAGTAAAAGAAAACGAATCCTTAGATAGCGCTCTTAAGAGATGGAAGAGATCATGTGCAAAAGCAGGTACTCTTGCTGAAGTTAGAAAGCGTGAGCACTACGAAAAACCCAGCGTTCGTCGTAAGAAGAAGTCTGAGGCTGCAAGAAAACGCAAGTATTGATTTGAACAAGAATCCCGATGCGATAAAGCATCGGGATTTTTTCTTGACATATCAATCCTTGTAATGTAGGATTAGCGACAATAAAAATAAAAAATATAGAGGAGGAATTCTGTATGAAAATAACTTTCATGGGCGCCGGCAGTACAGTTTTTGCGAAAAATGTACTTGGTGATTGCATGGTCAGCAAGATAATAACAAATTTTGAGATAGCTCTTTACGATATCGATGAAAAACGACTTGACGACTCACAGAAAATGCTTGAGGCAGTTAAGAGATTTACAAAAGCAAAAGTGAAAATCAAGTCATACCTTGGTGTAAATAACAGAAAAAAAGCACTCAAAGGTGCAAATATTGTTGTTAATGCAATACAGGTAGGAGGATATGATCCTTGTACAATTATTGATTTTGAAGTTCCTAAAAAATACGGTCTCAGACAGACGATTGCCGACACTCTCGGCATCGGCGGTATTTTCAGATCACTCAGAACAATACCTGTAGTACTTGATTTCCTGCACGATATGGAAGAAGTTTGTCCTGATGCGCTTTTCATCAACTATACAAATCCGATGGCGATGATTACAAGCGCTATGCAAAGAGCTTCGTCAATCAAATCAGTTGGTCTGTGCCACAGCGTACAGGTTTGCGCACCTACACTTATGAATGGCGTAGGTCTTGAGTATGATGATACAGTGCAGTGGAAGATTGCAGGTATCAACCATCAGGCGTGGCTCCTTGAGATTACAAAAGATGGTAAAGATCTGTATCCTGAGATCAAAAGACTCTCACTTGAAAAAGGTGCGCCGGATTATGACAGAGTTCGTCATGAACTTATGCACAAGTTCGGCTATTACATAACAGAATCAAGCGAACATTCATCAGAATATATGCCATATTTTATCAAGCCCGACCATCCGGAGCTTATAGAAAGATATAATATTCCGCTTGATGAATATCCGAGAAGATGTATAAACCAGATAAAGGACTGGGAATCAAGACGTGCTACTCTTACGGAAGTTGACAAGCTTGAACACAAGAGGTCAGGTGAGTATGCGTCACACATGATTGAGGCGATGATTACGAATAAGCCATACAAATTCGGCGGCAACGTTCTGAATAACGGCCTTATTACAAACCTGCCTGCCAATGCAGCAGTCGAAGTACCATGCATAATTGATGCGTCAGGTATTCAGCCAATCAAAGTCGGTGACCTTCCTGAGCAGTGCGCAGCTCTTAACAGAACAAATATCAATCCTCAGTTGCTCACAGTTGAAGCTGCTCTTACAGGTAAAAAAGAACATATTTACCATGCAGCAATGCTCGATCCTCACACAAGCGCGCAGCTTACTATCGACGAGATTATTTCACTTTGTGATGACCTCATCGAAGCGCACGGTGACTGGCTGCCGAAATATAATTAATTATATTTTTCTGCACTCAATATAATATCGTTTTTCAGTTGACTCTCCCATGGAAAATGTTTTTCGTGGGAGAGAACCATTTTTAACAATAGTCGGGAAGAAATCATACTTGTCCATGGCAGGCAGGAAGAATCCCATGTTGCCATCTTCTGAACCAAGTTCTGTAACTGTCTCAGGCTCGTGTATGTAATCGATATCAACGTCTTTATGTGTCAGCATGTACTTGTCCATAAGTAATTGAAGTGCGCCGACACTGAGCGTATGAAGCTCCTTAGACAGTTTTAACGTATCTTTGATATTGCCAGCGATATAAGGTATTTCAAAACAATCTTCCATATTCAGGGAGCTGTTTTCTTTTTCACAAAAATCAATAAAATCATTTGCGTCTACGGTGAAAAGTACGCGGTGAATCGGCTCGAAAATCATAGCATCGTCAAAAATATTTTCAATCTCAACCAAAGCAAAGCGGCATGGAGAAGCCGACGTTGCAAGCCCGGCTTTTTTTAGTTCTTCATAATGACATTTTGCAGAAGCAAGAGAATGATTGCCGTCTCCGACAGCGTATAACAAAGGAGTTGGGTCACCTGTAGAGTTTTTAAGGGCGATGAGACTGTCTGTGATGCTGTTTTTCTCGTTTTCGTCATTGATTATGTATGAGCGAATATGGCCGCCACCTAACATAAGATCAAAGTCATATACAGGCTGCTTTTCCTTGCACATATCAGCCAGAGGCTCAATTACGCTTCTGTCAGGGTCGTTAATAAGAATCAGGATATGAGGCATCTCAAGAGGAGCGTTTTTACGTATTTTCACGCGCGGTGGGATACGTGACGTTACTGTTGCTTCAGATGCACGCACAAGCGTCGTAGAGCCCGGAGCGTAGTCATACTGCTCTAAGTCGATAGCAGCGATAAGGCCGCGACGTATGCCGGAGGGCACAGACCTTTCAACGTAAACAAAAGAGTTTTTATATTCAACAAACGTACCGTCAGCAAGATAATCTGACATGTTCCGGTTTATTTTAACAATACGATCATCGTCATTTCCTTTTTCTAAAAAGAATTCGGGGAACATAAGGTTGTACGTAGATTTTGCGCCGTCAGTTATTTTTTCCACATTTTTCCAATATTCGGGATTGGAAGTAAATTGGTCACATGCAATTGTTGCCCACTTGTGCATATCATATTTATCTGCGGGTAATAATATATCTGCGGCCGTAATTCCGGCTGACTTGATCGTATTAATTGTTGACATTATAAAAAAGCTCCTTTTCAGGTGATTTGAATTACGAAGTATATTTTACAGATATTTACAAAATATACAACTAAAAGATTTGGAGGATTTCACATGGTCAGAATAATTGAAGCAAGAGGCGTTCCTGTTGTATGTCTGAAAAACGACGCGAGGGCAGGATATCTGGGGGATGCGTTATATGACAGCAAAGACAACGTAGGCGGGTTTCTGGTGGACGGAGCGCCCGGATTCGGTAAAAAATATATCAGGCTTGAAGATATCCTTAAACTGGATAAGACGGCTTGTGTGATTTACGATGAAAAGTCTCTTAGCAGATACGCTCATAGTGTTCACCTTAAAAAGAGCAGCTTCTATGACAATGTGATCGGAAAAAACGTATTGTCTGACGAGGGTCAGGCGATGGGTGTTGTCAGTGATTGCATATTCGATATGGAAAGCGGAATAATTGAAGAGATTGAACTTTCACGCGGTTTTATGGAAGACATTGTAGAAGGCCGCAACGTGATTAACCTTAAAGACGGTGTGGAGTTTGGCGAAGAATTTATAATTGCAAGGGGAAATAAACAATGAACACAGGAAAATTTCTCCCGGCTATGATGCTGGGTATGGTATGTGGAGGAGTGGCAGGTACTATGGCAGCTTGCGTCGTAAAAAGTATGTGTACGGGAAGCAGTTGCAAAGCAGGCCGGCTACTCATTAAAGCCGGAAAAAAGATGAATGACATGAAGAGCATGTTTTGAAAAAGAATAGACTGTTATTTCTTATTCCTATATTGCTCCTTGTCCTGATAATTATTTTCTGGGACAAGATTCAGAATATATTGCTTGAGCTCCTGCTTGGAAGCCTGCTTGCTTACATGCTGGAGCCGGCAGTATATTTTCTTACGCGTAAAAATAAAATCAGCCGTAACATGGCAATTCTGATTGTATTTTGTATATTACTATTGACAATTATTGGCATATTTATCTTTGTGATTCCGATTCTCAGCCGGAATATCAGCGATCTTGTGAAAAATCTGCCGGAAACGATGGAAAATCTGCTTGATAAGATGAAAGAACTTACGTCAAATCCTGAGATTAATGAGAAGATATCAAAGATTGCGCAGGCGTCGTACGATAAGATACTGAGTAATATTTCCCGGGTAATAGAAAATATTTCCGGATATGCTTTGCAGATTGCAGGCAGTATTATTGAAGTTGTTGTCGGGATACTGACAACGTTTGTACTGGCTGTATATATGATGAAAGATAAAAAACAGATATTTGAAAGCTTTTTGGGATGGTTTCCTTTTTCCTGGCGCGAGACAGTCAAGGGGACTATGGACGAACTTGGAAGAATACTTTCCAAATTTTTACAGGGGCAGATATTGATTGCTTTGATCATCGGTACGGCAGAAACGATAGGTCTTATGTTGATTGGCGTGCCTTATGCGGTGCTTCTTGGAATAATAGGAGGTATATCAAATCTGATACCATATTTTGGGCCGGTAATAGGTGCTGTACCTGCTGTAATATCAGCAATATTCATTTCACCGATGAAGGCAATATGGGTGATAATCTTATTTGTAGCAGCACAACAATTTGACAATAACTTCCTGTCACCGAGAATAATACAAGGTAGTCTCGGTATTCATCCGATAACAACAATCGTCGTTATATTTATTGGTGGTGAATTCTTTGCACTATGGGGGATTTTGCTGGCAGTTCCTGTATATGCAGTATTAAAATGCATTGCTGAAAAGGTGTTTACTGCTTGCAGTTACCAAGGCAGGTAATCATATCTGTACATGCACCGTCTTTTGTAAACATAAGACTGAAGTCAGATACACCATTTGTGCGCGCAATCTTTGCAACAAATCTGTTTATGCCTTTGTTAAGAGGCAGTCCCAGAAGATGGATATTTTCAGGGGTCCAGTTGCATGACTTATCAGAAAAAGCAATAAGATCGCCGTCTTTCCATAATCTGAAAGCATCGCTGTGACCGATCTGAAGACAGACGTCCATATCCTCGGGTGCGTAAATATCTCTTACAAAATAAACAACACAAGGCATCTTGTTTGACATAAAATCCTCAAAGCAGAACTTGTCTTTGCGCAAAACAACGTTAAAACCTCTGTACGCAGGGTCGGGAACGAGTCCTGCCGGCAGGAGGCTGCCGCCAAGGAGCTGGTCTTCGAGATAATCACATTCCCAGTCTGCTTCCATATTAAGGTGAAACTCTCTCATCGTTGTCATCGCATCATTTTCGTTTCTCGGTCTTGGGAAACTATTGTAATACGACTCGTCGTTTCCGGGAGGATTCATTCTTGTGGTATTTTCCCAGAAAGGTCCGTAAACTTTGCCGAGAATCGCGCCAACAAGGCCGAAAGAAAAACGATAGCTGTCATTATTATCCATTGTAACGAGTATCTTGAAGATGTTTTTCTCCATCATTACAGGCATTTCTTTTGATGCCGTTATATAGAACTCAGGACTTTGTGAAAAAATACCGCCGATTCTGAATTTCTTTTCATCGGGATGTACAGTAAATCCCTCGGGTGCATATATTTTCACAGTGCCTGCGGCCTTTAGCTTCATAATTGAATCAAACTGGATTGTGACCATCTTCGTTTCGCCGGGGGCGATTACGGGGTCGTCGTTTTCATATTTTACGTTAAACTCAATCGGAAGTGATCTTACGTTTTCAACAGTAGGGATGTGTTCTTCAGAGTAATCGGTGATTGTCACTTTTTTGTTAAGGTCTCTGAAGAACAGACCTGCCAGAGCAATATCGTTTGCAAGGTCGTAAACTCTGTTTGAAATTCTGCTGACGTCAACACCGCATTTGAAAACCTGGTCAGGTATGTTGTATTTTTTCATCAGCTTCTTGCCGCCTTCAAGCAGACCGATAACGGCACCTACTGTAGCACACGTGCAGTCTGTGTCAAAGCCACAGTTAAGAGCCATCATAACGCTATGTATAAAATGGCCTTTACCCAGTATCAGGGACATAATGATAATACCCATATTCTGGTACATATTAGTGCAGTCCGGGTGACCGTAGTCGCGAAGAATCCTGCCGAAAACGTACTCGGGCTCTTTTGAATCATCGCACCAGTCAACAACGTTGCTGACGAGCTGCGCAAAACGGCTGTCTTTATCGATATATTTGAGCGCCAATATTATCAGCGCTTCCGGGGTTTTTGTGTCGTTTGTGAAGGCGAGTGCTTCTAATGCTGCAAGATACTGCTGGGCGATTACTGATTCGCCTTCGTGGTCAAGTACGCCGTCTTTTGCAGCAAGTGACGTGGCAAGATCAGGACATCCCGGTGAAAAGCACGCCCATATCTCACTGCGGATAGAGCAACCCATGCCTTCGATATAATAATTGTTATTGAATTTACCTGTAAGCGGTGGATACAAGCCTAAATCATAATTTTTCTTAAAGGTAGCATATTCTCCGGGGGAATAAGGGCATTTTTCGTAAAAAGCCTTGGCAAGATCTGAAGAAGTGAAGTTACTTCCGAATTTTTCAACAACTTCGAGCCACAGAATCTGTAAATCAAGGTCATCGTTGGGAAGTGGCTTTGCAAAGCTTTGCGGGTCATAATTGACACGCATTCTTCCTTTGTAGCCTTCGTAGGGCGCACCAATCGTACCGGCAACACTTTTACCGGTAAAACAGCCATAAATCTTATCGCAATATTCCTGCCAGGTCATATTCATATTTATTACCGCTTTCTATTAGCTATCTCTCCGGTAATTTTATCATATTGTAAAAAATGTTACAAGATGGTAAAATCACAGGGATTATATAGTAGGGATGTGATTTCCATGAAGTTATGGGGAGGCCGCTTTACAGGTCTTACAGATAACGACGTTGATGTTTTCAATTCATCAATCAAATTCGATCAGAAAATGTATAAAGCTGATATTTTAGGCAGTATTGTTCATGCGAATATGCTCGGCAAGCAGGGTATTATTACTCAGGAAGAGGCCGACAGTATTACTGCAGAACTTGATAATATAAAGAATCAGATTGAATCAGGCGAGCTTGAGATAGATCTTAGTTGCGAAGATATACACACCTTTATTGAAGGTCTGCTTACAAAACGCATCGGTGATGCCGGAAAAAGACTTCACACAGCAAGGTCCCGTAACGACCAGGTGGCACTTGACGTCCGTTTGTATCTTTGCGGAGCTATTACTGAGACACGCGATGCTCTTGCAGCACTCATCGGTACGGTTCTTGACGTAGCTGAGGCGAATCTCGATACGATTATGCCCGGCTTTACACATATGCAGCATGCACAGCCTGTTACGCTTGCACATCACATGAATGCATATGCGCAGATGTTCAAAAGAGACGTTGAGAGATTATATGACTGCTACAAGAGGACAGACGTATGTCCTTTGGGCAGCGGCGCTCTTGCAGGCTCTACTTATCCGATTGACAGACAATACGTTGCAGATACGCTTGGTATGACAGGCGGCGTTACCATGAACAGCATGGATTCTGTAAGTGACAGAGATTTTGCAATTGAACTTGCTTCTTGTTATTCAATCATCATGATGCACCTTAGCCGTTTTTGCGAGGAGCTCATCACATGGTCTACAAGCGAATTCAACTTTGTTACTATGGATGACGGCTTTTCAACAGGCTCTTCTATAATGCCTCAGAAGAAAAATCCTGACGTGGCAGAGCTTGTTCGCGGCAAGACAGGTCGTGTGTATGGCAACCTGATGGCATTGCTTACTGTTATGAAGTCACTTCCGCTGGCATATAATAAGGACATGCAAGAGGACAAGGAGGCAATTTTTGACAGTGAAGAGACAGTACTTATGTGTCTGAAAGTTTTCACAAAGATGCTTGCTACGTGCCGTTTCAACAAAGATACCATGTACAAGGCTGCTTTTGAAGGATATCTTAACAGTACTGATTTTGCTGACTATATCACAAAGCGCGGCGTTCCGTTCAGAGCGTCCCATAAAATTACAGGCGAGCTCGTTGTTTATTGTATTGAAAAGGGTATAAATATTGAGGATGTTCCGCTTGAAAAGTTCAACGAATTCTGCGAAGGATTCTGCACTGTTGATGAAGATATTTACAAGGCTATTACGCCTGAGGCTTGTGTCTCCGGCAGAGCTCACGTCGGCGGACCGGCAAAAGAGCGTGCCAGGGAAGCTATTGATTATATGCGAAAATGGATTGAGGAAAGGATGAAATAATATGGGTCTTATTAAGGCATTTTTTGGTTCTACAAACAGCACACTGGCTGACCAGTGGAAAGAATATTTTTATTGTGAGTCTATGTCATCTGACGTTCTTGTGCAGAAAGGTGCCAAGAAGGTGTCCGGCAGAAGTTCCAATACAAAGGGCAGTGAAAATATCATATCAAACGGTTCTGCTATCGCTGTAAATGATGGTCAGTGTATGATTATCGTTGAGCAGGGCAAGGTTGTTGACGTTTGTGCAGAGCCCGGCGTGTTTGTATACGATACGTCTACAGAACCCAGCCTTTTCACCGGCGGACTTGGTAAAGGAATCATAAATACGTTCAAAACTATTGGTAAGCGTTTTACTTATGGCGGCGACACCGGCAAAGATCAGCGTGTTTACTATTTTAATACAAAGGAAATTATCGGAAATAAATATGGTACGCCGAATCCTGTTCCGTTCCGTACGGTTGATGTGCGCATCGGACTTGATATTGATATCAGCATCAGATGTCACGGTGAATATTCATACAAGATTACAGACCCGATTCTGTTCTATACAAACGTGTGTGGCAATGTGAGTGATGAGTATAGAAGAGATTCTATCGACAGTCAGCTCAAAAGTGAGCTTATGACAGCTCTTCAGCCGGCGTTTGCCAAGATATCCATGATGGGTATCAGATATAGTGCGCTTCCCGGTCACACACAGGAGATTGCCGACGTTCTTAATGACGTTCTTTCTGAAAAGTGGGGAAGTCTCAGAGGTATTGAGGTTGCTTCGTTTGGTGTGAGCTCAGTTAAGGCTTCTGAAGAAGATGAAGCTATGATCAAGGAGCTTCAGCGTACTGCTGTGTTTACGAATCCCAATATGGCGGCTGCTTCTCTCGTAGGTGCGCAGGGCGATGCTATGCGTGCTGCTGCGGCTAATGGCAATGGCGCTGTTATGGGCTTTATGGGTATGAATATGGCTATGCAGGCAGGTGGTGTAAATGCCCAGAATCTGTATGAAATGGGTGCTGCACAGCAGGCACAGGCTCCTGTTCAGCCTCAGGCACAGCAGGCGAGTGCTTCGGGACAATGGTTCTGTACACAGTGCGGTACAAAGAATTCCGGCAAATTCTGTGTAGAGTGTGCATCTCCGAGACCCGTAATGAGCAGAACTTACACATGTTCAAATTGTGGTTGGCAGGCAGTTAATCCTGAAAATCCACCTAAGTTCTGTCCTGAGTGCGGAGACCGTTTTGATGCATCAGAAATCAGATAAATATACTCTTTTTAGTCGGTGAAAATAATGGCAGAAGATAACAGGGATTTTTTTGAAGAGCCAAAAGTTGCGCAGACAATGGACGAGACTGACCGCAAATGTCCTCAATGCGGTGGTGTAATGGACTTTGTGCCTGAAACGGGCGACATGGGTTGTCCTTATTGCGGCTATCATGAAGAAGTTGAAGATGAAGAAGAGATAAAAGCCGCCCAGGAGCTTCGTTTTGAAGATGCTGAAAATTACGAAAACTGTGACTGGGGAGCAGAGAAAAAGGTTGTAATCTGTAAATCCTGTGGAGCAGAAACAGTGTATGATGCTCTTGAGATTGCAGGTGAATGTCCATACTGCGGGTCAAACCAGGTAATGGAGGCATCTGACCAGAAAACGATGGCACCCGGAGGCGTTGTACCTTTTAAGATATCAAAGAAGCAGGCAAACGAAAGCTTTCTTAAATGGATAAAGCGTAAGCTTTTCACTCCGCGTGCAGCGAAAAAACAAGCTAAGGCAGATAATTTTAAAGGCATTTATCTTCCTTTCTGGACTTTCGATACTGATACAAACACATCGTATACTGCAAGATATGGCGTAAATCATTATTATACAGACAAGGACGGCAAACAGCGTGTTGTAACTCATTGGCATTTTACGTCAGGGAAGTATAACAAGTTTTTCAACGATAAGGTGGCTTTGGCTACGAACAAGCACGACACCGATTTGCTTCGTTCAATCAACAATTATGATACGGAAAGTAATGTTGAGTACAAGCCTGAATATCTGGCAGGATATGGTTCTGAAAGATATTGCATCGGTCTTAAAGATGCATGGGAAAAGGACGCAAAGGTTGCTATTAACCGTGACCTTGAACGTGAAATAGACAGGCTTATCCGCATGACAAGAAATGCGTCTATGGTTACGAATCTTAATCTGAAAACAAAATATGATGACCTTACATATAAGTATTTATTGCTTCCAGTATGGATGTCATCTTTTAAGTACAAAGGCAAAGTATACAATTTTATTATAAATGGTCAGACCGGCAAGGTAGGCGGCAGAGCACCTATGTCAGCACTCAGAATTATCATCGCCGTTATACTTGGTCTGGTTGCAGTTGGAGCGCTATGGTTTATATTCAGTAATATATAAATGTATTTTTTGTAAGGAGTGCTTGTTATGAAAAAAAGGTGGCTGTTACTCGTTTGTGTTATGTTGTTTTCCAGTGCTCTGGTTATCCTGAGCAGTTGCAAAAAGGAGGATAAAATGATTTGGTTTGAACATTCTTTTACTAAGGTCCTTCACGATAGTAAGTACTCCGGCAAGGATACATACAAGATTTATATGGCAAAAAATGAATATGAAAGTTGCCAGTACGTTATTAAGCTTGAGCAGCCTGAATTTGATCTCAGACTCGAACTCAGTCCTTTTACAAATAAAGATGGTGATACTGTAGAGGCCGTTATTCTTGAGGAATATTATCTTGAAGTGTCATCTTATCTTGATGCAGGCTCTGATTACGTTGATTATCCCGATCCGGTCGTGCCGATTGGAGAGGATTATCGTTTTGATGCGCAGGCAGATTGCGCTGTGCCTTTTATGATTCGTCTTCACACAACGGCTGATACGCCTGCAGGAGATTATTCGTCGACGATAAAAGTTATTTCCGGTGAGGAAGTTTTATTCGAAAACAAAATAACGGCTCACGTCTGGGATTTTGCATATTCTGACAGCAAAGCATGTGCTACAGCAGCAGGCATTTCTTATGGCGATATAAAGACGAAACACAATATTGAAACGAATGAAGAATGGGACGCTATGTATATTAAATACTATGAATTTTTGCTTGATTATGGTATTTCTGCATATGATCTTCCGTATAATATTCTCTCTGCAGAAGCAGATAAATATATGAGCGATCCACGTGTTACATCGTTCAAGGTTCCTCATTCTTCTGATGATGCAACGATTGTTGCTTATTATGAAAAACTCAAAACAAATCCGGAGTGGATGGACAAGGCGTATTTTTACCCGCTTGACGAACCGACATCTCCTGACATGTATTACCAGCTCGAAGGCAAAATTCTCCGTCTTGACAGACTTTTCCCGGGCAATCAGGTTTGCGTGCCTTTCTTCGTTGACCCGATTATGTTCGAGGAAACAGATGCAGTTGAGTACATGAAGGATCTTATTGATATCTGGTGCCCTAAAGCGTATTGCTTTGAGGATAAGAATATTTATTTTGATTTGTCTACCCGCGAGGATATTTCCAAGTCTTATTATGATATGGGCTATGATCCATTCGCAAAAAGAATGGTTGAAAACCGCAAAAACGGTGACAAGGTATGGTGGTACGTTTGTTGGGAACCCGGCGAGCCTTACGCTAATTTATTTGTCGACATGGCCGGTATCAATCACAGAATTCTTTTCTGGCAGCAGAAGAAATATGACGTTGACGGCTTCTTGTACTGGCAGGTTAATCACTGGGGTTCTGTAAATGACCCGTGGACTGATATGTCTACCGTAAAATGGATAAATGATTTTGTTTACGGCGACGGTTCTTTGTTGTATAACGGAAACAAGGTGGGTATCGATGGCCCTGTTGCTTCTTTAAGACTTGAAGCTGTCCGCGATGGTATCGAGGATTTTGAACTTCTTACTATGGCAGAAGCCAAATTAGGTGAAAAGGCAGTTGATAAGATTATTTCCAAGTGTGTTACTTCTGTCAGTAAGTATACAAAAGATGGGGACAAGCTTGTGAAGTACAGAATCCAGCTTGGCAACGAGCTTGAAAAGGCAATGAAGTAGGGAATCGGGCTTTGCATGTGTGTATCGTTTTTTCAATGTAGAAGGGCGATATTGAAAAAAACGCATGAAACGGTACATCTTATTGATAAACTCGCCGGACGTACAATCGCAAGTGTTTTTGTTATTTTTAGTGCTGTCAACCATTAGCGAAAATGTCCCGGGAAAGTTGAAACAATAGCGCTTGATAATCAGGGCTGATGTTTTTCTAATTTAATGCGGAGATATTAGAAAAACGTTGTTTTTAGCATTGGAAATCGTGAAAATCATTGTTTTTTCTAATGTAGCACAGTTTAATTAGAAAAAAACTCATTTTCAGCTTGATAATTACATAAAAATCCGTTTTTTTCTAATAGCCAGAGTGATTTTTAGAAAATCCCGCCCGCAAATCTCGCTCGTCAACGATTCCGCCGCCGCGCCCACAACATCGGCCGCGCCCACCGCGACAGCAAGTGGGACATTTTCCCTTGTGGTTTAGTAGGACATTATCATAAATGGCTTACAACTTATGTAACATTATTATTGCTATATGTAATAAGTACTGATATAATTGAATTGATATAAAAAGTTGCATATAGGGAGTGAACTTAATCATGAAGCCGTTCTTAGGAATTGATATAACTACAGATAATAAGAACACCAAAACAAACGGTGATGAATTAATTGTAGCAAAGCCATCCTTGGCAATGAGTCAGAATTTAGAAAATGCCACAGAAAAAGCTAGTGTTGTTATTAAGAAGGCAAGCTTGCCGCTGCCGATTCGTATTATTCAGTGGGTTTGTGGTGGCTTAGCTTTATTAATTGCTTTTCCGAATGCAGGAGCAGATGCCACTATTAGTGAGAGTTACAAGAATGCTCCTTATTTATATTGGATTGCCGGCGCATGCGCTGTGGTATGGCTTGTTTTGCTGATTGTTGGAAAGATTAAATCTAAGAAGAATTTGTCAATTGATGAAAATCAACATACTATTTCAACTTTTACAGGTACTGTCGAATCTGTTTTCTATGAATTAGGTGTACCTTCAGACGCAAAGGAAATAGATCTTTTATCTTTCTATTACAAAGAAAAAGACGGAGAAGTAGATATCTGTGAGAAATTCATGCAGCTTAGTAATTTCTTTAATAAGGTTTATAGCCTACATAAGGATTCTGAAAATGTATATTTCACTAATACAGAAGCAAAATATGCAATCCCTTTATCTTCTGTTACAGGCCTGAAAGTCATTAAGAAGAAAGCCAGAGTGAATGAATGGCACAAACAAGAAAAATACAATGAAGGAGTTTATAAGCAATTTAAATTGGCTGCAGACCAATTTGGTTGTGTTCATTGCCATAGTTATTGTATATTGGAAGCAGATTGCAATGGAACAGTATGGGGCTTTTACTTCCCTTCGTATGAACAACCAGTTATAGAAGAATTGATTGGAATAAAAGGGGAGCAGTAACGTTTTACGCTGGTTAAAAAATCAGTATAACGAATTTTTACATAGAAAAAAGGCCTATCGATGTAGCTTGTTAGAAACTTTCATATCTGACAACGTCATCTATAGGTCTTTTCTTATAATGCATGCCAATAGGCATAGCAGTCGGCGCATTAAAGTGACATTTCGTACAATTTTTTAGTTTATTTATTGACTCATCTAATGTGAATCTACAAATGAACCCCGGAATCATCGTGAAGAGATCCAAATTATTTGCAATCACATTGCAGTCGAAATCCGGCAAAGACAAACTGCTGACGAAAATTTGTGAGGTTGTGACACAAACGAAGAAAAAGGCTGGCTTTTTATAATTGGTCGTATCCAAATTTAATTATGACTGTGATTGTGAGCCGCTATTCCAATACTGTTGTCCGCCCGTTGTGTTGGTGTACGAAGAAAAAATCAAGCAACACACCGCCGAGAGCAACCATTACGGTTACTCTCGGCGGTATAATATTATTCCTTAAAAAAAGGCGTATTTCTGATATGGGATTGCAAGCTATAAGCTCCCTTATAACCAATCTCTCTTGTCATCAACAATACGGCAAGCAATTTGTGGCTGGGTCGAGAATAATACAGCGTACGCGCTTCACCGTTAATGGTAAGCTCCTGTTTCCATATTAACTTTAGCGTCAACAGATCATCTATTACTGCGTTGATCCGATCGTTTGCGATCTCGCAATCTCGCTGGAGAACTGCGCTCTCAAAAACGTAGTTCTCATTTCTTTGATATAAATAGATCAAAGCGTTCATTGTATCTGCGTTAGACAGCGCCGCAAAGATCTTCTGCAGATCTTCTTTGTCATTCAAAAAATGACCGTATCCCTCTGCCGGCTCGGGAAACACCGAGAAGAAAGGCTCTTTTCCATTAGAAACGATTGTAAATCCATTATCGTCGAGAATGTAGGATGCATTTTTCTGATTCTTGATTTCATTAGGATCATACTTCTTTTCTATCTCCATACGGCAGTTAAACAAACCGCGCTCGATCTGCCAACCGATATCACGCGCGACATTGAATCGTTCTTTTGCCTCGGTATTATGGATCAATTTCACAATTCTTCCCGAAATGTCTGCCATAGTAATCGATTCGTTTCCGAAAAGCTCGTCAAGAGATACTTCAAGCTCATTAGCAAGAGGAATAAGAAGCGCACCATCGGGGTATGTTTCGCTCGTTTCCCACTTTGAAACCGCTTGCGCTGAAACCCCGAGCTTTGTGGCAAGCTGCTCTTGTGTCAGATTCTTTTCAAGGCGCAATCTTTTGATATTAGCCGATAAACTCATATTATTTACCTCCGATCATTTTGCATCTTCCACTGAAGTTGTAGTCATAGGACTGTCTGCCGCACATTCTTTCAAATGCCAAGGAAATCAAGGATAGAACAAGACCGTCTCCAAAGCACTCATAAACTCTTACTTCTCCTTCGGAAAGGTGCGCCGTTACCCAATGACAATCTCCTACAGAGCAGAATTCATCGAGAATTTCAGAAACCCGTTCTTCTTTTAGACCTGTATTTTTTGCGATATAATCAGCAGTAAAACTTTCGGAACAGTTTGTGGAATGGACAAAATACAGAACGGAAAGTACATCTTCTGCAGACAAGAACTTGAAAATCTTAACGATTTCTTTTTGTTTGTTTACATCGCTCATCCATACAAAATTTGCCTTATTTCTAAGCATCATCACAGCTAAGTTTACGTTTTCGGAGCTTGCAGTAAACTCAAAGAACTCATGGAGCGAAATTGCGGAACGATATCCATGTGAAGTACCTGTCGGATAAACGTTTTCTTTATCATAAGCATCATCATAATACTTGGATATGGTTCCATACATTGAAGGAACAAGAGCTCTTATTGTTTCAAAGGCTTTGAGCACAGACTCACGGCGATCAAGCCCTTCAAACAAAGAGCGGATTTCTTCTGCCGTGCTTTGCTTTTTGTCCTCAGAAAGCCCGAGCAACGTGTCGGTGGTAACACCATAATATTTTGCGAGTTCTACAACCATAGGAAGATCGGGTGCCGAGGCACCATTCTCCCATTTGGAAACCGTTTTATTTGAAATGGATAGGCTTTGTGCCACATCTTCCTGCGTTACTCCCCGTGCATTGCGGAGATCCACCAATTTTTCTGCAATCTTACATTTGTACATATTTTTCACCTCTCGAAAAAATTCAAGTTCCGGAGCTTGTGACTATATTATACACGAAACCAACGGTAGAGTCAGCAGAGCGATATTTTATTATTTCTCCGAAATAGAGATTTATAGACGAAATAACAAAACATTGGTTGAAATTGAAAAATGTATAAAATACCGCCGAGAGCGAGCAAACGGTTACTCTCGGCGGTGTTTTCGTTATATAATCAAATATGCTCCCAAGGACCGATATTAGAAAATCTGATACATTTTTATCAAATGGTTTTAGCGTGTAGGAATTGATAGCATCCGTTTCTGTCATAAGCAGTGCCCATTTCATATCCTCATACGGCTGATATCTCTCGTGCCATTCCGGATAATTATCGTTTCGCCATTTGATATCATATTCCATGGCTTCTATTACAGCTTTTGTAAGTTCAGGGGTAATTCCGCGCAAATGTGCGTAAATCTTTTCCTGTGCTTCTGCACTTACAATGAAGATATTTGTTTCAAATCATTGATAATCATTTCGTAAGTAATCTCCTCCGCATAAGCAAACTGCTTGCGGTACTTATCCCACATTGTGCGGAGTTCGAGGCTCTCTTCGATGTTTTTCATAATGGTGGGAATATCTGCAATCTGCTCTCAAACGGAGCTGCACCAAAGGATGTGCAGTAGCTTTTAGGTCACTCTGATGTCAGTACCACGATGAATGTCTACTTCAAATATGAAAAGCATAATTTTTGACTAATTTTACTGCTTTTATTTCGCAGATGTCGAAGCCCTTCTACAGACAGAACTTTTTAATCTGCAATAAACTATTGCGAACTGCTTTTTTTTGGATTAAAATGGCTCTGTTATAAATCAAACACAAAAAGGAGCATTTTCATGAATAACAGCGTAGAAAAAGTACTGAAGCTGATTAAAGACAATGACATCAAAATGGTGGATTTCAAAATGGTAGACATAAACGGACAATTCCGTCACGTTACAATACCTGCGCAGCATTTTTCAGAAGAAACGATGATAAACGGTATCGGCTTCGATGCTTCAAACTATGGCTATGCTGTAGTAGAGAAGAGCGACATGGTATTTATACCGGATCCTGACACAGCGATGATCGATCCATTCTGCTCAATCCCGACTTTATCAATGACAGGAAATGCCATGATAATAGACCACCCGACAAACCGTCCGTTGGCACAATATCCCAGAAATATCGTTTTGGCAGCAGAACAGTATATGAAAGATACAGGTATCGCAGACACAATGCTCATTTTGCCGGAGTTTGAATTCTATCTCTTCGACAACGTTCAATGGGAAGTTCAGCCGCATACAGTAGGCATGTCAATCGACGCAAACCAGGCGTACTGGAACAGCGCAAGCGAAGGCAGCGGCAACGTTATTCCGAAGCAGAAGTCATACCACATCGCAAAGCCGTTTGACACAGGTTACGAATGCAGAAGTGAAATGTGCATGCACATTGAAAACGCAGGTATTCCTGTTAAATATCATCACCCCGAAGTTGGTGCGGCAGGACAGCTTGAGATAGAGCCCAAGCTCGGCCAGATGTCAAAAATGGCAGATGCTTCCATGATTATCAAATATATAATTCACAACACAGCGGCAAAATATGGCAAGAGTGCAACTCTGATGCCCAAGCCGGTATATGGCGAAGCAGGCAGCGGCATGCACGTTCATATGCTGCTCCTCAAAGACGGACAGCCTGTATTTGCTGACGATAACGGCTACGCACACTTAAGCGAGACAGCACACTATTTCATCGGCGGACTTCTTAAGCACATCAACTCACTTTGCGCTATCACGAACCCGAGCACAAACTCATTCAAGAGACTGATCCCCGGATTTGAAGCACCTGTTACAGTAGGATACGCAACTTCAAACCGCAGCGCAGTAATCCGTATTCCGGCATATGCAAAACAGCCGACAGAACGTCGCTTCGAGCTTCGTAACCCTGACGCTACCTGCAACCCGTATTTCTGCTACGCAGCAATCCTCATGGCAGGTCTTGACGGCGTGAAAAACAAGATTGATCCACATGCAAACGGCTGGGGTCCATACGACATGAACCTCTACTCACTGTCAGATGAAGAAAAGAGCAAACTCTCAAGCCTTCCTACATGTCTGGAAGACGCTCTCGACGCACTTGAGGCAGATAACGACTACCTCACAGCCGGCGGAGTGTTCCCAAAAGAGCTTATAGCCAACTTCATCAAAGGCAAGAGAGCAGAGTGCGCAGCTATCGCATCTATTCCACATCCTGTTGAATTTGAAAAATATTACAATTTATAAAAATTCTTGCGGCCACGTTTTAAAATCATCCGTATAAAGAGATGTAAAACAAAAAAAGTAAAGGAGATTTTAAAAATGGAACTTGTAATGTCAGACAATAGATCTTAACAAATAATAAACTTCATCCCCCTTGAGCGGACAAGAAAAGTCCTGCCAAGGGGGTTATTTTTTTTGCCATTGTATTGACTATCACGCCGGACTTCGCCATAATATACCCAACAACAAAACAGCATACCGTCTGCCATGGGAGGAAATATTATGCGACCATTTCACGTGAAAAAAAGAATTGTTTTTTCGACACTCATAATAACATTATTGATGGGCCTGATTTTATGCAGCGCAATTATTCCGGCGCTGGCAAGCGAGCCTGACTTTGAATTCACAAACAAGGCGTCGGCCGATGCCTTTTCACCGACAAACGGCAAAGTCAGCTACGCAGACGGCACACTGGTTTACACAATAAACGCGCCGGGGGCGTATCTTGACTCGCCCGTTATAAACGTGCCGACCGGCACACAATACAGCGCAAAACTGACCGTCAAAAATACAATCCTTTTCCGGATGAAAAATGACACAGACACAGAAACGTTCAAAATATACTACGTTTCTGACAGCAAGGCAGAGTACAGCGAGGATAATTGCGTTACTGTAATGGTAAAAAAAGGCAGCGGATTTGAGACAGTATATGCCAATCTGTCGGCATGTAAAAATAAATCGGGATACCTGCGCAGATTCAGGATTGTGCCGGTGGATGCCACAAAAGGCAGTATCACGATTGACGCGATAACGTTTGAGCGTGAAAAGGCTCTGTACGACTACGCAGGGCAGATAAGCTCATGCCTTGCAGACGGACAAAAAGACACAGTGACAATAAAAGGAACACTGAATCCCGGATACGAAAATGCCACAGTTAAGCTGTACGAGCTTGCAATAAACAACTGGCAAGAAAGCTTTAACGGGCTTAAACCACTTACGAGCGTCAAGGCAGACGGCCTGAATTTTACAATCACATTACCTTTCCGGAATGGAAAAATCACACGACTTACGACCCTGTTTATGGCAACGGCCACTGCAAATGGAAGGGAAATGAAGATTGCAGATAGATTCATGGTAGAAAATTACCGCGATTTTTCAGAAAATCCATATGCTTTTACACTGCCGGATCTGACAGTATATGTTACTGACTCAAAATTTGGCGCAAAAGGTGACGGCTTTACAAATGACAATGATGCCCTGCAGGCTGCCATCGACTACGTACACAAACAGGGCGGCGGCAAAGTTGTGCTTCCGGGCGATGACTCACTTTACGGACGCAGATATGTTGCAACAAGACTGGAATTAAAAGACAATGTAGAGCTCTGCATCGAAGAAGGTGCCATTTTATGGCAGTCACCACGCGAAGAAGACTACAACTACGACGTGATGCGCGGACATGACATGACGATATCCGGCGTGAACTGGACGCACATTTTCCTCTGCCATAATTATCCATTAATTCATGCCTCTGAATGCAAAAACGTGCGTGTTACAGGCGGCGGAACAATCCGCATGAACGACTCGGGCAGTGAGAATCTTGACGGTGTAGACGGCATTTCTATATGGTCAGGCTGCGAAAGCCGTATCCATATTATTCCATTGGCATTTACTAAATGTAAGGGCGTTGAAATATCAGATATTACCGTCCTCAGGGCCAGCAGTTATCTTGCAAATCTGAAGGGAAGCGAGCGCGTATACATAGGAAATCTTACTGAAAAGGAGCCTGTCTGCGCGTCTGCAGACGGCATCGGGCTTGGTGCCTGCAAACAGGTTCTGGTAGACAGATTTACAATTTTTTCCAACGATGACGCTATAACACTGACATCATCATACAACGACCCGCGTGGCATAACGTGGTGGCATCCAACGCCCGGAGAGGACAACAGCGTAAGAGATATTACTGTAAAATCAAGCCATATTTTCAGCGGCCACGGTATTACGTTTATAACGTGGGGCACCGACGCTCCTGATTTGTCGAAACAGGAAATACGCGATATAGAGGTATACGACTGTGTTTTAAGAGGACCACATTCTGTCGGAACATGGCCTGATAACCCATATTATGGCAAAGATCCCTTCGACAACACAGAGACGGATGATTTTTCACCGGTTGTAGGCGTGCGCATACACGACAACCTCTATCTGTCAACAACGTCGCTTGAATGTATCACAGCGACAGACATAATTACCGACTGCGGAATCGTCAGCCATTACGACTTTGTTCATGGCGATTTTGAGCGCAGAAATGGTAAAAAAGGGTGGGTTGCAGGCTTGTCCAACTGGTCGTACACGACCGGCAAGGATTCCTCGGTCAAGTCTGTTGACGTAGACGGCGACCATAAAGGTCAGATAAAAGGCACAGGATCTTTGTATCAGGGACTTCATCTTGAAAAAGGAACGCACACTTTCTATATTGATACAGAACTGAAAAAAGGCGAGGGCTATATCTTCGTGCGCGACGCTCTCAGCGGCGAATATCTGATTCGCCTGCCAATCAGAAGCGGCAAGGCCCTTGAAAACGAGATTACGTTTGCGATTTATGAAGACTCGGACCTGGAACTGGGCGTGGAGCTGACAAAATCCGGAAACCTCCGCATTGACAATGCCGGGGTAGAAACAGACGACATATACGTAGCGCCGGTTTATCCGGACGAATATCTTGAAAAATTCGACTACGAGAGCAATCCGGCTTTCAATTATGAGTCGGGCAAGATAATTGAAGAAGATGGCAATAAAGTGCTTAAAATAAACAATCCGGGCGACGATTCTAAGGGAATATGCCTGCATAACAATAAAAAAACGTTCGACCTGCGTTTTCACCTGAAAATCACAGACGTGACGTCGACGGTGGATGGCAACGTAGGCATACTCTTTTCACGGACAGACGGCAATAACTGCTATTTTATGGAATACAATACAGTTCTTAAATACATTCAGTTAAGGAGTTTTGTAAAGAGCACGCCGACGGTGATTGCCAGGGTCGACAAAGAGCTTGATATTGGTAAATGGTACCAGTTCGGTATCCGAATGGACGGCAACACCGCAAGCTTTTATCTTGACGGTGAAAAGCTGCTGGAAGCCGAGGTAAATGCTGAACTTAAAGGCTCCAGATTACACACAAACGCATATTATACGGGATATTATCTAGATAACGTGACACTTGCGCCGGCAGGCACGCTCGACATGAGCGAGATAATGCCGCTCATGGACGAAGTTAAGACAGAATACCTGATGACTATGAACACGTACGGCGGCAGCCCCGTTATCAGGCCGTTTGTTGTAAAAGCAGGAGAGGGAATCACGCTGCCTGCTGACCCAACGCTCAAGGGCTACCAATTTATGGGATGGACTCTGGATGGCAAAATAATCGACCTTTCGACATTTAAGATGCCTGAACATGACGTGACTGTGGTGGCGTCGTGGAAGGCTCTGCCGGGTGGAAAAATCAAAGACGGCTGTTTTGGCGGTATTGGGTGCTACTGGCTGGTTGTCATTTGCGCCGCGGCAATGATAATCAGAAAAAGAAGTATTAAGGAGGCATAATTATGGAAAATTATTCCATATGGGATTT
Organism: Clostridia bacterium; assembly: GCA_045546695.1. Taxonomy (GTDB): domain Bacteria; phylum Bacillota; class Clostridia; order UBA1212; family UBA1255; genus SIG424. Next base: position 22,453 of record JAZQDE010000024.1, on the reverse strand, counting down.
CTATGGATTTGAAGAAGAAACAATCGACGGCGTTACGGTCCTTGTGGGAAAAGGCGGCGTTCTTAACGAAATAATATCAAAATTTGCAGTTTCTGACACTTATCTGGAATTTGATGCACTGGTAAAAAGTGTAAACAGCACTGTTGACGGCAACGTGGGTGCGATTTACAGAACAACAGACGACCACAAGTTGTTTTTTGAATATAACACTGTTAGCAAATTTGCGCAGGTGCGCCTTTTTGCCAATGGTGCAGCTACGGTAATAGGCGGCCCTGTAAAATATGAGATGGAAAATGCCAGATGGTACCATTTCAAAGTTGCGCTTGAAGAGAACAACCTGCTGTTTTATATTGATAATCAATTGATTATTTCGATTGACAATTCTTATGGTGAAAATCTTCATAGTGGCGCATGGTGCGTCCAGGGCTACAACAGCCTCATCAACCTCAAAAACGTAAAAACGTATAACACGCAGGAGAGCGCCTTTTCACAGTGGAATACTGATGGATGGGAAATAATTACAGAAGATGATTGCCATTTTCTGGTTGGCGGCAGGAAGATTGTTTCTAAAAAATCAACCTGTCTGAATTCGATTGCTCTGTCTGCCTGCGCGTGCGATACCGGCAATGATTCTTCGCTTGAAATTGCGTTCAAAGCCGACTCGGGCGTTATATATTCTGTGGAGTATTCATATGCAGATGAAAAGCTGTCTTTGCTGCGCATAGCCGGAGAGGAAAAAACGATCGAAAAATCTGTGGTTTTACCTTTGCCGGAAGGCGGGGAGGATTTTTGTATTGTCATAAATGACTCCGAAATACGCGTGGTTTCAGGAGAGGGAATTGTGCTGGAATCTTCGGATACTCACTGTGACGTGCTGGCAACAGGTGTCTGGGAAATTATGGCAAATAATATTACAGCAAAAATTTCCGGTCTTGTGTTTTTTAATATTCTTCCTGAAAATCGCATTTGCGTTAAGGATTGTGATCTGGAATTTAATAGCAAAGAGTCTGTGGAGATTTTCACTGCAAACGTAGGCTCGGTCAGCCATGAAGGCAGCAATCTGATTTACACGCTGCAGGGCAGTGGCTCTTATCTGGAGTCTCCTTCGATTGAGGCTCCCGTTGGCACGGAATATAGCGCAAAACTTGCCGTCAAGAATACAATTTTGCTTCGCATGAAGAACGAAACAGACACTGAGCTGTTTAAGATTTATTACAAAACAGACCGGGCTTTGAGATATAGCGAGGAAAATTCTGTCAGCGTGACTGTGAAAAAATCATGTGGTTTTCAGACAGTTTTTGCCAATCTGTCGCGCTGTGCAGACCATGCAGGTTATCTGCGTGGATTCAGAATTGTTCCGGTAGGCGCGACTAAAGGAACGATTGAGATTGACGCTATAACGTTTGAACGCGAAAAAGCTCTTTATGATTATGCAGGCCGGATTATTTCATGCATTGCAGATGCCGGACACGGTACTGTGACGATAAAAGGCGTGCTGAATGATGCGTATGAAAATGCACAGGTAAATATTTATGAGATTTACGTTGCCAACTGGCGTGAGCGTGTTGATGGACTGACGCCGTCTGTGCAGACAAGCGCAAAGGGTCGTGATTTTACGGCAGTATTGCCACTAAAAAATGGAAAAATAACACGCTTGTCGTCTTTGTTTGTCGCAACTGTTGTGACACAAAATGGAGAGGTAAAAATTTCCGACAGGTTTATGGTAGAAAATTACCGCGACTTTTCGCAGAATCCGTATGCATTTGTGCTGCCGGAATTGACAGTAAATGTTACTGACGCGCCGTTTGGGGCGAAGGGCGATGGTTTTACGAATGACAACAATGCGATCCAGAAAGCCATCGACTACGTTCATGCGCAGGGCGGCGGCGCGGTGGTGCTTGAAGGTGATGAATCTTTTTATGGCCGCCGCTATGTGGCAACACGCCTGCAACTTTGGGACAACGTGGAGCTGCGTATATGCAAAGGTGCCATTTTATGGCAGTCCCCGCGCGAGAAAGATTATGATTATGACGTTGTCCGCGGCCACGATATTACTTTCCCCGGTATAAACTGGGCGCATACTTTTTTGTGCCATAATTATCCATTAATTTTTGCCTCGAAATGTAAAAATGTGCGAGTGACAGGCGGCGGAATTATCCGTATGAATGATGCCGGCGGTGAAAATCTTGATGGCGTGGACGGTGCTACTATATGGACCGGATGTGAATGCCGCATGCACGTTATGCCGCTTGCTTTCTTCCGTTGCGTAGGTGTGGAAATATCTGACATTACCGTGATGCGCGCAAACAGCTATCTTGCAAATATGACTGGTACACAAAACGCCTATCTTGCAAATATTACAGGCAAAGAGACTACGTGTGCTTCCGGCGATGGTATCGGTCTTGGTAGCGCGAAACATATTCTGGTAGATCGTTTCACAATTTTCTCCAATGATGACGCTATTACTTTGTCGTCGGCATACAATGATCCGCGTGGTCTTCGCTGGTGGCATGCAACGCCCGGTGAAAACAACAGCGCAGAGGATATTGTTATCAAATCAAGCCATATCTGCAGCGGCCACGGAATTACTTTTATAACGTGGGGCACGGACGCGCCTGACTTATCTAAGCAACAGATTCGTAATATTGAGGTTTATGACTGTATTCTTGGCGGTCCATACGCTGTCGGCACGTGGCCTGATAATCCATATTATGGTAAAAAGCCTTTTGACAACAGTGAAACAGACGATTTTTCACCTGTCGTTGGTGTGCGTATTCACGACAATGTTTACAGGTCGCCGGCGACTTTAGAGTGCATAACGGCAACGGACGTTATCACGGACTGCGGCATTGTGAGCCATAATAATTTTGTTCACGGAGATTTTGAACGCAGAAATGGTCAGGAAGGTTGGATTGCCGGCTTGTCTAACTGGTCTTATACAATGGGCGAGGATTCTGTCGTGGAGGCTGTCGATGTGAATGGTGACCACAAAGGTCGTATCGCAGGCACCGGTTCTTTGTATCAGGGACTACACCTCGACAAGGGCGGGCATATCTTCAGGATAGACACGAATCTTGTTTGCGGAGGCGGAAATATTTTTGTCCGTGACGCTATAAGGGGCAAGCTTTTGGCTGATATACCACTGCCGGCAGGGGATAAGCCGCAAAATGAGATTGGATTTACTTTAGATGAGCCGGCCGATCTGGAGCTCGGCGTGCAGCTTAATGTAGCGGGTGAGGTTTTCATTGATAATGCATCGGTCACACCGGCTGCAACCTAAAAAACCTGAATATATATTTGTACAAATTGTTGACAATGTTTAAATAAAATATTAATATGTAAGAAAAAATAGGAGGCGTATATATGAAGAAGGTTAGACTCATTTTGTTGGTTGTTTTGGCATGCACTCTGCTTCTCTCAACTGCCGCTGTCAATGCACAGGACGTTGAATATGAGAAGTTTGGAGCTTTTTCTTATGAATATGATTTTGAAGAAGGCGCAGACGATATCGCCGGTGCTGATCTTATGGAAATATTCTACTGGGAAGGACTGGCAGGCGGCGCAGGTGCTATTACAGAAAATGGCACTCTGAAAATAAACGGATATGCTCAGCTGCACGTTATGGCGGATTTGTGCAAGACAGATTTTCTTGATGCTTACACATACACATTTGATTTCAAATCCACATTGAAAGAAGACGAGGGCATTTTTGTAAGAGGTATAGCTCCGCAGTCATACACAATCGCAAATCCGAAGAATGGTACTGACGGTCAGGTGTTTAATTACTACGAGTGGGATTGGTATGTAGAAAATGGCGGCACAAATGGTAAGTCATCTTCAGGCGGTTCAGGTATCAAAATTTTTGAATCAGAACAAGGTATCAATATTACAATAAAATGTTACGTAGAAGATGGTCTTAATATTATGGGTCATTCAGTAACGATTCCTTTCCCTGAAGGCTACAAAACAGGCGAACTGAATCAGTACAAGATTGAGGACGACAACATGGGTACTATCGTTATTTCAATAAACGGAGTTAAACTCTGTACTGTTGAATATAGCGGAGAGCCCGAAGCATATCCGGATGGCAACAATCAGGATGCAACAACTCTTTATTATCCGAAGGCAGTTGTAAAGGATGCGACAGGTGCTGAGGTATTATCAGTTGAAAAGCCACGTATCTGCGCAGAATATGCTATGCTCGCGTTTGGTATCAGAGCTCCTGACCGTGTTATAGAACTCGACAATCTTGTTCTTGAATGCTACGAATTAAAACCTGTTACCGATGCTACAGAGCCACCGGCAGCAACAGAAGTTCCTCCGACAGAGGCTCCTGCTACACAGGCACCGGCAGTTACAGAAGCTCCAAAGGCTACACAGGCTCCCGAAGAAGAGTCAGGCGGCTGCGGCTCATCAATGGCAATTGCACAGATGATGACAATCCTTGCTGTCGCAATAGTACTTAAAAAGAAGAAATAATATTTAATCGTGAAAAGAAGCCGCCCCGACCGGGGCGGCTTCTTTTTGAGTTCTTCGGACAACAATAAAGTTCACTCGTATAAACAAATGTAACGGATATGTGAAATAATGAAAGACGATTTGACAAATCTATGATGAAAAGGACGTGCGACAATGAAGGATAAGCCTTAACAGAAAAACGTACTATCTCGTTGCAGAGCAAGCAAAAACTTACACGAAGAGGATTGAAGCAAGCCCTCACTTTTTCGATAAGAAGTTTACTTTCCTGTGGTATTACTATACTATCGAAGAATATCTGATGGAATTCAATGACTCGATCAATGATATTTATCATCCTGAGAAAGAAAATATCAAAGCATGGTATCTGCACACCAAGAATTATGAAACGGAGACGATAGAAGAGACTTATCCTTATATCGGTGACTATGTCTATATAGGTTACAAGCGTTGCAAAAACACATCTGCTGACCGTGCTATCACAGACGTAGTTGTTTGTGAAGGAAAGAATCCTGCAGCTATAAAGGATATCAAAAAGAAAGATACTTCTGTGACTGCAACGTATAATCTTGTTGCTAAGATTGATCTTAATAAAGATGCCGGTGGAGATTATCTCTATCTGATTCAGGTACGCTCTGCAAGTGACATTTATTATACAGGTGTGATTCTCACTCCCGCAACGTACGGCATTCTGATTATGACTGTGCTGGCTGTGGCAGTAGCGGCAGTAGTTTATGTAAAGAAAAAGAAGGAAAAGAAGCAATAATTTTGCTGTAACAGCCATTTACTTTTCACAGGTGATATGAGAAAATAAGAGAAATATCAGCGGAAAATTAAATGGAGGTTGCAGGTTATGAATAACTGGAAACGTATAATTTTAATGGCTATAGGTATAATGCTGTTCGGCGTATCCTTTGCCGGATGTACGAGTGGTACAGGCGACAATACTCCTGATGCGACAGACGAGCCGGAGCCGACCGCAGAACCCATTGTTGACGTTATGGTAGGTCCCACACTTGAGGCGGAATATGCCGCTGACTTTGATGTGTCAAACGTTTTCAGTGATGATATGGTTGTCCAGAGAGGCGAACATCTGAGAATATGGGGTACTGCTCCCGAGTCTGAAAACGGCAAGAAGGTGTCAGGCAGCTTCAAGGGCATGTTTGCTGAGGCTCTCATTGAAAACGGCGAGTGGACGATTACTTTTGGTGCGAGGCTCGATGCCAGCACTGAGCTTGGCCATGCAATGAGAATCTACACAGATACAAAGGAAGTTTTATTTGAAGACGTTCTTGTGGGCGACGTGTACATGGTAATCGGTCAGTCCAACGTTGCGTACTCAATGCAGCAGCATTGGCAGTATATACAGGATCCTGAAAAAGGCGGCAGCAAGGGCATAGATAAAGAAGCTCCCATTCGCCTTCATTACAACTCATTGACTCAGACTATAGGTTATCCGAAGAGAGGCACAGAAGAGGTCCTGACAGAGCTCGGTCACAAAGGCAAATGGCGCAACGCTAACGTCGGCGCTGTATCTCCTTTTTCTGCAATCGGATATCTTTTTGCACAGAATATGGTAAAAATGACAAATTCTGCCATACCGGTCGGTATGATTGAAATAGACGGAAACGGCCAGCCTTTAGGCGCGTTTATGTCAAACGAAGTTGCTGAAAAATGTGGCACAGATACGTATAACGAAGCAGGCGGATATTACAAAACAACAGGCGTAAATGCAGACGCAGGCAGATATATGTACAACCATTATATGGCTCCGTTTGAAAAGTATGCTATCGCCGGCGTTATCTGGTATCAGGGCGAGAGCGATTTCCAGGTTGAAAGAGCAAGCGTTTTCGCACAGAATTTCAGCGAATTGATGAAATATATGAGGGGAACACATAATCTTATAAACAAAGATTTCCCTGTATATATGGTTGAATTCCCGACAAACTACAAGCAGCCTGCGAATTTCAAGCCATCTGCAACGGCACCGCAGTGGGCAGCGATGGACGTTGGTCTTATCCGCGCAGTGCTCGGCAGCGTACCGCAGTATCTGAACAACAGTTACCTGTCAGTATCAAGCGACCTGTGGCTTGATGACACTTTCTGGAATACACTCCACCCGAATTGTAAATTTGAACAAGGCGAGCGTACGGCAAAACTTGCTGCAGGCGTGCTCGGCATCATTCCTATGGAAGAAGCATGCGGACCTGTTCTTAAGTCTGTCAAACTCTCAGATGGTGGTAAAAAAGCTGTCCTTACTTATGAAAATGTTGGCTCCGGCCTTAAAACGTCAGACGGCGGAGATATCGTAAAAGGCTTTGCAATTCTTGATGATAATTACAATATTATCCAACCCGGCGGAAAGAGAACAATAGAAGCAAAGATAACGGGAAGCAACGAAATCACGATTACGTGCTCAGTAGAAATGAAGGGCGTGGTGTACAATTGCCTTATGCATAACGTTTACGGCAAGCATGTCAATCTGTGCGGCTCAAGCGGCATGCCGGCAGGTGCTGTTTTGATGTATGAGTAAGAAAAATCTTGACAATCGACTCCTAAACATATATTATTCCAAGGTACAGGAATTATTGCCGTACGTCATATATTTTTTAAGGAGCATACGTTATTTATGGAAAGAATGTGTGGAACGGTTGTGCGCGGAGTACGCGCTCCTATTATCAGAAGCGGAGATGACCTTGTTGCCATCGTTGCTGACTCAATATTAAAGGCTTCAGAGTACGAGAATTTCGAGATTCAGAACAGAGATATCATTGCTGTTACAGAAGCTGTAGTTGCCAGAGCTCAGGGCAATTACGCTACAGTAGACAATATTGCTGCAGACGTTAAGGCAAAGCTCGGCGGAGAAGACATCGGCGTTATTTTCCCGATTCTCAGCAGAAACAGATTTGCTATTTGTTTAAGAGGTATTGCAAAGGGTGCCAAAAAGGTTTACCTGATGCTCAGCTATCCTTCTGATGAAGTTGGCAACCACCTCATTTCACTTGACCAGCTCGATGCGACGGATGTTAATCCATATACAGACGTTCTTTCATTAGAAGAATACCGCAAGCTTTTCGGTTATAACAAACATCCTTTCACAGGTGTTGATTACGTTGAATATTACGGCGACCTCATCAAAGAGTGCGGCGCAGAAGTTGAGATTATTTTTGGAAACGATTGCAGATCGATTCTCAAGTATACAAAGAACGTTCTTAACTGTGATATCCACACAAGAGCAAGAACAAAGAGAATTCTTCTTGCAAACGGTGCTGAAAAGGTTTGCAGCCTCGATGATATTCTGAGCGTTCCTGTTGATGGCAGCGGTTGCAATGCAAAATATGGATTGCTCGGCTCAAACAAAGCTACAGAAGAGACAGTAAAGCTTTTCCCAGAAAAATGCCAGGAGTTCGTTGAAGCACTTCAGCAGCTTATCTTAGATAAGACAGGCAAGCTCGTTGAAGTTATGGTATACGGCGACGGTGCTTTCAAAGATCCTGTTGGTAAGATATGGGAACTCGCAGATCCGGTTGTTTCACCGGGATATACAAATGGTCTTGAAGGTACACCGAATGAGATTAAGCTCAAGTATCTCGCTGATAATGATTTTGCTTCACTCAGCGGACAGGCGCTCAAGGATGCTATTTCTGAGTATATCAAGAATAAGAACAGCAACCTCGTAGGCAATATGGCTTCTCAGGGTACTACACCAAGACGTCTTACAGACCTTATCGGTTCACTTTGCGACCTTACTTCAGGTAGCGGCGACAAGGGTACACCTATCGTATTTATTCAGGGATATTTTGACAATTACACAAGTCAGAAGGCATAAGTATTGATTTTCACACTGCAAGCAGCGCTGATATATAATGCAGCGCTCCTTGCAGATTTATTTTATTCAGATATCTATAAAAATTTTTAAGAAGGCTGATTTATGAGTTTGATATCAAGAAATAATATAAGAAATATAGCGATTATTGCGCACGTAGACCACGGCAAGACGACACTCGTTGACGGTCTGCTCAGACAGAGCGGCACGTTCCGTGACAACGAGGTTGTGGCAGAGAGAGTTATGGACTCCAATGACCTTGAAAAAGAGCGCGGAATTACAATTCTTTCCAAAAATACAGCGATTGAATACAAGGACCACGTGATAAACGTTGTTGATACACCCGGACACGCGGACTTCGGTGGCGAGGTTGAGCGCGTACTCGGTATGGTTGATGGCGTACTTTTGCTGGTTGATGCATTTGAAGGCGCAATGCCCCAGACGAGATTCGTTTTATCCAAGGCACTTTCTATGGACCTCAAGGCAGTTGTTGTAATCAACAAGATTGACCGTGACGGCGCACGCCCTGATGAAGTTCTCGACGAAGTTCTTGCGTTGTTTATGGACCTTGGTGCGTCTGACGAACAGCTTGATTTTCCTGTTGTATATGCTTCTTCGAGAGATGGCTATGCTATAAAGAATCTGGACGACGAGCACGTTAACCTTGAGCCATTGTTTGAAGCGATTATCGACGAGATTCCGGCTCCCGAGGTTGATCCTGAGGCTCCTGTACGTATGCTCGTATCAAACGTCAGCACAGACCCGTACGTTGGCAAGATCGCTGTTGCACGTATCGAAAGAGGCGAGATTGTATGTGGCCAGAACGTTGTCGTTTGCAATCAGCAGGGCATGAACCGCAATGCCAAGGTATCATACTTATATAAATTCTCGGGTCTTAAGAGAGTTGACAGTGAAAAGGCTTCCGCCGGCGATATTATTGTACTTGCCGGTATACCTGAGATAAATATCGGTGACACTATCTGTAGTCCTGATGATCCGACTCCGATACCATTTGTAAACATTGATGAACCGACACTTTCAATGAACTTTTCAGTAAATAACAGCCCGTTTGCAGGCACCGAAGGTACTTATGTAACATCTCGTCATATCCGCGACAGACTTTTCAAAGAGCTGGATACAAACGTAAGTCTGAGAGTAGAGGAGACTGACAGCGCAGATACATTCAAAGTATCAGGCAGAGGCGAACTTCATTTGTCTATTCTTATTGAAACAATGAGAAGACAGGGTTATGAATTCCAGGTATCAAGACCGAAGGTTATTTTCAAGGAGGTAGACGGCCTTCTTTACGAGCCAATGGAGAGGCTTACGATTGATGTGCCCGAGGACGTTATCGGTACAGTTATGGAAAAAGTTGGTATCCGCAAAGGCGAGATGCTCGACATGCATCCCGGTGCAAACGGATATTCAAGGCTTGAATTCAAGATTCCTTCAAGAGGCCTTATCGGATACAGGTCGGAATTTTTGACGGACACAAGAGGTAATGGTATAATGAATCATATCTTTGACGGATATGAGCCGTACAAAGGCGATATAAATTCAAGAACACACGGTGCTATTGTTGCATGGGAACAGGGCGAATCCATAACTTATGGTCTTTATAACGCCCAGGAGCGTGGACGACTTTTCATCGGCCCCGGCGTAAAGGTTTACGAGGGAATGATCGTCGGCGAGAGTGCAAGAAATGAAGATCTTGTAATAAATGTATGTAAAAAGAAGCATGTTACAAATATCCGTGCGTCAGGATCAGATGAAGCTCTGAGACTCACACCACCTGTTATCTTCAGCTTAGAGCAATCTCTTGAATTTATAGGCGACGACGAGCTTTGCGAGATTACTCCGAAAAATATCCGTCTGCGCAAGAAGATTCTGAATACTGATCTTCGCGCAAAGAACAGAAGCAAATCATCCAATTGATTGTATAAATAATTAACCGGCCCTTTGCATGGAGGTGCAGCTGATTTGAAAGGAAACTTAAAGCAAACAAAAGGAATAAGAAGACCGGGCCAGAGAGCAAAAGAAAAGGAAATTGCGCAGAAAAAGGCTATTAAAGAAGCTGAGAATGAAGAATTTGAGGTTGTTGAGCAAAACAGAGGCAACAGATCAGATACAAAGCGCGGCAGGATTTCCAAGGTCAAGGACAGAAACAAACGTAAGCTGAAGCATCGTTATATGATTCCGCTTCTGATTGTTTTTGCACTTTTTCTGATTGCGTTGGTATTTTTTTCCAGCTACGTTTCCTATACTTATCTGATTGACAAATACAACAACCCTGTAGAAATAGATACGATATATATCGATCCTGAGACTGCCGTGAAGTTCCGTATAGAAAAGGGCTCGACGTCAGAGGAGATTACTCAGGACCTTTATGAGATGGGCCTTATCCAAAACGACCAGATTTACAAATTCCTGTCCAAATTCAACGGATATGACAATATGTACAAGGCAGGTACGTATACGCTTTGCGAGGGCCTGACTTACGATGAGATTATGGTTATTTTGTCAGGTACGCCGGAGACAGTAAAGGTTACGTTCCCTGAAGGCTTTACGACAGTTCAGATTGCGGCGCGTCTTGAGAGCAACGGCGTATGTACTGCAGATGAATTTTTATATGCGGTTGACCATATTGACCTTTCTTCATATCCTTTTATTCCGGAAGTATCAGAAGACAGAGATTACAGACTTGATGGATATCTTTTCCCGGATACTTACGAATTTGACGTTCAGGCAAACGTAAACGACGTTATTTACAAATTCCTGAACCGTTTTAACGAAGTATTCCTGCCGGTTTATTACAAATTGGCCGAAGAACTCGGAATGACAGTCGATGAGGCCATCACGCTCGCTTCTGTTGTTGAAAAAGAGGCAAAGCTCGACTCTGAGCGTGCAAAAATTGCAGGAGTATTCTTGAATCGTGTAAACAGTTACGACGTATCACTTCATAAATGGCAGTCATGTGCGACAGTCAGATACGTATACAAGAAGCTATATAATATTGATCTGATCAACATTACGTTGGAAAACGAAAAAGAGGACGATCCGTACAACACATATCTGTATGAAGGTTTCCCGCCGGGACCTATCTGCAACCCCGGACTCAAGTCCATTGAGGCGGCGCTCTATCCGGAGGAACATTCTTATTATTACTTCGTTCTCAATACAAAAGACGGACTTAGTACACATATTTTCTCCAAGACGTATAAAGAGCATCTTGAGGCTAAAGAAGAATACGGTAGCTGATGGAGGCAATAAATGGATAATAAGTCATATATTTCCGATTTACGCGACTATGCGCAAAAGGAATATATCCCGATTATAAGAGCAGATTCTGAAAGGTTTATGGATGTTTTGATGAATATCCATAAGCCTTTGCGTATTTTAGAAGTTGGTACGGCTATCGGCTACAGCAGCATTTGCATGGCTATGTCGCTGCAGGGCTTTTCGCCGGATTTTCACATCGATACGATTGAGATTGACCCGGACATGGTAGTCGAGGCACGTAAAAATATTGAAAATTGTGGTTTTTCACAGAATATCCGTGTTATATGCGGCGATTGTCTTGAGGTGCTGCCTGCGCTGACGGCTCAATATGATTTTGTTTTTATGGATGCCGCAAAAGGCCAGTACGCGAGGATTTACGAGGATTGTCTGAGGCTCCTTCGCAAAGATGGAATACTTCTTTGTGACAATTGCACTTACCACGGCAAACTTGACGTGGACCCGGCGCTGGCTCCGCACAAACACAGAACAATAATTGCGAATATGCAGGAGTTTCATAAAATAATTCTGAATGATGACAGGTTGTCGGCCGTTCTTATTGATATCGGCGACGGCATGATTCTGGCAAGTAAAAAGGTATAAAAAGGAAGGTTTCGTATGGGTAAAGTTGAACTTCTCGCCCCGGGTGGCAGCTACAGTAAAATGATGACAGCGTTTGAATACGGCGCTGATGCGGTTTATATCGGCTCAGATGCCGGCTTTGGCCTTCGTGCAAACTGTGATAACTTTTCACTTGAAGAGATTGAATCGGCCGTTAAATACGCAAATGAGCACGATAAAAAGATATACGTTACGCTTAATATTTTCCCGCGCGACAACGATGTTGAGCGCATGGTGCAGCAGGCGCAGCGCCTTCATAATGTTGGCGTGCATGGAATTATTGTTTCAGATCCCGGTGCTTTTACTGCAATCAGTGAAAAGGTTCCGGAACTTCAGATTCACGTCAGCACGCAGGCAAATAACTTAAACAGCCATACTTGCCGTTTCTGGAAAAAAATGGGTGCTACGCGTGTTAATCTGGCGCGCGAACTTACTTTTGAAGAGATTAAGAATATCGCTTTTAACGTCGGCAATGATATCGAGCTTGAGGTGTTTGTTCACGGCGCTATGTGTATGTCATATTCCGGCAGATGCATGCTCAGTGACTATATGACAGGCAGGTCCTCAAACCGCGGCGACTGCGCGCAGCCTTGCCGCTGGGAGTATATCCAGACCGACGGCAACCGCGACGCTATTTACGTCGAGGAGAATCCTGCCACAGGCGGTACTTATTTATTCAATTCTAAGGATTTATGTTTGCTGCCTTATTTACCTGAACTTGTTAAATCCGGTGTTCATTCTCTTAAAATCGAAGGCCGTATGAAGAGTGAATTCTACGTTGCGCTCGTTGTGCGCGCTTACCGTCAAGCACTTGATATTATAGAAAACGGCGGGGAATTGACTCCTGAGATTCTTGAGAACTTGCTTTCCGAGGTAAATATGGTAAGCCATCGTGATTACAGTACCGGTTTTTTTGTTGAAGGCACTAAGGGTTCGCAGATTTATTCTTCATCTTCTTATATCCGCGGCGCTGATTATATTGGCCTTGTAAGCGAATGTAATGCCGAGGACGGCGCTTTTCACCTGCTTCTGTCGCAGCGTAGCGTGTTTGAAACGGGCGACACAATCGAGTTCGTAGAGCCCGGTACCGGCGGGAATATCACTCCGTACGTTGTCGGCGATATGTTCAATGATGCCGGTGAAAAGATCACAAGAGCGCCACACGCAAAGATGAACGTACATATGGCGCTGCCATTTTCTGTGAAAAAGGGAAGTATTGTCAGGAAAGTGCTGTGACAATAAAAACAACTTGACATATAGCTTTTAACGATGTTACTATTAGCCTGCGCTGTATCACTGACTATATTGAACAGCAGCAGGAGGAATTTAATATGAATAATAACTATGCCCGCACTTATAAGATGGCACTTCTGGCCGTACTTGTGGCGCTCACACTCGTAATGTCCTTTACACCAATAGGATATCTCAGGATTGGTTTCTTATCAATCACACTTCTCAGTATACCTGTCGCTATATCAGCAGCGAAGCTTGGATACGTAGGCGGCGGTCTTCTCGGTCTCGTTTTCGGTATAACAAGTTTTGCACAATGTTTCGGAATGGATCCGTTTGGCACGGCTATTTTCTCAATGAAGCCGGTGGCAACATTTATCATATGCGTTGTTTCAAGATTACTTTGTGGTCTCGGCGCGGCAGCTATATATAAGTTATGCAATATAAATGCTAAAAAGCCAAGACCGTTATCATACGTTGGAGCAGGTGTTGCGGCACCTTTCCTGAACACACTGTTTTTCCTGGGCTTTCTGGCAATATTCTTCAATAATACGACAGTAACCGTTGCAGGTGCAGAGCTTGACGTTGTCAAAGCTGTTGTACTGCCCGCACTTAGTCTGAACAGCATACTTGAGATTGTTATCTGTTCAGTGTTGTCATTTGGCGTCCTGATGGCTTTGTCTCGTGTGGAGAAGAGAATCAGATAAAGCCGGATGTTATTCTTTCACATGAGTATTTTTCTTGTATAAGATATAAAGTCCCTGTATCAGCAGGGTAGGGTTGTGCTCTACGTGATGTCTCGTCTGCTTGCAGATCTCATCAGAAAGGCCGCCCGTTGCAACAACAAAACATTTCTGGCCAAGCTGTGCTTCGATTCTGTCAATCATACCGTCGAGCATACAGGCATTACCAAAAATTACACCGGAACGGATACAATCAACAGTGTTCGTTCCGATTACTTTTTTAGGGGACTCAAGATTGATCTGCGGAAGCTGTGCAGTTTTTTCAATAAGAGCGTTAAGAGATGTGCGCACGCCGGGGCAGATAGCGCCGCCGAGAAGATTGTTGTTCGCATCCACCACGGTGAGTGTGGTCGCAGTGCCCATATCGGCAATAATAACCGGCTTCGGATAAAGTGCGCTGGCAGCGACACCGTCAACGAGCAGGTCGCTACCTAATTGAGCCGGATTGTCTATTTTAATATTGATGCCCGTTTTCATGCCGGGGCCGACAACGAGCGGTGTCACACCTGTAATCGTTTTCACCGCTGCCGACAGCGCAGAAGTAAGCTGCGGCACAACGGACGATATAATCGCACCATGGATTTGCGTAAAATCAGTGTTGTGAACGTTAAGCACGGAGTAAAGGTTTGCAGCAATCTCATCAGTTGTAAAATTATGGACTGTAGACATGCGCGCAATGAACTTTATATCATCATTTTCAAAAACACCCAGTACAATATTACTGTTACCAACGTCAATCGTTAAAACCATAAAAACACCTTACTTTCGTCAGATTTATTTTAGAATACCATAATGCACGGTGAAAAGCAAAACCAAATGCTACAGACCGATAATGTAGCCGACTCCGATGCCGACGACTGCTGACATGCAGATAATCAATATGGGGTGGACCTTTTTTATCGCCAGGAAAGCCATGACGAGCGCGATGCCTGCCAGAATATAGAATTCAAGCTCCTTGAAAACGTCAAAGCTCACGCCGTTTGGGAATAATACAGTATGTGACATAGAAATAACGGCTGCTGCGATAAGGCCGATAACGGCAGGCTTGAGACCTGTCATACAGCCTGAAACAATTCTGTTTTTCTTGAATTTTTCAAAGCATGTCGCAACGATTAAGATGATGATAAAAGACGGAAGAACAACGCCGAGTGTAGCACAAAAAGCGCCGAGCAGACCGCCCCAGAAGCCGCCGCCCATTTCAGTTCCGACGTACGTTGCGATGTTGATTGCAAACGGACCGGGTGTACTCTCGCTGACAGCAACAAAGTCGATGAGCTGCTCGCTTGTCATCCAGCCATGCGCAAGTACCTCTTCCTGAATAAGAGGAAGCATCGCATATCCGCCACCAAAGGTAAAAAGGCCTATTTTGAAGAAAGTCCAGAGTAATTCAAGATAAATCATAATGACGCCTCCTTTTTACCGAGAGTAAGAGAATAAATCAGGCCGATTACGGCGCAGGATGCAATTACAATAAGTACGTGAATGTCAAATATTGCCACGCAGACAAACGCCAGCAGCATAACTACGTAAGCGAGAATATTTTTCTTTGCCTTCTTGAACATCGTGTAAACCGCTTTAATAACGAGACCGATAACGCCGGCTCTGATACCCCAGAAAGCGTATTCAACAGGCTTTAAGTGGCTGAATTCTGTAAGAACTCTTGCGATAATGCTGATGATTACAAAAGATGGGAGCACAACTCCGAATGTTGCCGCCGCAGAACCAAGCACGCCTGCGACTTTATAACCTATAAATGTAGCTGAATTTATTGCAATCGGTCCCGGCGTAGACTCGGCGATTGCCAGAATCTCAAGAATATCATCGTCCGTGACCCAGCCTTGCTTTTCAACGGCTTCTTTCTGGATAAGCGGAATCATAGCGTATCCGCCGCCGAACGTAAAACCGCCTATCTTAAGAAAAGCAAGAAACAATTTAAGAATATTTTTAGCTTTACTCATTTTAATAATTACTCCTTAAAAAAAGTACGCAAGTATATTAACACAAAAGAAAAGATGAATAAACAGATTTGCTTGTATTTTCTGATAAATTTATTATAATACTTTATATAAAAAATATTAAGAATCGAGTGGTGTGCTTGGATAATTACAATGAACAATTGAATAATGACAGCGATTTTGAGATTGTTCATATGAGCTTAAGACGCCGCGCAGAAGATTCTGGCGAGCATATCTTTGAGACGGAACATTTCACAGCGATAGCCAAGGGCTATATTGTTGAAAAGTATATACCGGATGTAGAACCTGAAGAGATAAATATTCCTGATATTTCGTTTGGCGATTACAGAGGTGGCCAGGTGCGTGAGGATGCCGTAGAAGATAACATCGAAATGGAGTTGCGCTCTTATAGACATGATATCAGACAAAAGACTGATGAGACTCTTTTTGCTGACGATGCTGACGACACAGAAGACGTAATTATCGAAAAACAAGAATATCAAAAAAAAAATAAGACAATTAAAATAGTGTCCCGTATAGCCATATTTGTAGGCGCTTTTGTTACTATTTTCTTTGCTATAATATTTGTAAACGTATATGTCCACCGTAAAAATGTAGTATATGGTAGCTCTATGGAGCCGACTTTGTACGAAGATGACGTAGTATACACAACGAAGCTGCCGTATTTCTTCGGAGAACCTGAGATAGGCGACATTGTTGTTATTGATATTGATCTGGAAGAAAGTCCCGGCTTTTTCTATATGGTCGGGCAGGTCCTTACACAAAATGCCATAACTGATTTGTTCGATTCTGATGAGGAGGAGAGTAAGGCTGACACATGCTGGATAAAGAGAGTCGTTGCAGTCGCCGGGGACTATGTCGAGTTCAAAGACAATAAATTCTACAGGAACGGCGAGCTTGTTGAAGAAGATTATCTGATGACACAGAAAGTAATGAATTATCCGGAAACATCGTTTACAGTAGAAGAAGGTACAGTCTTTTGTATGGGTGACAATAGAAACGTAAGTAAAGACAGCCGTAACGTAGGGCCGATTCCTATATATCAGATTCTTGGTAAAGTCTGGAAAATGTAATAATAAAATGAAAAAACCCTTCATATATTTTTATATCATTATAAAAATCGGAAGGGGTTTTTTATGGAATTACGATGTGCAATAAAAGAGCATTCCGGAATAGAGGCCGAGGAAATAAATTACATACAGGATGATATAGTTTTTACAGGTCACAATGGCAGGCTTTATAGATTCAAATATTATCCCGCACCAACGGGGAGGAATCTTTTCACACTTTCCGCCTTGAAATATCTGGAAAATAATCATTTCAGAAATATTCCATATCCTTTATGCCCTGAGCCGCTTGTGTATGAAAACAGAACGTACTATCTGACGAATCAGGTCACAGGCAGGGAAGGAAACGTCGAGAATATGCAGGATGTGCGACAGTGCGCTGCGGCTCTTGCCAATATGCATAAAGCAGCAGAGGGTTTTACAAAGCAAAAGGCCCTTTCTTATATGAATGAGTTCAATGAAGCGCTCGGAGAAGAAAATAAGGAAGACGACGTAACAAAATATCTTCGTAAAGAGCTTGGTAATTTACCTCAGCTTTATTTTCACCGGTCACAGGAGCTTAAACGCTATAAGAAGATTGCCAGGCGGAATAACAATTATTTTGATTATGAGTATATCGCCATAGCAGATTATTACTGTGAAAAGGCAGAAGCTCTGTGCTACGAGCTGGAAAAATCCGGGTATAACGAGCTGGTAACTTTTTACACGCTGAGAGGTACAATCTGCCACAAAGAATTTGCACCGCATAATGTTATTTTTTCACAAAAAATATCGGAAACAGGGATTGTTGATTTCAGTAGTTGTGTAATAGACCTGCCGGTGTTAGATATAGCGAATCTTATCAAACGCAGAATGCGCAAGTGCGGTTGGTCTGCGCAGGCAGCCAATTCGATTCTTGGCAGCTATACCAGATACAGGAATCTTACGCAGGCAGATATTAACATCCTGAAGATTGTTCTCGAATATCCGCAGAAGCTGTGGCGGATTGTAAATATATACTATAACAGTCGCAAAACGTGGTGCGAAAAGAGTTGTCTTAAGAAGCTTTCGGAGATAGAAAATGAAAAAGACGGCGTTGAAGCCGTCGTAAAGTCTTTATAAAATTATTTAAGTGTGTTTTTACCAAGGTGCTGGCGCAGGCCTGCTTCGTATGCAACGAGCGTTGTAGCAAAGCCGACATTGAGTGATTCGCACGAGCCGAGCATAGGAATAATAATCGGTACTGCGTTAGGGAGGTCGCGCCATGACGCGCTGATGCCGCCGTATTCATTGCCGGAGACTATGGCGATCCGTCCTGAGTAATCTGCTTCATAATACGGAATCTTTGCGGTAAGATCTGTCAGTATTACTTTGAAATTATTGTCAATAAGCCATTTTGTCAGCTCGTCATAATCAGCCTCTATATGTGGCATTGTAAATGCGGCACCGAGAGAAGAACGGATAAGTCTGCTGTGTGTTGGCTTTACACGTTTGTGCGTTGTGATGCAACAGCTGCCACCTGCACAATCAATGGACCTTAATATTGCACCGATGTTACCGGGCTGCTCAAGTCCGTCGAGGATAGATATTACCATGTTGTCTTTAAGCTCAATATCCGAGAGTGTGAGGCGGGGAAGAAGTGCCACGATAAAGTAATCGTCTGCTCCGTCGCGCTCGCTGATCTTTGCGCATGCCTTTCGCGATATTGCATAAGTCTTGTCTGCGTAATCAATCATTCTTACACATTGAGGCTCTGACATGTAGTCAATTTCGCTGTTTACAAAAAAATGCGTAACCTTAAGGCCACTTTCAATAAGCTTGTCTGCTGCCCACAGGCCTTCGCATGCAAAAGCAAAACCACAGGACTCGCTATAAAGCGATCCCTGTGATTTGTTAGCCAATAAATTACGTACATATTTTACTTCGTCTGAAGCTATACCTGAAGTGATAATGGACATATCTTAATATTTGTAAATAGTCTTTCTTCTTTCGAACTCTTCTTGTTCGATCATCTTCTCTGCTGTCTCACAAATGCCTTCAGCCCACTGTGCCATGTCTTCGAGAATACGCTCGCACTCAGCGTCATCTTCCTGGAAGATAGGCTCTACACAATGCTTTGTATCAAGTACAACTGAATCTGTGAGCCATGACTTAATCATTTTTGAAAGAGCTGTAGAGTCTTCTTTCATACCTGTTGAGAAGAGAGCAACCTTTCTGTCGTATACTTTGATAACGTTGAAAAGCGTGTTGTAAACAGGGTTATATGAATCGTACCATACGGGAGTACCGATGAAAATAACGTCATAGTCTCTTGGGTCCCATTTAAAGGGGAAGATGTCGGGCTTTCTTTTGAACATAACCTCAAAACGGAGCTTGAGGTTGTTAAAGAAACCAAATGCTTTAACTTTGCTGCATCTTACGAGACCTGCTGTATCAGCACCGATCTTCTCGGCAATCTTCATAGCAACAGCTTCTGTATTTCCATCTACTGTAGTATATAAAACTAACTTTTTCATATATGTAATGTAACCCCTTTCAAAGATAAATACATAAGGATACTGTTATTCCTAAAGATACATTTTTTTACCCGAAATGTCAAGTGCCAATTAGTTGAAAGTAATAGTTATCTTGATACCGGCGGCATCTTTGATAGCAAAACCATCTGCGGCAATTGAGGCATTTCCTTCTGTAAGTTTAATAGTATAAGTATGATCTTCTTCCGGTACGATTTCAAGCGGAACGTTAAATTGTCTGAAGTACTGACTTGACCATTTTGTGGTATCTTTGTCCAATGTAACAGTACTTACTTTTACAGAACCATGTTCCGGATTGACTACTGTAATCTCAACAGGAGCAAGACCGCCGGCACCTATTACGCTACTTTTGATCATATCGAGGAATACAGAGGGACGAGTCTTTGCGTAATCATATAAAGTCTGCAGATTTGTGTCTTTCCACGTGCTGTATGACTTTTGTGAAATGGATGAGCCGTACCATGTCTGAGTTGCCATAAAGGCATATTCATCTTCAATCAGAAGTGCGAAGGATGCAAGAAGCTCATTTACTTTTTCGGTTGAAAAGTAGTAGTTTGCTATATCACATGCTGTATTAATAAACATGATTCTGAACGTTCTGTTATCCAGCAGATGAGCAAGTAATTGTGAGAGCTCTCCGCCTGTTCCGTTGATAACAGATTTATTATGTGCCGTCTCTGTTGCAACAACGTTTTCAGTCTGTCCGGGCAAATCGTAGATACCCCATGCGTAATCTGTATCTTTTACAATAAAACGCCATCTACCGTCGGAATATTCAGTTTCAGGATCGACTTTGCCGACATATTTCCATGCACGCAGATTGTTATGAGGCCAGTCTCTGTTGTTGACATACATATTGATAAGCATATATTTTGCGAAATTATCAAGGTCAAGCAGGCTGTTTGCCTGATCAAAGGCTGTCGAGGATGACATGTTAAGACCGAGAATAGTAGACATCATATTCATATAATCATCGAGCATTGTTTCCGGACCGGTGTCTACGTCATAGAACCACTCGCCATTTTCATGACCATATGTAACAATACCTATAGAATCAGCATTTACCTTATATTTTTCTTCGAGATGGTCAGTATCCATGTCATCACGGAGATTGTAAAAGCCCCAGTATTTTCCATTGATATACACAACTACAGTGCGTGAATACATTGAGGTGGTGTTGTCTATGGATGCAGCAAGCATACCTGTAAGGTCGTCTCTGAAGAAAGTATTTCTTTTGGAACTTCCGAACAGAGAGTCGTTGCCACCGGAACGGAGAATGAAGGAATCATACCGGTCGATGACTTCTCCGTTTATGTCTGTGCGGTTCGGATAAATGGCATGCTTGAATTTACCATTATCAGGATCGTATTCTTTTCTGGCAATAAGCCTCAGTGACTTCTGGGGAAGGCTCCTTGACGTGCCTCCGAAAATACGAAGACCGGCATCTACTGAAAATGCGACGTCGCCTCCTGTTTCAAACATCTCAACGTGGCACTCGCGTTCCCATTCGCGGCCCCTTTGCATATAATTCTGCTCGTAGGTGCTCTTTGTCGAATCCTGGTAGAAAATACCTGTAGCCGGATCGTAAAGTGAGTCGTAATTGCAGGTGATTGATATGACTGCAAGATCGTTATATCTGTCTTCAAAAGAAGTAAATTTCTTATTTATGATATAGGTAGCAGTGGCAGTCTCTCCGATCTTTTCACCGGTAGTTGTGAAAAGGGCAACCTTTACGACGTTGACGGTGTCGCTGCTGCCTGTTGTGGCAGTGGTCGAAAATAATTTGATGCCACTTGAAGTGTATTGGTTCTTGTTTTCAGCCGTGGGTTCTTCTCCGTTTTTGGTGTAATATACTTTATAAGAATTGTCGTACTCTAAAGTCAATGTGAAAACATCAGAATAGAAGCCGGCTTTGTGCGAAAACTTAATGTATTCGTTACCCCAGCCATCAAGGGACTCGGGCGTAGGAGTCGGAGTCGGTGTAGGGGTGGGGGTAGGTGTAGGTGTGGGTGTTGGTTTGACAGTGGGCGTAGGTGTGGATAACGGTGCCGAGGGCGGAACAGCAGTCGGCGCGTCAGTTGGTTTCACTGTCGGTGTGGCAGTAGGCTCTGCTGTGGGCTCTGCAGTGGGTGTAGCTGTAGGCTCTTTGGTGGGTTCGTCCGTAGGCTCTTTGGTGGGTTCGCCTGTGGGCTCCTGCGTTGCATAGTAAGGGGTCACAGGGTCGTCGCTGACTACCGGATCCACAACTCCGTCATAATTACAACCTGCAGATAATGCAGCGACGGATGCAATTAAAATAAATAACAAAGCGAGATATATATAGTAATAGCTCTTTTTAATCATAAAAAACCTCATTTATTTCTAAGAATAGTACTACTTCCGTTATCATACATCATGAATTCTTTCCTTGTCAATGGTTAAAACTATGGTATAATTGTTTGGATTACTATCTTAAGGAGAGATGACTAAAAATGAATGTTTTTTTGATGTATGTCCCATATTGGTACGAATCATATACAACATATATTTTTATCGTTTTACCTGTTGTTATCATATCGCTGATTATATCAGGTATAATGAAGTCTACTTTTAAGAAATATTCGCTTGTCAGCTGTCGTTCGCACGTTACAGGCGCGCAGATGTGTGAGCGTGTTCTGCGTGAAAATGGCATTATGGACGTAAGGGTTGAGCTCGTTGAGGGAGAACTTAAAGTCGGAGGCCAAGC
>JAZQDE010000023.1:0-33832 GCA_045546695.1 Clostridia bacterium | reverse complement strand
CATGAGGACACGGAATATAATTCGGGAAACATATATTGGCAGGAAGAAGTTCGCGTTTTTGAAAAAGTCTTAACTATGGATATTTCTCCCGAAGACCGTGACGTTATTACCATGATGTTGGTAATTGTATATGCTAAAATGGGATATACAGACAAGGCAAAAGCTTTGGCAACAAAGCAAAATTCGATTATTGCTTGCCGTGAAACACTCATGCCCAAAGCAACAGAAGCTGAAGAACGCGACAAATATCAAGGTGAAGCCATTATTTCTCTTTTGACAGAATTAAAAAACGTTCTTTGTAACTCCGTATGTACCAAGATTTCGCTATTCACAAAATCCGAGGGGGTCAAACTGTTTGTAGATCTTGCGCATTTATATGAATCGATTTTCAGCGACGAAAGATGTGGGGTTGCACACTCTCACCTCAGAGAGCTTTATCTGCATGCGGCAGTATATGAAGCTCGATTTAATAAGAACACAGACCAAGCGTTTGAATACTTCAAAAAAGGATTTGAGCATAAAAAGCTTTATGATTCCATCCGATGCACAGGTGAATATCAATATACATCACCGCTTGTAGCAAAGGTAACATTCCCAAGTGTGAATTTCCCGTCAGTACCCTCAACTTTTTGGAAGGGATGGATCGAGGTACTTCCCGAAGAGTTTAAGGAACGTATAAAAGCAGATTCTAATTACGCAGAGTGTTTTGAATAATCCTTGCCCCGCTTCGGCGGGGCATTTTCGTCACGAGAATTTTAGGTGTTCTCGCTGACAAAAATGATTCTCTGTACGAAAATTTTGCGCCGTCATTTCGAAATGATAGTCATATGTCATTTCAAAGAGAGCATCATTTCAAAATTACTCATTTTGAAGGGATAATCATTTATCATATCAAAAAGAGAGTAGTGCGGTGATATTCGATTGTGAACAAAGGTTACTACGTCGTGTGTTGGTGTTTCAACCAATCCGGCCCTAAACGACAGCCGTACGGCGGGGATTTTCATTCTGCAGTTTAGCGATTAAATCCCGGAAACAATTCGCTGCGCGAAATTCCCATAGAGGAGACGGTCGCACTGCCGTCTGAGCAGTTTTATTTAACGACGGAACTCTCAAACGTCGTGGGCATCTCATTCATTTTCGTCACGAGCTTCGGCAGATACCCTTGCCGTCGGTGGAAATGCATTTTCGTCAGGAAAATTCTCCGTCCACCGATTACAGAGCTCTTTTTCTGCACCAAAATTCCTTTTTGGTACGCACATGATTCATCTGCAGCCTTAGAGCATCGGCTGGATATGGCAAGAGAATTTGGAAAAAGAAGCTACAAGCCGGAGGAGATTGATTTCAGCTGTAGCTGTGATTCCTTTGGAGAATTCGGCCAACCGTGGACGGTTGGCTCGTTTACGACGATAAGACCTCCCCCGTCATTGGTGCATATATGTATCTGTAAATATCGCTCACCCGCATAGCGGGTGGTTTATATTTCGCTCGCTTCGCGTGCTCAACTGGGTCACGACCCATAACGAAAACACCGCCGTCATCTGCATTGCGGAACGCTTATTTACGGGTTTGCCGGTAGTTGAACCACCCATAAAAAAAGTATATGAACTACCGACAGTTCTGTTTAGGGGCTTATCACGGGACTTGAAAAGTCCTGAAAAGATACCCATTGTTATCACTCCCTTCTTTAAAATGGGTATAAAAAAAGCACCTACCTTTCGATAGGTGCTTAATACTATTTGAGTGTGATAATTACTTTATTTTTCGATCAAGTCTTCAATTGTACAGCCAAGAACCTTGGCAATGCTATATACCGTATCAACACTTGCTTTGTTGATGTCCTTATTTCTTTGCTCATACATCTGTATGGAACGAAGGCTGACACCGGAGCGCTTAGACAGCTCCGATTGGGTTATGCCGTATGCGGTACGGATTCGTTTCAGATTTGTGTCAGTAAAATGCTCTTTCATACGGGCATCCATAATATCCACAAATTTTGAAATGTCAGCTTCGTGGAGAGTATAGTACATTTGCGTAAGGGCACCAAAAGAAACGACCTTAAAGATATCACTATATTTCCTCGCCGAATGCCACTGATAATATGCAACAGCCCAACCGATCCAGTATTCACACGATCTGCCGAAATTTTCTTTAGGTTTAATTGTAACTTCAATTCCTGCGGTTTCTCTCACAACATCACGTACAATTTCGATACCGCTCTTTCCTGTCAGGTATGTGGGTTCACCGTTTTCCATTCGTCGGCTTACAGAACTGGCAACAAACTGCTTTACAAAACTCTCGCCGCGAAGCTCACAGGTATTTACTGCATAATCAAAGGCATCACCAAGGACTGACTGTGCTTTACTTACATACATTTCTTGCTATGCGTGGGTCATCATTTTTAATGCCTCCTCTCATTATATCCTGGATATACAGGCCATCAGCCTCTTGTTCAAGCATTTCAAAAAACAACTGATTTGCCTCATCGTCTCTGGATTTCCTTAAAACATAGAATGTATCCTTTTCTGCAATGTCAAAGCCCTCAAACTTCAATCTTGAAAATGCAAACTTTGACTTGATTACGATCTGTTCACCAAGCTTGCCGAGGCGCATTGCTCGTGCGAGCTGTTCAACGGAAATTCCATTGTTAAGAAATGACTCCGCATAATCGAAATATGAATCATCTGCACGGTATCCGGTTATAAGGTCATATGCATTAACATTTACACCGAAATTTTCTATAAGGTATGCCTTTGCTCTTCTCGCAACAGGTGTTTTGATTGTAAACAAACGGTGCTCAACAAGAACGGCAATCCAATTGAGTATCGTATAATCGGGACTGTTCAGATTAAGAATGTTCATAAATTCAGTATCCAAAGTATACTTGTTTGAAAAACCGTTCCGAAGCGAAGATACTGCCCACTCCTTTGCAAGATCATCACTTTCGGTACAATAAAA
Source organism: Clostridia bacterium (assembly GCA_045546695.1). GTDB lineage: Bacteria > Bacillota > Clostridia > UBA1212 > UBA1255 > SIG424. Next base: position 30,877 of record JAZQDE010000023.1, on the reverse strand, counting down.
TCCCAGACCAAAGTCATTATTCTTTTTGCCTTCTCCAAAAGTGGGAGTTTCTACTATTCGTTCTGAACCGTGATATATGGTTATAAGTTTATCCATCCTTGTATCCTCCAATTCATCTTCACTAACATTATATCACTACGGTGATAGTTAGTCAAGGGTTGTTTGGAAATATATCGCCTTAGTGATACCAACTTGTTGTAGACACTAGCAAAAACAAATCTATAAACTATTTATATAAACAAAATACCTCGGTTCCAGGTTGCAGGATCAGTCCAATCATTGCCCTCATCCGCACCGAAAATACACGGATAAAAAGTGCGGTCAATTTTTCTGCCCTCAATAATATCCTTTGCCTTTTGGTGGATCTCGTAGCAAATGGACTTTGTATCGTTACCCGCTGTGGTTATAAGGAAGTACAGCGGTTGCATACGAGCATCACCGGAGCCCTTGGTCATAATATGAGTCTTTTGCCATAAACCGTGTCGGTTTGTACTTTTTCAGTTTTCTGATATGCGGTCGCCTCCTTTCAAAGTAATAAAAAAAACAGCCTTGTGGCTGTATAGAGGAACAGAGCCTCTCGGCTCTATCCCGTATTTATTTGGGTTTCAATTATTTTTGCTTCAAGCACCAGGAGATGGCATGACCGCTATCCTCAAAGTGCTGTGTTGCTTCAGCGATTTTGGAAAGTCTGCATTCGATTTCACCGAGACCTGTTTCTTCAGGGTCGTCAACTAACTCGTAAATGGATGCGGTGAATCCGCCTATCCAATATATGTCGGTAACGAATACTCGGTTGCCGAACTTAAGAACTGCTCCGTAGCTGGGTGAAACCTTTTCTGTAAGGCGTTCCATCGTGGTAAACTTGCAAATAATTTGGATATCTTCACGATAAGTCCGGGGTTCATTTGTAAATTCACATTGCAACAGTTCGTTTCCCAAATCTAAAAACTAAAATTATGATGATTCTTGCCCTTGATTTTGCCCTTATGATCTGTTCGGGCGAGGGCAAAACGGTGTAATACATAGTGATGGGATGAAATGAGTTGTTTGCGGAAAACCCTTTATTTAAGGCGGTTTTAGAGCATTTTACTGTGTGTTATGAATAAGCAATAACATTATGAAAAATCGTGCTATTCAAATTCGTATTTATCAGTGAGTTTATTATAGCACACGTTCCAAGAAAAACCAATGGAAAGCCTTGTATATAGAAAGTGAAGTTAAGTGTTCCGTATATCGTCCCGAAGGGACACTTCACGCACGAAGTGCGCTTCACTTGCGAAGCATACTTCACGTTCCGCTTGCGGAACACTTAGTTCAAAAAAGCCTGATTTGTCTACCAACAAATCAGGCTTTTTTGTTAGTGCAGTGAACGGGACTTGAACCCGTACGGTCTCCCACACGCCCCTCAAACGTGCGCGTATGCCAATTCCGCCACCACTGCATTGAATTAAGGGATCTGTCATCGCTGACAGCTTTGCTATTATATGTTTAATTTCCGATTCTGTCAACCAGTATTTTAAAAAATTTTTTTGATGTGTAAGCCATTTATGATAATGTCCTACTAAACCACAAGGGAAAATGTCCCAATTGTGGTATCATATTTCCATCTATATAGTTGGCGGGCGGGATTATCATTACCACATCGTCCTTTGCTGAAAATTCTTCAATAGCGGTATGCTGTATTGAAGAAAAATGATGAAAACATGCTTTTCAGAGTACTATCGCAGACTTTTCTTCAACCAGCGGTGTCTGTGTTGAAGAAAAACCGGCAAATCGGCCTGATATCAACGCAAAAAGCCTTTTTTCTTCAATACAGCCGGTTCCTATTGAAGAAAATCAATAAATTCCGCTCCTTCAACAGCCAGAAGCGTAGTTTTCTTCAACCAGCCCTCCTTCTGTTGAAGAATTGCAAAGCATCCGGACCCTCTCACCCAATATTTGCTGGTGTTTTATTCACTTACACAGCTCCGACCAGTCAAGCGCTATTGTTTCAACTTTCCCGGGACATTTTCGCTAATGGTTGACACTTGAAAATACTAAACGCTTTTACGATTGCAACTAATCCGAAAAAATTATATACTTATAAGAATGAGATAATTCAAGGAGATTATTCATGGATATAGCTATAAAATTCAACAAAAGACAATGCTTGTGCGCACTTATAAGTTCAGCGATAGTCGCAATATGCGTGTGCATAGGCGTTACGATGAATCTGACAACAATATATGATCAGGATTTTGATAACATGGGCATCAGAACATTCTGCATGTTTACAGTCAATTCCAACATACTTGCCGGAATCGGAATGATTCTTGTCTTCCCTTTTGCACTTGAGGGGCTTCGAAAAAACAACTATCATCTTCCGGACTGGGTTGTCACTTTCCTGCACGCAGTATGTCCTATTCTGACAATAGTTGCCTTTACATTTTTTGTCAGTGACCACAAGATCAGACTCAAAGAATCATTATGGTCACTTGCTCCTGTAATTATTTATGCAGCAATATATTTTATAATGGTTGTCGTTATCGGCCCGGAAAACGGAGGTTGGGAAGATTTTTACGGTTTTGCTACTAAAATGCCATTATGGATTTCTATGGTTGCCCTACTTCCGGTTACATATGGAATCTCAACAATACTACGCATCAAACATAACCACTTATATAACAGCAGAAAGAGAAAAGAAGCTGCGCTTTACATTAAAGAATTCAAAGACACTGATATTCGTGAAACAATAGCAAATGCCGGTCGTTCACGTGCCGCAACACAAAAAATAAAAGATATCGTTGTACCTACACGGGTAATTGAAATAATAGTCGCAGGCAGCGACGTCACTGTCGAGGAAGGCTGCCGTATTTATCTCGACGCCTATTTAGGAGGTAAAAATCATGAATAACAAATCAATAAACATCCGTTGGCTTATACTTATAGCAGGCGTTTTTGCAATGCTGTTTGCAGGAATTATCTACGCATGGTCAATATTGAAAGTACCTTTTGCCGAAAGCCTTGGATTTGACGGTGACTCTCTCGCCCTGAATTTTACATTTACAATGTGTTTCTTCTGCCTTGGAGGCCTTGTATCAAGCTGGCTTGTCAAAAAAATCGGCACATTATTATCAATAGCAATATCAGGATTACTCGCAGGTTGTGGTTTTATTTTCACAAGCTTCATCAGCGAAGAGCAAGTTTTACTCCTGTATCTTACTTATGCTCTGATGGCAGGTCTTGGCATAGGAATGGCATATATTTTAATAATATCAACTGTAAATGCATGGTTCCCTGACAGAAAGGGCTTATCATCCGGTGCCCTGATGATGGGCTTTGGAGCAAGCAGTCTTGTTCTTGGAAATCTTGCAAATATGCTTTTTGATAGTTCTCTTGGTTGGAGAAAAACATTTATTATTCTGGGCCTCGCATCCGGTCTCGTAATTGCACTCTCTGCTCTGATTATTAAAAAGCCCGGTGAAAATGTTGTGCTTCCCGAAGCTAAAAAGAAAGCCGGAAGAAAGAGCGAAGATTTTGAAATAAGAGATTTCAGACCAACTGAAATGCTTCGTCGTTTTACATTCTGGAGAGCCTTTATTTACCTGATTTGTATTACTGCAGTCGGTAACTCTGTTATCAGTTTTGCCCGCGATCTGGCCCTGTCTGTAGGCGCTAAAGCAGCTCTTGCTACAACACTTGTTGGTGTGCTTGCGGTTTGCAACGGTCTTGGCAGAATAATCACAGGTGCAGTATTTGACAGTATGGGCAGAAGGTTCACAATGATTGCAGCAAACATTCTCACTATATTCGCTGCCGGAGTGACACTCCTTGCAGTATATATGAGTAACCTTCCGCTTTGCATTATCGGACTTTGCCTTACCGGAATGTCATACGGCTCATCACCTACTGTTTCCTCTGCCTTCACATCAGCCTTCTATGGTCAGAAGCATTTTGCAACAAACCTCAGTATCATGAACTTCAATCTGATGTGTGCATCGTTTATTGCCACAGCTTGTTCATCACTTCTTACTGCAACAGGTGGATACCTTGTGCCGTTTATACTTTTGCTTTCACTGTCAGTTGTTGCGTTGATTTTGAATCTGAGTATTAAACGTCCATGATTATTTCCTGCTAAACACTCTGAGTGTATTTTCATACACAACTTTTTCAACGTGTTCGGGATGATCATCTCTGAGCAAAGCAATTTTATCAATTACAGCCTGCAATATCAAAGATGAATTGCGGGCTTTTTTCTTCTTTTTGTTGCTGAGCGAACATGTTTGTATCTCAGGAATAATATATGGCGCGTCTGTCTCAACCAATATTGACTCTAGAGGGACTCTTTTCACAGTATCCTGCAAAACTTCATTTATAAAAAGCTTGCCACCAATGCCGAGATAGAAGCCAAGTTCTATATATTTCATAGCAGTATCAAAATCACCAACAAAACAATGAGCAACACCGCCATGTAACTTCTTTCTATAGCATGTTAAAATTTTCAGTCCATCTTCATCTGCCATTCTTATATGAAGTATCAAGGGCAGATTGTATTCATCTGCCAATCGTATCTGATATTTAAACCACATTTTTTGTAAAAATACGGAATATACGCTCAACTCGTTGTGGTAATCCAGCCCTGCTTCGCCTATTGCGATAACGTCATTTTCACGGACATACTCAGACAGTTTTTTCCTGTTTTTCCATGCTGTATCTGTGCATTTTCCGGGATGAACGCCAAGCGAAAGCTTAATATAATCAGGATATTTTCTGACAAGAGCCAGCTGCGCGTCAATATTTTCAAAAGACGTTGAAGGCTCAATACAAAATGATATATTGTTTTGCTTCAGTTCTTCAATAAAAAGTGAAAAATCACCTACACTGACGTCAAAGCTGCCATCCTTATAACAAACATATGGAAATTCGCCGTTATATAACTTATGTGAATAATGTGCGTGTGATTCTATTATCATTATTAATCGCCTCCCTTGTACACCTCCGCAAGCACTGCATCGGCAATTGTCTTCATTCCTTGCACAGTCGGATGGTATCCGTCAATCGTATCGTGTGGTTTTTCCGGATGATATATATCTATAATTCTGCATCCTGCTTTATCAGCACAGATTTTTATTGCTTTGGAATATTCATCAAAATAGCCACCTGTAAAACGTTTTGGCGGCGTAAACTCAGGATTACGTGAGCAGTAGCTCATCGGTAGCGTCAGGCACCATATTTCAGCATCCGGATAATTATTTTTTATCTTGCTTAACATTGCGTCATATGCAACAGAAAAAACTTCCTGTCCGTCGCTGTCAAAATTTGCCATAACTTTCATGCCACAACCCCAGTCATTTGTTCCAAGAAGAATCATAATAACGTCAGGCTCTATTTCATCTTTTGCAAGTCCACCTGTTCTTTCATCGCTACAGCCATATGACTGAGTTTCGTTTCTGGGATGCTTGCTGACCATACTTCCTGAAAACGAGTTATTCACAAGTATCTCTCCGCCAAGTTCATCTATCACCATACCCCACCATGTATCCTTCACTCCGTAAATACCGGTCCGTAGCATTACTTCCCACGTATAGAAAACTTCATACCCCGGCGGATTATATCCTGCAAGCGTACTTAACGAATCACCTAATATCGAAAACTTTTTGAATTTATATTTGTTTATGTTCATACAATCACCTCTGTAAAACGCAATATTGAATACTCAAACATTATAATGTATGATAATCCAAACACCGAAAGGACTTATATAATGAAAAAATCAACTTTTTTAGCTCATATTTACGATATATCTTTACAGGAAAACATATCTGTTGATGAAACAATGGTACTTGCCCGATCATTGGGCTTTGAAGGAATAGATGCCAACTGGCATGATGTAAATCATAAAGCTAAGTTGCTGAAAAATCAACTGTTTAATTCAAATTTATTTTTATCATCTGTTTACAGATTCTGTGACCTATGTGACGGCTACAACCAGGACGAAATGAAAAACTTTTTCGATACTGTTTCTCAATTAGATTGTGCAAAAGTTATGCTTATTCCCGGCTTTTTCACCGAACAGACTGACAGAGAAACACAAATCAACAAGATTATTGAAGCCCTTAACAATGCATGCGAACTTGCAACGAAGTACAACATTACTCCGATGATTGAAAAATATGATTACATATTTTCACCTTGTGGCGAGGATAAATATTTGTCCCGAATCCTCAACGGCGTTCCTGATCTTGGTTTTACTTTTGATACAGGAAATTACATTTATTTTAATGAAGACGTTCTTGAAGGCTTTAATAAATATAAAGACCGGATAAGACATGTTCATATAAAAGACAGAAGCTTTTCACCGTATTTTGATGGTGAAAAGCCTGTTTCTGAAACTATTTCGGGTAAATTGCTTTATCCGGCACCCTCCGGTCACGGTATTATTCCGATAAAAAACTGCATTGACCGCCTGAAAAGTATTGATTATAACGGCTATCTTTGCACGGAATTTTTCGGTGCTGAACGTATGCTCGATTATCTTAAATTGTCTTCGTCAATTACCGACGGGATATAATTCTTCCCATGTTTTACCGGCAAGCACCGGTGCTTTGAATACTATTACGTCATCATCTGACGTGTACGCAAGCGGAATAATTGTAATGCTGTTGCCTGTTACCCAGATTTTGTCAGCATCTTTAAGAGGCACATTCCGGGCTTCATTCAACATAGAGGACACATCTTCTTTATTTATAGGCCATAAAACGATGTCCGCATCTATATTTTCATACAAGGTTGCATTTGCTCCTGTATAACCATGGTGCGCCACTGTAACCATATCTGATTTAAGCCACCTGCCATAAAGTTTGTTCAAGTATGCCGTGCTTGACTCGCCACTGTCTCCGAGTACAATCGTGCGGGTGTCTTCAATTCTGACGTCAAGGATCAAAGATGCACTGTTCATCGCTGATATAGACTCATACTTGACACTGTATTGAGTCTGTAGTTCCCACGTAGACAAAATGTTGATTACTGCGTTTCTTATATAAAAAACTTGTCCTGCGTGAGCTTCGATTATCTTAACATCTTTAAATTTTGCAAACGCATCCTGCATTCTCTCAACATAAAGCAGATTCGCCTGTGAAATATCCCACATTTCCTGAATTGTCTTGTTGTTCGGATGATTAAGAACAACTTGCTCCACAGTAACTTTATCGCCGTACATATCGGCAAATGGTCCTAAAGCACCGATATGATCCCAGTGAGGATGTGTAAAAAACCATGCAGCAATTACGATGTTTTCTTTGTCCGGCGCAAGATTATACAGAATTTGGTATATTTCTTCTGCATTGTCGTCGTATGTCTCTTCAAAGCCGGTTTTTTCATGAGGATAGAATCCGATTCCATGACCGCCATCGACAATTATATAACTACCGTCGCAGAGCTGATAAATAAGGCAAAGTCCATTTTCCCGCCCTGTGTGAGATGTCGGTGCAAGGATGGCTTTACATTGAATGTTTTTGTCCTCGTAAATATTGTCAGACTGAAGCCCAGGAAGGTCTCTCATCGGTTCAATCAAAATGCTTAATTCTCTTCGTGTTTCAAGAAAAGACAGCGTTACAATGTACTTTTCAGAAATCCATGTTGAAAACAGGTTGTCGTTAAAATCGCTCTGTGCATATAAGACGTAACCTGCCTGCGCAAGGTCAATACTATAACTTTCCATGCCCGACGGATTGTTTACTTTCGTATATACAAGCATCATTCCGCCGCCCAGGTCATCAACAACCGGCTCACCATTTAATGCCGGGTCATGCTCGGTCGTGCTGCCTTTTGAGTAATACATGCCACCTGCTGACATGTCATATGTAGCTTTATAAGTGCCGTTGTACACGTATTCCGGGAGGTTTGATAAAATGTTACCGTCGTCTGTCGGTGTTGGAGTTGGTGTTGGTGTCGGGGTTGGCGCCTGTGTAGGCGTTGGTGTTGGCGTCGCTATTGAAGTTGGTTCAGGAGTCGCAGTCACTTCGGACGTCGCTGTTAATTCGGGCGTCGCAGTCACTTCGGGTGTCGCAGTCACTTCGGGCGTCGCAGTCACTTCGGACGTCGCTGTTAATTCGGGCGTCGCGGTCACTTCGGGCATCACAGTAAGTTCGGGCGTCTGTTTGGTTTCAGTAGGCCCGCTGCCTTCACACGCTGTAAAAACAATGCAAAATATTAAAAAAATAAACAAAACAAAAAAATGCGACTTTTTCAACGCCGGATTCTCCTTACTCTTTACGTCAGATAATGTATGAATTTTACATTAAAAATTAAGCTTTGTAAATAGAAGTAAAACCTCTTTGTCACAATCAAAAAGTTAGTCAAATCCGAAGAAAGTGACTAACTCTATTTTTCAGGTCAACTTTTTATCAACAACTTTGACTTCCCTATGTCTTTTTTTTCGTATTATAACTACCATCAACACACCGGCAGCGACAAGCAACAACGCGCCGCCCGCAACAGCCAACATAACAATCATAGAAGACAAATTCCTGCTGATTGTAAACTCCTGCATAGTCATGCCCAACTGCTCAACAACAAACTTGACCTCGTGGGCTCCTTCTTCAAGAAATATTTCAAACAACTCATTATTCTGAAGCTTCGTCTTGTCTTCCCTTGTGTCATTTTCAGCGATATATCTGTATACAGGATTTCCGTCGACATAAACACAATAGCTGCCATGCCTTTTCGAGCTACTTTGAAGCGCTTCAAACTTATATATACCTTCTTTTTCAATATCGATATTGAAAATCATATATGAGTCTTCAAACATATCGGTAAAATACTTTTCACCCTCGTTTGAAGTAGCAAGAGTGTATCTGTCAATACCAAAGGCCCAGTTATACTCGGTAAAATTGATAGATGTTTTACCGAACTTGTCTATCTTCACTGCATATTCTTTATCTACAATCTTTTGGAAAGAGTGCAATTTCATGGCATTCGAAAGAAGTATGTACGTGTTCCACTCCAGCTGACTCCGCGTTACGACACCTGCATTATAAGCGCTGATAAGAACGGCTTTTTGCGAGGATGGCATACAAAGATTGTGTCCGGCAAGAAGTTCTGCTGTTTCATTATCCATGTTTGCCCAGTCTGACATAAACAGTCCGCTAAAGCCCCATTCGAGCCGCGGGATATGATACATAAGATCATAATTGCCGGCAAGACCGCTACCATTTACAGTACCACATGTCGTCATAATTCCCCACGGGTCTGCTTCTTTGACACATATTTCAAAACCTTTTAGATAAATCTCCCTGAGTGCGCGCTCGGACACCTGACTATCTGACGGTCCGCGCGCCGTCTCTTTATTGTTTGCAGCATAATGTTTTAGCGTAACACCAACGTCATATGACTGTACGCCTGAGACTACAGCTGCTGCCATTTTACCTGTAACAAGAGGATCTTCAGAATAATATTCAAAGTTCCTTCCGCACATCGGATTACGGATAAGATTCATACCGGGGCCAAGCCAGATTTCAATTCCACTTTTGCGTGCCTCATCGCCTACAGCTTTTCCGAACTTGTTTGCAAGTTCAAGATTCCAGGTAGAGGCAAGACATAATGATGACGGGAAATACGTAGCAGACGTATCAACGCGCACACCGACAGAACCATCAGTTACGTCAACATGTGGAACAACGTATTTTTCAAGCACGTCACCGAACACACCGCCTGCGGCAAAGCCTATCTGCGAACCCTGACCGCCGGCAATTGTCGCCATCTCCTCTATGGTAAGTTGTGAAAGAAAACTATCCATAAGTTCCGGCTCCCTGTACACGTCAACGAGTGTCACGGGATTCTCAGGTATGGCGGCATTGTTTTCCCGGCCCGGTATAAATTCAACGTCAGCAACTTCACGCAGGATAAGTTCTTCATACGAACCATCTGCGAGCAGTCTCTTTGTAAGTTTCGTAGACACGCCGCGCTGTGACAACTGCTCAGTAATAATATCCTCTGCTATCGTATAATTCATAACATGACGGGTGCCTGAATCTTTAATCGAATTACCAACGTAAATTTTATAATCTCCGGCTTCTAAAACGTATGCAGAGGCTGCAACTTTTCCGGTATCATCATATGATGACATGTCATTTATCGGGAATGACATTTTAAGAGTCTGGGATTTTCCGGGTTTAAGCAAGTCAGTTTTTGCAAAAGTCGCAAGTTCCTTACCCGGTTTGCCGAGTTTACCCTGCGGAGCGCTGAAATATACCTGAACAACCTCTTTACCCGGTACTTTTCCGGTATTTTTCACAGATACTTCCAGTTCAATATTCTTTCCGTCCTCTGAAACAGCTGCCTTTTTACAATTTATATCAAAAGTCGTATACGAAAGGCCGAATCCGAATTCATAGTTTACAGTAGAATACTCCGGATCAAACGTTTCAAACTGGCGGTATCCGACAAATATATCTTCTTCATAATACACGTCGCGCTTCTGGTAAAAATTGTCAGCAGACAGATAATCTGTATAATCTGCAGCCATAGTCACAGTAAGTTTTCCGGAAGGAGAAGTGTCGCCACATAAAATATCGCAAATTGGCATCGTTTCTTCGCCGTAGTACCATGCCATCAAAACAGCGTCAATGTCAAATTCAGGATTTTCACCGGCAAACCATGATGAATCCATAACGCAAGGTACGTTCAATATCGCAACGACCTTATCAAAAGCTGCTGTGACTTTTGAAATCATTTCCTTTTCACTTTTGCTCAGATAATACGTTCCGACGGCCATGTCAATACCTTCTGTTGCATATCGTGAAATAAATATCACAGCCACGTCGGCATTGTTCTTTGCGTCCTCTACTATTTCGTCAGAAAGGGGCATTTCCATGTAGTCAATGAATTTCGGATCAGTCTCTTCTATAAAAGCATTTTCACCGTATTGTGTGTTTTCTTCATTTCTCTTTGTGACATATTCTTCGTATGTCTTCGCAAGAGGCTCGTAGAGGCCGAATTTGCCATTTTCTGCCGCTTTTCGGATTGATTCTACCGGTGACACTGTATAGTCCGTAAAAAGCACGCTGGAGCCTCCGCCGCCAACGTAGTAGTCAACCTGAGAGGAGCCAAATATTGCCAGCGTCTGTTTTTTACTGACAGGCAAAACATCATTATTCTTCAGCATTATTATGCCTTCAGATAATATATCCGCGCTGAGATTACGATACTCTTTAACCTTATGCGCGCTGACATTATTTGTAAGTAACAACGGAACAAAGAAAGCAACAATCGTGATAAACGTGACAGCTCTCTTGATTACGTTCATTTAATTTACCTCCCTCTATAATCTTATTCAGAATACATTTTATACAAGTCGCTGTATAAACCACCTTTTGTAAGTAATTCTTCGTGCGAGCCTGACTCTTCTATACCATTTTCTGTCAGAACAAGTATACGGTCTGCATTTTTGATGGTCGTCAGTCTGTGTGCAATCGTAAAGGTTGTCCTGCCTTTTGCAAGTCTTTCCAGCGATTGTTGAACAAGCTTTTCACTCTCGTTATCAAGCGCGCTTGTTGCTTCATCAAGAATAAGAATCGGTGGATTCTTCAGGAAAACTCTGGCAATAGAGATTCGTTGCTTCTGTCCGCCTGACAACTTGACGCCTCTTTCACCGACATACGTATCATATCCGTCAGGAAGCGTCATAATAAATTCATGAGCGCCGGCAAGTTTTGCAGCCTCGGAAATCTCCTCATCTGTGGCATTTTCTTTACCATATGTAATATTTTCACGGATAGTGCCTGAGAAAAGGTACACATCCTGCGCTACGACGCCTATATTGTTACGTAAAGACGACATTGTAACGTTTTTGATATCATTGTCATCTACAAGAATGCTGCCACTATTTACCTCATAAAAGCGCGGAATAAGCGAGCAGAGTGTCGTCTTGCCACCGCCCGATGGTCCTACAAGTGCGATGCTCTCGCCTGCCTGAACTGTCAGATTAAGATGTGACAACACATTTTTATTTTCTGTTTCATATGAAAAAGACACATCTTTAAATTCAATCTTACCTTTGACATTTTTAAGCTCTCCAGCGTCAATTTTATCCTGAATCTCAGGTTCGATGTCCATTACTTCGCAAAAACGTTCAATACCTGTCATGCCGCGCTGGAATTGTTCCGCAAACTCTACTATTCGTCTTATCGATGTAAGAAGTGTAGAAACAAACAGCAGATATGCCATATAATCAGCAGCAGTTATGTGATCCTTAATCATGAATATAGCGCCGACAACAACAACGACAATATACATAATACCGTCAAAAAGCCTTGTCGACGACTGGAAGCCTGCCATAATATGGTAAACCTTCGTCTTTATCTGTAAAAATTTAACATTACTCCTGTTAAACTTTTCCTGCTCGACGTTTTCATTTGCAAAAGATTTGACAACCCTGATGCCGAGCAAGCTGTCTTCTATCTGTGAATTCAATTCGCCTACCTGTTTGCGTGATTCCTTGAAGCCGGCCTTCATTTTCCTGTTGAAATATGAAAGGACAAGCATCATCGGCGGTATTACGGAGAAAACAATCAAAGTAAGAGGTACGCTCATTGTGCACAATATTATGAAAGAGCATACAATTTTCACGCCTGCAATAAGGAATTCTTCAGGACAATGATGTGAAAACTCTGTTACGTCAAACAAGTCGTTTGTGATACGCGACATTAGAGTGCCGACTTTTGCGTTATCATAATATGAAAATGACAATTTTTGTAAGTGTGCGAAAAAGTCTCTTCTCATATCAGTTTCAAGACGTGTGCCCATGATATGACCGATTGATGCCATATAATAGTTGGCTGCCGTGTCAATTATTCTGAGAATAAGATATAACACGCCACATTGAAGGACAAACGTGACAGTCAGCGTCATAGGTGTCTCGGTTGCAGCCCCCGTAATTGCACGCACAATAAGTGGTAGGACAAGCTCGCACAGCGTCGTCAGAGATGCACAGAATAAATCCAGAAACAATATGCCTTTATACTTTTTATAATACGGCAAAAACCTCTTAAACAACGCAAAATTGCTTTTCTTTTTCGTTTTCAAGCATAACACTTCCCAATTTGAATATCAGGTATATTCAAACATAATTTTCACGCAAGGTCAACTCCCACATTCTCAAGACATGCAACTTTTATTTCGATATATTCCTTCCCGTTCTTTTCGATATATTCAACATTTGTATTTATTATTTTTGAATCTGCAGGAATCATATTGTCAATCTCTGTCTGTGCAAACATTTTTGCGTACATAACAGCCTGATCATACGAAAGATTCTCTTCGCTCAATATCGTCTCATATTCTATATCTGTTGCAATCCCAACCGGTAGCTTTTTCCCTCCATAAAATGGCAGATATTTCTCATAGTAAACAGCATCACTTCGTTCGTATTCGTCTTTCATCGAAGGTATCGGTATTTTGCGCCCAAACAGCACGAGAGACTTGCTCACATTCATATTTCCTGTCCGTTCCATGACAGTGACATTTTGTGCTATCTCAGCCTCTGCGCTATACCAGACAATTCCAAGTACCTGTGCCTTTGCATGCAGATCAAAACTTTCATACTCATATCCTTTATCAGGATTATTGAACTCATTTTCATATCCAATACCCCGCACAAGTACCTGCCCCGCAGTCACGGTGTCGCCTTCGCTCACAAGTAAATTTCCGGCCTTAAGATTAACTTTATAAATCACGCAATCTTTGAGTGCAACGATATTACATGCCTTGCTCTCATCAACTTCATGTATTATCTTGCTGTGTTCCTCCGTCAATTTCAAATTAACCTTCAGGATAGTACCTCTTTTTTCTATATTTACCCACGAAAGAGTATTATCTGATACGAGAAGCTCCCGTGCTGCTTCTTTCGTATCGATTGTATTAATCAGACTACCTTCTTTTATGCCCATTTCATTAAGTCGCTGTCCAGCGCTTATGGCAACAAGCGGATCATCACAGACTATATCAATATCCCATACAGTCATTCCGGAGAGCATAATCAGAATGATCGCCACAAGGCCGGAAATAACAAGCGTTTTTCTGTGGCGATATCTGACATATGTGAAATGAATCCCTCTTTTTTTTAGAATTTTTACTTTACAACCTGCTTTTCTTGCACTGCTTCTGATATTTCGCACAAAATCATCAGCATGCATGGTGAAAATAACGTTCCCGGGCGAGTTTCTTTTTATATGCCAGACGCTTATTTTGCGCCTCAGCAAAATATTTATCAGAATCTCTACATTTTCACCACTGACTGATATAACGACGTAACCAATTAAAAATCTGACAAATTTAAACATTTTATTCCTTGTAGTATATTCTGTATATCTTTCCTTCTACAGATATAAATTCACTTGTAATCTCAATAATCCTCATATTTCTGCCATCAATACAGACAGGACCGATAGAGCTCGACAGCTCGATACAATCGTCAGAAACGTGCCTGATACCTTTATGATTGTAGACGTTTACGCTACTGCTGCCGGTTATTTTTATTGATGGTACAGCCCGGAAACTCATGACATAAAATCCTGCGGAGCACCAAATTCATATCCAAGTCTGCGAGCCTCGTCGATAACGTCTCCAAGTGCCGCAGCATTGTCCTGTGAAACAGCGTGAAGTAGTATTACAGCCCCGCCGTGGAGATTTTTAATTATATTATCGTATGCATAATCCTTGCCGTTCTGGGCATCTACAATCCAGTCTTTATATGCAAAACTCCACATCATACATTTCTTTCCAAGTCCCTCTATAGCACACAACGACGTTTCGTTAAATTCTCCTTTAGGTGGCCTTACAAAATATGTACGTTTTCCACATAAGTCGAATAACATTTTATCAAGCTCTTTGATCTCATTTTCAACAGCTTTGCTGCTTATTGTCGCAAAAGAATAGTGATTCATTGAGTGATTACCGACTTCGTGTCCTTCGTCAATAAACCTTTTCACAAGCTCCGGACTGTCTTCAATATAATCACCTGTTATGAAGAATATTGCCTTAACGCCTTTTTCTTTAAGTACGTCAAGTATCTGAGCTGTATATCCATTTTCATAACCCTCATCAAAAGTCAGATATATCTTATTTGAATCTGTGTCTCCGAGATAAACACCTGAATACTTGTATAAAAGCTCTTTGTCCGGCTCTGCAACCTGTGGAACATCACCATTTTTACCACGCACAAGTCCCCAGCTGTATAGTGCTTTACCGGCTGCATCAACAGTAGCACTGCGTTCACTAAGAGAGCAATTGTCTGCACCCTCTTTCGTTATTTCTTCGAAAGAAATCAAGGATATTACCGGAAATGACAATACAGCTATAAGTAGTACAATCATTATTGTAATATGCATTTTTTTCATATATTCCTCCACAAAAAAAGCTGTACATTTTTATATATGTACAGCCTTGTGAAAATATGCATTTTTTACTCAATCGGTGTCATCAGATCCATTTTAAAATCTTCGGTATTGCACGCTTCAATAATTATATCGTTTTTAATGCTCCACTCTACCTCGGCGCCTTTACTTTGCATTATCGGAATAATTCCCTCGCCGCCAAGTAACATACCGCTCTGAAGCGATGATGAATCACCGATAGCATGTATCTCATATGGGCCTGAAATAATTCTGCCGTTTACCGATATCTGCCCCTTGCTTCCTACGCGAAGCTCGCTCATCGCAATTATTCTTTCACCATTAATTGATATTGCCTGAGCGTTTGATGCTCTCAGATCGTTGATTGTCAGAGTAAGGTAACTTTGTACAGATGAATAGCTGAACGAAGACGGAAAGTCAATTATCACGCATATACCTTTTCCTGTCACTTTAGTAAGACCTGCAAATGTTTTTACGTCAGATAATTCATCTACCAGATTCTGGATTATGTCCTGGTTCTCCTTACTGTCAAGTTCATCAATTCTATTCTGTAGAGCATTTTTTTCTTCCTTTAACTGCTCTGTATCATCTTTTAAATCGATAATCTGATTCTGAAGTGCACTGATCTGTGCCAGCGCATCGTCATTGACATCCTCTTCGTGAAAAGAATCTACAAGAAATGCGCTCAGAAAGCCTATTGCAATACACAGTACTGTCACCAATGTGTTTCTGACAGTAGCAAATACTATAATCTTTTTATTGTTTTCTTTTTGAAAATTAGAATCTGACATTTTTTCCTCCTGTGCATTTACTCTATAACTTCAAGTTCGTTTATTGCATTTGAAATATTTATGTTTGACTTATCAATAATAATTTCCTGTTTTTTCACAATATCAACTATAAGATCGTTGCTTCTTATTGTTTCATATATATTACTTTTTTTAAATGCTTTCGATAATTCATCCGGATTTCCGATTGCTTCAATGTGATACGGAGCAAATAACCGGACTCCGTTTACTCTGATACTCGGACCAAGACACAGGCATTCTGTTATTGCCGTCACCCGCTGTCCGTTGATTGCAATTGCCCTTGCCCCGGCACCTTTAAGAACATTAATAATCTCTGCCAGGTACTCATCGTGAACAAGATATGCGTCCGGTTTTTCTATTATTTGTGAATCATCTATGCCAATATCTATACCTTCACCCGATACGCGTGTGAATCCCGCATACTTTTTATATAATTCTATTTCATTTATATAATTATCATATACACGGTTAAACAGCTCTTTTTCTATTTCTTTTTTTGACGAAAGGTCTTCATATTGCTGCGTGAGCGACTCGATATCAGTTTTAAGCCGTTTTATCTCTTTCTGTTCATTTTCGACCATCTGGTTAAAAACAGCAAGCTCTACGTTATATTTCTGGGTTTGTTCTTTTTCATTTCTTAAAAGAAAAGACATGTAAATGCAAAAAGCAATACCTACAATGAGAAAATAAAATATCATTACCTTTGCGCTTATATATGTATGCTTTTTACTTTTGAAAAAATCTGACATATGATACCTCAAATCAAACAAGTCTTGCCTTCACAATTCCTTCATCCACTGCGACTTCGGTAAATTTAACCGGTAATATTTCGCCTCTTATATCATGTTTACTTTGTTCCGGGGTGAGATCGATTATTGTTTCTATGAATTCTTCTGTGTGTCCGAACGCTACGCCATTGCTTTGTGTCTCAACAAGTACTTTATACTCTTTTTGTGAAAATAGCAATCTATTTAATATCTCTGATTTTATACCGTTTTGAATCTGAGCAAGCGTTGCTGCACGTTTATTCTTTATCTCTTCCGGTACCTGTCCCTCCATAACAGCTGCATCTGTTCCTTTCCTCTTTGAATACGGGAAAATATGCAGATGAAGGAAGCCTACCTGTTTAATAAAATCAACCGTCTCGTCAAAATCTTCTTGTGTTTCTGTCGGAAAACCAACTATTACGTCTGCAAAGAGCATGCAGTTTTCAAATTTGTTTTTCAGATACAGTATGTTCTGCAAAGCCCTTGGGCTATTATATTTTCTACGCATTTTTGCAAGAATGCGACTGCTGCCGCTTTGCAATGAAATGTGAAAATGTGGCATCAGTTTTTTAGATTCGCAAAGCCTGTCAACAATTTCCGGCTTCAGGTAAAAAGGATCGATTGAACTTAATCGTATTCTTTCTATTCCCGGGATTGAATCGATCCGTTTAATAAGGCCCGGCAAATCAGGATATGCAGATATTTCAATGCCTGTAAGAACAATCTCTTTGCAGTTTTTATTTGCCAATATTTGTATTTCTTCTACACATTCATCAATATTCCGGACTCTTACAGGGCCTCTTGCTACACATATAGTGCAATAAGAACAATTGGCATCACAACCATCTTCAATCTTCACATATGCTCTTGTGCGTGAAAACTCTTCCAGTTTTGTAGGAAACAAATAATCAGTAAAATTATTTACATAAATATCCGGAGTACCGCTATTATCAGAATTCAGTCTTTCGGCCAGCTTGTTAACTACGTCAATCTTATTTTCATTGCCATATACAATAATATTCCCGAAATCTTCAAACATCTTTGAAATATCATTCGGGCGCAATTGTGCCATACAACCCGTGACACAGATAACTGCGCACGGGTTGGTTCTATGCAATCTACGTATTAGCTTAAAAACTTTTCTGTCTGTATCACTCGTAACAGAGCATGAGTTTACGATATATGCATCACAAACTTCATTCGTACTGCAAACCTCAAAACCCTTTTTACGAAGCAATGATATCATAATCTCGCTTTCATAAAAATTCACTTTGCATCCGAGTGTACGTACAGCTACTTTGTATTGACTCATTGATTAAAACTTTTCTTCTTCATCATTGTCAGACTCTGCTGATGATTCTGCTGATGACGCTTCAACAGCTACTTCTTCTTCATCATAAGCACAATAGTCATCATCGTCGTCTTCAATAAAGTCATCGTCGTCATCTTCAAAAGTATCTTCGTACTCTTTGTTAAGCTCTTTATTCGGCTTTTTATCAAGATCAATAAAGAACTGAACAAGATAAATAGCACAGAAAATACCTACTCCGAGGAACTCATTTTTGAACATACCCTGTACGTGACAAATAAGAACAACTACTGCAGCAATAAAGAGTATGCCTTTTAACACAACCTTAATAAGGAAAGGCTTCTCTTTGAACTTATTGAGGTTATCCAATACGGGGAAAATAATATCAACAAGCAGAACTGATACAAGTGCCAGCGGAACAGCAACAAGAATAATTTTTCTTGCAAGTGAACCTTCTACTTCGTAACTCTCTCCCGGAAATACGCCGAGGTAAGATAAAAGTACAAGGACAATAGATATCATCAATACTACTATAAAAATATCAGTAAGTAATTTTCTCTTCTTCATATGGTAAAATTCCTCCAAATTTAATCAAACTTAATTGTACCGACAATCTGTTTCTTTGTCAAATCAAATTTGACTCAAAACACCGGATTTTGAGTTGTTTCTCCGGTCTTCATATTTTTAAAATTTATGACTCCGGATTCCATCTCATCAGAGCCGATTACTGCTACGTACGGGATGCCGAGTTTGTCTGCATAGCCCATCTTTTTGCCGAGTTTTCCATCGTTCATATACACTTCAACATTGTATCCCTGCTGTCTGTATTTTGCAGCAACTGACAATGTATACTGCATCGTGTCAGCCATAGGAATAAACAGAATCTGTGTTGGTGTTGCCCCAATATTGTAGACAGGAGATTTGTCAAGAATACCACTTGCATTGAGCTGATAGAAGAGTCGTGACAAGCCGATTGATATACCTACTCCGGGTAGCGACTGCTTAGTGTAATTTGAAGCAAGGTTATCATATCTGCCGCCGGAACAAATGCTGCCAAGCTGCGGGTAATCATCAAGTTGTGTTTCGTAAACAGTACCTGTGTAATAGTCAAGTCCTCTTGCAATCTTAAGTGCAATCTTTATAACGTCTTCAGGAATTCCAAGTGATTTAATGCCGTCACATACTGCTTTTAACTCTGCCACACCTGTATTGAAAAGCTCGTTATCGATTGAAAATTCTGCAAGACCGCCAACTACCTCATCGACGCCACCGTTTAAAGCAATAACGTTCATCATTAATGTTGCCTGCTCTTTTGTAAAACCACATGTTTCAAGCTCAGCAACAACTTTTTCACCGCCGATTTTGTCAATCTTATCTATAATTCTGAGAACAACAACCGGATCTTCTACGTTGAGATATTCACAAAGACCAGCCAGAATCTTGCGGTTGTTAATCATTATCGTAAAGCTGCCAATATCAAGTGCTTTGAATGTTGAATAAATAATAGATACTATTTCTGCGTCGTTTATGACTGCAAGAGAGCCATTTCCGATAATATCAATATCACATTGATAGAACTCGCGGAAACGTCCCTTTTGTGGCTTCTCGCCTCTGTATACTTTGCCTATTGCATATCTTCTGAAAGGAAATGTCAGTTCACCATAATGCTGTGCTACGAATCTCGCAAGTGGTACTGTCATATCGAATCTCAGCGCCATGTCACTGTCACCTTTTGTGAATCGATAAATCTGTTTTTCTGTATCTCCGCCACTCTTTGCAAGCAGAATCTCGGATTTTTCGATAACTGGTGTGTCAAGAGGAATAAAACCATAGCTTTCATATGATTTTGTTATTATTGACATCATTTTAGACAACTTCATCTGTTCACGAGGAAGAAGTTCCATAAAACCTGATAATATCGAAGGCTCTACTATATTGCGGTTATCTGACATAATCATATTCCTTTCTGTATAAAAAAAAATAACTCCGGACTATAAAGTCTGGAGTATCTGAATGACCCATCGGAGGCTCGAACTCCGGACACCTTGATTAAAAGCCAAGTGCTCTACCTACTGAGCTAATGGGTCATTGCCTGTGACATAGCCTGTCTTAAGCACCCCGCTATAATAACACTCAGGCAGACCAATGTCAACAGTAATTTGTCTTGTTATTTATTAAAATTTTTTGAAGTTATTATATATATAGTTAGCATCCAAGAAATGTGTTGATCCAAAACTTTTATTACCGCCTGCGGTAACAAGAATATACTGTCTGCCATCAATCTCTGCCAGACTTGCAAGGCATTGACCGGCTTTCATAATATACCCTGTCTTGCCTCCGATAAACTTGCCATTTTTGATTGAAATATGGTAATCAGCACTCTCAAGAACTTTGTTTGGAATAGTAACCTCACCGACATACTTGTCTTCTGTTATGATTTCCATGAATTTTTCATTTTTGATAGCATATTCCATCAATATCGCAACGTCATGTACTGTTGTGTAGTTTTCTTCATGGAAAAGTCCTGTCGTACTATGGTAATACGTATTTAACATTCCAAGTTCTTTTGCCTTTTTATTCATCAGATCATAGAATTTTTCTTCTGTGCCCGACACTTCTCTTGCAAGCTGGATACAACATTCCGCGCCGGAAGAAAGCATTGCACCATATAGCAACATATCAGCAGTAACAACGTCACCGGCATCAAAGCCTGCTACACTTGCTCCTTCTTCTCTGAGATATGCATAAAAGTCCGAATCCATAGTAATCTTTGTATCATAGTCATCAATATTCTCTATAGCAAGAATTACTGTCATTATCTTTGTCATTGACGCCGGATACATCGCAAGGTCAGCATTTTTTTCATAAACAACCTTTCCCGATTCAAGATCAATCATATATGCATATTTACTATATACCCCATCTGAATCCTTTGATGTAGGGAAAGACTCGTGTGTAAAATCATTCGGTGTAGCACCGGCCGGCCTAGCGGTTGGTTTTGGAGTCGGAGTAGGTGTTCTGTGTGTTTCCGGTGTATTGTTTATAGTCGGAGTCACACCGGCAGAAGGTGTAATCAATTCTGCAGACGCAGTAGCATCCGGTGCCAGCGATGGTATCGCATTGCTACTTGTTGCAACAGTCGAGGCAGTCGCTGTAGGATTATTTTCTGTTACAGACTCAGAGTCCGTACAACCTTTTACAAAAATAAGAATTAACAACAAAACAATTACAGCGATTAATATCGCTGTAATTGATGTTTTAAGCTTTTTTGTACTATTATATCCTTGATTCATCATATGTAGCAATCAATAAAACTCAAAATTATTTGTCAATGGCATCTTTTGATACTCTGATAACAGGTCTGATACCGATATCTGTATCAACAATTGAGTAACCACCTTCGCCAACAACACCGGCGCGGTTCACTGCAAGAATGAATGTGTCTGCACCTGTTGAACGAAGCCACCATGATGCCTCGCCATGTTTACCTACTGTAGCGCCTCTCTTTACTGCGTACTGAGAAGCAAATCCCATCGGATACAATGTTTTGGCAGTATCAGCGCCATCTGTGGGTGTGATGAAATATTTAGCAAATTCGTCTGCAGAAAGTAAGTATACTTTGTCTTCAGTATCAGCACATCCGGCCGCACCATACTTATCATTTGCAGAATTTTTATTTGTTGTTGCAATCAGGGATGAAGCGTCTTCTTCTGTAAATGCTTTGTCGTAGAAGTTCCATGTGCCGGGATATTTAGAACCGGTCTCATCATCATACTCATCTGTGCCGTTGAGCCAGTCTCTTATTGATGATTCGTCCCACTTGTTGTTAACGAAGAGATCATTGAATGGTCTTCCTGAATCAATAACGTCTGCAGTAATAAGTAAATATTCTGAATCTGTCTCTTCAAGAACAATCCATTTAATTGGCTCTACAAGATAATATGAACCATTTGACTGAGCGAAGTATGAAATATCACCGATAGTTCTCGTCTCTGTCTCTTTGCCTTCGATTGCTGCATCTTCATTATCATGAATGCTGTCTATCTCATATGTATAATAATCATAATATCCTGTCTGAACGTCATATGAAGAATACGCGCCACTGTATGTCTTGTGAACAAGGCCGTCTTCACCCATCCATCCAAGGTAGTAGTTTTTATCTTCTACATAGTTGTTTTTGATATCTTTATCTAAGGCATTGTATTGTTCTTCTGTGAGAATCTTTGAAGTGCCATCAAAAGATTTGTTGTACGTATATTCATCTTCGTTGTCGAGCTCAGCTGCACGAACATATCTGAGACCCCAGCATGACTTGTCTGAATCAGAATCGGAATGCTTCTTGCCTGCCTTGTCAACAGATGTTGAAACGTTATAAACTGTCCACAAACCGGTAGCTTCATCAATAATAACCTTTGATCCGATTATAGAAGAAATAGATCCATCAGCAAGAGATTGTGGATATGTACCAAATGATACAAGCTGGTCTTCAGGTACCTTTTCCTGTGCAGAAAACGCAGGATCTCCGCCTGTCGCAGTCCAGTCACTCTCACCAAAATCCGTAACAAGACAACCTGTCAGTAGTACCGGAACCAATAAGACAGTCACTAAAAGTAATAAAATAGATTTTCTACGTAACATTATATTAAATATCCTTTCGCATTAAGATATCAAACTACAAATACAAATTAGAGTATAATTGTTAACAAGGCAGATGTCAACCAAATTTTTCTTTTTTACAAACAACCATATGATGTACACAAAGAGCCTTTAAGCCCCTATATAATGGCATTTTTTCAGAAAAAACTCTCATTTTTCTTTCTTATTGATATACTCAGAAGTACACCAATACAAAAATAACTTGTGACTATTGCACTTCCTCCTTTACTGATGAACGGAAGCGGTAAACCTGTAATCGGCATTATACCGAGATTCATTCCAATATTCTCAAAAATATTAAAAGTAAACATCGCAAGAATGCCGGCGGCAACAATCTGACCAAACGGTTCTCTTGCACGATTTGACACGCTGAGCATGCGTAGCAACATTATCGCAAAAAGCAAAATAACGAGAAAACAACCTATAAATCCTATTTCCTCACCCATAACGGCAAAAATAGAATCTGAAAGCTTTACAGGAATCATTTTTGCGTTGTTCATTTCACCATTTCCGACTCCTTGTCCGACAAGTCCCCCGGAGCCGATTGCTGTAACACATTGTTGTTGCTGATATGAGTAATCGGCGTATTTTTCCGGATCCAGAAATGCCAGAAATCGTTCTCGTCTTGTGTCGTTCATTGCAAACTTCCAGACAAACGGAATTGCAGCACCGCCACCGGCAACCGTAATAAGAATATATTTCCATGGCATTTTACCGATGAAAACAGCAACAAGAAATGAGAACACGAAAACCATTGCCTGTCCCATATCTTTCTGTAGCAGAACCAGCCCTAAAGGAAAGGCAAATGTCGCAATTATTTGTACATAAGTTTTAAACTCAAATCCGTTTTTCTGCGATTTTTCAAGTATTTTTGCTATCATTAGTAGCATTGCAAGTTTCATAAGTTCTGATGGCTGATATGTTGTAACACCCAGATCAAGCCAAGCATTACTTCCGCCTTGCTCACCGGCACTAAGAGGAGTAAAAACGAGAAGCATCAGGAAAACGTTTGCAAGATAAAACGGGAAACAAAACAATCTGAACAAATAATAGTCCATATACGCCATAACCATCGCACAGGAAAATCCAATGACAAGACCCACAATCTGGACTATCATCGCCGTAGCGCCCTTGTCCTGATACATATTTTCGCTGGCACTTGCTAGCATAACAAGACCAATAATAGATATCGCAAAAACAACCCCCATAAGGAGATAGTCAAAATCTCTCAGGAAATTTATCTCATCACCCTTATCGAGTCTGTCCCTGACTGATATTTTTATTCTGTTACGACTGCTTGCTGTCCTCATCTGTAACGTTTATATCATCATACGCCTGAATCTCATCACTTTGATTCGCCATAAACTCCGCTTCCTCTGCACCTGCTTTATCTTCAGAAAGTGCAGCATCATACCTTTCTATTACAGAAGCGAGTCCACTGCTTGTTTCTTCTTCTGTCGCCTGATCGAGCTGTTCTTTTTTATATCTTCTGCGTGAATCGATAAAGAACGTAATACCAAAAATAACAAGTACAACTGACAGAAGCTGTGAAACACGTATATCTGTATTGCCTATGTACAAGCTGTCGGTACGAAGTCCTTCAACAATAGCTCTCTCAATTCCGTAAAGAATCATATAAAGCGCAAGACATTCACCATGTGATTTTTTCCATTTTCTACTATATACAAATAAAAATGCAAATAACGCAAAACACCAGAGTGATTCGTATAAAAATGTCGGATGAACAAGCGAGCCGGCATCATAACCTGCCGCAACAACTTCTTTTTCAATAACACTGCCTGTCATTCCCCATGGCATTTTTGTAACAGAACCATATGCTTCCTGATTGAAAAAGTTGCCCCAGCGACCGATTGCTTGTCCGAGCGGGATAAATATAATACCGAAATCAATTATTTTAAGGAACTTATGTTTCTTATATAAGGAAACACATATCAAGGCAATCACAGCACCTATAATGCCGCCGTAAATTGCAAGGCCGCCGCTTCTTACATCAAATATTGAAGAAAGGTCGTTTTTATATAATGAAAAATTGAAAATAACGTAATACAATCTGGCACCGACAATTGCAGACGGAAGAGCAAACAACACATAGTCGAGCACGTCATCTTGCTTGATATCGTATTTTTTGCACGTAGTCATGCCGAGAATCAGACATGCAAGAATACCAAGACACAGCATTATTCCATACCACTTTACTTCAAAACTTCCAATCGTAAAAGCAGTACTGTCTAAATTGAATTTTAAACCTGTATTTGGTAATAAATTAGGAAATGATATCCATGATTCACCTGTCATAATATGGGTAAACATCTTTATTCCTCCCGTTTGTTAACTACTGATACTGCCATGTCGCCAAGTAAAACACTCTTAAAAACATCGACAACTTCCTGAAAAGTTATTGTACCACACGCAAGGAAATAGTCAAATCCGCTGATTCCCTGCAGATAGCATCTTCCGAATATTTTTCCTATCGATTCAGGAGAATTGAAAGCCCTGATCATCTCACCTTCCGTGCTGTTTCTTATCATAAGAAACTCTTCTTCATCAAGTCCGTTTTCATCAAGTTGCGTGATATATTTTTTTATCTCGTCTATCAGCTCATCTACGTGTTCTGACTCTCCGCCCATTGTGAAAAATGCAAAGTCGCGTTCGATATCATATCCCGCATAAAACGATTGATTTATTATGCCTTTATTATACATTTTTTCATAAAATTCTGATGTTGGTCCAAAAAGCATATTTGACAGAATCCCGCCTGCCATCTCACGACGAACTCTCTCGTTTCCAATATACTTTTCGTTATCATCCTTAAATCCAATGCAGAAAATCGGCATGGCAACGGGCATTTTCTCCTCAACACGTGCTTCGTTAAGGCAATACGGCTCATTCCATGATACACGTTTTGGAAGGTCAACCTTCTTGATATGATTAAAAGCCTTGTCAACAGCAGGCGTAATATTGTCCGGATTAACATCACCTACTACAACGAGTGACATATTTGAGGGCGTATAAAAAGCGTTATAAACCTTTTTTAACACGTCAACATCAATCGACATTACGTCCTCGCAAGTGCCGGCAATATCATTCCTGATTGGATTATTATGATAGATTGCCCTTTGTAAATTCATGGAAGAAATAAAGTAAGGATTATCCAGATACATGTTTATTTCCTGGGTAATAATTCCCTTTTCCTTCTCTACGTTTTCCTTAGTCAGATACGGATTGAACACAAAATATAAAAGCAGATCGAAACATTCCTCAAAATTTTCCGTCGCTGTGAAATAATAGTATGTTCTTGAGAAACTTGTTGCAGCATTCGCTGATGCACCGAGGCGTGCAAACTGCTCAAGAATATCAGCGTCCTTCTGTTCAAAGAGCTTATGTTCAAGAAAATGTGCAATGCCACCCGGCACTTTTGTGACTTCATTTTCACCGGGAAGAATAAATTCTGTGTTTACCGAACCAAAATCAACAGTCAAGATTGCAAATTTTTTGTTATAACCTTCTTTTGGAATAATCTGAACGTGCAAACCGGAGGCGTGATCATATTCGTATATTGTTTCATTAACCTGTGAATAGAATTTTTTATCCATATTGTCCTCCTTTATTCTTTGGCTGTCAAAAAGAAGACAGTGTCAAGTTTTATTCTATTTGCTATTTTCGCGCAATCTTCTTTGGTAACTTTTTCAATACGTTCTTTGTATTCGTCCGGCTCAAGTATTTTAATATCAAAAAATGACTGAGCAAGATAAAAATCAATCAGGCTATACTGCGTGTCATACTGAGAGTTGAGTACGTTTCTGAGTCCGTTTTTCGCTGCCTTCATCTCTTCATCAGATATTTTTCCGGCTTTAATGTCCTCAAGCTGAATTCCAATAACCTCAGCAGCCGCATCTTTTTTGGAAATATCAATGCCGGAAGAAACAATCATAAGACCTTTACATCTTCTGGTAGATGAATATGCATAATATGCCAGGCTGTTTTTCTCACGGACATTCCTGAAAAGCTTTGACTGTGTTCCGCTGCCGAAGATTCCATTTGTTACCATCAACGCATAGTAATCATCGCTGTCAGGTGCAACGTTTGTTCTGTATCCCATCACAAGCTTGCCTTGCGTAACGTCCATAGCCTTTATAACTTCCTTTGCTTCACACTCATGTACTTCTTTATATCCTACAGTCGTAGCTTTTACCTTTTCACCTGTGAAAACGTCGGATTTACTTATTGCTTCTATCAGCTTATCCGGTGACGAACTTGAAGAATAAAAGATTTTCACAGAGTAATTTTTCAGATAATGATTCTTATAATACTCATATAATTTCTGTGGTGTCAGATCCTTTGAGTCTTCAATGCTTCCAAGATAGTAAACACTGTACGATTCATCTGCGCACATTGATTCTATTAGACAATTGTACGCATATGACTGCTTATCATTTATAATATTTGCAATCTGCTCATTCTGTCTTTGTACTTCCTGGTAAAAATACTCTTCATTAAATCCTGTAATACCGTCATAATCCTGAGTCACAGGATTTGTTATCTGATCGATAACAAAATCAAAAAGTACAGATTCAAAATCACTGTCTCCATCTTCTGAACGTATATATCTCGAATCAACGTAATCAAGTACGAAATTCGTAAGATGAATCTCACCGGCAGTGTCCGCACCTGTTGAAAAAGCCGTACCGTACATTTTTTTGAGAAATCTTGATTTATTTCTCATCGTAGGGAATTTCACAGATCCACGTTCTAAAATTCGCGGAATCAAGGCGTTCATATATGCCGTATTTTTATCCAGTTTGTCACAAAAATATATATCAAGAACGTTGTTCTTGAATTTACTCGTCGGTATATAATAAATTGTGACGTTTCCTTTGTCATAAACTATGTTCAATCAACTCATCCTCCATCTTTACTCTTACATTAATATCCTTCATAATCTGCTCCAACAACTGCTCAACAGATGCAAATTTTATCTCATTTCTTATTTTTTCCAGAAAATGAACGGAAATTTCATCACCATATATTGATTCGTGAAAATCCATAAGATGTGTCTCAACGACAGCTTGCGTAACGTCACCAAAGGTCGGATTATCACCGATATTTGTAATGCTTCTGTACATTTTAGTTCCGATGCGTGTCTGGGTCGCATATACTCCATATTTTGGAATTGCAAATTCTTTACTTGGAACAATATTTGCTGTCGGAAAACCAAAACCGCCCCCACGATGGTTACCTGATACTACACGTCCGGGAATCGTATAATAGCTGTCAGTAAGGCTCTTATATTGTTCGACACGCCCCTCTTTGATTAGCTGTCTTAATATTGTGCTTGATACCGTAATCTCGGTGATACTCCCGTCTGTCTCCTGAAGTGCGTGCTTTACAGCAGGCACAATAATGACCTCAAAGTCATATTTCTTTCCAAATTCTACCAGATCATCAGCTTTGCCTTGTCCATAACATCCAAAAGTATAATCATAACCGACAACTACAAGCTTTGCATTGAGTTCATCAACTATAATATTTTTCACGAATGTTTCAGGGCTCATGTGTGCATAGTCCATATCAAAATCAGCAAAATACAATTCATTAACATCAAGCGATTTTATAATCATTTCTTTTGCTTCTGTCGATATGATAAGCAGCGTTTTCTGTTCGAAAAGAATATTGTTCGGATGATTTCTGAAGGTATATATCATTGAACTATAACCTTTTTCACGGCAAGCTTTTGTGAGAGTACTGATAATTGCACGGTGTCCTAAATGAACACCATCAAAATTACCAAGACCGACACCACGAAAAACATCACTGTTGTTTTTATTTTTTTCAATGCTATTGTAGTATACCTTCATTACTTTTGTATTCCCCATGACTCTACAAGATTCATTTCACCAGTATACCTGTTGACTGTATACGTATCGAATATAATTTTCGTCTCGTCTACTTTACAATACGAAAAAGATGGTGAGAGCAACAAATCTCTGTATGCTGTATGAATCTCCCCTGTCATATCCCTGAAAGTCTTGTCATATTGCTTGATACCGGCAGAACCGTTTATAAAATATACAGGACTTTGCACGTTTGTCATAATACTATTTTCAAGCATTGTATACTCAGTCACATTGCCATTTTCAACAGGCTCAGACCTGAAATAAAAATGATCATGTCCTTGAATAACAACATCAACTTCGTATTCTTCAAAAAGTGGCATAAGTTCCTGGCGAAGATATACAACATCCGGGTCGTCAGCATGATTGGCATCCGAATATGGAGCCTTGTGAATCAATACTACCTTCCACAAAGCATCTTTGGCCGCCGCAAGATCCTTTTTAATCCATTTTATCTGCTGCTTCGTTATATCTGTTTCATCGCCTGTGTTTACAACTGTAAAATGAACTCCTTCATAATCGAATGAATACCAGCCATTGTATATATAATTGTCAGATTCAGCACCAACGGTAAAATACTTTGTAACGAACGTCAGATCTTTATTGCCTACAACAGGAAAAAAAGTTTTATTTCTTATCTCATCAGGAGCAAGATTCAATGCATATTGCCAAAGCAACCCGTTATTTGCTATCTCAACAAAGTCTCCCATATGAACCATAAAATCCACATCGGGATATGTTTTGCAGGATGTCTCCAGGACCTTCTGCCAGACTTCCATTTCACTAAAAAGAAATCCCTGCGAATCGGCATAAAGTAAAAAGTTAAAGCCATCTTCTGACATTTCTGATGTACTGTATGCAGTCGTAAATGTGTAGACATCACTCCAGAGACCGGAATTCCTGTCGCCGACACGATACCAATATGATGTATCCGCCTCAAGTCCTGTTATAAAGCACCTGTGAATAACCATATTTGAAGCTGACATTTCAGGATACTGTTCGTATTCCTGACCTGACACAGGAAACATCAGGTCTGTTTCTTCCATATAACCTTCGTATAATGTAGACTGAATTTTTTCAAAATCAGGTTTTGATTCATTTTCACTCTGTTTCTTTACGTACTGTACATAAGAACCTCTTGACGAAGCAGTTGTAGTCCACGTAATATCAACACTGTTTGTAACATCGCCACCGCTTGACACAGTAATATTAAAAGGCTTATTTTTTGCCTCTGCGCTGCTCTTGTCTGACGTAATATTGTATACAACAAATATAGCAACAATTCCTATAATTATTGCAAGAAAAAAGCAAAGTAAAATTATAAGATTCTTTTTACTGATACTAAGGTTGCCCATCTATGTACCTTTCTAATTAAAATCAATCAATATAGTCGCGAAGCTTCTTACTTCTGCTCGGATGTCTGAGCTTTCTGAGTGCTTTTGCCTCAATCTGTCTGATTCTCTCACGAGTTACGCTGAACTCACGTCCAACTTCTTCAAGCGTACGCTGTCTGCCATCCTCAAGACCAAAACGTAACTTGAGTACTTTCTGTTCTCTCAGCGTAAGAGTCTCAAGAACTTCCATGAGTTGCTCCCTGAGAAGAATAGATGCGGCGCTGTCTGACGGTGCCGGAGCATCATCATCAGGAATGAAATCACCGATATGACTGTCTTCTTCCTCGCCTACCGGAGTCTCTAAAGATACAGGATCCTGTGATATCTTCATAATTTCTCTTACTTTTTCAACAGGTAATCCCATTTCGGCAGCAATCTGGTCCGGAGTCGGGTCTTTACCTAATTCCTGTGAAAGCTGTCTTGATACACGGCCCAATTTATGAATCGTCTCTACCATGTGAACAGGAATTCTGATTGTTCTTGCCTGGTCTGCAATAGCTCTTGTGATAGCTTGTCTGATCCACCACGTTGCATACGTACTGAACTTGTATCCTTTTCTGTAATCAAACTTTTCAACAGCTTTGAGAAGACCAAGGTTACCTTCCTGAATAAGATCAAGGAACTGCATACCTTTACCCAGG
>JAZQDE010000022.1:0-4872 GCA_045546695.1 Clostridia bacterium | reverse complement strand
TCTTTCTAACTCTTTAAAATTACAAGAGATTTTCACCAGAAATTCATTACCATTGATAACACCAAAATATGTTTTTTGTGCGTGGTCTAAAATATCAGCCTTCATCCTATTGCAAATTCTAATTTGATTCTGTAAAAGATTATTGGCTTTGGAGACTCCATTGGAACAAAATAATTGAATGTTACCGTCTTTCCTTTGTTGTGTGATAAACTCCTGAATGTCCCGCCGTCCTATATCTTCAATAGACCGACATTTCTTACTGGATTTTGTTTTTAAAACCCTCAATGCTTCCCTCTTTACCTGCATTTATTATAACGCATGCAGGACCCCTTGAAAATATTTACAACCTATGATTTAATAACACGTGACTTTTTTTCAGGAGGAAATCATCTTGAAGTGCGATCTTCACACTCATTCGATTAATTCAGACGGAACAGCAACACCTGATGAGATTATTGCTCAGGCTAAAGAGCTTGGCCTTATTATTGCACTCACAGACCACAATACTGCTGCAGGTCTGACTGATTTTATGAGTGCTGCTACTGAAAATGGTGTTACTGCTGTTGCAGGCACAGAACTTTCGAGTGAATATAATGGCATTGAATTCCATCTGCTCGGTCTTTTCATTGACCCGGAAAATTACCATAAAGTGGAACGTCTTGCCAAAGAATTCCACGTTCTTAAAGAAATCAGCAATATTGAAATGGTTGAGCGTCTTAATGATGCCGGATATGATATCACATATGCCGACGTAAAAAAACGCAACCCGAATGGCAACGCAAATCGTGCACACGTTGCGGCAGAACTTCTTGAAAAAGGATATGTAACATCAATCAAAGAAGCATTTTCCACTATTTTGTCTGAAGACGCGGGGTTTTACATTCAGCCTGTCAGACTGCAACTTATTGACGGTATTCATTTTTTACGCGAAATATCTGCCGTTCCTGTCCTTGCTCACCCACTTGAGGATACTACGCCCGAGGCTCTGGTTGACATGCTGCCCGAACTCATCGAAGCAGGTCTTGCCGGTATTGAAACGATGCATTCTGCCTATGACGATGAAAAAATAAAGATAGCCAAAGAGATTGCGGCGCGTTTTAATCTTCTTGAAAGTGGTGGCAGTGACTACCACGGCAGTGTAAAGCCAGATATTCAATTAGGTCGCGGCAAGGGCAGTCTTGATATTCCGCAAAGCATTTACGACAATCTTTTAGCTTATAAAAATCGCCTGTGATATGGCGATTTTCTTTTTTTATTTATTGATTTATTACTCTTTTTGCTATAGAATATTTCACAGATATTTTACCAATATATGGTATAGAATTATAAGGGAGGAAATTTGACATGAAAATGATTTACAATGTTGAAGACAGACCGAATTTTGGTCAGACAATTGTCTTCGCGTTGCAGCAACTGCTTGCAATCATGGCAGCTACTCTCGTAGTACCGGTTATCATCAATGGTAACGCCGGTCTCGAAGGTAAAAATGCTATGAGCACAGCCGCTGCTCTTTTTGGTGCAGGCGTAGGTACTATCGTTTACTTACTTTTCACCAAGTTCAAGAGCCCTGTTTTCCTGGGTTCATCTTTTGCTTTCATCGGTTCGATGACAGCTGCTTTTGCAGGTGCGGTTGGATCCGTAGCGCTGGGTTATCTCGGTTTGATTATGGGTGCCGTTTTTGCAGGTCTCGTTTACGTTATTATCGCTATTATCGTTAAGTTCGTTGGCGTTGGCTGGGTAAACAAGCTTATGCCGGCTGCAGTTATCGGACCAACTGTTGCGATTATCGGTTTATCTCTTGCAGGTAATGCTGTTGGCGATCTTCAGAAGTCAAGTGTTACAGGCGAGCCTACATTAATCGCTGTTGTTTGTGGTCTGGTTACGCTGATTGTTACAGCTCTTTGCGCTACGTACGGTAAGAAAATGCCAAGACTTACTCCTTTCATTTTCGGTATCCTCGCAGGCTACGCTGTTTCAGTTATTTTCACATTAATTGGTAACGTTGCAAATATTGATGCTCTCAAAATTATCAGTTTTGATTCTTTCAAATCTCTTATAGCGAACGGATTTGACGTTACTACAATTATTAACATCAAGCCTTCATTTACTTTCTTTAAGGCAATCAAGGGCGTTGGCGAATTGAACGCTTCTTATATCGGTACTGTTGCTCTGGCATACGTTCCGGTTGCTTTCGTTGTATTTGCTGAGCATATCGCAGACCATAAGAATATTTCCTCCATTATTGAAAGAGATCTTCTTGAAAATCCCGGCTTGTCACGTACTTTGTTAGGTGACGGTGTTGGTTCTATGGCAGGTGCTGCTTTCGGTGGTTGCCCGAATACTACATACGGCGAATCCGTTGGTTGTGTTGCTATTACACGTAACGCTTCTATCGTTACTATTTTCGCAGCTGCTGTAGGCGCAATTATCATTTCGTTCATTTCACCATTCATCGCATTTGTTAACTCAATTCCTTCATGCGTAATGGGCGGTGTTTGTATGGCGCTTTATGGATTTATCGCTGTCAGCGGTCTTAAGATGATCCAGAAGGTTGACTTAGGTAAGAACCGCAACCTCTTCGTTGTTTCTTCAATTCTTATCGCCGGTATCGGTGGCCTTACATTGAACTTCGGTAAGGTTACAATCACTTCTGTTGCTGCAGCTCTTATCCTCGGTATCATCGTTAACGTTATCCTTTCTAAGAAGGGTACTGATGAAAAAGAGGAAGAAGCAGAATAATCCTGATTTAATTATTAAAGCACAGCGTTTTGGACGCTGTGCTTTTTTTACATATATCTGTATTGTTTTCGTTTTATAAACAGTATAATCACGGTCACGACGACAGCAAGTGATTCGGCTACGATAACTGAGTACCATATTCCGTCAAGCCCGCATATCAGTGGTAATAGCATTACTGACGCCACCTGGAAAACGAGTGTCCTTAAAAAGGATATGAAAGCTGATGTCAGTCCTGCGTTGAGTGCTGTGAAAAATGCCGAACCGAATATTCCGGCCCCTACGAAGATAAAAGAAATTACGTATACCTTGAAACCATGTACTGTCATTTCATAGAGTTCTTTATCGTATCCGACGAATATTTTTGCAAGTGGGGACGCCAGAAACTGTGAGGCAATAACCATCATCGCAGATGTAACCAGTATTATTACTGTGCTTTTCCGGAGCAAGCTTTTTAACTCTGTTGTGTTGTCCGCTCCGTAATGGTAACTTATGACAGGTGCTACGCCTGTCGAGTAGCCGATGAAGATTGCTATAAATATGAAGTTTACGTACATTATTGTACCATATGCGGCGACGCCGTTTTCACCGGCATATTTAATTAATTGCATGTTGTATAGCATGCCGACAAGCGACATTGATATGTTGCTCATTAACTCTGACGACCCGTTTGTGCATATTTTAAGCATTGATTTGCCGTCCCACGTTGCTTTGCCGAGTCTCAGGGTGCTTGTGTTTTTGCGTGAAAAGTATATGAGCGGAATGATGCCGCCTATTATTTCTCCTGTTGCGGTGGCAAGTGCCGCCCCTACCACTCCCCAGTCCAGCACGACCATGAACAACGCATCGCCAATCATGTTTGTTACACCCGCAATTATCGTTACGATTAATCCTAATTTTGGTTTTTCTGCTGTTATAAAGAGGCTTGAGAATGCATACTGCAGCATGAGAAACGGCAGTGCTATGAGTATGATTCTTCCATATGTCACGGCATTATCGAGCATCTGCCCTTCCGCGCCGAGTAGTTTTACAATCGGACTCAGGAAAATAATGCCCAGCGTTGCGATTATTATTCCGGTTACAATTGTAGCGTAAACAAGCATTGAGAATGTTTTTTGTGCTTTTTCATGTTCACCTTTGCCCATCATTTTGGCTATCAGTGCGCTGCCACCTGTGCCGAACATGAATCCGAACGCGCCGACTATCATCAAAAAAGGCATGATGAAATTGACTGCCGCAAACGGTGTTTTTCCTACAAAGTTTGATATGAAAAAGCCGTCCACCACGCCATATACTGAGGTGACAATCATCATCATTATTGAAGGTACGGTGAAACGTATTAGTCTTCCGTACCCGAAGTGGTCTGATAGTTGTATTTGTTGTTTCATTTTTATATTTTCTCTACCTGTTGTTTGAATAATGTGTTGTATTTTTCAAGGGTGCTGATAAATTGGTCTATTTCTTCAGACGTCCATTTGTCAAATGTTTCCATCTCTGCCCGGCACATTCTTCCGGCTGTTTGTTCTATATATTCCCTGCCCTTTTGTGTTGCGCATACTTTTTTATGTCTGCCGTCAACTTTTTCTAAATATATAATCTCGTCTTCTTCAAGTTTGCGTACTGCGGAATTTATTGTCTGTTTGCTGATTCCTGATATTTTGTATATCTCATTTAATTCGCAGCTGCCGTTGTTCATGTAAAGCATGTAAAAGATAAACGACATGCTGTCGGAGAGTCCGAGTCTGACAGATAGCTGGTGATACGTCGAGTCGATATCAGAAACAAGGCATGTGATGCGATATATTTTTTCTTTGAGATTTTCGTTCATGTGTAGTGCGAGCTCCTTTGTTTTTTGTAGGGCGCTTTGCGGCGGTTGGTTTTGCGGCGGTTGGTTTTGCGGCGGCTGGCTTTGCGGCGGTTGGTTTTGCGGCGGCTGGTTTTGCAGCGGCTGGCGCTGAAAACCGTCCGAAATCGGACTTTTCGTAGCAGTATAGTCCGATTTCGTACCTTTGTCAAGCATTAAGCCCAGCGAATGTGGAGTGTTGTAAGTCATTTGTGATAATGTCCCACTTGTTGTCGCGCTGGCGTGCTTGTGGTGGTGGGCGCGGCGGCGGAATCGTTGACGAGCGGGATTTG
>JAZQDE010000021.1:0-29906 GCA_045546695.1 Clostridia bacterium | reverse complement strand
GTCTTGCATTCTTCTACCCATAACATCATCTTTAGCCACAAGCAAAAGATCTTTATCCATATTGTTAAGTGCATGCAAAACCGCAGCGTATATTCCCATTGCAACTGTCGGACTGCCCTTTTCCACGTTCCAAAGAGAAGCGCGACTGATTCCGGCACGTTCAGCAACAAGTTCTACAGTTAAATTTCGACGCAATCTTGCCAATTTAATCTGCTCGCCCATCGTTTTTAGTATTTCCTCAGTTGCCGGTAATATATTATATGAAACTTTTTTCATTTCAATCACCTCATAACGTCAATAATTATGAACTAAAAACGCATTTTTGTCAATAATTATAAACATTATGTTTCTGCACCTCATACGGAATGTCTACGCTCCACCCCACTTCTGCTTACTTTTACAGCAACACAAAATTTGCACTTTGCGCACATTATAAAACAGTTCACTTTTTCACACTGCAAAATTCGCACGTGTTAAAGCAAATTTAAATCAATCACAAAACAAATACTGTTTGAGAAATAATCTTTCAATTACTTCTACACCTAAAAGCATTCCGTGCAAGCAGCCCCCTTCCACTGTGGCAGGGCCATAAGTAATCAATGTAAGAGATATACTAACTGAAGGAGTAATTACTATTATACAGGCGACTTTGAAAAATCATGCTTATATCACTGCTAATTACAGCACCACACAAATGAAGACAGAATACAATTGGATGTGCAGTTTCAAAACGGATATTTTGTCACGAGAATGTAAATACTACGGAACGGTGGCGCTCTACTCTGCTTTTTTTGCAAAATTAATTAAAATCAACGTCCGTATTGATTGTTTGATATTCAAATTTATTGTATAATACTTACGCAAATACAATCATTCAAATTAATATATTAAAATGGACAATTGCATCACCTTTTGTTTTTCCATTAATAGATATAATTTGAATAGAAAGGTAATCAAATGGGATTTTTTTCTAAACTCTTCAAAAAGAAAAATTCATCAAAAAAATCGAACAAAAACATCATTCAATTTGAAAACCCAGAATGTCAAAGTTTATGGGAATTAAATTGTTTTATTGATGATT
This sequence comes from Clostridia bacterium, assembly GCA_045546695.1. Classification (GTDB taxonomy): domain Bacteria; phylum Bacillota; class Clostridia; order UBA1212; family UBA1255; genus SIG424. Next base: position 28,825 of record JAZQDE010000021.1, on the reverse strand, counting down.
TATTAGCAAAAGATACCTACATTGCCAAAAGTGAATATCACACAAAACTACTAAAAAAGAAGAAAACCATTGAATATTTTGGTGTGCTTCAAAACAGTAAATTATTGGATGCTTTCTGCAAAAACAACGGACTTTCAGTGTCTGTTGTAGAAGAAGTATTAGCTAAATATTTAAACATCGAAAACCTAACAAACGAGCATAATGAGTCTTTTATTCATCAAACAATGAATAAAGAAAAGAACTATTTAGATAATATACTTCACGAAATTGATCCCAAAATCAAATTAGATGAAGATCAACGTCGTGTAATTTTGACTGATGAAGATTATTGTCTTGTTATTGCCGGAGCTGGAGCAGGAAAAACCACTACTGTTGCCGCAAAGGTTAAATATTTAGTCGAAAAAAAAGACATTAAACCTTCACAAATTCTTGTTATTTCTTTTACCAACAAAGCAGTTCAAGAGCTTCGTGATAAACTTAATAGAGATTTAAAGATAGACTGTCCAATTGCTACATTTCATTCTACAGGAAATGCTATTTTAAGAAAACAATCGCCAGAAAAACTAAATATTGTTGATTCATCAAAACTATACTTTGTTTTGCAAGACTATTTCAAAAACTCAATATTAAAAAACGAGAGTCTTGTAAACAATTTAATTATGTTTTTCGCTTCTTATTTCGACGCTCCATTTGAAGGTAATGACCTTAATGTTTTTTTTAATAAAATTGCCAAATCAAATTTTTCTACAATGCGTAGTGATCTTGACGAATTTAAAGAGGAAGTTATTGACATTCGCACAAAAAAATCAGTTACAATTCAAAGCGAAGTTATGCGTTCTCAACAAGAGGTAGAAATAGCAAATTTCTTATATTTGAATAACATTGATTACGAATACGAACCTATATATAAATATGATATTCTCTTTTCAAGAAAACCATATACTCCCGACTTTATTATTCGTCAAGGAGACAAAACCGCCTATATCGAGCATTTTGGTATTACACAAGACGGTAAAAACAATCGTTTTAGCGATGATCAACTTTCTAATTATAAAAAGGCTATAAAAGACAAAATTAATCTTCACAAACAACACGATACAACTCTTATTTATACATTCTCAAAATATTCCGACGGAAAATCCTTATTAATTCATCTGAAAGAAGAACTTGAAAGTAATGGATTTGAGTTACATCCTCGTCCAAATAAAGAAGTAATGCAGAAACTTGTATCCACTGAAGAAAATCGTTACATAAGAAAGCTTATAAGTCTTATTTGTCGCTTTATTTCAAACTTTAAAACAAACGGCTTTAATTCCGATGAGTTTAGCCGTATGTATCATTCTACACAAAATGTTCGCTCAAGACTATTTCTGGATATATGCAATGATTGCTATTTAGAATACGAACGTTTTTTAAAAGATAACAACGCTGTAGACTTTGAGGATATGATAAATGAGTCAGCACGAGTTCTTCGCGAAGTTAAAGAAATGAAAACTAAACTTGATTTCAAGTATATTATTGTTGATGAGTATCAAGATATTTCTCGACAAAGATTTGATTTGGTAACAGCATTATCAGAAGTAACAGAAGCTAAAATAATTGCTGTCGGTGATGACTGGCAATCAATATATGCATTTAGCGGTTCTGACATATCACTCTTTACAAAATTTGAAGAAAAAATGGGATATGCAAAGTTATTAAAGATTGTAAAAACATATCGCAATTCACAGGAAGTAATTGATATTGCCGGTAACTTCATTCAAAAAAACGAATCGCAAATACCAAAAGAACTAAAATCTCCAAAAAGCATTATTGACCCGGTTATCATTTATACATATGACAGTAGTCCCAAAAAATCAAATGCAGATAATAAAAGCGGTGCTAATTATGCTATTGCGCACGCCGTTGAGGTTGCCTTAGAACAAATCATCGAGTTTAACAAACAAGAGAACAAACCACAAAATTCCTCTATTCTATTACTTGGCAGGTTTGGGTTTGATGGTGACAAATTAGAAAAATCAGGTTTGTTCGAATATACATCAAGAGGAAATATACTAAAAAGCGTAAAATATCCCAGTCTTAATATTACTTTCATGACTGCTCATGCATCAAAAGGTTTAGGATATGATAATGTTATAGTTGTTAACGGACGCAACGAAACATATGGATTTCCTTCTAAAATCGAAGATGACCCCGTTTTATCATTTGTGATCAAAGGAGATCGCTCAATTGATTATGCAGAGGAGCGGAGGCTGTTTTATGTAGCAATGACACGAACAAAGAACCGTGTTTTTTTTATAGCCCCAGAACAAAATCCTTCTGAATTCTTACTTGAAATAAAGCGCGATTACAAAAATGTAGTTCTCCGTGGCAATTGGAACGAAGAACCTCCACATAGTAACATCACAAAGAAAACCTGTCCTATTTGTGGATACCCTTTACAATTCCGCTATAAGAATGCTTATGGACTAAGATTGTATATTTGTACCAACGAACCTGAAATATGCAGTTTTATGACCAATGAATATAACGCTGGAAAGTTATCCATCCTTAAATGTGATCAATGCAGAGATGGTTATCTTATTGTTAAACCAGGAAAAGAAAATAATTACTTTTTAGGATGCACCAATTATAAAAGAAATGGTACCGGCTGTGGTAAGTACATTACTCCAAAGTTATATTATGAGATGTTCAATCTCTCCGCAGATACTATTCAACCAAAAACTTTTGTCACTTCAAAGTCAAAAGATTATGTACAGGAGAAAAAAATCAAGCTTCAACCACCCCAACAAACCAATAGCATATTAAAAATGGCAACAATAGATGCAGTTGTGTTCAATGATAACAACCTAAATGATATTATTTTTACAATTTTGCAATGTCTTTCCCATGTTAGCGAAAAAAGATACTATGGCATTACTGTTTTAGTTGACATTCTTCGCGGAGCAAACAGCAAACGTATTATAAGTTCCAAATTGAATAAATTGCCCGAATACGGAAAGTTAAAAAATCTCCAACGCGACGATTTAAATACAATCATAGAATGGTTAATAGAAAAACACTATATCTTAAAAACAAAGCATCCGTTATATCCGGTACTCCACCCCACATATAACGGAATGCATTATAACGAGTATTTAACCGTTAATGAATTAAAGGAACTTTATAAAAAATTGCATAATCAGTAAATGACAATCACATAAAAATTTAACGGCAAGAAAACAAGAAAGTATACAGTGGCGAAGGAAGACTTAATCGAGTTTATAGAGGATTCACAAAGATGTCCCGAAAAGTATGTATTGCCCTGCGGAGAGTTTTCGTCAGGCAGTAAAAATGTAGCAATCGGTGTTACTTTGCAAATCGGGTTGCCAGCGCCCCTTCTGGATATGGACATTGAAGCTTTTCATGATTGGCTTGCTACGGAACTTTGCTGCTTGCCCGATGCGCTCAGCGTACAAGAAATAGCTGACATTACCGGCTATAATAAGTATTCCGTAGAACATTGGATTCGAGAAGGACACCTGAAGTGCGTGGATGTGCAAGGCGGAGTGAAAATCGTCTCAAAAACGTGGTTAGTGGAATTCTACTGCGAGTATGGGGTTGGGATGATAGTGCAGAAATCGAAGGAGCATGAGGAGATGATGAGGAGGTTTATTGCGGAGATGTAGTGAATATTCAAGAGGTGTCGCCCTTCCTTATGCAGAGGGTGCGTCTAATCTCCTTTTCATTAGTAAATCATTACTCCGCCTAATTTTATATCTTTTTTGTTTTAACGATTTAATTCCAACTACTTTTTCTCCATTCACCAAAGAATTCCTCTTCGTTAATAATCCCATCCCATATTGGAGTTAAAAAGCTAACTATAGTATTAACAACTTCATCAAAAGTCAAGTCAGGCTTTTTTATATCTTTCAACGCACGTTTCCACTTTGAAACCATTTCAGAATCATTAACAAAGTCAGCTATCTGTTGTAAACTATCTCTGTTGTAGGATGTGCCTCTGTTATGTAATGTTTCCGCAATAGCTTCTTGAAGTTTGCGACCATCAAAATCAAACATTTTTGAAAGATAATATATATCGTAAAAATCTTTCATTCTACTGGTCATTTCGAGTCTTTGGAGAATTGCATCAAACTTCTCCGCAATCGTACTTTCTAAAGAGTATGTACTGATTTCCGGTTGCGTAAAGTCATCAAGTTGCACAGGTATCTTTCTTTTTTCTGCCTTTGGCACAATAACATCCCCAACACCCAGATCCACGCTAAAAGGAGTCTTGGTGTTTTTGATTTTACCTATTATTTGACATGAAACACCAGTGTATTTTCGTTGAGGAGAAATACTTTCAAATGCTCCTGCAGTAAGTTCTATAAAATCATTGCCTGTATCAACAGCTAAAATTTCAGTAATAATTTTCTCCATTTTTTCCACGTTATTCGGAAGCTGTCTCAAAAGAAAATCAACCTTTTAAAATCAAATTATCTGCATACTTTGAAAGTGCCAATCTACGAAGGAACTCCTCCTGACAAAACAACTGTAAATACATCTGCAGAGATTTTCCTGTTTGCTTAGACTTTGCCTTAAGTTTTGCAATCACTGATGCGCCTTTATCCATTACAGCCACACCCCTATTCTTTCTCTTACTTTTTTATGAATGTTCCTACGCTTTGCGTAATCAAGAAGATTTGTAATATTTTTCTTACTATCGTTAATATACGCCTGAATAGCTTTGTTATAAATTTCTCTGTCCATTTTATTCTCGTGCTTTATGCATTCGCAAATAAGTCTATCACGATCAAATATTTTCAAAATAAAATCCTCGTAAACTGCTTCTGTAATACCATATTCGAGATGTTCCTTATCGATATAGTATGGTTTCACATATGGATAATCAATATTAAATCTTGCTTTAGATGTATTTCTATCTACTGCAATATCCCATGTGAGTGGAGTACGATCACTGTACCCATAATAAAACAATGCTGTTGTCATGCAAAGTACACCGTCCGGATAAAGTTCTGATATCAATTTCGCATCGCTATCATTTTCAATTTGTGCCAATCGATAATATCCTTGCTTTATTCTTTCCAACTTCCCCACGTCGACAAGATCAGCAATCTCTCTTGACAGAAGACCAATTTTATTAAGATCTGCTGTTCGTATAATCGGTCGCACTGCAGCAACATATGCCTCCATCGCAGATGTCATATTTTGCGCAATCTCTGTGGTCTGGGAAATCGTTTCAAAAGGTGCTTTTATTGTTTCTGCAATTTCAGTTATAGGTCTGATTGAAGCTTTGAGTTCTTCTGTTTGTCGCAAAAGAGGATATAGCGACTGTATTAGTTTTTCATAATTATCTTCAATTCGGTTTCTTATTTTTTCACCTCAAACAAATTCGCTTTGCGGCAACTTTATACATTTATATTCTATGCACCTTTTTATAAATTGTAAAGGGCTCATTTAACTCGGTTGCTTTTGTTAGAGTTTTTGTCGCAAATCTTATATAACTTTTGCAACAAACTTGCCGATTTTGAGAAAGAGAAAGCCGGATGAACATATCGCTAATCCGGCATCATAATATGTATGTTGCACCTCGCTTTTAGATCAAAAGCCGATTTAACTTGATTTTATGCTAATTAAGTTGAAAAAAACAGCGAACCCCTAGTGTTTATGCGGTTTTTTCAACTTTTGTCCTATTATAACACATTCCTCGATACGGCGTACAATACCTGTTGCTTTCATATATACATTTCTCCTTAAATTACAAATTGTGTTGTTATTATCTGTAATTGTGGGAGAAATATACCGCAAGATTTACTTTTTTTGTATTGTCAGCATTTGTAAAATATGGAATCATAAATATCTTATCAGAGTGTTTTTCTGCATTGTATTACAAATTCTTCCATCCAGCGAAATGCTTGGCCGTAATATTGTTGCATATTGGTTCCGTAAGCAGATGCTCCAAAAAAAGAAACCGTTCGTGTACTTAAGGGCTCTTGCTTGAAGTCGAGAAGAAGTTTGACCAACTGCGGGTACTTATTTCTCTTCTCAAAAACTACTTTCATATATGAAAAAAGAGGTTTGTTCTTTTCCATTTGCTGTCCGCGGGAATACAGGGATGGGGTTTGAGCCTTCAGTTGCTCGTAGGCTTGCGGTGTACATTCGGCATAGGAAACAAAAAAATCCTTGTTCGCAAGCTTGCCCACCCAGCCCACTTCCAACAGAGCATTGGAATGCAGACCTGCACCGCACATTACGACCCTATCTTCAAAAGGAATTTCCATATAATAGAAGCGGTCGCTTAAATTGGAGTACACCTGATAATCTAAAAGCTGTTCTCTGTGGTTCACTGCGAGATTAATCACGTTGTTCAGGTATAAGTTATGCTCCACTGCCTTTTTTTCAATTTGCCCGAAGCTTGCTTCCTCAAAAGCACAATATCGATAATGATGGATTCCACGTGAGACGCGTTTTATCCAATAAAGATTGTGGTCGGTTTTGTCAATAACCAACCCAGAGTAACCGAAAGGATCGTTGGTTTCAAGCCATAAAATGTGGACTTGAACTTTCACCTGACTATGAGGATATGTTTTCCTTGCTTGCCAGGGAATACCACAGGTCAAAGCGTGGTCGGGAACGTAAGCATTTCCGATGCCGTAAACCGGTGTTTCTGACATTTCCAGTTCATCCGTACAGAAAAACTCGTAACCGGGATTCAAGAACAGCAGCTCTTTGATGGCAACTACAGGTATCATTTTTGACATATATAAAACCTCTTTCAACTATTTTTTTATTGTAACAAAACCCGACATTGCTTTCACGCACAAAGTGAATCATGAATCTTAAATCCAGATCCTTTGTTAGTCGCCGGAAACATCTGAATAATACATATCCAATAACAACACATTCTCTGAACGTATCAATAAATACCTGACCGGGTATCAGATTAATTCTACTCATATCAACTTCTCCACAATCAACTTCAATCCGGCTGGTATAATTATCATTATATTCACTACGTATGTCAATAAAAATTCTCAAAACTGCCGATTCGGGTATTGTTCTTTTCTGAATAATTGCTTACTATAACAACTATAGTGAAAAACGCTATGAGGAGTGTTTAAAATGTTTGAGCTCGGATTTGTTTCAATCTCTTTCAGAAAAAAAAGTGCAGAAGAAATACTACAGGCAAGTATGGAGGCAGGATTGTCCTTTGTCGAGTGGGGAAGCGACGTTCATGCACCGTGTACACAGACAGATAAGATACGCAAGATTGCGCAACTTCAGGAAAAATATGGAATAAGTTGCAGCTCTTACGGTTCGTATTTTCAGGTAGCGAAGAATCAGCCGGAAGAGATTTTTGAATATATTAAAGCCGCAAAAATATTGGGTACAAGCGTGATTCGCATATGGTGCGGTCTTGTGGGTTTTCACGAAGAAACGAACAAAGAAGAGCTTTATCAACGTGCCCGTGAGCTGGAAAAAATTGCCGCAAAAGAAGGCGTACGTTTGTGCCTTGAGTGTCATCCCGGCACGATGACAGATTGCAAAGAAGGTGCGCTTGCAATGATGCAGGCGGCAGGCAGTGAACATTTCAGGCTTTATTGGCAGCCAAATCAATACAGAACAATTGACGAAAATTGTCAATATATCCGTGAATTAAAACCATGGCTGGAGCACGTACACGTTTTTCAATGGAAAGGTGCTGAAAAATATTCCATGGCAGAAGGCAGGGAAGAGTGGGAGAAGTACCTTAATTTGTTAGGAGCGCCCAGAAAATTACTGTTTGAATTTATGCCGGACGGAAAAATAGAAAGCCTTGCAAAAGAGGCCGTGGTGCTAAGAGAGATTATAGAAAATCTGTAAAAAGGAGCGACGCGATATGAATTATATGAGATTGTCTGTAAGTGATTTACAATATTTGTCTGTAGGCATGCCGGACGAAGTAAAAATGTACCATTTTTCGGGAGATTTTACAGGAGAAGTGGCAGCTATTGACAGATGGCTGAAAAGAAATATACCGCTCTGCCTGAGGAAAAGGCTGGAAATCCAGCGGATATTTGCACTTCAGCTTCGTGATGACTACCCGCTGTCGCGTAAGGACGTGGTAGAAGCCATACAAAAACGCTATCCGTCAGCAGATGAATCTGCTCTAGATGCTTTCATCGCTTCGGGAAACGTAGATTATATTTTCAAAAATATGGAAATGCGTTTCCAGCATCAGGCAATTTCGAATATTTTCAACACGCATCACCATGAATTGGAAAAAATACAGAATCCGGATTATATCCGACCGGATACAGCCTTTGTTGTGCCGGAAAATATTTCCATAATGAAAGAAAAAGGTAGCCGGGCGTTCAGATACGAAGTAGAGTATGCGATAAAGCTTTCACCCGAGGCAGAGAGGCCGGGGAAAATGTTGAAAATATGGTTCCCTTATCCGGCGTCGTGCCTGACTCAGCCCGAATCTGAAATAAAACTTCTTGATTCTTCGCATCCTGTTGAAATAACCGGTGCTTTTCACCGGACAGCATATATGCATGTGCCGTGTGAAAAAGATGCTACATACAGCGTGCGATATTCGTTCGTAAACCGCGCAAAATATACTGAAGTTGACCTTGAAAGGCGCGAATATCCTCAGGTGGGCGAGGGGCTTACGGAGGAGGAATTTAAGTATTATACAGGTGAAAAATATCCACATATCAGGTTTACGCCTTTCATCCGGATGCTGGCAAAAGAGATTGCCGGAGAGGAGAAAGACCCGTTGCGACTGGCGCGCCGTGTTTATGATTATATTTGCAAAAATATACGTTATTCATACGTAAGAGATTACCTTCTTATTGAAAATATTCCGGAATTTGTGCTTATGAATGGCTATGGGGATTGTGGAACGATGGCGCTTGCGTTTATTACGCTGTGCCGCGTGCTGGGAATTCCTGCAAAGTGGCAGTCGGGCTCTGCGTGCAGCCCCGAGCGCATAGGATCGCATGACTGGGCGATGTTTTACATTGCGCCGTACGGCTGGCTTTATTGTGACCCGTCTTACGGAGTAGGTGCCGCAGGCGAAGGCAACGAAGTGCGCCGCAACCATTATTTTGCAAATCTTGATCCTTTCAGGCTTGTTGCATCGGACGAATTCCAGAATTCGCTGACACCCGATAAGGCATTTTGCCGCATGGATCCATACGATAACCAGAGCGGAGAGGCAGAATATGATGACTGCAATATTTTCTTTGAGGACCATACAAGCAGCCGTCGCGTGGTGTCTTTCGAGGAGCTTGAATAAGGAAAAAACTGCGTAAAAAATCTTGACGCTTTTTGAAACAATTATTAGAATATGCACAATATAAATGAACTCACAATCGGAGGTATATATATGCAAAAATGGAAAATGTACACCACGGATGAGATAAAGCCAAAAGGCTGGCTGAAGCGTCAGCTGAAGATTCAGGCAAACGGCCTTAGCGGCAATCTTGACAAGGTGTGGCCGGACGTAAGGGACAGTGCCTGGATAGGCGGTGAAAAGGACGGCTGGGAGCGTGTTCCGTATTGGCTCGATGGTTTTATACCGCTTGCTTTTTTGTTGGATGACGACGATATGAAGGCGCGCGCGAAAAAATATATGGACGCAATAATTGCCGGCCAAAAAGAAGACGGCTGGATTTGTCCGTGCGACGACGATAAGAGAGCTGCGTACGATACGTGGGCCGTGCTTCTGATATCAAAAGTACTGACAGTTTATTACAACTGCTCAAAAGACGAAAGATTACCGGATGTTATATATAAAGTGCTGAAAAATTATTATGATTTATTGAGCAGCGGACAGATAAAGCTCTTCGGATGGGGCGAATTCCGCTGGTTTGAGATTTTCATCGCTATAAACTTTATATATGAAAGATATAAAGAGCCCTGGCTGTGTGAGCTGGCAAAAATTGTCAAAGCACAGGGAACAAAATATGAAGATTTTGCTCAGTATTGGGAAGTTCCGGAAAACAAATGGACGTTCTATACGCACATTGTAAATATCGGAATGATGCTCAAAAGCGAGGCTGTGAGCTGCGATATGGTAGGCGAAGAATATACAGATCTTGCCGAAAAACTTCGTGGAATTCTCGATAAATATAACGGCACGGCTGTGGAAATGTTTACCGGCGATGAATGTCTGTCGGGTGTTTCACCGATACAGGGTACAGAGCTTTGCGCCGTGGTAGAACAGATGTATTCATATGAGCTGCTTTTTGCATATACAGGTGATGCAAAATGGGCCGACAGACTTGAACTTCTTGCCTTTAACGCGCTTCCTGCGACAAACAGTGAAGACATGTGGACGCATCAATACGTTCAGATGAACAACCAGATAGCATGCCGCAGATTTACAGATAAAGTAATTTTCAGAACAAACGGACCGGAAGCACATCTGTTTGGACTGGAACCAAATTTTGGCTGCTGTACTGCCAACTTTAACCAGGGCTGGCCGAAGCTCGCGCTGGCTACGTATATGTACAACGATGACAGCGTTATTAACGTACTGCCGATTCCGGCTGAACTTAAAACAGATGAATTTGTGATAAATCTTGAAACGAATTATCCGTTTGAAAATACGTTGAAATATACTATAGAGTCACAAAAAGATTTTAAATTTGAAGTCAGAATTCCGGCAGGTGCTGAAAATATTACAGTAAATGGAGAAGCTGCCGCTGAAAAGCTTGTTTTTGATATTGTCAAAGGTGAGAGCAAGGAAATAACTGTTACGTTTGATTTTACACCGGCTTTTGTTGACTATGCTTATGATCTGAAATATGTAAAATGTGGTAATCTCGTATTTTCACTGCCGGTAAAGCATAAGAGCATTATGAAAGAATACGAGCGCAATAATGTTGAAAGAAAATTCCCTTATTGTGACTACGAACTTTTGCCTGTAAGTGACTGGAATTATGCTTTCTCAGACGACATGCTTGAAAAGAAAACAGACGTTGTATGTGCGGTTCCATTTTCAGGTAGCGAACCACCTGTTACAATAAAGGTAAAAATGAAAAAAATCGACTGGGGATTTGAAGATGGATTTGATTCTGTATGCGCAAAAGTGCCAAAATCTACCGAGCCGGTATCTGATGAAATGCAGATGGAGCTTATCCCTTATGGCTGCACAAAATTGCGCATGACGGTAATGCCGAAGATTTAAGTAATTCACAGAAGGTGACAGAATTGATACAGATAAAAAAAGACAAGCTTGACATAAAATGTTACGACACGCGCGCGCAAATGGGCGCAGCTGCGGGCAAAGATATATCAGCTTGTATCAGACAATTATTGGAAGAAAAAGAATATATCAATATGATTTTTGCAGCTGCTCCGTCTCAGAACGAAGTGCTGGAATATCTTGTCGGTGATGATACCATTTGCTGGCAGAGAATAAATGCTTTTCATATGGATGAATATGTAGGAATTGATGCCGGAGCACCGCAGGCGTTTTCTAATTTCCTTAAAAAAGCAATTTTTGACAAGGTACCGTTCCGCTCGGTAAATACGATTGACTGTACTGCAGACCCGAAGCAGGAAGCTGCTCGCTACAGCGAGCTTTTGCGCAATTATCCGACAGATATTGTCTGCATGGGTATCGGTGAAAATGGTCATATTGCATTTAATGATCCTCACGTTGCAGACTTTAACGATCCTGAGGATGTGAAGATTGTTTCACTTGACGACGTTTGCCGAATGCAGCAGGTTCACGACGGCTGTTTTCCGGATATTGACAGCGTGCCGAAGTACGCGCTTACGCTTACCGTGCCGCTGCTGGCAAGAGCTACATATCGTTTTTGCGTTGTTCCTGCCGCAACGAAGGCAAATGCTGTGAGAAATACAGTTTATGGCAAAGTGGGAGAGGCTTGTCCTGCTACGGTGCTGAGAATTACTGACAATTCTACTTTATATTGCGACGCTGACAGCGCAAAGTCAGTTTTTGACAATGAAAAGCTGAAAAAAAATACCACTTTCAGATTAGGTGTTATAACAGACGAGGTGTCGGCTGATATAACAGAGGCATGTGAGTTTGCGGCCTTCCATAATCTGGATTGTATTGAGATAAGGTCAGTAAACAACAGAGGTCCTTTTGAGTATACAGACGACGATATAACAGAGATAAAAGCAGCTGCCGGGAAACATAATCTGGCGATTTCTTGTATATCTTCGCCGCTTTTCAAATGTAAATTTGATGATATTGAAGCAAGAAAAAAGCATGTTGCTTCATTTGAAAAACTGGCAGAAAATGCCTCACGGCTTGGAGTTCATCTGATACGTGGCTTTGACTTTTTTGAGGCCGGAATTTCTCTGGCTAAGCGCGCTGCTGCTTTTTTACCAATAATTGACATTTGTGAAAAGTACGACATTACGCTCGTTATAGAAAACGACCCGTCGGTACATTCTGATACGCCTGACAAAGTGGCAGAACTTGTAAAAGAAATCAACAATCCGCGCGTTTTATTGCTTTACGATCCCGGAAACGTGCTTTTTGTGTCCGAGTCAATCAAGCCGTATCCGGATTGTTATGAAAAGAGCCTTCCGTATGTGGCTCACATCCATATAAAGGATGCGATTTTTACAAATCCTGTTACTGCTGTATGTATAGGAGAGGGCGAGATGGATTATAAAGGTCTTTTCACAAGGCTGGTAAAAGATGGTTATAAGGGTGATGTGATTTTGGAGACTCATTACAGGAAAAATATGGAACTTTCAGAAGAGCAACTAGTATTCCCCGGAGGAAGAGGCTTTTCACAAGGTGCCTATCCTGCGAGCGAGGAGAGTATCATCTCATTAAAAGATATTATATTAAGTGTCATATGACGGGGGGGTTATTATGAAGAAGTTAAATGTTGCCATTATCGGGCAGGGAAGAAGTGGAAGAGATATCCATGGTGCTTTTTTCAGAAGTGATGCAAATACGCTCTACAACGTAGCGGCAGTCGTAGATGCCGATGAAAAGCGTCGCGCGCTTGCACTCGAAGAATATCCGGGTTGCAAGGTTTATGCAGATTATCGCGAGCTTTTTGGCGTTGAGGGCATTGATCTGGTGGTAAATTCTACATATTCAAATACACATTACAGCATCAGCAAAGATTTGCTGGAGCATGGATTCAATGTGCTGGTAGAAAAACCATTTGCCAGAAATTACTATGAGTGCTGCGATCTCATCAAGACAGCGGAGGAAAAAGGCCTTGTGCTTCAGGTTTTCCAGCAGTCGTTCTGTGCACCTTTCCATACTTTTACAAAAGAATTGCTAAAAAGTGGCAAGCTTGGCGACATAAAGCAAGTCAGCGTCTACTATAATGGTTTTGCGCGTCGCTGGGACTGGCAGACTCTGCAGGTCAAGATGGGCGGCAACGTTTATAACACGGGCCCGCATCCGATAGGCCTTGCTCTTGATTTTCTTGATTTTTCAGATGAAACGAGAGTTGCTTTTTCTAAACTTGATCTTGCTATGACGAGCGGTGATGCTGAAGATTATGCAAAAATTATTCTGACAGCTCCCGGAAAACCGGTCGTTGACGTTGAGATAAACTCGACGGATGCTTTTGGAAATTTCAATGTAAAAATCCAGGGCTCACGCGGCACGTATATGGCAACTGTTGGAAATTATAAGCTCAAATATTTTGTGGACAGCGAGAACGAAGCAAGACCTGTTGTGTATGATTTTCTGCATGACGAAAATAACATGCCGATTTATTGTTGTGAAAAATTGGTTGCACATGAAGAATCAGGCAATTTTCAGGGTACTCCTTTTGATGTGGGAACAAGACTTATTTATGATATGCTTTACTATAAAATAACAGAAGGCAAGGAAATGAGCGTGACTCCTCAAATGGCAGCAAAAATTGTCAACGTCATTGAGACTGTTCATGCGCAGAATCCACTTCCTGTAAAGTTCTGAGGTAGCCGGTATGATAAGATTTGCAATTCTTGGCTGTGAAAATTCACATGCCAATAACTTCCTGAGGATTATTAAAGACAATCCGGAATACAGTGACTTTTCATGTGTTGGTGTCTACAGCAATGAACGCGAAGCCTCCGAAAAACTGGCAGAAGAGTTCGGCGTATCTGCTACAGATTCATACGACGAGTTTGTTGGAAAAGTTGATGCTATAGTAGTCACTGCACGCCACGGAGACTGGCATCACACGTTTGCAATGCCATATGTTAAGGCCGGAATACCGATGTTTATTGATAAACCTTTTACCATAAAAAGGCAGCTTGCAGATGAGTTGATCAATGAGTGTAAGGCTAATTGTGTGCCCGTTTGTGGAGGCTCAAGTCTGAGATTTTTAAAAGAATTCAAAGATTTTAAAGAGTTCATCTCAGGCAAAGTTATTCAGGGTGGCTGGGTGTCTGCTCCTGTGAGCATGGAAAATCCGCACGGAGGATTTGCCTTTTATTGTCACCATTTAATAGAGATGCTTCTGACAGGATTTGGCACAGAAGTGCGCAGTGTGTATGCAAAATGCAACGATACGAGTAAGAACAATATTACTGTTATCTTTTCATATGACGACTTTGAAGTAGCCGGCCATTATTACGGAAATTACCATTATGCGGCAGGTGTTTTCACAGATAATGGTAATTATTCTTTTGATACCGAGGACCTTGGCGGCATATTTGAAGCTGAATTCGCAGAGTTTGCGCAAATGTGCAGAACAGGAAAAATGCCGGCTGATTATGACAGGATTTTGCTACCTGTGAAAATCGCGTGCGCGATAGAACAATCGTATACAGAAAACAGGGAAGTTACCATATTATGAGAGAAATACTGATTAATGCAAATGTAATAACAGACGCAAAGATTTTCCATGGAATGGACATTGTTACAGAAAATGGAAAAATCACTGATGTGCTGGCATATGACGGCACGCGTGAGGGTAGAGACTATAGCGATTCGTATGTTGCACCCGGATTTATTGACATTCATTGCCATGGCGGCGATAATTGCGAATTTTCATTTGGCGACGAAGATTCAATAAAAAGGGCAGCTCAGATACATTTTGACCACGGAACGCGTGTGTTATATCCGACTTTATCTGCAAACAGTTTTGATAATTATTACAAGATTCTGGAAGTTATGGAAAAAGTAGCTCCGGAACTTCCTGTAGAGATTCCCGGAGTCCATCTCGAAGGACCTTTCCTTAATCCTGAAATGTGCGGGGCACAGAACAGCGAGTATATTTTTGCGCCGCGTAAAGATAAATACGAGCCGTTGGTGGAAAGATTTGGAAAGCTTATAAAAAGATGGTCGTATGCACCTGAATTTGACAAAAAAGGGGAGTTTCTGGAGTTTTTGCTGAGACATGACATAGTGCCTGCGATTGCACATTCTGCCGCAGAGTACGGCGACGTCCTGGCAGCATATGGCAGTGGCAACCGTCTTGTTACCCATTTGTATTCTTGTACTTCAACAATAACAAGGCATAGTGGCTTCAGGCGTCTTGGTATAATCGAGACGGCGTACCTTCTTGACGATATGTTTGTAGAAGCAATTGGCGACGGCAGACATCTTCCGCCGGAGCTTTTGCGCCTTATTGTTAAGCAAAAAGGCAGAGAGAGAGTAGTTCTTGTTACTGATGCAATTGCTCCTGCCGGACACTTTGAAGACGGCACAAGAGGCTTTTCAGGTGGCATTGAATACGTTGTCGAAGATGGTGTTGCAAAACTTGCTGATAAATCTGCTTTTGCCGGTAGTATCGCAACGACGGACGTTCTTATGAAGCGCAGTGTGCAGGCAGGGATACCGCTTGAAGACGTTGTTTATATGCTTACGCAAAGTCCTGCTCGGGCAATGGGACTTACAAATAAAGGAAGAATCGCACCGGGATATGATGCGCAGTTTACGATTTTTAAAATGTCGGAGGTAGACTGATATGATAAATTATGTTTTTGTAATTATAGCAACCGTGCTGCTTGCGTTCGAGTTTGCTTTTTCCAAAAAATACCAGATGTGCGAGGGTACGGCCCCTGTCGCCGGCTTGAAATTCAACGCGATAGCCGGTTTTTTCACTATAATAATATTTTTCTGCCTTAATGGATTTAAGTTTAATATTACGACATTTTCCATCGTGATGGCGTTTTTTATGTCGCTTTGCGGTGTGCTGTACAGCATTATTGGCTTCAGGGTACTAAAATATGGAAATATGGCGCTGTATTCAATTTTTCTTATGAGCGGCGGTATGTTATTGCCATACGTTTTCGGTGTTATATTTCTTGATGAAAAGTTATCAGTGCTGAGAATTATCGGCGTTATAATCATCCTTGCGGCGGTTATTTTATCAAACGGACGTAATGCCAAGCTGAATAAATCCATTATTTTCCTGTGTATTGCCGTGTTTGTATTGAATGGCTGCGTAAGTATTATTTCCAAATGTCACCAGGTCACAACGGCTTATGAAACTGTAAACAGCACGGAATTTGTAATGCTGTCCGGTGTGTGCAAGCTTGTCCTATGCTCGGCGGTATTGCTTTGTTACAGGCCTAAAAAAGAACAAATCAAGTTTTCCGGAAAGATTGTTCCGCTTATTATTGCCGGCGCGGCGCTTATCGGTGGCGTGTCGTATATGTTCCAGCTTATGGGAGCAAAAGAGCTGCCGGCAACAGTTCTTTACCCACTTGTTACAGGTGGCAGCATTATTTTCTCTGCCTTGTCGGGGCTTGTATTTTTCAGAGAGAAAATAACGAAAATGCAGATAATCAGCATCTGTCTGTGCTTTGCAGGTACGCTGTTTTTCTTATAAGACGATACTTTTCAACACGTGTTTTTTCTGCTATACTGCTGTCTTGCGGGCAGTTTCTGCCTGCCATAGAAAGGAAGCGACATTAAATTGGATAATGAAAAAATAATAAATATGCACACCCATATTTTTCCTGAAAAAATTGCCGAAAAAGCTGTGGCTGCAATCGGCGGTTTTTATGATTTGCATATGGCAACAGGTGGCACATCCGAATCTCTTATCAACGACGGAAAGCCGTTTGGTGTGTGTAAATATCTGGTAAGTTCTACGGCAACGACGGAGCATCAGGTGGCATCAATCAATACGTTTATTGCTGCGGAATGTGCAAAACATCCGGAGTTTGTCGGTTTTGGTTCACTTCACCCGGGCCTTACAAGAGAAGAGATTTTCAGCGAAGTAGACAGGATTATTTCTCTTGGACTTAAAGGAATAAAACTTCATCCCGATTTCCAAAAATTCAACATAGATGACCCGAAAGCTTATCCGATATACGAAGCTGCAAGTGGCAAGCTTCCGATACTTTTTCACATAGGAGATAACAGATACGATTATTCTCATCCTGCAAGACTTCACAACATCCTTGAAAAATTCCCTGAACTGGTCGCGATTGCAGCACACTTGGGCGGATACCGCAAGTGGGAAGATTCACATATTAACAGGGGACATCCAAGAGTATATATAGATACGTGTAGTTCGATAGAATTTATGTCACCTGAAGAAGCTGTGAAAATAATAAGAGAACATGGAATTGACAGAGTTTTCTTCGGCACGGACAGTCCTATGTGGAGCCACGAAGAAACGATGGAAAGATTCAACGCGCTGCCTCTTACGCAAGAAGAACGTGAAAAAATTCTTTATAAAAATGCACAAAGATGTTTAGAAGAAGGTTTCTGATCAATCTTTAATCATGATTTCCATTTCCTGTGTTTTGTTTTTGAAAAATACAGGAAATTTTTTTATTGTAACAAAGCCAAGCTTTTTATATAGAGTAATGGCTCTTATATTGTCGCTTGCTACCGTAAGTCGTACTTTACTGTCGTCAAAAAGCTCGTTTATGTGTACGATAGCGGCCTCAATAAGCTCTCTGCCAAGACCCTTATCACATAAATCGGGACGAAGGCCAAAGCCAATATCTGTATATGATTCATCCTCGTAAATCTCGGCAATCTCGTCCTCCGTATCGTATAACTGTGCAGCCCAGCCGATAGATAAAAAACCGCACGGCATGTCGTCGCTTTCACGATAAACAGGGAAATGTAGGCCTGCAAGAAGGTCTTCGACTTCTTCGTCGCAATCTGTAAAACTGTAGTCTGAATACGGCTCTGGATACTGCCATTTTGCTATGAATTTTGCCGCCTCTATAGTCATTTCATCTATATACATACAAGTCCTCCGGTATTGCCATAATTTGTCTGAGTATATCAAATCGGGAAATATTATTCAATGACACAAATTGCGGAAAAACGCCGTTTTCACCCGTGTTTGCCTTTCAAAAATGCTAAAAATTCAAAAAATTGCTATCCGTGAGCGTATTCAAAAGTGTCATTCGGGAAATATTTGCTATTCTTTGCGCGGGCTCATATAATTGAATCCACACGAAAGGAGGTGACACACATGAAAAAGCGCAATCAAAAACTACTGACCATATCAATTCTCGCCGCTATAGTAGCGGCTGTTTTTATATATATAGTCATTATATCAGTCAATAATAAAAATAAGTCAAATAACGTACCTTTGCCAACCTTACCTACAGACGGAAAGATACTCTTGAAAAAAGATGTTCCTGTGAATCTTGATAGGCTCAGGATAGAAGAAGTATGTACAATAATTGCCACGATGATAAAGAACGATGCCGGCTACGCAGCAACATATATTCCGGAAAAAACAGAGATAATAACAGGGGAAGACAGTGAATTTTATAAAAAAGTATGCAAAAAACAGCAATTTGATGATGTGAACTCATATGACGCGATGTTATACGGACATCAGAGCGCACAGGCAAAGAAAATGACTGAGGTGGTTAAAACATATAAAAACGGCACTCGCAAGACGATATGTATGTGGGATTTTAAGGAAAATATGTGGCCGGATTTTATTGCGGACTATGCGGATATTAGCCCGGAACACCGTGAAAACGTAGAGTTTATATGTGAAACAGGTCTTGTCTCTCTTGGTAGCGATTCAATGCTTAATCCACAAATGCCGGCAGACCAGGAATATATTGACAGCTTGTTTGATAAGCTTATGAATCATGAAAAACTTATTCCTGCATGCTGTTTTATCGTGGGCAGTGAAGAAATGACGTTAGGTTTCAGTGACCAGGGACAGTATATGGCTGTTTTTTTCGTTATTGAATGGGTCCGGCAGAATGCGGGAATGCTCAACAGTTTTATTTCGTTTGATCTGAATGGCACAAATTTATCCTTATGTTTTTCAACAGAAAACACGGGACTTTTTTGCTGGCCATTATCATTTGGCAAGGAGGCAGTTTTTAGCCATGATACAGCAAAATACAACAAACAAGTGGTGGCAGACATCATGTCATTTTGCTTTGACTTTTCGCAAAATATTGCAAAAAACGTGATCTGCATAGACGAACAGGAAAAACTTTTTGCAGACACCCAGAAAAAAGATTTTGAAGGATACGTGCTTGAAATTTACGGTGAAAACAGAGTTGTTGTTGAGCTTTCTGTCTCGCAACTGGATGAAAATGGACTGAGGTTTCAATTAAAAGGAGGGAATATAATATGAAAAGAATAATACTTTTTATGCTGATTGTTGCCAGCGTAATTACAAATATTGCTTGTTTTATACCTGCGGGGGCTATCGATGATCCTTCATATTACGGAGATGGAACGATAGCAAAACTTGTAGATATACGGGGGTATCTGACTGACGTTTATGCAAATACACCGTATATTTCAATTACCACACAAGATGGTATAAAAAAGATATATTTTAACGTCGAGTATTTTATTGATCTCGGACTGTACGCATACGGAGACCCGCAAAGCGTTGTAGAGATAGGAAGTGTGAATGACTTCAAGGAGGTGGAGGATGGATATTACATCGATTCTTCTTCAGGGACAGACATACGTGGGGAGTACAGGTATATCGGCTTGTCTCCGACCGGATTGCCTGTATCAAACAGCCGCTTTCCACCGGACAGAGAGCAGGTGGATTTTTCTGAACTGGAGCCGATGAAATATAGTGAACTATCCGATCACAGAAAAAGAAAATACAATATATATGGAGTTGACAACGAAGCATATCAGTCTATTCAATCGATAATTGACAGTGCTGCCAGCCCTGCTCTGGATTTCCTGAACGAGGGCATAAGTGATGTACCTCTCAGGGGACACTTAGATGAGATGGGTTATATTGATAATACCGGTAAGCCCACAATATCACTGTTTGAGTATGGAATTATATACAACTGGAGCGTAAACGGGGGAACGATAAGAATGTTTTTCCGGTCTGTAGAAACAGGTGAGTTTTATTGTTATAAAACATTTGTGGGCCCTGTTTCTCCGAGATTCTGTAAAAAGGCCCCGGAAATAGAGGTTTTGATGTCTACTGTAAATAATAAAACTACGTACTATATACCCGCCGGAAAAAATTACGTGGATATTCCGGTTCTGATCACCGGTTGCATCGTGGATTACTACGGACGTCTGAGTGCTTTTCAGAGAAAATACTCGTTTACCCGTGAGGACGTTACAGATGTTGGATTGTCGCTGAACGCTCACAATGTTGATGTAATGGGAGAATCTGCGGATACAGAAGCCGCATATTATCATGGCAAGACATTTACTATAAGGGTTTACAGACGTGATTTTCGCAATAAAGTAAATGAAGTTGCTTTGCTTGCCTGTGCAGACGTATCTTTTGGAGGTGTAATTTTCACCGGTGAAAATGAAATGACTGTTACGGTTGTTGTTCAAAGCAATGCTACACCGGCCCCGCAAAGCTCACCGCAGGCTACCGCTACTGCGACAGAAGAACCGGCTTTGTCTCCGTCTGCAACTCCGTCCCCTGACGGGTTTGTTGCCCACAGGAGATGGTAAGTTTTGTATTTGCTTTTGACATAATTTGTTATATAATGAAAAGTGTGCTTATTGTGTGAACGCAAAAATAAAAATATAAGGGTGGTCTTCAAAGGTGCTTAATAATACGAATAAAAACCAATTGAAACGTCTTTCGGAATATATTGATGTACCTTTCGGTGTTATAAGTGACATCGGAAATGTTGAGTTCCTTAGTGAGCAGGGAATATCAGACGATATTGTCGGATTGTTTCTGTCTGCTCAGGAGGATACACCTGACGCGCAGTTTTTCACTGCCGATAAATTTGCTTTTTATGAGCTTTTTACAAATAGTGATGAAACGTATTATATTTTTATCAATACAGATGATATTGGCACACATGAACAAGCGAAGAGAATTCTTAAAATTGCTGCTTTTGCCTTTTTGTGCGGAGAACAGCAAAGCTCAAAGAATTTTATGCAATTATTCAGAAAGCTTATGATTGATGGAAGGCATTCGGTTTCTACACATCAGGTACGAGAAGCATACGCAGAACATACTAAAGAAGGGACGTTTTTTGCGGTACTTCTTGTTACAAGAGTTAACGCAGATAAAAATCACAATGTAGATGAGAATGATATCAGCACAGCGATTCAAAGTGTATTCTTTGCTGACAGAGGGTTTATCGTTGTAAATATCGATAATAACCAGACTGCTATTATTTGTACGTTGGACAACGATAATACATATGACGACATTATTCAATATGCAGATACAATACACGACACTATGCTTTCTGAAGCAATGACAGACGTATACGTTTCTGCCGGATCCCCGGTAGGAGACATTATGGATATATCTGTTTCGTATGAAGAAGCAGTGAAGGCTACGTCAATAGGCAAGATTTTTGAACTCAGAAGTAAATGTTTCGTATATTCACGACTCGGTCTTGAGAAAATGATTTTCTCCATTCCTAAGGATGCTGCAAGAGCATATATAAACGAGCTTTTCGGAGAATCATTTTTAAGAGACAAATCTTCAAGGGAATTATTGAGTACAGTTCATGCTTTTCTGATGAATAATCTTAATGTGAGCGAGGCATCCAGGGCTTTGTATATACATCGTAACACATTGATGTACAGACTGGAAAAATTTAACAAAATGACAAATCTTGACTGCACAAAATTCGCTACAGCTATGCAGATTGACGTGGCAATGAGAATGTTGCAGTACCTGGAAAAATAAGAGGTATAAAATGGATACAAACGAGAAAAAAACACAAATCAAGAAGAATATGATATTCTTCGACAATGTTTCAAAAAAATATTCTAATGGAGTAGAAGCAATAAAGAATTTATCTTTTGAAATAGAAAAAGGTGAATTTGTTTTCCTGATGGGATCGAGCGGTGCAGGTAAATCTACGCTGATTAAGCTTATCATGAAAGAAGAAAAGCCTACTTCCGGCAGAATAATCGTAAACTCCAGATTTTTACATAAAATCAGACGTGGTGGTATTCAGAAGTATAAAAGAAATATTGGCGTAGTTTTCCAGGATTTCAAGCTTCTGAAGAACAGAACTGTCTATGAAAACGTTGCTTTTGCGGTTGAGATTCTCGGCATGCGTCGTTCTGAAATAAACGAGCGTGTCCTTGCGGCCCTGGAGTTAATGGGACTTACCGCAAAGAAAAACGAATATCCTCTCAGATTATCCGGCGGCGAACAACAAAGAGTTGCCCTCGCGAGGGCTATTGTAAATGGTCCTGAGATTCTGATTGCAGACGAGCCGACAGGTAACCTTGATCCTGCAAACTCAAAGGAGATTATGGACATGCTCATGATGATAAACAGCAGAGGAACAACTGTGCTTATAGCGACACACGAGCGTAGTCTTGTTAAGGAATATGACAAGCGAATAATCAAGCTTGACCACGGTCATGATATAAGCGACGTACCGATAGACGAGACTCCTTTCAGTACTCACGAAGACGAAGAAGGAGGCGAAAACGTATGAATAAAATCAGAATCTTAATTTACATAATCAAACAAGGTTTTGCAAATACATTCAAGCATTGCTACAACTTCTTGTCATCTACTTTCGTTATATTCGTATCTCTTTTCATCATGGGATGCCTGGCACTTACGTCTGTTGGCCTGAGTAATATCCTTGAAAACATGAGTGAGCAAAGAGTTATTACTATAGACTGTGACGACAGCATATCAGACGAAGCTGCCGTGACAGTGCTGGCATCACTTATAGAAGTTGCTCCGGACAGAATTGATGGAGTAAAGACTATTTCCAAGAGAGAAAACTATGAAAAAGCACTTGATATGTTTGGTGAGTCTGCAGGATTCCTTGTTCCTACAGATGATAACGAAGAAGAGGTTGCGCCATACATAGAATCCATGTTCGTTTCGTTTGTAATCACGCTTAAAACAACAGAAGATGTAGAATCTTTTGTAGAGGCAGCACGGACTGTACCGGGCGTATATGACGTTACAGACAACCTGTCTATTTACGAATACTTTTCGGATATTCAATTCTGGGTAAATTTTGGTAGTTATGCAGCTATGATTATTCTCGGATTTTTATCAATAATGTTGTCTATCAACACAATCAGATTGACTGTTGACTCCAGAAAAGAAGAATTGGACATAATGAAGCATATAGGTGCCTCGCGCAGCTACATGACGGGACCGTTCCTGATAGAAGGTCTGCTCATAGGACTTATTGGTTCTCTTGCGGCATTTTTCTCTGTAAGAGGTGTATATATTTATATATACAATTACGTAGCATCTCAGGGAGCCTCTGTAATGAGCTTTATCAGTCTCGAACCTATCGGCGTGTATAGCGATAAAATGTTTATGATATTTTTATTGGCTGCTGTGTTGGTGGGCGTTTTATCGGCTATTTCAGCAACCAGAAAGCATATCAAATATTAATAAAACAGGAGAAAAACCTGGACATGGAAGAAAACTATTATTTTGAATCCGACAATAATAAGCCGGAACGCAGGAAGAACAAGAATATTGTAATGGATAAAGGCCTGTTTATTATGGGCCTTGTTCTTGTTATTATTGTCACGATGCTGTCAACGTATGTTTTCACAGATAAAGTGATATACAACGGCATGCTTGGTAAAAACAAAGTGGCGTTTAAAGGCGAAGAACTCGACCCGTATAAGATTGAAAAACTTCAGACAGTACTCGATCTTATCAATGAATACTATTATTTCGACTACGAGATTAACGATCTTATAGAAGGTGCGATTACAGGACTTGTAATGTCACTCGAAGATCCATACACCAATTATCTGGCGCCGGGTATGCTGGAAGGGTATATGAACACGCTTGTAGGTGCGTATTCAGGTATCGGAATATCGTATCAGGTAACAGATAAAGGATTCAGCGTGATAAACGTAGAGGTGTCTTCTCCTGCAAAAGAAGCAGGCGTTGAGGCAGGTGATATCATTACAAAAATTAATGATATCAATGTTCTTGAGTACACTGATGAGATGCTGGACCAGGCACTTGGTGTAGTCGGCGTAACAAGCAAGCTTACGCTTGTGAAAAGTGATGGCAGCACAAAAGAAGTCGAGGTCACCGCAGCAGAGATTACAAGCACAAGCGTCACGACCAAAGACATGGGTGATGGTATCAGATATATCAGAATAACGCAGTTTGACAGTGATACCGGTGAAGAATTCAAAAAAGCAGTAGAGACTGAATGTGATTCACAGTGCAAGGGCCTGATTATAGACCTGCGCAACAATCCGGGCGGATATGAAAATCAGGCAACTATTGTTGCTGACACAATACTCCCCGAGGGCACGATAGCATACAGCGAAGATAAAAATGGAAACGAAATAAGCAGGACCACATCGGATGCCAATGAGATTGAAGTCCCGGTTGTACTTCTTGTAAATGAAAATTCAGCGAGTGCATCGGAATATGTGACAGGAGCTTTCAAGGACTTCAAAAAAGGCACGATTATCGGTACAAAAACGTATGGTAAGGGTGTTGGTCAGGTTACTTTTTCATTTGATGATGACAGCGGTATAACGTTTACTATCGCAAGATATTTTACACCGTCAGGTGCATGCATTCACGGCGTGGGCATTACACCGGATATAGTTGTAGAGCTCGGCGAAGAATACAAAAATGCCGCACTTGACGATATTCCGTTTGAAGATGATCTGCAACTTCAAAGAGCAATAGAGGAGCTGAAAAAATAATCATGTATAATCACATTTCATGCTTTTATGACAAATCAATTGATACAGATGATTACTTTGCAAAGCTTACCCGTTTTGCAGATACCATAATAAGGCAGGCAGACAGCTATCGTATATATGAAGAAAAGAATGAAAAGCCGATTGTTCTTGATTGTGCATGCGGCAGTGGGCGTCTTACAAAGAGCCTTTATAATGCCGGCTATGATATGATAGGCCTTGATATTTCAGATGATATGCTTGATATTGCAAGGACTATTTGCGCAAAAGACCCTATTCTTTTCATCTGTCAGGATATGTGTGAAATGGATTTATTTGGCAGTATTGCAGCGATAACGTGTATGACAGATTCAGTCAATCACATAACAAACAGCAGACAATTACAACAGTTTTTTGACAAAGCACATAACTTTTTAGATCCGGGCGGAGTACTCATTTTTGACGTGCTTACAGACGCTCATTTTGCAGAAATGACAAGCCAGAAGTGCTTTTTTGAAGATTATGACTGGGGAAGTTGCTTCTGGATAGGACAGTATGACCCCGCAAAACGCATATGCAGATACAGCATTTCATATTTTGAATATACAGGCAACAAAAAAGGAAACGAAACGTATATCAGGACAGACGACTATATAACGGAAAAAGTGTGGAGCCTCAGAACGATTCAGAAGGCACTTGCTCAGGCAGGCTTTTCACAGGTACAGATGTACGATAATACAGATTTTGATGCGGTAAAAAAAGACAGCCGCAGAATTTACTTCGCGGCTGTGAAAAACTAAGAACAGATAAATTATAGGTCAGTGAATATGTATTTCTTGTTGCAGAAATGGCAGCATATTTCAATCTGCCCGTCTTGCGCAAGCATTTCGTCAATTTCCTTGCGGTCGAGCATCTTAAGGGCACTTTTCATGCGGCTTCTTGAACAAGAACATGCGAATTTACATGGATGTGTATCCATGACTTCAAGGCCGTAGGAGCCAAGGAAGTCATGGAGAATATCAGATGGTGTGGCCCCTGCTGCCAGCAGAGTCGTAACAGGTGGATACATTGCCACGCGTGTTTCTAAGTCGGCGATAAGGTCGTCTGATGCGCCGGGCATTACCTGAATCATGAAGCCACCGGCTTTATGTACTTTATAACCGAGCTTTGCTCTTGGTGAGGGAGCTACGAGAACGCCCAGAGAAACAACAGAGGGCACCTGCTCTGACGTCAAGAAATACTGTGCGAGGTCTTCTGCAATCTCGCCTGACACGAGCGGTACAGTACCAATATATGGTTCTTTAAGGCCGAGATCCTTTGTAACAACGAGGAAGCCCTTTCCGATAAGGCCGCCTACATCAAGTTTGCCGTCGGCACGAAGCGGAAGGTCGGCGTGAGGATTACGCACAAAGCCCCTTACATTTGCGTGTGCATCTGACACGACAATCATTCTGCCGAGCGGACCTTTGCCGTCGAACTGAATCGTAAGCGAGTCACTGTCATTTTTCAGCTGGCTTGACATCAGCACGCCCGCTGTAAGTAATCTGCCGAGTGCAGCTGTAGCTGTAGGGGACGTCATGTGACATTTAAGCGCAGTATTTACCACAGTCGTAGTCTGCGCAGCAAAAGCGCGGACTGTACCGTTTGCCGCAATGCCTGTCGTTATATAATCATAATCCAAAATCTCTTCTGCCATTTGTATCTCTCCTGTCAAATAACCTTTACGTTGGCTGCCTGCAGGCCTTTGATGCTGTCTACCACATCGAAAGAAACAGCCTGTCCGGGCTGCAAGGTCTTAAAGCCCTCTGAAACAATTGATGTATAGTGAACGAAAATATCATTTTCGCTTTCTCTTTCTATAAAACCGAAACCTTTTTCGGAGTTGAACCATTTCACCTTACCGGTTTCCATATATTGTAAAACCTCCAAAAATATTGCCCATGTAGGGTAACACACTTTTATTTTAGCGTCAAATCATTCTGCCGCTTTCCGTTATAATAAGATCCATTGGAACGTCATGCGGCATAACGTTATCCAGAGCTTCCCGGACGCGGCTGTCGTGAGTCAGAGCAATCTTAAAAAAGTTTTCTGCTCCATATCTGTGAAAATATCTGTCATAATATCCCACACCGTGACCTTTTCTGTTCCTTTTTTCGTCAAATTCCACACCGGGAACGACTATCACTGCAGGAAGCGTCTCCTGCTTTTCACAAGGATCAAAAAAAGTATCGTCTGAAGCAACCGGCTCTTTAATGCCATATCTTCCGTCAACCAAATCTGAAAAATTTTCAATAAAATAGAAATCCATTGAAAAATTTTCACCTGTTTTCGGGACTGCGACTTTTTTACCTGCGCCGAGAAGTTTCTGGATAAGTGAATGCGTATCAGTTTCTTTTTCTGTTGAAACGTAACACATCACGACCTTAGCTTGCGCAAAAACCGGAATATTATTCAGAATATCAAAAAAATTTTTCATGGCGTAGCTCCAAAGCACAAATATATAGCAGATGAAATAATATCAAAAATATTGAAATGGGGCAACGGAAAATGTATAATGAAAAAAGTTTATAACAAAAGGGAGTGACGAAACATATGTATAAATTTCCTATAGGTGTTATTCTTGAATCTTTCAGGACTGACAGAAGTACTGCTATAAAAAAAGCGGCACAAATGGGTGCTGATGGTATACAGATGTACGCTACAAAAGGTATTAATTCGCCTGAAAATCTTGATGCAAATGCAAGACGAGAGCTTCTTAAAGAAGTAAACGATGCGGGGCTTGTTTTTTCGGCTCTTTGTGGCGACCTTGGCAGAGGTTTTGGAAATAAAGAATTGAACCCTATGCTCATTGAAAAGTCAAAACGTATCGTGGACCTTGCAAAAGACCTCAATACAGATATCGTTACGACACATATCGGCGTTGTTCCGGAGGACAAAAATCACGAGCGATATAAGATTATGCAGGAGGCATGTTTTGAACTTGCCAATTATGCAGACAGCGTAGATGCTCATTTTGCAATTGAAACAGGTCCTGAGACGTCAGCAGTGCTCAAAGATTTTCTTGATTCACTCCATTCTACAGGCGTGGCTGTCAATCTCGACCCTGCTAACCTGCGCATGGTTACAGGCGATGACCCCGTTCAGGCTGTTTACAATCTGCAAAAATATATTGTTCACACACACGCAAAAGACGGTAACCGTCTCGTTGAGATCGATCCGTGCTATATTTATGGCGTTCTTCATCCGGTACCGGAGGAGTTTCAAGGCGTAAAATGTTTTGAGGAGGTTCCGCTCGGCACAGGCAGCGTTGACTTCCCGGCATATCTTAAGGCGCTGGAAGATATTGGATACAAAGGCTTCCTGACTATCGAAAGAGAGGCCGGTGAAAAGCCTGAAGTTGACATCGGAATCGCGTTTGATTTCCTGAATAAAGTGATCAGAGAAAACTAAAAAATTACACGTCAGGCGGCCTTAAAAACCGCCTGAAAAAATTTTTTAAAAAAGTAAAAAAAGGTGTTGACAAAGTCGATATCGTTTTGTATACTAACACTCGCCGCTTGACGATACGGTAGCTGACAAAGTCGGCGCGGCGAAGAATGTTGGATGTGGGAGTTTAGCTCAGCTGGGAGAGCATCTGCCTTACAAGCAGGGGGTCACAGGTTCGATCCCTGTAACTCCCATCCATACGGCCCGGTAGTTCAGTTGGTTAGAACGCTAGCCTGTCACGCTAGAGGTCGAGGGTTCGAGCCCCTTCCGGGTCGCCATTTTTTTTCGCCCAGATAGCTCAGTTGGTAGAGCAGGGGACTGAAAATCCCCGTGTCGGCGGTT
>JAZQDE010000020.1:0-15640 GCA_045546695.1 Clostridia bacterium | reverse complement strand
TCACGGATCTGGAGCATATTGTACAGAGGGTCACGGTGAAAAGCACCCTGAGTGATGACAGTAACGACCGGCACACCGAGGCGTTTCATCAGGACACCAAGCTTGCGCGGAAGCTGTGTTGAGCGACCGTCAAAGGAATATCCGGCCTCGGGATACATGAGCACGCTCGTTTTGTTCTTTTTGAGCATATATTCAATATCCTGAATAAGTGTTACGTCAGGGACGTACTTGTGAGTGGGGACACAGCCTAAATGGCGCATCAGTTTGCCTAAAAAGCCGGACATGGCATCTACGGACGTGACGATTCCCATTCTGCGCGGATAGAAAATACCAAAAGCCAGCTTCATGTCAGTAAAGCTGGAATGATTCATCAGAATCAGGCAAGGCTTTTTACCGACAAGCTCCATACGCTCTGTCGTATATGAAAAATCTGTCTTGCGCAGTGTGGGCGCAGAGAGTATACGTACAACAGCCGCTAAAAGACGATTGGGCTTCAGTGGTTTTTTACGTTTAAGGCGAGGAAGCTTAAGAACTTCATCATAAGGCATCTCGAAAGTTTTGATTTTCATTTTTTCACATCCGCTTTAAGAATCACTTTATTCTACTATACAAGGTGTGTCTTTTCAATGGCAAAGGCAGGCAGACTTTACATGGATTTTACATAGAAATGATTACGGAATTTACAAGAAGCCGATAAAATTATAAAACGTAGATAAGTAATACAAAGGAAGGGTAATTTAATGAACATATTTGACGTTTTAACGCTGGTAGGCGGCTTGTGTCTGTTCTTATTCGGTATGAATATCATGGGCGCTGCGCTGGAAAGAAGTGCAGGCAACAGACTCGAGTCGATGATTGGAAAAATGACAACAGGCAGATTTGCAGGACTCCTTACGGGTCTTGGCGTTACGGCAGTAATCCAGAGCTCATCTGCTACAACAGTTATGGTCGTAGGTTTTGTAAACTCAAAACTTATGACGCTCAAGCAGGCGATACACGTAATCATGGGCGCGAACATCGGAACAACCGTTACCGCGTGGATTCTCAGCTTAAGTGGCATCGATGGCAGCAATACATTCGTTAAATTGCTCAAACCTTCTTCTTTTACGCCTGTTCTGGCACTCCTCGGTATTGTTCTTTATATGTTTTCAAAGAGTGAAAAGAGAAAAGACATCGGAACAGTGTTGCTCGGATTTGCGACGCTTATGTTCGGCATGGAGACGATGACAGGAGCTGTTTCCGGGCTTAAAGATATTCCGGCTTTCCAGGAATTGTTCATCATGTTCAAAAATCCTCTTCTTGGCGTACTCGCAGGTGCGATTCTCACAGCGATTATCCAGTCAAGTTCAGCTTCTGTAGGTATTCTGCAGGCACTCGCTGCTACAGGCGCAGTATCATACGGAGCAGCAATTCCGATAA
Source organism: Clostridia bacterium (assembly GCA_045546695.1). GTDB lineage: Bacteria > Bacillota > Clostridia > UBA1212 > UBA1255 > SIG424. Next base: position 14,221 of record JAZQDE010000020.1, on the reverse strand, counting down.
TCATGGGACAAAACATCGGTACGTGCGTTACAGCGCTTATCTCATCGGTAGGTACTACAAAGAATGCAAAAAGAGCAGCGCTTGTTCATTTGCTCTTTAATATAATCGGTACAGTCGTATGTCTGTGTGCTTTCTGGATAATAAATATCGTCGTAGCGCCGGCACTTTTCAACGAATCGGCAAGCTTTGCGGGCATCGCCATTGCACATTCAATCTTCAACGTAGTATGTACCCTGATTCTCCTTCCTATGTCAGGTCTTCTTGAAAAGATTGCATACAAGCTCGTTCCCGATGCAGCAGCTCCCGAGACAGCATCAGAACTCGACGGCAGACTCCTTGCAACACCTTCTATCGCTCTTGAATGTGCACACAAACTCACTTTTGACATGGCAAAAGAAGCAACGGATGCTCTTAAGACAAGCATTGAGTGTCTTGCTTCATACGATAAGGCAAAAGCGCAGAGTGTGCGCGACGCCGAAGACAAGACAGACCATTTTGAAGATATAATTGGCACTTATCTTGTGAAAATCAGCACGAAGCAGTTAAATGAGACAGAAGGTGCTACGGCATCAATGCTCCTTAAAGCAATCGGAGATTTTGAGCGTATATCAGACCATGCTGTAAACATTCTCGAATCTGCAGAGGAAATGCGTGAAAAGAGCATTGAATTTTCAGACAGTGCGAAGGTTGAGATTGAATCCCTGGCAAAGGCAACGATTGAGATTGTAGACTTGTCTTACCTCGCATTTATCGAAGGCAATCTCGAACAGGCAAATCTCGTTGAGCCTCTTGAGCAGGTAATCGACAGAATGAAAGAGCTTCTTCGTTCAAGACATATCGACCGTCTGCGCGAAGGTGGCTGCGGCATAGAGGCTGGCTTCGTATGGAGCGACCTTATCACGAACATGGAAAGAGTATCAGACCACTGTTCAAATATTGCCGGTTGCGTTATCGATACAAAGCAGCAGAACATGAATCTCCATGAATCTTTGAAGGTTACAAGAACCGACAGTGATTTTTACAGAGAGAAATATACAGAATACACCAAAAAATACATTTCTTTCGTGTGATATATGATATAATGGCCTCTGAAAGGAGAAGCCTATGATCTGGTGTGTTGACGACGATAATACTATACGTGACATAGAGGTATATACTTTAGAGCAAACAGGTTTTGAAGCGCGTGGTTTTTGTGACGGAGCTTCTATGCTCGAAGCACTCAGAACGCAGAGTCCGGATCTGATTATCCTCGACGTCATGATGCCGGGACTTGATGGCATAGAAGTCCTTGAAAAGCTCAAAGCCGACGCTGCTTATCGAGATATTCCTGTAATAATGGCTACTGCCAAAGGTACAGAAATGGACAAGATCAGCGGTCTCAACGCAGGCGCGGACGATTATCTTGTAAAGCCGTTCGGCGTCATGGAAATGGTTGCCCGCGTAAAGGCAGTCCTTCGCCGTAGCGGCTCAAACAGCAGGGCGGACGACATTCTGCTTGGAAATATTGTTCTGAAAGAAAATGAGCACGTTGTCTATTCTGCCGGTGAAAAGGTTGAGCTTACTCACAAGGAATTTGACATGCTGAGGCTTTTTATGAAAAATCCGAATATTGTCTTTTCACGTGACAAAATCATGAGTGATATCTGGGGAGTGGATTACGTCGGCGAGACGCGTACAGTGGACATGCATATAAAGACGCTGCGCCAGAAACTGGGAGCTGAGGGCAGTCGCATAAGGACGGTCATCGGCGTGGGATACAGGATGGAGAGCCACGAATGAGAAAAAGGATTTTCACTTCTATCATAATAGTTGCAATTACAGTGCTTGTTGCGAGTCTTAGTATCGCAACAAGCTTTTTATATCATTATTTCAACGAAATGCAGATTAACCAGCTCAAAAGTGAACTTGCGCTCGTGGCAGACACAGTAAACGACGTCGGCATTGAGTACTTTGAAAAATATGATTCGACAGTCTTCCGTTTTTCGGTAGTAAGCCCCGACGGCACGGTGCTTTACGACACGCAGGCTGACGTTACGCAAATGGGCAATCATGCAGACAGGGAAGAGATTATAGAGGCTCTTGCGTCCGGAAACGGCAGCAGCTCGAGGAATTCATTAACGATGACGAAAAAAACTTTTTACGAGGCAGTGCTGTTAGAAGATGGTAACGTTCTCCGCGTTTCTATAAGCCAGTTGACGCCCGGCGCGCTTATTCTCGTTATGATTCCGGTGCTGTGTATTGTTCTGCTGATAACGGCGACGGTCGCCTTGTTTATATCGTATAGAATGTCAAAAAGTGTCACTGAGCCTCTTATGAATCTCGATCTGGACAACCCTGTGCAGATAAAGACTTTTGAGGAGTTAAATCCGATTCTGACGCGTCTCCACGTTCAGCATAAGCAAATCAAGTCTCAGATGGATGAGCTTAACCGCAAATCAGACGAGTTTGAGCAGATTACGTTGTCGATGAACGAGGGCCTTGTACTGCTTGACGAGCACGGAATGGTGCTTAGTATGAACAAGGCTGCAAGGAAAATTTTCGGTCTTTCAGATGAGTCAACTGTTAAAGATTTTCTGCTGATTGACAGGACCGATTCAATGAACAAAGCTGTCTGGAGGGCTCTTTCAGATGCAAAACGAAGTGAGTTTACACAGACACGGGATGGCAGACATTACCAGTTCAACATCAATCCGATTGAGGCTGATGAAAAGCCTCTCGGCGCAGTTATTCTTGCTTTTGATATTACCGACAAGGCGTTTGCCGAGCGTAACAGACGCGAATTTACTGCCAATGTTTCCCATGAGCTCAAGACACCTTTGCAGTCAATAATTGGCAGTGCAGAGCTTCTGGAGACTGGTCTTGTCAAGCCGGAGGATACAGGACGTTTTGTCGGCAACATCAAAAAAGAAGCGTCGCGTCTGGTGTCTCTGATAAATGATATTATACGTCTTTCGCAGCTCGACGAGCAAAGTGAAATGCCCGCAGAGACTGTGGACTTGTATAAAGTGGCAGGCGAGGTTATTGATACTCTTGCTATGGCAGCCGCGAATAAGCAGGTAGAGATTACTCTGACCGGCGAATCTTGCGAGATGAAGGGTGTGCACCGCTATCTTAATGAAATTATTTACAATCTTTGCGACAATGCGATAAGATACAACAAAACAGGCGGCAAGGTGAATATTTCCATCAAAAAAGAGGACAAAACAATCGTTCTTTGTGTAAGTGATACAGGTATGGGAATTCCGGCGGAGCACCAGCCGCGCATTTACGAGCGTTTTTACCGCGTTGATAAGAGCCACTCCAAAGAAACGGGTGGCACCGGTCTCGGTCTTTCTATCGTAAAACATGCTGTGGCGTACCACGGCGGCGCTATATCTCTTGACAGTAAAGTCGGCGAGGGCACGACGATTACCATAAAATTCCAAAGTGAGGGTCTTGTATGATTGCAAGGTGTGAAAAAGAAAGTGTTTTTGAGTTTTCGGTTCTACCTCCGCTATATTTGCCTTTTTATAACAGGTGGGGAGCAAATGCTTATTACAAGTACGAGCCATTTTCATATGATCCTTTTAACATAACGTGTTCCAGCACGTCCGGCTCTCCCGTCGTGCTGACCGGTAGCGGTTTTTTTGGCTTTCTGAATGAATCGGGCGGAGAGTTTTCATATGACGGCAGAGGCACTCTTGCCATAAAATGTAAACCCGGCCAGGAGCTTTATTATAACGAGTCGTGCGACTCTTTTGCAGAATGGAATAAATACAGTGACATTATTCTTGCCGGTTTTGAAAAGAATCCTGTTGAAGAGTTCTGGAGCGGGCTTGAGTATTGTACCTGGGTTGACCAGAAAAGGGCGGCTGTACAGAATGGTCTTGGCAATATGCAGGCGTGCCTTAACGAGCAGTTCGTTTACGATTATATGAAGCGTGTCGGAAGCATGAATTTGCCTGTGGGCAAGCTTACGATTGATGATGGCTGGGATACGCAGTATACAGATAATGGCAGACGCATTTACGGTAACTGGCAAATTGACCGTGAAAAGTTCCCACATATGGAGAGGCTTGTAAAAGACATAACGGACAGTGGCTTTATTCCCGGATTATGGTTTGCGCCTTTTACTTTTACACCTGATTGCGAGCTTGCAAAGAAACATCCTGAGCTGATTGGCGACGTGTGGCAGAAGAATTCAGAGTCAGGTCTTAACTGGACATTTATCAGGCCGGATCCTGTTCTTGAAAAGTATTACACAGAGATTTTCACATATTATATTTCTATGGGCTTCCGCAAGCTTAAGCTTGACATTTCGTACGGCGCGAAGGGCGATATGAAGGCGCTTCTTAAAATGATTTATGGAATTATAAAGCGTATTGATCCTACTGTTGAGGTTGAGGCACACGTGCCTGATATTTTCGTTTCCAGATATTGTGATACTGTCAGGATTAATGATGTTGGTTTTGACCCCGAGGGCAAGTGGCGCGGTGTAACGATGGAGCACTACAAGGTGTGCCGCTATTCTTCGCCTGACAAGATTCTTAACCTCGACCACCTTGGCACGAACACGCCAATCCCGCGCAAAGAAGATTTTCTTGAGCACACAAAGATGCTTCTCAGCCTGCCCGGGGGCTATCCGTGCGTTTCTCTGCTGCCGGATTTGTTCGACAGTGAGGCGGTAGAGGTCTTTTCACGTGAAATAAATGAGTGGGCGCACTGCTGAATTCATAATATATTTTAAAAACTTAAAAAAAGTGATTGCACTTTGCAAAAGCATATGATAAAATGGCCAATGCTGTTTATTAGAATCCAAGGAGGTGTGTTTAAATGGCAAGATGTGAATTTTGTTCAAAAGATATGATGTTTGGTCGCCACATCAGCATTACCCGTTCACAGGTAAGTAGACGTGCAAAGAGAAATTGGAAGCCAAATGTCAGGAAGGTAAAAATCGTTGTAAACGGGACTCCTCGCTATGCTCATGTATGTACTTCCTGTCTAAGATCCGGCAAAGTAACAAGAGCTATTTGACCTTTATTTTCACATGATGAATGACAAGAAGCGTGTATCAGAAGATACACGCTTCTTTGTTTTGATAATCCCGTTTTTTTAACCGAATTTTTATGAACTCTTCACTAAGGTGCTTGAAACCCGCATAAAAACTAAGGATATAATGTTTAATAAAAATAATTCGGCAATTTTACAAAACAAAACAAGCATAGAATATATCGTTAAAAAAAGTATTGACGAATATAAATTACAGCATTTTAATATCTACAAACTTATACAAAAAGAGATGATCATATTATTTTATGAATGGTGAAATAGTACAAATTCAATCAAACGGAATAAATGATGAATATATAGCGTATTGTTATGGAAATCGTAGGAGGTAGAAAATGTGCAAGCACAAACCAAATTTTTTTGTTTTTTTAATAAAAAGCGTTTTTCCGCGAAAAGAAATCTTTAATGTTACTTTTACATGCAAAAAATGTAGCAAATCAATAAAGGTACATAAGAAACACAAAATACTTACAAGAATTTTTACTGTAGTTGATAATCTTATTGTATTAGGAATAGCTTTTTTACTGACTGAGGTCAACACCTTTTTTCATCGAAAATATATGATACAAATGTTTGTTTTGTTTATTATAATAGATGCCATATCATTATTATTGATTAATCTAATTGAATATGCAGTAATAAGGTTTGAACGCATCACTACGGATGACGCTCCGATAAAGTAAAAACTCTTGATAGGAGTAGTGGCTTTACAAAATCAACAGCAAGTGCGGGGCGAAAAATTCATGCAGGATATAAAGCAACGGATAATTTTTCTAGCATAGGAAAAGAGTATCGTAGGATAAATGGTATTCGCCCAGACTATATTGATTTCAACACACGAACGATTTACGAGTTGAAGCCTATGAATCCCAGAGGAGTTAGAAGTGGCATTCGCCAGTTACAAAAATATAATAAAGCTCTAGGCGGAGGTTTTAACTTGAGATTAGAGTTATATTGAGGTTGATATATGGATAAAAAACAATTTAGGGAGTTTTGCAAAAACGAATTTATAGCACGAGGATTCAAAAAACAAAGAAATGTGTTTTATTTGACTGGACACGATCTTTTATGTGGGATTGATTTGCAAAAATCCAATTATGGTGAGGTTTACTACGTTAATTATTACTATTTCATAGGTGATTTTGAAAATATTACAGATTATCCAACCCACTACGAAAGCGATATCCAGGGAAGGATTGTTGTAATGTCTAGAAAGCAAACTTTTCAAGGGAAACAATTTATGACTGCTCAAGTAGAATATGAGGAATATACGGAAGAAGAATTGCGACCATATTTTGACAGGGCATTCGAGGAAGAGATTCTCCCACCTGTGAATCATGGAAAATCGTTTATTCTTGACAACTTGGGTAAAATTTATTCTTTAACCTTGCATAAAGAAGAAGTAATGCAAAAATTGTAATCATGATCTATACCAGCAAGCATCGCCTTTTGGGGACAAAAGGCAGTTTGCTGGGATAATCCCAAGCCCTTAAAGGTTTCAGGAATGTTCCTAACAAGTGCGTATATATTATTTCGTATTGGAATGAAAATCCGCCTTTCAAGGGTATTCATAATGTAGCAATGGTAAATACGGGAGCTACCTATCGTTCATTTAATACTAAGAATGATGGAAGAGATCCACGAGTATACGCCGGAAAGAGAACTATTGTTGTATACTATTTAGGACCGGAAGTGACAAATTGAAAGGAGCGAAGTACGGTATGACTAAGAAAATATTGATTATTGGAATGCTTTTTATAACAATTTTTATGTGTTCGTGTATAAATCCGATTATACCCAAGATTACTCCTTGGAAACAAGTAGATACTTATTGGGAATCTGAAGATGGAAATATTTGGTTTTATATAACACGAGACTGCTTTGCAGTAGGTGAAATAACCCGGGAAGGTGTTTCTCAGCCGGCTATATTTATCGGAGACGATATTTCCACAGGAATTAGTGTTGTTCAGCAAGGACAATTTCCCGAACATGTTAAAACTGCATTTTGGGGAGACTATTGGTTTGGTCGTTACTCATTGATATCAAGGGATTCTTTTTACGTTGAGATAGAAGCAAGCGTCTTCTTTTCAAATGGAGATAAAATAAAGTTTCACAAAATAGATAATCCGGACAGGACATTCAATTTAAATCTTGATGAGATAATAAGTAATGAAAACTCATTAGAAGAAGTTCAACATAAGCAATACAGTTTAGAACAATTGACTACATTTTTCGGTGAGTATCCAAAAAACGAAGAGCTTGTGTACAACAACAAAGTGTGGAGGGATTGGCAAATCTTTTGCTATAATAGATTTAAAGCAATGAGCGTATTGCTGGACATAGGAGTCATGAGAAAAGTAGAAGACGTATACTACTGTGCTTTTGACGTGCAGGAAGGAGGTATGTATTACGTTTTTTGGACGGACTATTTCAACGATAAAAATCCTCTTCCGATATACAACGTGCATATTTCGGATCTCAAAGACAGCAGTGCGTTTGTAGGATTGATGCCCGGAACAAATACGGCTGCTGACGTTATTGCTATAAGTAACGCAACAGAACTGCAATTTGCCGATAATGGTAATACCATATCTTACACGCTGTTAAAAGACGGGAAAATATTGAAGGTTATATATGAAGAATGTGAAGAGATTACTTCAAGGGATGATCTGATAATAAATAGTATAGAAGAAGTTGATAAACAAGAGTGTTTGTCTGTCTCTTTCTTATCTAAAATATTTGAAAAAGATTTATTGGTGCCGTAAGATTTATGTATCTGTTTTAGGAAGTCAACTTACTATTGTGTATATTAAAACGCCGAACTAATGCAGAGAAGATGAAAAGACCGTTTTTTTAGACGCAAATTTTTTCGAATTTAATGTAAAAAGGGATAGCGGCCTTTTAATCTGGCGAGGGAAAATGTGAGAGGCTAAACTCGGGTTCGTACGTATACAGACATAACATTGTAAAAAACACAGGTGAATAATGCAGTTCATCTGTGTTTTTTATATTTTTGTATTACTTGTGAAAAGGTGGTGGTGGAGGCGGAGGAGGGCCATCAAACAGGTCCTTCGACACGTAGCGTTTTGCCTGCGTAGAAAAGAGCTCGTAATATCGGCCGCGCTTTTTCATAAGTTCGCTGTGATTTCCAACCTCTATCAGCTCGCCGTACTCAAGAACGATAATTTTGCTTGCTGTTGTGGCGCTCGACAGGCGATGTGAAACGAAAAATGTTGTCTTGTCTTTGCGCAGTGTTTCAAACTGATTGAAAATCTCCTGCTCGGCCATGGGGTCCAGTGAGGCAGTCGGTTCATCCAATACAAGAATATCAGAATCTCTGTAAAAGGCACGGGCGATTGCCACTTTTTGCCATTGGCCGATAGACAGTTCAATACCATTGTCTTCAAAATATCGCATCAGAGGTGTTTCGTATTTATCCGGAAGAGCGTCAATAAAGTCACATGCGTCGCTCTGGGCTGCAGCAGATATGACCTCATCCATATCCATTTTTTTATCAATCTGTCCAAAGGCGATATTTTCAGAAACATTCACGGCATACTTGCCGAAATCCTGGAAAATAATGCCAAACACGCTATATAATTGCTTTACGTCATATTCACGTATATCGTGGCCGTCGAGCAGAATTGTGCCTTCTGTGGGGTCGTAAAGACGCGTAAGAAGCTTAATCAGAGTAGTTTTTCCCGCACCGTTGAGCCCGACAATAACGACTGTTTCACCCGGCTCAATAACGAGATTGATATTCTTAAGAACATTCCTGTCAACGCCCGGATAATGGAAAGAAACATTGCGAAATTCGATTCTGTGGCCGACGTGGCGCAACACATCTCTTGGCTTATCAAGCATAGGCACAATAGTCGGCTCCTCGTTCATAAAAGTCATAACGTTGTTGATGAAAAGAGTACCTTCATAAATGCCGGCTGTTGTAGAAATCAGGGTAGAAACACAACTTGCTATTGACGATAAAGCGCCCGTATACAGGGAATAATTACCAATTTCATACGCACCTTCGTACACACCGCGTGCAAGATATATAAACAAAGCGCAATTCACAGCGGTCGTCAGGACAGTCGCGCCGATATTCCACATTGCCTCGCTCAGAATCAGCTTCTTGAGGCCCTTGAAATATCTGTCAAAAACTGACTGATACCTGTCGCAGAACTCGTCTGACAGGTCAAACATACGCACCTCTTTGACAAGATCTTTGTTTACGATTGTCTGAGAATAATAATCCATCTGCCTACGGTCTTTCGAGCGTCGGAACATAAAGTTTACGTTTTTGCGTCTGTAAATAAAATTAATAATTGTAGACGGTATTGATATCAGAATGATAAGCAACGGGGCAATCGGATTGATAGCCACAAGGATTGCGATAAAGCTCACCGCGCTGATAATCGTACTGACAATTGAAAAAGTCGAACGCATCATTTCAATCGGGCGGTTGCCTGCCTCCCGGTTTGCATTTTCCATCTTGGCATAGAATTCCGGGCTGTCATAACGCGCAACATCAATCGTTTTTGCCTTTTTCATAATAGAAACCTTGATGTGATTTGACACGATCTGGCCGGAAATACGCATCGCTATGTTGTATACGCTGCCAATGATGTTTGTCACGAACATGTATGCAAACTGAACGATAAGCAATCCCGTTATAACGGTAAAAGTTGTCAGTTCTCCGTTGTAAGCTTCTGCCAGCTTGTTTAAAATCTCTTTGCCGATCAGCGATCCGATAACAGGCGTCACACCGTTGAAAATCGACATAAAAAGCATCAGGAACAGCACTGAATGCTTTGCGTCCCATACTAATTTAAAAGTATAAAAAAGCTGGTGAAAAAAATTGCTGATTATAGTCTTTAAGTAACCGGGTACTTCTTTGATGCTCTTCGGCTTCGGTACCCGGTACTGGTCATTTACTTTATCATGAGGACCTCTTCCAAACGGTGGAGGCATAGAAACACTTCCTTTTTATGTAAGAATCAGTCCTTCCATGAAGGAATCTCATCTTTGAAAAGATTGTAAAATTCTGTATTTGTAACGAAGACTACGTCTTCTGCTTCAGACATTCTCTTTATGAATTTTTCAAAGCGATCGTACGAGTTGTTGAATTCCAGCTCGTAGCTGTGACACCACACGTAAAAGAGCATATCCTCCGTACAATCTGCATTTATGAATCTGTTTGCAAGAGTCATGCAGGATGCATCAGAAAAAGAACAAGTCGGATGCCATTTGAGGAAATACTCAGGCAATGTAAACTTATATGTCGGATTTACTGCTCTTGCATATCTGATGGACGCATTTTTATATACGATGTCAATTGTTGTGTTCGTATATTCTGTGTCGCCGCCCGGCCATGCCATGCCGACAGGCTTTGTACCTGTGATCGACTCAATGTTTTTGGCATCATCTTCAACCTGACGGATAATCTCAGAAGGATTGCTGTCGTAATTCTTAAGTGACGGATGTGTCAGAGTATGTACTGCAACGTCAAAACCGTCGTAGATACCTGTTTTGAGTTCTTCTTCTGTGAAACGCAGGTGAGTCAGGCTTGGCATTCCCAATGTCTGGCCGACCCATTCCCAATTTGCACCATAAAGGCCGGTATTGATGTTAAAAGTACAACAATCGAGATTGTATTTTTTAAGAATCTCAATAACTTTTAAATCCTGCGTAATGCCGTCGTCAAAGCTCAACGTAAAATATTTTTTAGGCGTGCCGTCCCTGCTTGGTTCTTGTGTTGCCTCAGGAGTTTGCTCCGGTTGATTTATTGAGGGTGTACCTTTTGCCGGGTCTGATGAAGACGGCGAAGAAGTATTTTCACCGCAGGAAATAAGCATAAGAAGACCTATCATTGCTAAAGATAAGCTCAGAAGTCTTAAAAAATAATAGCGGAATTTTTTCACAATAATCACGTCCTATATCAATGTCTTTCCTAATTATAAAGCCCGCATCGTGAAAAGTAAATGTAAAAAAAGAGCAACCTGAAAATTCAGATTGCTCTTTTGAGTTGATTAACTAAATAAATCAGTCAGCGTTGAACTCTTTTGCAAGAGCTGTCAAAGTAGCTTTGGCGTCGCCGTAAATCATAGAAGTGTTGTTTCTGATGAACAGCTCGTTTTCGATACCTGAGAAGCCGCGTCCTGCACCTCTCTTGAGAACGAATACGTTACGTGCCTGATCTGCATTGATAATAGGCATACCATAAATTGGTGATGACTGGTCTGTTGTAGCAGCAGGGTTAACAACGTCGTTTGCACCGATAACCATAGCAACGTCGAATGTAGGCATAAGCGGGTTGACTTCTTCCATTGTCTTGAGCTGGTCATATGAGATATCAGCTTCTGCGAGAAGCACGTTCATGTGACCCGGCATACGACCTGCAACAGGATGGATTGCGAATACAACTTCAGCGCCGTTAGCTTCGAGCTTGTTAACGAGCTCTTTAACTGAGTGCTGAGCCTGGGCAACAGCCATACCGTAACCTGGGATAATAACAACTGATCTTGCAGCTTCGAGTACCATGTAAGCGCTGTCAACAGAGATTGACTTAGGCTCGATATGTTCTGCACCACCCTTAGCTTTAGCAGCAGAAGCACCAAAGCCTGAGAAGAGGAGGTTTTTGATTGAACGGTTCATAGCCTTGCACATTACGAGTGAAAGAACGATACCTGATGTACCTACTAAGCAGCCTGCAACGATGAGCACTGTGCTGGAGATGATGAAACCTGCCATAGCGCCTGCGAGACCTGACAGAGCGTTCAAAAGTGAAATGATAACCGGCATGTCGCCGCCGCCAATCGGGATAACAACTGTTACGCCGAGGATCAATGAGGCGAGTGTTGCAGCGCCGAGACCGATGATACCGAGAGTACCTTCAGGATCGATTACGAAAAGAACTGAACCTGCGATTGCAATCAGGAGGAGAAGACCACTGACAACGAATCTGCCCTTGAAAACAACTGCTTTGCTGGAAATCTTACCATCAAGTTTAGCCCATGCGATTACAGAACCTGTAAATGTGATGGCGCCGATGATAACTGTAAGAACGATTGAAATATTTGTAACCTTATTTGGTATTGTAGCGTCGTTTGCGAAAACGTCCCAACCTTGCGCAAGGGCAACGAGCAGGGAAGCGATACCACCAAAGCCGTTGAAAAGAGCAACGAGCTGGGGCATACCTGTCATCTGAACTTTCTTTGCCCAGATAGCACCGATAACTGCGCCTGCGATGATTGCTACAATGCACCATAAATAACCATTGTGGAGCCAGTCTGTAGTCCATGTAGCTGTTACGTTTGCTTTACAGAAAGTAGCAACAACTGCGATGAGCATAGCAAGTGATGACATGAGATTACCTTTTGCGGCAGTCTCTGTCTTGCCCATACGTTTGATACCTAAAATAAATAAGATAGAAGCTATAATATAAGCAAGGCTGATAATAATATCTCTGGTCATAATTATTTAGCCTCCTTATCTTTTTTCTTGAACATCTTGAGCATTCTGTTTGTAACTAAGTAACCACCAACAACGTTGATTGTAGCAAACAGAAGAGCAACGAATGAAAGAATCATACCAACGGTACCTGTTTCAAGAATTGCGCAAAGTTCGATTGCGGCAACGATTGTGATACCTGAGATAGCGTTTGTACCTGACATAAGAGGTGTATGAAGAAGTGAGGGTACCTTACCGATAAGCTCTACACCCAAAAATGCAGCTACAACAAATAAGAATAAAAGTTGCATTAAATCTGCTAAATTCATAAAGTATTACCTCCTTGTTATTGCTGTATAAAACGAGGATGGATAATCTTGCCGCCTGATGTAAGTAAGCAGCCTTTCATAATCTCATCTTCCATATTAACGAGAAGTTCGTTTTGTTCTTTGTTCCAGAAGTGTGTAAGGAACGCAGTAATGTTACCTGAGAACATTGAAGAAGAATCACGTGGAACAAATCTTTCGAGCATATCGCCACCGATGATATGTACGCCATTTTCAGTAATAACTTCTTTTGTCGGGTCAGAACCTTCTACGTTACCGCCTGTGCTTACTGCCATGTCAACGATAACAGAGCCCGGCTTCATACCTGCAATCATGTCCTTTGTAAGGAGAACAGGAGCTTTTCTTCCGAAAACTTTAGCAGTCGTGATAACAACGTCGCACTGAGCACAAAGCTTTGCCTGTGCCTGTCTCTGAAGTTCAATCTGCTCAGGAGTAAGCTCTTTAGCGTAACCTTGATCTGTTTGTCCTGTGTCACCGAGGTCGATCTTAAGGAACTTTGCACCAAGTGACTTAACCTGGTCTTCTACTGTAGGACGTGTGTCAAAAGCATCAACACGTGCGCCCAGACGCTTTGCTGTAGCGATTGCCTGCAGACCTGCAACACCAACACCGATAACGAAAACACGTGCAGGAGCGATATTACCTGCGGCAGTCATCATCATAGGGAAAATCTTGGGAAGCTTAGTAGCTGCAAGAAGAACAGCGTAGTAACCTGCCAGAGATGTCTGTGAACTCTGAACGTCCATTTTCTGAGCCAATGAAGTACGCGGAATCATTTCAAGACTTACTGCCTGTACTCCTGCCTGCGCAAAATCATTAAGAAGTGCTTTTTCATTGAAAGGATCAAGATAACTAAGATGCAGGGCACCCTCTTTAACACCTTTACTGTTTTGTGGCATTGATACTCTTACAACGATATCTGCCTGCATGCTTGCAGAATCGTCTGCTACGACAGTAGCTCCACTCTTTGCATATTCTTCATCGGAAAAACCGGATTTGAGGCCGGCTCCGCTCTGAATAGAAATAACATATCCCATTTTGGTCAATGTTGCCACATCGGCCGGAACTAATGCTACTCTTGTTTCATTTTCAGCGGTTTCTTTACATACAAATACATTTTTCATTGTAAACATTCCTCTTTGCTAAAAATTATAAAATTCAAATTAGTATATCATTATTTGAAATTATATACAATAAAAATAATTGCGTTTATAGCGGTCTTTGTAAGTCATTTATGATAATGTCCCACTAAACCACAAGGGAAAATGTCCCACTTGCTGTCGCGCTGGCGTGCTCGTGGTCGTGGGCGTGCTCGTGGTTGTGGGCGTGCTCGATTTTGTGGGCGCGGCGGCGGAATCGTTGACGAGCGGGATTTGCGGGCG
>JAZQDE010000019.1:0-12169 GCA_045546695.1 Clostridia bacterium | reverse complement strand
AAAACAATGATTTTCACGATTTCCAATGCTAAAAACAACGTTTTTTCTAATATCTCCGCATTAAATTAGAAAAACATCAGCCCTGATTATCAAGAGCTAATGTTTCAACTTTTCCGGGACATTTTCGCTAATGGTTGACAGTGTTTTTTTCATGTGGGCTAACTATTTGCTCCAAAGTGTAAAGTTTGACATTGCTATCCGTTTCCGCCTCCTTCTTGAGCTTTTCGCTGAATCCTGATTGTGAAAATAACGCGTAATAGACATTGGCCTTTTCTTTAACCGGCATTAACTTTGCTTTTGTATCAAGATATTCAGAATAACTGAATGGCGTTTCTTTAAATTTACACTCACCTATAAGATAAGATTTTTCATCTTTACTGACAGCAAGCAAATCAATTTCTGTCTCTGCTGTTTTCAGGCCTGTTGAAGCACTACTGTCGCGGATAGTAGTCTTTCCGAACCAGCGTCCCATTTTTGAATATCTGGATGGTAAAATATTCTCTTTCTGAAGCTTTCTAACATACTCTCTGCAAATATCTTCAAACGCCAAAGAGGCAAATTCGTGCAGCGTCGGTCTGATTGAATATTCATATACACCTTCAACATCACAATCTTCCAGTTGTGAATAATTTGCAAATCCGTACATATACCAGAATCTGAAAAAATTATCTGTCAGACGATATATGCCTCTGTTCTGATTGCCTTTTTCTTTTGTCTTTGAATCGATTGAAAACTCTTTTTCGACAATACCCAATTCTATCAGATTTTTAAGATAAACACTTGTTTTGGACGTATCTTCCAGAAGTGCCTTCTGGCTTATTTCGTTTAACCTTGTACTGCCAAGTGCAACGGCTTCAATTATAGAGTTATACACCGGCGTTTCGCGAAGTTCCTGGTGAAGAAGAAATTCAACTTCACTGTATAAGATACAGCCTTTTCTCAGTATATTTATCTTGATATTCTGCGATATCGTCAGGTCGGGATCAAACTGTCTGAGATAATATGGAATGACTCCCAGAATAGAATATACAAGGACTTTGTCTTCGTCAGAGTAATCGGGAAAAAATTTCACAGCATCATAGAATCCCATTTCTTTCATTTTATAAATACCTGTTGCTCTTCCATAAAGAGGATTCTTTTCAGCAAGTAATTCTTTTTCTATAAAGCTCATAGCACTGCCACATAAAACAATCATAACATTTTTTTCTTTAAGTTCTGAATCCCATATATTCTGCAAAACAGAGGGAATACTTATATTTCCTTTACACATATACGGAAACTCATCAATTAACACACAGATCAGCGATGCAGAACTCAATGATGTAACAGGCGGCGGAAAGATGAGCAGATTCTTCGGAGAAGCTTTTGATAAAGTCAGCATGGTTGGAAAATTAATCAAGGCTGTCTATTCAGACGATGACGATGGTGACATAAAAAACCCCGGTTTATATCACAAACCGGGGCTTCTTGTTTTTATTGTTTTAAATTGCTTCTGCAATCAGGTCTCCTGCGCGGATTGTGCCAACCTGTGTAAATCCGGGGCTCATAATATCTGCCGTTCTGTAGCCATTATCAAGAAAATCACTGACTGCTTTTTCGATGGCATCGGCCTCTTTTGTCATGTCAAAACTGAAACGAAGCATCATAGCCGCTGCAAGAATTGTTCCTATAGGATTTGCAATATCTTTGCCTGCGATATCAGGAGCAGAGCCGTGAATCGGTTCATAAAGGCCGCGGGTGCCTGCGCCAAGACTCGATGACGGAATCATACCGATAGAGCCAGTTATCATGGAAGCCTCGTCAGACAGAATGTCACCAAACATATTTTCAGTAACAATAACGTCAAATTGCGACGGATTTTTCACAATCTGCATTGCGCAATTGTCAACGAGCATGTCGCTGAGTTCAACCTCCGGATATTCAACAGCAAGCTCGTGCATAACTTTTTTCCAGAGACGACTCGAATCAAGCACGTTGCTCTTTTCTACCGAGCAAAGCTTTTTATTCCTTTTCATGGCAGTTTCAAAACCGATTCGGCCGATTCGCGCAATTTCTTCTTCGCTGTACGTAAGCACGTCAACAGCCTTAAGCGAATTACCAATTTTTTCCGTATGGTGCTCGCCGAAATATATACCGCCGATAAGTTCGCGGACGATTATAAAATCAATGCCTTCGTCGACGATTGACTTGCGAAGCGGAGAGCTGTCTGCAAGCTGTGGCCATATTCTGGCAGGACGGTTGTTGCTGTAAACACCCATCGCCGCACGCAGACGAAGAAGTCCTTTTTCTGGCCTCATATTTGCCGGCACGTCATTCCATTTATTGCCACCGACTGCGCCAAGTAGCACGCTGTCTGATGCAAGACATTTTTCCAGCATCTGTTCCGGCAGCGGATCGCCCCACTTGTCTATAGCGCAACCACCCATATCCACTTCGGTGAAAAGAAATTCATGGCCATACACTTTGCCAACTTTTTCCAGAACCTTTATGGCCTGTCCGATGATTTCCGGACCAATGCCATCGCCACGTATTACTGCGATGTTTTTAGTCATTGCCGGCACGCTCCTTTAAGGAAGCAAGCAAGCCGCCACTTTTTATTATTTTCTGTATAAATTCAGGAAAAGGCTGTGCCTCGTACGTTTTGCCTGTCGTTATATTTGTAATAATACCTGTATCAAAATCAACTTTTACCTCGTCGCCGGCTTTTATCTCGTCACAAGCTTTTTCACATTCGAGAATAGGAAGGCCGATATTTATGGCATTTCTATAGAAAATTCTGGCAAAACTTTTTGCTATTACGCATCCTGTGCCACATGTCTTAATAACGAGGGGCGCATGCTCACGCGAAGAGCCGCAACCAAAATTCCAGCCGGCAACAATAACGTCTCCGGGGCTGACTTTTTTCACGAATTCCTTGTCAATATCTTCCATACAATGCGCTGCAAGTTCCTTTGCATCAGGTGTGTTCAGGTAGCGGGCCGGGATTATAACGTCTGTGTCCACGTTGTCAGAATATTTGAAAACTTTTCCTTGTGTATTCATCTGTCAATCCTCCTTGTACTCAGTAATATATCCGGCAAGTGCGCTTGCTGCCGCCGTGTGTGGAGACGCAAGATATACCTCGCTGTCAACGTGGCCCATTCTGCCGACAAAATTCCTGTTTGTGGTAGCGACGCATTTTTCGCCGGCTGCCAATATGCCCATATATCCGCCGAGGCAAGGGCCGCAGGTAGGCGTTGAAACGACCGCTCCGGCATCAATAAATGCCGTATACCAACCTCTTTGTACACATTCGCGCAGGATATTCATCGTGCCCGGAATTATGATACAACGCACACCGTCGGCAATTTTTTTACCATTTATTATGTTGTACGCAGCCTCCATATCTTCAAGACGGCCATTTGTACAGCTGCCAATAACTACCTGATCAATCTTTATGTCGCCCAGCGTTGATGCCGGCTTTGTATTGGACGGAAGGTGCGGACAGCTCACGGTCGGCACTATTTCTGACAGATTAAGGCAAATCGTTTCATCATAAACGGCGTCTTCGTCAGCCTCAAAAACTACCGGCGTACGCTCGCATCTGCCTTCCATATATTTCATTGTAACTTCATCAACAGGAAAAATTCCATTTTTTGCGCCTGCTTCTACTGCCATATTACAGATGCAGAGCCTGTCGTCCATAGAAAGTGTCGCAACACCCTCTCCTGAAAATTCCATACTCTTATACAGCGCACCGTCAACGCCTATCATACCAATTATTGTCAGGATAACGTCCTTGCCGCTGCAATTTTCAGGAAGCTTGCCAACAAGATTAAAGCGTATAGCAGACGGCACTTTGAACCACGCAGTGCCTGTCGCCATTCCGGCCGCCATATCGGTGCTGCCGACGCCTGTTGAAAACGCGCCGAGCGCGCCATAAGTACACGTGTGGCTGTCTGCTCCGATAATGCAATCTCCGGCAGTAACGACACCTGCCTCAGGAAGGAGCGCATGCTCGATACCCATCTTGCCTACATCGTAAAAATGGCTCACGCAATGTTTGCAGGCAAATTCACGGCATGTTTTTGACTGTTCTGCTGATTTGATATCTTTATTTGGAACAAAATGGTCGAGAACGATAGCAATGCGGTCTTTATCAAAGACCTCTGTAAATCCGGCTTTGCCAAATTCTCCCACCGCAACGGGAGTCGTTATGTCATTGCCAAGCACTATATCAAGCTTTGCGCTTATAAGCTGGCCGGGTACTACTTTTTCAAGACCGGCATGCGCGGCAAGTATTTTCTGGGTCATTGTCATTGCCATGTGTCATTCCTCCATGTTGTTATATGCACTGAGCAGGGCATTTGCACCTGCATGAATAATATCGGTGTGTGTACCGGCGCCCCAGTACATTGTTCCCTGAGAATCCTTGATGCCGATATACGCAACGGCGCTACTTCCTGAGCCCATCTCCTGCAAGCTGTGCTCTGTGTAGACAACGAGTTCGTATTCTGCGCCTGTGAAATATTTAAGAGCGTTGCTGACAGCATCAAGAGAACCGTTTCCTTTTGCTATCACGACTGACTTTTCACCATTATGGAAGAAAGTAACTTCAGTCTCTACGCCGTCTTTTTTACGGAAGAAATGCATGTCTTCGATTCTGAGCGCCGCGGAGTGAAGGAAGTAATGTGATTTGAAAAGCGCAAGAATGTCTGTAATCTTGAGCTCGCGGTGTTCTCTGTCGGACACTGATTTGCACAGATAACTAAGATGCTCGCGCATTCCTGCCGGCAGATAGTAGCCGTAAGCCTGCTCGAGAATGTAGCCGATGCCGCCCTTGCCACTCTGGGAGTTGACGCGTATAACGTCGGCGTCGTATGTGCGGTTGATATCTTTCGGATCGATGGGAATATATGGTACAGTCCACGTATCGGGACGCTTTTCTTCTCTGTATTTGAGACCTTTTGCAATGGCGTCCTGGTGGCTGCCTGAAAAAGCAGCAAAAACGAGCGCGCCTGAATACGGAGCTCTCTCGTGGACCTTCATTCTTGTACATTTTTCATATTTTTCAACGAGATAAGGCATGTTTGAAAAATCGAGGCCCGGATCTATGCCATGTGAGTACATATTGAGTGCCAGCGTGATAATATCAACGTTGCCTGTCCTCTCGCCGTTGCCAAACAGCGTGCCCTCGACGCGCTGCGCACCTGCAAGCAATGCAAGTTCTGTGTCGGCAACGCCCGTTCCCCTGTCATTATGTGGATGAAGCGACAGCGTAACGTGCTTCCTGTATTTGAGATTTTCACTCATATACTCAACCTGGCTTGCATAAACGTGGGGCATGCTCATCTCAACCGTAACGGGAAGATTGATTATAACGTTGTTGTCTGCAGACGGCTCAAGCACGTCAAGTACAGCGTTGCAGACCTCAAGTGCGTATTCAGGCTCTGTACCTGTGAAAGATTCAGGTGAATATTCAAATCTGAAGTTGCCTTCATATTCCGAAGCGAGCTTTTTCACGAGCTTTGCGCCTTCAATTGCAATCTGTTTTATCTCTTCTTTGCTTTTTTTGAAAACCTGCTCTCTTTGAGCTACGCTTGTTGAATTGTAAAAATGGATAATAGCATTTGGAGCACCTTTGCAGGCTTCAAACGTGCGGCGGATAATATGCTCGCGGCATTGCGTGAGCACCTGAACAGTAACGTCGCCCGGAATCATATTGTTGTCGATAATTGCCCTTAGAAATTCATATTCTGTCTCGCTGGCAGCAGGAAAACCGACTTCAATCTCCTTAAAGCCAACTTCGAGCAGCACTTTGTAATATTCCAGCTTTTCTTCCAGACTCATCGGAATTACCAGGCTCTGGTTACCATCGCGCATATCGACACTACACCATATAGGCGCTTTTTCAACGTGATCTTTTGTCACCCATTTATTATATTTTCCATCTACCGGAAAATATCCGATTTTGTATTTACCTGAATTCATCATACGAAATCACTCCTCCTTTTGAAAAACTCTGCATGTTTTATCGCCCTGACGAATCCAAATCCCTGATCAGGAATAATAGCGTGTTTCAGATGGAAATAAAAACTGAAGGTTGCAGGAATCCATACAAATAAATATGATATTTTTGTACTCAACGGTATGTCAGCAATAACATTCGGAAGTAATAATAGGATAGAGTCTGATTCGTTTCTTCATATCCGGATCATTCTCTTTATCAAGAATTTTTCTTGCTACCTGCTCACCTGTCAGGCCGGCGCTGTTTTCTTTACGATTGAATTTAACATATTTTATTGCGAGCCAGATGCTGACTACCAATGCTACGAGGCCGCATATACATATCAATATTGCTACAATTGCCAATGCTATTTCAACCTACTTTCTGTAATTTCGCTTTTTAGTATATCAAAATGTGATTTATTTGAAAACTATTAACAATCAAATATAATCTGAAATGATGAGTTATTGACTGCATCTGAGTAATCTTTATTAACATCAAAGTCCATTGCATCTTTATTCATTTATATACGCCTTCTACTTTTTAATGTTAAAATTTTACAAGAACCGTTCTGATTCCGTAAGCTTCTACGTCTGCACAAAGTTCTGTGCCATTTACAGGAAGCTTTGCAATAATATTTTCGTTGATGTCTGTCTCATATGCACCGGCAAT
This sequence comes from Clostridia bacterium, assembly GCA_045546695.1. Classification (GTDB taxonomy): domain Bacteria; phylum Bacillota; class Clostridia; order UBA1212; family UBA1255; genus SIG424. Next base: position 5,511 of record JAZQDE010000019.1, on the reverse strand, counting down.
GTCTTTCGTGAAAATAAGTTTGTATTTTCCGTCTTTGCCGCTGATATCAGAAAGTCTCACAATCAGGCCGTCAACGTCTTCGGCAGTTTTCACCGTGCTTATTCGCACGTCGCCTTCAACCTTAAGAAGCTGTCCGTCCATCGGCAGATAGCCTTTGCCTGCGCGTGCGGGACATACTGCTATCGGGTGAACGAAATGCATCGCCGCTTTATTGCTTGCAGTGTTTGTAGCTTCGTCAATCACGCCGACACCGATGCGGAAATTATGTTTACCATATTCCGGATATGGATCCGGGTCGCGTGAGGCGCGTATCAATGTAACCGCGATAGAGTTTTTCGCTCCGCGGAAACCATATTTTGTATCTGTAACGACCATAACAGCCGGCTTTTCACCGCCATCGGCACGCATTGCCACAGCGTATGAGTTTGCCGGGACATCGTGCAGAATCTCCGGTCTGTCAATCGTTCCGAAAGGAACGTCGTATCTGTAGTTTGCTACTGCATAACCTACGGGAGCTACGAAATTAAGTTGCGGGATAGCCTCCGGCGCGCATGTCTCGTGAAAATCAACGTCGATATCAAAGTCGAGCATTGAGCTGGCATCGCTGAGGCTTACGCATACATTCATGCCCGAGCGCTGACCAAAGTTCAGCGAATATCTGACGTATTTGCGTACAGGACCGAGGTTTATTTCTCTTACAATTATGCTTTTTGTCTCGTTCAGATTATCAATAAACATCGCATCTCCCACGCGCCACGATGTGGCACCGTGAACTGTATTTTCCTGAATATAACGGAGAGTCGCAGACGGGCTGCTTACCATATTTTCACCGGTCTTCTTATCTACAAGCGAGATAAGCTGCATCGTGCAGTGGTCAAACACCGCGCGGATTTTGTCATTTTCCATAACAATATCGCTGTCATCGTAATCGTCGGTGCGGTCGCTGGTGCACACAACGCTGTAGGTAGCTTCTTTTCTGTCGAGTATGTATGTAGCGTATCCCATCGCCGGCACCTTTACGTGTACAGCAAACGTCTTGAACTGGTGGTCCCAGTATATGCGGTCGCCTGCGATGCATCTTGAGTCAGCAACATTGCCGTCCGTGTCAGTAAAAGCAGCAAGATGTGCTTCGTAATTCCAGTCCCAGACTGTAATATCTGTCACACCGTCAAAGTCGTATTGCGTGCTGTTAAAGAGGTGAAGAATACGTTTTTTGCCAAGGCCTCTTTCTGCACGTGGCATGTGATAATGGTTCGTCTGGTCGAGTCCGAAGCCGACGGCCGCGCCCTCTGAAATAGATTCTTCTGTGTCCTCTACCGGAATTGACGATGTGTCGATAGCGGTTGCGATAGCGCGCATCGACAGATTTGCATTCGTCTGGATGGCCGCCATTGCGTTCTGGAATTGTCCGAGTGCGTATTCTCGCGTGTCAATCACGCCTGAGCCCGGCAGAATATCGTGAAAATGGTTGAAAAGTATCTTTTCCCATGCTTTTTTATAGCTGTCGTTGTAACGTGGGCCGCCCGCCAGCGTGTTTGCGGCAGCGCTGATCATTTCTGACTCGTACATACGGTCTTCGGCGATACGGTTTGCCATTTTGATTCTTGTCTGCGTTGTGTAGCAGCCTGTGAAAATATAATTGAGCTCGCCTTCAACTACAGGGAATTTTTCACGGAACTCGTCCAGTTCTGTGAAAAATGCGCTGTACGTGCTGAATACGAGCGTCGGCATAATCGGCCAGTCGCGGATAGCAAGCAAGCGGTCAATATCGCGTCTTGTCGGTCCTCCACCATGGTCACCGACGCCAAACAGTGACATAAATGTTTTTATTCCGTAGCGGTCACAAAGATGTGGTACTTTGCGGAACATTCCGGGATTAATTGCATAATTGTACCATTCCGGCTCGCGCCATACGAGTACTTCTGCGCCTGAGCGGGCACGCCAGCGGTATGCAAACTCATCGCTGCTGTTACCGCGACAATGATAATAATATTTTACGCCGCCTTTGGCACATATTTCCGGCACGCTGATGTTGTGGCCGAACGTGTCAGGTTCAAAATCAAGATTGAGTGATTCTGCAGGAATGTCAAGAAGCTTTGACAGGTAGCGTTTTGTATACAGAATATGGCGCGCAAGAGATTCGCCGTTTGGCATATTTTTATCAGTCTCTACCCAAGTAGATGCAGTGACTTCCCAGCGGCCTTCTTTGATGCGCTGTCTGATCTCGCCTAACATTTCAGGAGCATATTCTTCTATAATCTGGTATGTAGATGCCTGCGACTGACCAAAAGTCAGGTCGGGGTATTCTTTCATAAGGTCCAGTACTGTGCGGAAAGTGTCCACTGTCACTGCTGCCGTTTCCTGGAAGCCCCACATCCAGTTCATGTCAATATGTGCATGTGAGATGCAATGTACCTTGTACGATTTTGCTTCGTCGGCTACCGGCATAAGCTCCTGCTCTGCTGCCTTTGCAACAGCCATTGTCACAACTCCGCCCTCAGCCTTTGCGCCGGTCATCAGAGTCCCGATAGCTTTTTCTATTATTGAGTCATATTTACAATCATTTACAGCAGAAACAGCCGCCGCGTATTCAATCTCTGCATAAATACGCTCTGCCCATGCTCCGCCGCCACATTTTCTTGCGTTTATAATCTTATCTTCAAGTGACATAATAATCTCGCCCTATTTATTATATATGTGTCTGTTTCCTATTTTAGTACAGTTTTTTCATTATGTCACATAAAGGGAAAAAAATCAATTAGCAAGAATAACTCATTATCATTCGTTCCTCTGCCTATAAATCTCTTTCAGATCTTCAATGGCCAGGCTCGGTGCCCATATTTACAGAGATTAAATCAATAGCGGAGCATGCTTTTTCACTTTATTCAATATTAACGCCTTTGCTAAATATTTTTTTACATATTATGCTCATAGCAAAGATGATTGCCACATATAACACGGAGGCAAGTATTGCAAGCGTTTTAAAAGCATTTACATCTATATAAACCGTGCCGGTCTTAAACAAATCCATTACTGTTGGATCAAACAATCCATAAGCAAAAACCAGCCCCAGTACCAATGACTGAGCAACTAAATAAATGATAAAAGCATATAATACTGAAAATCCAATCTTGCCGTTGTTTCTTTTATGCCCTTGCTCATTTTAGACAGGCTTTGATTTTCATCTAAATCTAAATCCTTTTAGAGCCTTCTTGCTTAAATTTTTAATTTCTAAAAGTTCCATTTTATTCCTCTATCCCTTCAAGGTATCTTATTGAGTCAGCCTTACCCAGACCTATCCTTTTCATTCCCTGAAAGTAACTTTTTGCAAGAGTAATGGCATATTCATCTTTAAGCTTTTGTATCAATGTCTCGTCCCTGGTAACATACTTGCCGTTAGTTCTTTCAGTGTATATCAGATCCATATTTTCGAGCTCCGCCAATGCTTTTTGCATTGTATTGGGATTGACGTTAAATGTTGTTGCAAATTCCCTGACAGAAGGAAGCTTTTCACCGGATTTAAACACACCTGATATAAGATAGATTTTCATATAATCTAACAGCTGTATGTATATCGGTATATTATTATCAAAAACGAACTCCATGTTGCGCCTCACTGTATCACTTGATTAATACAGTGAGATTATATCGTGTGTAATTTCTTTTGTCAAGGGTGAAAAGACAAACAGACGTGAAAATGTAAGCATCATCCGGGAGATTCACCCGTTAGATTTCGCCCATGCCGGGCGCACTGATAAAAAGCATCTCGACTTTATTGCCGAGATGCTTTTTTCAGAACAATTCAATTTTGCCAAGGAGAAAATCAATTAGATTACAGTGGAATATACCGTTATCGTCATAATAATTATGAGGAATGTCCAAACGCACAACAATTTTTTTGAAGAAGTCTTTGGTAAGCATCAATGATTTTAGTTCGGAGTCTTCCTTAGTGGAAGTGTCCATTTGGAATGCAGATTGAATATAGAGTTTTTTGTCGCCGTCGTTTACAACAAAATCAATTTCTTTTGGAATATTAGATCCGTTTTTGCGGTCATATACAACGCCTATATCAACAGAATATCCACGGCGGACCAATTCATTATAAACGAGGTTTTCCATAATGTGACCGGGATCATATTGTCTATAGTTTAGCCTTGCATTTCGCAGGCCAATATCTGTGTAATAATATTTGTTTGGATAATTGAAATAAGTCTTACCTTTCACATCGTAGCGCCGAGCAATTGTAATGAGAAAAGAATCGGTTGTGTGCTTAACATATCTGGAAACCAAACCGGAATCAATCTTTTCGTTTCGCATACTGGACAGTGCGTTTGCGATGTTTGTTGGATTAGTTAAAGAACTGATCTGAGATGCAAGAAAGTCTAGGATATCATTTAGTATATCTTCGCGTTCAATTTTGTTTCGTTCAACAACATCTTTAATATACAGTTCTTTGTAGAGAGAGGATAGGTAGTCTTTCTTGTCCTTATCATCCTGCATACTGATTATACGTGGCATGCCGCCGTACAGCATAAACTGCTCCAATGCCTTGCGCTCATCGCCACCAACAAAGGAGTAGTATTCTTCAAAGCAAAAAGGATAAACATGGATTTGGGTTGCACGACCACGAAATTCTGTGGCAATATCACTGGAAAGGGCTTTAGAATTACTACCGGTAACATATACATCAAGATTTTTGTATGCTTTCAGTTCGTTCAGCATATCGTAGATGGTTACTTCAATGTTGCCGTTTTCTTTGTCGACCACTTTTTGGGTGAATTGCACTTCATCAATAAAGAGAAAAAACTTTTCATCCTTTTTAAATTGGACAATCCTCTCTATGTGTTCGCATAATGTAATGGGATTTCTGTATTTATAGTACTTGCGCTGATCCAGTTCGATTTTAATGATGTGGTCATCCTTAATTCCGCTTTCAAGCAGATAATCATAAAACAACTCGAAGAGCAGAACCGACTTGCCACAGCGACGGATACCGGTGATGACCTTAATTTCCCCGTTCCACATATTATGCTTGATTCGATTTAGATAAAAGTCACGTTTAATCATAAATACACCTCTTGCTTATGTCATATTTGTCACAACTTCTGTGTCTATTATACTATAGCTATATGGAAAAAGCAATAGATAATAGATATAATATAAAAAAGTTATATCCCAATTGTCATAAGTTATGCATAAAAAGGCACTTATATTAAATTATAAGGTTTGCAGATGAATTTTCGTCTGCGAACCTTGTTTTCGACCGTTTCATTAGATGGGAATTAGCAAGGGGTCGGATTTAGGGAAACGGTTATATTCCCACAAGATGCCATTTAACTTCTGTTCACTCGGTTTATTATTGTGTACTGCTTTTTGTTCTCTTTGGTTTTACCAACTCTCCAATCATTGCACCGCCGATGATAAGAACTGCACCTATAATCTGTAACGGTAGCATTGTTTCTTTCAAGAATGCTACCGAGAACAACACTGCGGACAACGGCTCTAAATATC
>JAZQDE010000018.1:0-7139 GCA_045546695.1 Clostridia bacterium | reverse complement strand
GGGGTGGGCTTTGGCCGGGGGTGCACGGCCGTTTTCGGTGAAAAGTTTGCAGAAAACCTGAATCTCTGCAAACTTTTTGCCGCCAGAGGCTTGTCCACGGGGTTTTTCAGTGAAAAGTTTGCAGAAAACCCGAATCTCTGCAAACTTTTTGCCGCCACGCCACGCCGCCCTGCGCCTCACCCCGGCAACAATGTAACCGACTTGATAGTCATCGTGTCGGAAATTTCGCAACTATTGAAAATATCGAAACGAATCTTATGTATCTCGCCGTTCCAATAGCCGGTCGCGAGTAAATCAATTCTGAGTGTCACATAGCTGTCGCCGTTGCTTCTGGTCTCGAACACTGTCGAAATGCCCGCGGTAGCGTTTGATACAGTGCCGCTACAAAGGAAAAGTTCGCCGCTGAAGGAGTGGCTGCTGTTGCCGGAAGGCACTTTATATACAATCTCAATATATCCAAAATCTGCCGCGTCGTATGACTCTCCAAACAAAGAGAAATCTACGTAGAAATACGGGTCATGCGCCTCTGTAAGTGTTACCTTAAGGCCTTCTGCAGTAATTCTACCCTCACAACGTTTGAAGCCGTTCAGATATTTGGTACTGGTAGCTTTTGTAAAATCTATTTCCAGTTTATCGGGAGGAGTCGGAAGGGGATCAACAGTCGGGTCTCCCCATTTACTGTTAAGCCATCTGAGTCTGCTATTCAACCATGAATTCAGGAAAGTACATACATCCATATGTTTTTTGTATGAATTCAGATCGGCTGTGCAGTGATGATGAATAAGAGACCTGTCTGCCGGCAATCCCCAACGATCGTAATCACGCTCGTACGCATCAGCGTACTTTTCACCCATAGAATACACTTGCGAAGCCACGTCTTTGAGTCCGGCATAATGTTCGAGCCACAAATCACGGCACATTTCCTCGAACCAGTCAATATGGCCGAGCATTACATACCACAGATTTACACGGGTGCCCTCGCTGTAGGACAAGTTGGTTGCATAAAAACCACTCGTTGAATGTGTCGAACTGTAATGCGTATTTGCCATTGAAAAGTCAAAGTCCCACGGAGCGGCAAGCGTCAGCACGCCGTCACCTTCCGGGCTCAGGTCTACGTACATATTAAACGTCATCGCGTCAAGATTTTTCACAATCTCGTCCAGCACACACATAGCTACAGCCGATTCAATATTGAAAACAGCACTGATCGTCTCAATCTGTTTTTCCTCGGCGGTCTTGCCCGTGAAATCCGTTTTCTCAGTCAGTTTGCCATTGCGGCTTAAATTGTAATACTTGTTTTCGTAAACGGCAGATGCAACGACCTTGAATACACCGGAAACGTAGTCTGATACGTATTTCTTCTGAGCGGAAGTGTATTCGCTGCCGGACAGTGCGAAGTTCATAGAACCATACTTCATCTGCTGGCCATTTCTGTCAGTAACTGTAATGCCCGGATAAACAACTACCGTGCCGGGCTCGTCTGTACGGCCGCCCTGCCCTATCAGCAGATAGCCCGTTTCAAGCTCTGTGTCGGCATCTTCTTTTTTGGGAATATCGATTCTCTCTTCGTTAATCTGAGTATGTTCGCACAAGAGATACACACCGTTGTATTTGCCATTTACATAAACTTCCACCGGCGTGCAGTCGGCACTGTAATATTTGTCTTCCAGAAGAACCTTCGCAAAATTGAATGTTGCCCACGTTCTGAGCATGGAGCCGTCGTAATAGTCCGCCATGAGGCACCAGTTTTTAAACTCATTGCCGTCATTCAGGCCGAGGAAAGATTGTTTTTCTTCAAATTTGATTCTGTATGGCTTTTTCGGTGCAACTGCAGTCGAGTTACCACGGACCCTTATCTTTGCGGCGCTGCCTGTGAAAACGTATTTCTCGGCACATCTTGAAACGCTGATAGTTGCGTTTATATATTCTTCTTTTGAGACAATATCTACGCGGCCTTCTGTAGCAATATCAACTCTTGGAAGTTCGCCCTCAAACGGGTTTACGTCCGGTGTCGGAGTAGGTGTCGGCGTTGCGGGCTTCACTGTCGGAGTCGGTGTCGGAGTTGCACTTTCAGGTGTAGGCGTTGCAGGTGCGACCGTCGGCGTTACCTCTTCAGGTGTCGGCGTCACTACATCAGCAGTCGGCGTCTCAGGCCCGGCCGTCGGCTCATCCGTCACATCGACCACGGGTGTATTTCCCGGAATCTCAGTCGGAGCAACCTGCGGTTCCTTTTCACTACAAGCTGTAAAAAGGAACACAAAAATTACCAATATCAATAAAATAAATAAACTATTCTTACTTTTCATTCGCATTGTAAACATTTGTAAACGTATCTCTTATATTCTGTAGATTGCCGGTTGTAATATAATAATTATACTCAAACACCTTATAAGCACCCATCTTCGCTGTAATCAACGGTGCTACATAGTTTGTCGCGCCGTTTGTCGGCTCTTTTGAAGCATTATATGAAAATCTGCCGGCAAGAAGCTGCTCTGCGATTGGTGTATAAATACCAAAGCCATAGCCCTGCGCATTAGTCCATGCACACCACTTTTCATCATTTCCACTGCGGAAACGGAAATATGCATTTGAATTGCCGCCCCAGAAAGGCAGGTTTGCTTTGACCGTCAGCTTGTCGTTTGTCCAGGGCGAAGTGCCTGAATAATAATGGAAGGTATCAAGATAGCTGATTACGTACACAGCCGGAAGTTCCTGATGCGGAGAATTCTTTGTCATGTATCCTGAATAATCAATGAAACGGTTGTCAACCTCTACGTAACCATCTTTGAATACGTAAGTATTTTCCATATAGCACTGTGCCGGGCTGCCGTTTTGAGCCCAGTCCATCGGAATACATTTAATGTAAATACTGTCAGATTCAAGACGGAAATCAACAATCTTACTTCTGTTTCTGTGCTGGTCGCCGCCCTGTACGGGGTTGTAGCTCCATGTCGTGCCGTTGTACTTTGCCGGTTTGTAAGGAGCACTGCTGTCTCCATAATATGACTGCTGAATAAGTCTGCCTTCGTCGGCACGGTTCAGAAGATTACCGATAGAATCGTCATTGTCCTGAAGGTCTTCAAAATAACATACGCCGCCGCCCATAGACAGGTCAACACCGAATTTGAATTTGTCGTTCTGTATGTAAATAAATTCAGATTCCGGCACTGCTTTGATATCTGTCGCGAGCTTCAGAAGCTCAAAATTACATTTTTTACCTTTGAAAGCAGAAAACTCGATACTTGATATGTACGTTGCCATTTTACCGTCAAGATAACCATCTATAAGTCCTGTGAAAAGAACGTTTTCACCGGGTTCAAGATAGAAGACCTCGCTGGTATTCTGACCGTCCACCATGTAAGTAATCGTACCCTTGAAGTGATTGTCGCTCGTATATGTCAGCTGATAATTATTAAAATCATTTTTGCTGTCATATGAAATATTCATATTATAGGAAGTATCGCTGTCAATAGATGTACTTCCGTCCGACGAGCCGATAATAACTGAGTAGTATGAAATCTCCTCTTCCGGTTTCTCTGTCGGCCTTACACCGGGCTTATCACCTGCAGGATTATTTGTTTTGCATGAAACAAGCGTGAGTATTGATACAACGGATAATATCCATATGATTATTTTCTTGATTCTACTGTTCATGAGGGCAGCTCCTTTTCATTATTATGTTCGTACTTCAAGTGCCCTTAGTTTAATGCATTCAGCGGAAAATATCAATATTGAAGTTGCCGTCTGACTCTTTTATTTTGACGCCGAAAAGATTGTAAACCGCATCACATGACGCGATTGCCGACGGCGTGTTGCTTTGCACAACCCGGCCATCACTCATAACGACTATTTCATCTGAAAAATTAAATGCCATCGGCAAATCGTGAAGAACTGTGATTATGCCCTTGCCATTTTCTGCCAGTATGCGTAGATTGCGCATTAGTTCTATCTGATTTGTGATATCGAGGTATGTGGTCGGTTCGTCCAGGAAAATAAAGTCAGTATCCTGCGCAAGTGCCATTGCGATATATGCACTCTGGCGCATGCCGCCGGATAAAGTATATATCGGCTTGTCTGCCAGGTGTGAAATCCCCATTTTTTCCATCGCATTGCCGGCTATTTCTTTATCTTTCATCGTGTATCTGCGCGGATAGTCAAGATATGGAAATCTTCCATGAAGTACCAGCTGCCCTACTGTCATATCAGGCACGTTTCTGCCTTGCGAAAGGTACGACACCTTTTTAGCAATATCGTTTCTTTTAAGTTTTGCGATATTTTCACCGTCAACGAGGACCTCTCCGCTACCTGCGGGCAGGAGACCGAGAGCCGTCTTCAGCAAAGTACTCTTGCCACACCCATTTTTACCGATAATAGCTGTGAGGCGGCCTTTTTCAAAAGAAACGGACACATTATCCAATACTTTTTGATCGCCGTAGCCGGCGCTGACGTTTTTGAGTTCAAGCACTGCGATGTCCCCCTTTACCTTTGATTAATATAAATATAAAGAATGGACCGCCAATAAATGCCATTATTATGCCGACCGGTAGCTCGTATGGTGCAAAAACAACTCTTGAAAGTGTGTCGCAGAGCGTGACAAAGCCAGCTCCGATCAGAGTACAAAGCGGCAGAAGGTGTTTCGTCTGCGTTGTTGCAATACGGCGTACGACATGAGGCACGATGAGTCCGACAAAAGACAACAGGCCTGCAATGCTGACTGCCTGCCCTGCAAGCATAGCTGCCAGGAGCAGGAAAACAACGCGCATGAGCTTTGTGTTCAGGCCGAGTCCTTTTGCATTTTCATCGCCCAGCGTCAGGACATCGAGTTCGTTTGACAGTGTGAAAAGAATTATTGTGCTGACAAGTATTGTAATCGCAGCCGGGATTAATTTTTCATACGTTACAGATGAAAAATCACCGATTCTGAAATCGTTGCTCATCACAAGAGCATCAGGTGAAAACGTCGTAATTGTATCGGAAACTGCTCCGAGTAAGGCGTTTACAGCGACACCTATCAATATAACGGTGCCTCTTGATGCGCCCCATTTTCTGGCAGCCAGACTGACAATCAATACTGTAACGAATGCGCCCACAAAGGCAAAAAATGACAATTTCCAGCCACCGATTATTCCCATGCAGGTACATATCGTAACGGCAAGACCGGCACCGGCATTTACACCGATGATACTTGGCGATGCCAGCTTATTTGCAAGGACACCCTGTATCACTGCACCTGCCGTTGCAAGTGCGCCGCCGGCAACGAGGCTTGCCAGCATGCGAGGCAGTCTTACGTACCTGATTATTCTTGTCTGCGGATCGCTTGCCGTGCCCCATAGCGCGCGGATTATGTCACCGAAGCTTATTTTTGTCGCACCGAGCAGCACAGCAAGCAGCGCCGATATCACAACAAGCGCCGCGGCAAATATATATGTATATACAAGTTTATTTTCCCGTAAGTGTTTCATATAACTTTTCAAATGCCTCTGCGTAGCGTGCGTTGGGCTTGAGGTTGTAGAGCTTTTTATCCATAAAATGGAGTCTTCCCTCTTTTACAGCATCAAGACCATTCCATGCCGGATTGTTTATTATCATATTTTCAACAGATTCGATTGCTTTATCTGTATTACTTCCCATTGTTACAACAAAAATATGGTAAGGATTTTCCTGTATTACAGCTTCTACGCTGAGATTTTCAAGCAGGCTATCTGCACTGTCTGCAATATTTACACAACCAATATCTGACAACATCTCGCCCAGAATCGTACCTTCGCTGCCTTTTGCCTTGAGCGTCGTCGAAGAAGCACGCAACAAAAGTATTTTCTTTTCATTTTGCGGAATATCGGAATTTTTATATTGTTCTGTAATCTTTTTGATTCTGTCTTCAAGTGCCAGTCCATTTTGTTCATACAAGTCTTTTCTGCCTGTAATATTTGTGCAGATGTCAAGCATTTTAAGATAGTCGTCAAAATTATCTATGTCAAAATATGCCACCGTGATGCCCATCTTTTCGAGAGCATCTTTCATCTCAACATTCGACGCCGTAGACGCACTTGCGAGCACAAAATCCGGATTGGCCGAGATAAGAAGCTCAAGACTCGGCGAGTGAGCGCCGCCTATATTTACAGCATTTTCCGGATCAAGGCCGAAGTCGTCCCATGCATCTTCCGCGCTTGCGCAAAGCTCTCCGCCTGCAAGACACCACACGTCAGCAAAGCTTCCGAGCAGAGCTGCCACTTTTTGGGGTTTTGCATGGATACTGACATTCCGTCCCAGGGCATCGGTAAAAATAATATCACTGCCGTCAGCTGAATTATTTTCAACAGGAGTACAACCGAAAAATGCCTGTATGACAACCAGGCAAATCAAAATCAGGTATAGTGTTTTCTTTGTTAATCTTGACATTATCTACCATCAGGGTTCTCCCCGGCATGGTTCTTTGCCAGCGAGAGTTTTTTCTTGAGTTTGTATCTCCATACAAAAAATGGAATATACGTAGCAATCGGAAGTCTGGCTTTTTTTCAACCAAAATAGTCATAAGCAAAATGGGGATAAAAATGGAAACAAAAAGAATATATATTGTGTTTTCCATTCATACCCCCCTTTTAAATATCTTGCAACGAGAAATTACCGTATTTAGTTAATATATCTGTCTTGAACGAACTTGTCAAGCGGATTTCTTTATCCTGCGTCAAACTGCCCAAAAGACTCAAGTTATGCCAATGTTTCATCTGTTGAGCTGAGTGCGGTAAGAGATAAAAAATCACTGTAAATTTATAATATACAGTCCCAAGATACCTAAAATTAGTCCGATCACATTTTGAATGTTTAATTTTTCTTTAAAAACAAAAACAGAACCGATGCATACCATTATAATTCCAAGCCCATTGAACAGCGGGAATAGAATAATCGACGGAACACTAGCCGCCAGCCCTGTCATAACAAAACTGATAACAGATAGCGAAATTGCACTTCCCAACGCACATAAACCAATTGTTTTTTTATGTTTTCGGCTTATACTTTTTATGTTTTTCGGTTTTGAAAATAAAGACAATATCAGCGCCGGAACAATAAAAGAGTATAACGTGTATGCCGCTACTCCCTGTTTTTCAAAATAAATGCCCATTACTTTTTGGGAAATCATT
>JAZQDE010000017.1:0-3062 GCA_045546695.1 Clostridia bacterium | reverse complement strand
TAGTGGGACATTATCACAAATGACTTACATTGTGGCGGCGGTGTCAAGAAAAAGTGAATTGCATTGTTTTTGCCCGTATGGTATACTTTCGATGTATGTAAAGGGGTGCTTACTTAAGATGAATGTTGTTAAGAAATTTATTCAGAATCACTTATATTCAATAATGATTGTAATCATTATGGCTTTGTTTTTGAAGCTCATTCTTGATTACAGCTTTTTTCTTTCATTTTTATTATTATTTATAGGATACTTTGTTCTTGTTATTGGAATTGAGTTCGCTCTTTCGATATTAGAGGAAAAAAAGAACTCTGCCAATGAAAAAGATCCGGCGTTGGAAAAGCCCGAAAGCAAACCGGCAGAAAACACTGCTGATACCACGAGAAGAACAGTTGGTTCACTTTATGGTGCAAACAAGGACCCTTATGAGCCAAGGCGCAGGACGTATACTCCTTCAAACTCATACACAATCCCTAAATTTGAAGATAAAGAAGATAATGTTGCGAAGCCGGAGACCACGCGTGTTTATAGTGCTCCGAAAGCAAGTGAAACGCCCCGCACATCTGAAGCTCCGCGCACATCTGAAGCTCCGCGCGCTACCAGAGAACCAGCTTATACCATTCCGCCGGCACCCGGCCCGGGATATGATGAGAAGACCGCGGAGAGTATCAGAAATATTTATGATAAAAATAAAGCCCGCAATCTTGCAGAGCGCAGTACCCGTGAAAAGGAAACTCCTGCTCCGGCACCTGTGAAAACTGCCGAAGAAACAGGCATTTATAAAGAAGCTGAGACAGCTACCCCTGATGAAATTGACGAGTATTCAGTTAATCTGTCGCTCGAAATCGATAAACGTATATCAGAATCACGCGATTCAAGACCAGTAAGGCGCCGCAGAGTATTCGGTGAAGTTCCGGATACTGACGCTGTGCAGGAGCAGGCAAGAGAAGCTGCGCCGGCAAGGCCTGTCGAGCCGGTAAGACCGGTAGAACCCGTAAGACCAGTCGAGCCCGTTCGCCCGGTAGCACCACCGCCTGTTGAAGAGTATATTCCTGTTCCTGCAGACGAGGACGCACCTCCGGTAAGAGTTCAAGAGCCCGGACCTGCTACTTATCAGCCGTCACCGACGACTCGTTTCGTCAGAAAAAAATATGATGATCAGGTGAGAAACGATCCTGCAAAGCTTGATAAATTATTCGGCAAGAGCAGCGATACGGCATCTGAAGATGTTTCAAAAAAAAAAATAACTAAAAAATCACGTAAATATATTAAGCCTGAAGTAGACATTCTTGCGCAAGGAAGAGGCGCAAGGGGTGTCGATGTTGAGCAACTCGAAAATGAACAGAATCAACGCGCAAAGAAGCTCGTTGATACCTTGGCAAGCTTTGGCGTAGGCGCAAAAATTGTCGGCGTTATGCGCGGACCTGCCGTTACACGCTACGAACTTCAGCCGAATCCCGGCGTAAAAGTCAGCAAAATTGTTTCACTCTCAGACGACATAGCACTTAATCTTGCGTCCGCCGGTGTCCGTATGGAAGCACCTATCCCCGGAAAAGAAGCTGTCGGCATTGAGGTTCCCAACAAAACGGTTGAAATGGTTTACTTGCGCGACGTTATTGACAGCAGAGACTTTAATGAATCTAAATCAAATCTTACATTTGCAATCGGTAAAGATATTGCAGGTAAAAATATCATAGCAGACATCGGAAAGATGCCGCACCTTCTCATAGCCGGTGCGACAGGCTCAGGTAAGAGTGTATGTATCAATACAATTATTGCCAGCCTTCTTTACAAATCAGGTCCTGACGACGTAAAGCTTATCCTCGTAGACCCAAAGATAGTAGAACTTGGCGTATACAACGGAATTCCTCATCTTCTTGTTCCCGTTGTTACTGACCCACGCAAAGCAGCCGGCGCGCTGGCATGGGCAGTAGGCGAGATGGAGCAAAGATACACTGCCTTTTCACAACACGGAGTAAGAGATCTTAACTCTTATAACGAACTTGCAAAGAGAGACAGAAGCATTTCACATATGCCACAAATTGTAATTATTATCGACGAGCTTGCCGACCTTATGATGACAGCCGCAAAAGAGATTGAAGAATCTATCATCAGGCTGGCGCAGAAGGCAAGAGCGGCCGGCGTGCATCTGATAATCGCAACACAAAGACCGTCAGTTGACGTTATTACAGGTCTGATTAAGGCAAATATCCCTTCACGAATCGCATTTGCCGTTACGTCTCAGGTCGACTCGCGCACAATCCTTGATGGCGGCGGCGCTGAAAAGCTCCTCGGTAGGGGCGACATGCTCTTCCACCCAATCGGAAAACAAAAACCTTTGCGTGTTCAGGGTGCGTTTGTTTCTGACGGCGAGATTGAAAAACTGGTAACTTTTGTCAAGGAATCCTGGGGCGATGTTACGTACGATGACGAGATTGAGAAGTCTATTGAGCAGGAGGCAAACCGTAAAAAGGCCGGCTCGAACGGTCACGGCGCCGCTTCTGACGCTATGGATGACGACATTGACGAAGGCTCAGATGCAGACAGCGACCTCATTGAACAGGCTGCACAAATCGCTTTTGAATACAACCAGATTTCGGCATCGTTTTTACAGAGAAAATTGCGTCTCGGCTATTCGAGAGCCTCACGCATTATCGACACATTAGAAGAGCGCGGAGTTATTTCTTCTGCTGACGGCAGCAAGCCCCGCAGGATAATAATGACGCAGGAGGAATGGAATAATATGTCATGATGGACAGGGCGGATTGTGAAAAATGATTTGTTATAAAATAGTTAAGGGGCAGTAAAAACTGTCCCTTTTTTTCATAGATGTCAACCTACATGTTTTTAATAAAACACCTTTTTCTCGCCCCGCAGCCCCTTGGCAATCTCAAGCGCCTCGCCAAAACGCTGGAAGTGAACGATTTCCCTTGCCCGAAGGAAACGCAAAGGCTCCCTTACGTCAGGGTCGTCAGTAAGGTCGAGCAGGCTCTCGTACATCTTCTTGGCCTTCTGCTCAGCCGCAAGGTCCTCGTGCAGGTCGATAATCGGATCGCCCTTTGACT
>JAZQDE010000016.1:0-52249 GCA_045546695.1 Clostridia bacterium | reverse complement strand
CGAAGAAACCCACTCCGACTCCGACGAAGAAACCCACTCCGACTCCGACGAAGAAACCCACTCCGACTCCGACGAAGAAACCTACTCCGACCCCGACTCCGACCCCGACTCCGTTATTTAAAGGATCAGGTACGAAAAGCGATCCATTTATAATAAGTAATTTAAATGATCTTAAGAACTTGCCGAAAGTATTAAATAAATCAGGTTACTACTTTAAGCAGATAAATGATATAGACTGTGCGTCCATGTCTGAATGGATTCAAATAGGCGATTATGATCATCCGTTTAAACATAATTATGATGGAGGCGGATATAAGATATTAAATATACACTTTGTTGCGGATTCAGAGGCTACTGCTTTGATTGCACACGCCGAGGACGGATCATTTAAGAATATTAACATAGTTAATGCTACTACAGATGATAATCATATTACATATGAGAACAATACGAATATTTATCCCGGAACGGGCTCTTATACAGCGGCTTTGGTTGGCTGCGCAACTGGTTGTCAATTCGAGAATTGCACTGCAGTCGTTGATTTCAAGAGTTCCAATACGTTTACAGGGGGCCTGGTAGGTTATAGTATCCTAAAGGAAAATCAAAGCGACCTTATGGTAAATTGCTCAGTTACCGGTTACATTACAGGTGGCGGCTATACCGGAGGTTTGTTAGGCGGTTTGTCAAGAGCGTTTGATGGTGAAGAGTTCGCACCGTCCGGAGCCCCTGATATATATGTTAAAAACTGCAATACTAATGTTGAAATACACCATTTTGTAACGTCAGTAGAACGAGCTAATATAGGTGGTTTGATTGGTGTTGCCAACCTTATCAAGATTGACAAGTGTTATTCAAAAGGAAATATCAACGTTTTAGACGGTGATGTAGGCGGATTGGTTGGTTATACGCTTTATGCTACTGAGATTACAAGATGTTTTTCTGATATGGAAGTAACGTGTGTGTCGGATAATCATTACGGAGGGGTAAGTGCAGGTGGCCTTATAGGTCAAATGTACGCATATGCAATAGTGCATGATTGCTATGCAACAGGAAACGTAAACGTTCCGTATGCGGAATGGAGTCCTTGCCAGGATGACACTCCAAGAAACGGAGGACCGTGGTTAAATTACTATAACCCTTGTGGATCTCTGATTGGTTCTATCAGAACGACTAGCGTTTATTCTGACTATCATAAAGTAGAAGTATGGAATTGCTATGCTACAGGCATAGTTAATGCTCCCAATATCTGTGAGGATGAACGCGTATATTGTCACGGTGCGTTAGTGGGTCTTGTTTTAGATCGTTATACTAGGACTTTTATTATAGATAAAAATAAAAAAGATCAAAGTGATTGGGCAGGATTCTCAGATACGTGTATATTGAAGTTCGAAGATAACTACAACGTAGAGGAATTAAGGCCATACTACACGCCGTTAAATGATTATAAGTATAGTGGGTTGTCCGGATTATCAGGCGCAGTGTATTCGGCAATGCCCACACATCAATACGTGGAGATAGTCACTTCTGATGAAATAAAAAATCAGGAAACGTTTGTTGCTTGGGATTTTGAAAATATCTGGGTAATGGGAGAAAACGGTCCGGAACTAAGATAAAAACAATTAATATACTTAAGTACGTGACGGCCTATGTGCCGTCACTTTGTTTATTCGTAAGCTGATAAAAGAATTCAAATAGATTGCATTGCCTTGATAGACTGTGATAAAATGAAGAAAATCAATTGTTTGGAGGAGGTCTACATGGCAGAATTAAATGAAAAAGAAGAAAATGTTGAGAGTGTGTCTATCGTTGAAACGCCGACTGAAGAGGTTCTTTTACCGAATGAAGATAATACAAAACAAGAGGAAAATCAGATATCCGAAGCCGCATACCGGGACAAGGCTCACGAGGATAGCAACGAAGCGTTCGCCAAATATTTGAGAACTGAAAGAGAACTGCTTGACCGTGAACGTGCAGCGCTTGTTCTCGCAGAGGGGAAATTAAAAGCACAGCAGGAAGAACAGATACGTTCAGAACATCTTGTAAATGTCAGTACTTTCTTTTGGCTTCATTATTTATTTAACATTCCGATTATAGGCTTTATTGCTGCCATCGTATTTTCTTTTGTCGGAGGAAATATTTCACGTAAGAATTATGCACGCTCCAGATTTATCTGGCATCTGATATGGATTTTTGTGATGTTACTGATTGCCTTAGCCGTTATTTTAGTATTCAAGTTCTTTGGCGGAGCTATAAAGGATATCTTAACTGATCTGTTTAAAGATTCTATAAAAGATCGACTGTGAGGTAACAGCGGAAGATGCATAGGAACTTTTCTTGTAGAAATCTGTTGCGTGACGGCAGAATAAGAACAACAGTTGTCCTCGTTTTATCGTTGATCTTGTTGTTTGCTTACTATGATTTTATTTTTGAGAAAAGAAGCGGCGAAGGTGACAATTTAATGTTTGCCCATAACGGCTACGACAGCTACACTCTTCAGGCTATGAAATGGAGAGATGGTCAGATTGCCATTATCGAAAGCGATGTGGAAAATTACGATGAGCAGGTGCAGAAATATGCATATCTTGAATTGGCAATATACGAAGACAGCTATTACCTGAGTTTTCCACCTTTTCCGGCAGTGCCGATGCTGCTTCTGAGCTTCATTTTCGGGTACGATACGCCAAGTAATTTCGTCAGCTTCCTGTGCGGAATGTTGCTGTTTGCCTTTTCCTTCTTGTTGGCAAAAAGGTTTAAGGTCAAAGATGATACAGCCCTGATACTTGCCATGTTTGTTACTGTCGGTTCTGCTATTTTTAACCTGACATTATCAGGTAGCGTATGGTTCATCGCTCAATCAATGGCGATGTGCCTGACAATGGCAGCCTTTTATCTCGTGTTCAGTGACAGAAAATGGTGTGTTTACCTGTCGATGTTCCTGCTTGCACTGGCAGTCGGATGCAGACCATTCCAGGTGTTTTATTTTCCACTGCTGATTTACATTATTTTCAAGAAACATAATTTCAAAATCCTTCGTACCTGGACGTATTTTATCGCGCCCGGTATCGTTGCGTTTGCGTATATGGCATACAACTATATCCGTTTTGACAGTATTTTTGAATTTGGACATAACTATCTGCCTGAATTTGCAAGTCAAAAAGAAAATGGCCAGTTTTCACTGGCTTATGTGAAAAGTAACTTCCAGTCTCTGGTAAAAGAAATGCCGGAATTTACGTCAGAGGGACTTCAGTATAATAAATACGGATTTTGTTTCTACCTTTCATGTGTAATTTTCATATTATTGGCAGGCGCAATACTCTACAGAGTAGGCAAGGATGTTTATCTGAAAGTAGCTCACAAGAAAATTGAGCATGATTGCGACAGGATTAGCGTAGTTATAATATTGATTGCGATTTTCGTACATATTTTCCTGGTGCTCATGCACGGTTCTCCCGGAGGGTACCAGTTTGGAGCAAGATATATCGCAGACTGTGTGCCGGCGGCGATGCTTTGTATCCTGCTGTGTGGCAAAGAATTTGCGGAGCGTTTTAAAGTGCCTGCTGCTATGCTGCTTACGTACGGCGTGGTGCTGAATTACATCGGCGCAATAAGCGTTATCGTTTGATTTAATGTATTGATTATAATGATATATAATGATACAATATTGCATATATTGAAATCTCATGGAGGAAGTTTTTTATGAAGTATTGTGGTAATTGTGGTAAAGAAATGGAAGATTCTGCTGTTTTCTGTGAAAACTGTGGCGCAAATAATGAAGTACCGGCTCAGGCTGATGTAATAGTTGAGCAACCGGCTTCAGATGCTCTTCCGGTGAAAGATAGAGTACTGTCCATCATTGGTATGGTGCTGGGTATTGTTGCTTTGGTTTGGGCGTTTGTTACATTGATTCTTGCATTGGTTGTACCGACAATGGGTATAGCTTATTCAATTTGTGGATATATCTTTGCTATCCCCGGTATGATTTTATCTTGTATTGGCAACAAGTCAGGTAAGAGCAAAATGGCCAAAATCGGTAAGATTTTCAGCTTGATTTGCTTGATTTTGTTTGCTGTATTGCTTGTTATTTCGATTATTGTTGGCGTTGCGACAGATTTTTCAGACTTGGACATGATTGAGGATATGACTCCTAATTATGGATACGGATATGGTGAAATTCCTCCGGAAGAAGCTCTTGAAGAAGTTTGTGGTTCTTCGTTGACGATTGCTCACACAATGATCGTTCTTGGTGCAGCTTTATTACTTAAAAAGAAAAGAAAATAAGTGAATAACTCACGGAGGTTTATTTATGAAATATTGTTCAACTTGTGGTAAAGAATTGGCAGATGCAGATTTGTTCTGTGGCTCTTGTGGTACAAAATGTGAAAATCCGGTTCCGCAACAGGCTCCTGCCCAGGAACCGCCGATATATCAACAACCATATCAGGATATATATCAGCAGCAATATCAGCAATACCAACAGCCCGGTTATTCGCCTTATGTATATGAGGCACAGCCTGTAGAGCAGTCGCTTCCTGTAAAGGATAAGGTACTTTCAATTATTGGCATGGTGCTCGGTATCATCTCTTTGGTATGGGCAGTATTTACACTCATTTTCTCCTTTATCCCGGTAGTTGTATTTTATTTCGCACTAATAGGCTACGAATTTGCGATTCCGGGCATGATTTTATCTTCCATCGGTAATAAATCAGGTAACAGCAAAATGGGTAAGGTTGGTAAAGTTTTCAGCTTGATTTGTATTATCTTGTTTGGTGTATTACTTATAGTATCAATTATTGCGACAGCAGCTTTGGGTGCCGCTGTAGAATCAGGTAGCGGATACTATTTTTAATTGAGGTTTTCTGATTAAGATTTGTTTCAAGAGATTCACGTTCACTCGTGAATCTCTTTTTTTACCGCAAATAAAAACTTTAGAACTTGCAATTAAAAAGAGATAGGTTATAATAAACTCCGTATAAAATTTTTCACAAGGAGGATGCATAATTATGGGTAAAGCCGACAACATGGCCAAGACGTATGACCCGGCTGCGATTGAGAGCAGCATGTACAAAAAATGGGAAGAAAAAGGATATTTCAAAGGCGTCGTCGACCATGATAAAAAGCCGTATACTATAGTTATCCCACCACCGAACATAACAGGTCAGCTGCACATGGGTCATGCACTTAACAATACTCTTCAGGATATCATTATCAGAACAAAGAGAATGCAGGGCTACAGCGCGCTGTGGGTACCGGGCACAGACCACGCTTCAATTGCTACTGAGGCAAAGATTGTTGACGCAATGGCAAAAGAAGGCGTTTCAAAAGACGATATAGGCAGAGATGGTTTCTTAGAAAGAGCATGGGCATGGAAAGAACTGTATGGTAACAGAATCGTAAATCAGCTCAAATGCTTAGGAAGCTCCTGCGACTGGGACCGCCTCAGATTCACAATGGACGAAGGTCTTTCAAAGGCAGTACTTGAAGTTTTCATAGAATTATATAACAAAGGTCTTATTTATAAAGGCATCAGAATTACAAACTGGTGTCCTAAGTGCAATACTTCAATATCAGACGTTGAGGTAGAGTACGAAGAACAGAATGGCAGTTTCTGGCATATCAACTATCCTCTTACAGACGGCAGCGGATACCTGACAATTGCGACAACACGTCCTGAAACAATGCTCGGCGATACAGCTGTTGCTGTAAATCCTGAGGATGACAGATATAAGCACCTGATTGGCAAGACACTTACATTGCCACTCGTTAATAAAGAGATTCCGATCATTGCCGACGAATACGTAGAGCTTGGCTTTGGTACAGGCGCAGTTAAGATTACACCTGCTCACGATCCTAACGACTTTGAAGTAGGCAAACGCCACAATCTGCCGGAAATCAACGTAATGACTCCAAGAGGCATTATCAATGAAAACGGCGGCAAGTACGAGGGTATGGACAGATACGAAGCAAGAGCCCAGATTATCAAAGACCTTGACGAACTCGGACTGCTTGTGAAAATCGAGCCATGCTGCCATAACGTAGGTACGTGTCAGCGCTGCGGTACAGTAATCGAGCCGATTATTTCAAATCAGTGGTACGTAAGAATGAAGCCTCTTGCAGAACCTGCTATCGACGCAGTAAAGAATGGCGAGATTAAGTTTATTCCTGAGCGTTTCGGCAAGCAGTACATGCACTGGATGGAAAATATCCAGGACTGGTGTATATCACGTCAGCTCTGGTGGGGTCACAGAATTCCTGCATATTACTGTCAGGAATGTGGTCATATAATGGTAGGCAGATCAATGCCTGATAAATGTGAAAAGTGCGGCGCTACTGACATTAAGCAGGACGAAGATACGTTGGATACGTGGTTCAGTTCAGCTCTCTGGCCTTTCTCAACACTTGGCTGGCCGGACAAGACTGAAGACCTTGAATACTTCTATCCGACAAACGTACTCGTAACAGCATACGATATTATACCGTTCTGGGTAGCAAGAATGATTTTCTCCGGACTTGAGCAGATGAATCATAAGCCGTTTGACTACGTATTGATTCACGGCCTTATCCGTGACAGCCAGGGCAGAAAAATGTCCAAGTCTCTGGGTAACGGCATCGATCCGCTGGAGATTATCGACCAGTATGGCACAGACGCTCTGCGCTATGCACTGGTAACAGGTAACAGTCCCGGAAACGACCAGAGATTCCTCATTGAAAAGGTAGAGGCTGCAAGGAACTTTGCAAACAAAGTATGGAACGCTACAAGATTCGTTTTAATGAATTTTGACGAGAATCCTGACTTTTCACAGGTTGACAGAAACAAATTTACGACAGCCGACAAGTGGATATTATCTGCGTGCGACAAGCTTATAGGAGAGGTTACAGAGAACATCAACAAGTTTGAACTTGGCGTTGCACTCGGTAAAGTTTACGAATTTATCTGGGATCTTTACTGCGACTGGTACATCGAGATTGTAAAGCCGAGACTTTTCAACCAGGAAGACGACACAAGACTCGAAGCACAGTACGTACTCAACGACGTTCTCGTAAAATGTATGAAGCTCCTTCATCCGTTTATGCCATTTATTACAGAAGAACTTTACCAGAGTCTGTATAAAGATGCCGAGAGCATCATGATATCAAAGTGGCCTGAAGTTTCTGCTGAAAACAACTATGAGCAGGATGAAAAAGATATGGAATTCATCATCGAAGTAATCCGCAACGTAAGAAATATCAGACAGGGAATGAACGTTCCTCCGTCAAAGAAAGCACATCTTGCTGTCGTTATTCCGTCAGAACATACATGCGAAGTACTCACTGCTTCAAAAGCTTTCTTTGAAAGACTTGCATCAGCATCCGACATAACGGCTGCTCTTTGTGAAGAAGACATCAAAGATATCGACCTTCAGGATGCAGTGACAGGTATTGTTGCAAATGCAAAGATTTACATTCCGCTCAACGAACTCGTTGACTTTGACAAAGAACTTGAGCGTCTTGCAAAGGAAAAGGAAACAATCGAGAGCGAACTTAAGAGAGTAAACTCCAAGCTCGGCAATGAATCTTTTGTAAGCAAGGCACCTGAAAAGGTTGTTGCAGAAGAAAAAGCAAAGCTCGAAAAATATACTGCAATGTATGAGAGCGTGTGCCAGAGAATTGACCAGATTAAAGCTAAACTGTAATCTGTCAATAAAGAGCCGGTAAAATTATTTTATACTGTACAACAGCTTTGTTTTGTGTTATCATAACAAAGCTGTTTTGCGATAACAGCACTTGCCTCCATAGCTCAGTAGGTAGAGCGCATCCATGGTAAGGATGAGGTCATCGGTTCAATTCCGATTGGAGGCTTTTTTTTGACCCTATAAATGATATAATAAAAGTATTAAGCGAAAGGATTTGGCATGATATGAGAGTATTATTACAGAATCTGACTAAGAAATTTCCTAATATGAACAAAAAGGTGAAGGAAGATGTCATTGCAGTAAATGACTTTACCTTTGAGATTCCGGACGGCAAGCTGGTAGGTCTGCTCGGACCTTCAGGATGTGGCAAGAGTACTACTCTTAATCTGATAAGCGGCCTTCTTAAACCAACTTCCGGCAAGATTTTCTTTGGCGATGACGATGTTACAAATCTTCCGCCGGAGAACAGAGGTATCGGTCTTGTTTTCCAGAATTATGCATTATATCCGCATCTGACAGTGAGGCAGAATATCATTTTCCCGCTTCAGAATCTGAAGGGCAAAGATAAATTAACAAAAGACCAGATGAATCAGAAGGCTCTTGAGATTGCAAAACTGGTACAGCTCGACGGACTTATGGACCGCAAACCAAACGAATTGTCAGGCGGCCAGCAGCAAAGAGTTGCTATCGCAAGAGCATTGGTGAAAATTCCGCGCGTTCTTCTGCTTGATGAGCCTCTGTCCAACCTCGATGCAAGATTAAGACTCCAGACACGAGAGGAGATAAGAAGAATCCAGCGTGAAACGGGCATTACGACTGTGTTCGTTACGCATGACCAGGATGAGGCGATGAGTATTTCTGATATCATCGTTGTTATGAAAGACGGCGTCGTGCAGCAAATCGGTCAGCCACAGGAAGTATATGACAACCCTCAGAATTTGTTTGTGGCAAAGTTTTTGGGCACGCCACCTATCAGCATTTTCACAGGCAGTATCAAAAATGGTGATTTGTACATAGGAAATGACAGAATCGGCAAGGTCGGTGCTGTGGATAATCCGAATGTGTACGTGGGTGTCAGACCTGAGGGATATATATTAAAAGAAGACGGACCTCTTACGTGCAAGCTTGACAGAGTAGAAGTAATGGGCAGAGATATCAGCGTTGTTTCACAGCACGAGGCTGCGCAGACAAAGCAAATCAGGTCTATTATCAGCTCGGACAATAAGGTCGATCTCGGGGCAGCGCAGGTGAGATTTGCATTAAAACCAAATAAAGTATTTGTTTTTGATGCCGATACGGGCGAGCGCATACATTGCACTATAGAATAATTTCGGAGGCAGTTATGGAGAGTAACAACAAAAAAGCCTGGCTTTATCTGCTTCCGGCAATCGTATTTATAGGCGTCTTTATGGTGTATCCATTGATTGACGTTTTCATTTATTCCTTTGAAGAAGGCTACAACTCAGCATCTCAGAGCGATTTTGGCACGGGCGCTTTTAATTTCCAGTATGTGTTAAGAGATCCTTACTTTTTACAGGCACTTAAAAATACTTTCATACTGGTAATAATTACCGTACCGCTCTCAACAATAATCGCACTTTTCATATCACTGGGGCTCAGCTCAATCAAGCCTCTTCGCCATCTGTATCAGACGGTATATTTTCTGCCGTACGTTACAAATACATTGGCTGTAGGCCTTGTTTTCATGATATTATTCAAAAAAACAGCGTATTCGGATGGTATGGTCAATATGCTCATAAACTTGTTCGGAGGCGAGTCGGTCGACTTCATTGACGGCCCTTACTGGGCAAAAATGTTTGTGCTTTGTTTTTACACAATATGGGTGGTTATGCCTTTCAAGGTGCTGATTCTGACGAGCGCCCTTGCTTCTGTTAAAGAAGATTATTACAATGCCGCGCGAATTGATGGCACACCGAGATGGCGTGTTTTCACAAAAATAACAATACCGATGATATCTCCTATGCTATTTTATCTCATAATTACAGGTTTCATAGGAGCGTTCAAGGCATACAGCGACTCAGTGGCACTTTTTGGTACAAACCTGAACGCAGCAGGCATGAATACAATCGTTGGTTACATATATGACATGCTCTATGGTGATGGCGGCGGTTATCCGTCATATGCTTCGGCAGCCGCGATTATTCTCTTTGTAATCATTCTGACAATAACATGTATCAATCTCCTTGTGAGTAGAAAACATGTTCACTATTCGTGAGGTGGCCGCTATGAACAATAAAGATTATATTAAGCTTGAAAAAGCAGCAAAAAGACGTAAAGTCGCAAGAAATACAGTTGTTTATACGCTCCTGACCTTATGGGGAATGATTGTGCTTTTCCCGTTTTACTGGATGATACTTACATCGGTGAAAAGCTACGGCTCATACAACGCTGAAAACGTTCCGTCGTTTTTCACTCTTTCGCCGACATTGGAAAATTATGTGAACGCCTTTACTAACGTATCGCTCGGTAAATACTTGCTCAATACGTTGATTTTTACAATAATTACCACTGCTGTAATGGTTATTGTAGTTACGTTGGCAGCGTTTGCGTTTTCCAGAATGAAGTTCAGAGGCAAGAATCTTGTATTTACCTTGTTCTTGTCATTGATGATGATACCGAACGAATTGGTAATTATTACCAATTTTACAACTATTACCAATCTCGACATGAGAAATACTTTTGCAGGCCTGATTCTGCCGTCTGTTATGTCTGTTTTCTACGTTTATCTCCTCAAAGAGAACTTTTCACAGGTACCTGACGAGCTTTATTATGCGGCAAAGGTGGACGGTACGTCTGACCTTAAATATCTGGTCAAAGTTATGATTCCAATCTGCAAACCTACTTTAGTTACAATCACAATACTGAAAGTGATTGAGTGCTGGAATTCTTATGTATGGCCACGACTCGTTACAGATAATCCTGATTATTATCTGGTATCAAATGGTATTCAGGAGCTTCGTGAAAACGGCCAGGGCCGCGAGAATGTGCCGCTTATGATGGCTGCTGTCGTTATTATATCTGTGCCGCTGATCGCTATATTCCTTATTTTCCGTAAAAAGATAATGGCAGGCGTTGCAAGGGGAGGTATGAAAGGATGAAAAAAACGAATCGTATTACCGCACTTTTGCTGGCATTTATTACCATCTGCATCGTTGCTATGACAGGCTGCCACGGCACTACAGAGCTTATCGGTTTTGAGGTACCGGAGACTTTTGACGAGACTAAGAAATACGAGATATCTTTCTGGGCAAAGAACGACACAAATATGAACCAGGTTGACATATACCGCAAGGCCGTTGACGACTTCCGGAAACTGTATCCAAATATAACTGTCAATCTGAAGCTGTATACAGATTATGGCAGAATTTACCAGGACGTTATTACAAATATTGCCACAAATACGACACCTAACGTGTGCGTTACGTACCCGGATCATATTGCTACATATTTAAAGGGTGAAAATACCGTAGTTCCGCTTGATTCGCTTATGGCAGACAAAAAATACGGTCTTGGCGGCAGTGAACTGAAGTTTGATGCTCCGCTCAAAGAAGAGATTGTGCCGAAATTCCTGGAGGAAGGTAAGATTGGAAACGTTCAATATGCTCTTCCTTTTATGCGCTCTACTGAGGCTTGTTATATAAACAAGACGTACGTTGAAAAGCTCGGATTTACAATTCCAGAAGTCATCACATGGGACTTTATGTGGGAAGTTGCCGAGGCTGCCACAAAAAAAGATGAAAATGGCAATTATCTTATAAACGGTCAGAAAGTAATGATTCCGATTATTTACAAGTCTACCGATAATATGATGATACAGAAGCTTGCTCAGACAGGCGCGGGATATTCAACAGATAAAGGCGAGGTACTCATATTCAATGACCGGACAGCAGAGTTCTTAAAGGAAATCTCTACTCATGCAGCGACGGGCGCCTTTTCAACGTTCAAAATATCAAGCTATCCGGCAAACTTCCTTAACGCCGGTCAATGTATCTTTGCAATTGATTCAACTGCCGGTGCTACATGGATGGGCTCAGATGCTCCGCTGGTAGATATTGCCGAAGAAGCTTTGGTAGATTTTGAGACTGTCGTAAAGATTATTCCTCAGGAAAATCCGGAAGATCCCAAGATGATTTCACAAGGTCCGTCTGTATGTGTTTTCAACAAAGACGACCCGGACGAAGTACTGGCTTCGTGGCTTTTCACACAATACCTTCTGACAAATGACGTTCAGATTGCTTATTCTCAGACAGAAGGATACTGTCCTGTTACTCTGAAGGCGCAGAAAACACCGGAATACATTGACTATCTGTCACACGAAGGTGACGACAGCGAGATGTATTACGATATAAAGCTCAAGGCAACAAGACTTCTGATCGATAATATTGATAATACGTTTGTGACACCTGTTTTCAGTGGGTCTGCATCACTTCGCGATGCGTCGGGACAGATGATTGAGAACGTTACAAAAGCTGTGAAAAGAAAGCAGACTGTAGACGATGCTTTTATTGAGAAGCTTTATGCTGAGATGACGTCCTTATACAAGCTTGACCAGGTGGGCGCTTCTTCAGAAGCAAAGCCGGAACTCGGTGAAATGCCGGTAGAATCTATCATCTTGATATGCGCTATAGGATTTGCGTGGGTGTGTATTGTGGGCTACGTTGTATACGGCAAGATAAAGCGAAAAAACAATTGACCAATATAAAAAACAAATATATAATAAGTACATTATTCTAACGGAGGTAAAAAGAAATGAAAAAAATATTTTCTATGATTCTTTGTATAGCAATGCTCGTTTCAGTATTCGCAGTACTGAACGTTAGCGCTGCTGCTGTACCGGAAGACGGTACAGGCATTACAGTTACAAAGGCAGACGTTACTCTTAACGATGCAGAAGTTGCAGAAAATGCTTTCCAGTGCAGTGACAACAATACTTTGTCTTATATCGGCGCAGGTGACTCTTTCACATTTGCTATGGATTTCGCAAAGGCAGGCGCATACAAGGCAGTTGCTCCTATTGCTTCTCCTAACGGTGCAGGTAAATATGAGGTATACGTTGATGATGTTCTTGCATACACTGCTACTATCTTCACAGCATCAGGTACAAACCAGTGGGATCTTTACGCTGAAGAATCAACAGGTTACTTTGAAATTAAAGAAGCAGGCACACATACTATTAAATATGTATTTGTAGAAGCAGGCTTTAACTTCACATTACCTACAATTTCTTATGCAGGCGAGACAATGCCTGAATGGGTAACAGATCTTAAGAAAGCTCCTGTATATCTTTCAGATGGTATGTCAGAAAGCCCGGCTAAAGCTGTTCACATGAACGTAGGACATTACTATGCTGTTCGTGTAAACATTGGTTCAGCCTTCAGAGGCTTTGGTTTCTCGCAGTGGACAACAGGTAGAGGTTACAACGGACACGTTGCTATGGATATGTCTGTATATGCATGGGATGAAGATTTCTATGATAACTATGAGCCTTTGGATGAATTCTCATATGCATCAGATCCGATTGCTACACGTAATATACCAACAACACAGAACGGTTACATCGGCGTTGTATTTGATGAGATTATTCCTGCAGGCGAGTATCTGCTTGTTATCAACGTAACTGATTCTTATAACGATGATCCTGAAGACACAGACAACCAGACACCTTGGCTCCACATCAGAACAGGTATTGCTGATATGGAAAACTATGATGATGACTGGGAGTCATACTTCGAAGGTTACACAAATGCTACAGAATATGCAGTTCCACCGGACAGATGGGCAGAGATCGACATTTACGCAGTTGAAGATGAAGTATTCTTCTACGAACTCGGCGAATTGCTCCCCGGCGCAACACCGGCTCCTACAGCTACTCCGGATCCGAACGCTACTCAGGCTCCTACACAAGCTCCGACAGTAGCTCCTACGCAGGCTCCGACAGTAGCTCCTACACAGGCTCCGGCTAAGGAAGAAAAGGGCGGATGTGGTTCTTCAATGGCAATCGCACACGCTATGCTTATTCTTGGCGCAGCTGTTATCATGAAGAAAAAGAAATAATTTTCAGAATATCTGATTATGAAAGAGCGGTGAAAAGCCGCTCTTTTTCATATTGACGGAAAAACCCTTTTAGTGTAAAATGATAATATCTTTTTCAGGGAGAAACGGAGAATATGAAAAAATGTTTTTTTTCATGTTCTTTTTTTCTTTAAAATCATTTAAGGAGACGAAAAATATGAAAAAAATATTTGCAATTGTTATTTGTATTGCCATGATGCTCACAATGTTTGCATCAGTCAGCGTGAACGCAGCAGTTATGCTTGCTGCTGATGATACAGAGTGGCAGGTTAATTTCTCTGATCTGAGTGAATATAACAATGATGATTCAGCGCCTAATGGCGATAATGTTGTTAACTATACAAACGTTGATGATTCTTATACTTTTATTGTTGAAGTTATCGATTCCGGCGTATACGAATTCAGAACAGACGTATGTTCGCCCTGGGGAATTGGAGCTTTCGACGTATACGTTGACGGCGAACTTGCAGCACAATCTGAAAAGTTTGCTACAACAGGTGAAGGCGACAATGCATGGAGCAATTTTGCACATTCAGAATATACATATATCAACTTCGAAGATGACGGCGAGTATGAGATTGAATTTGTACTTACACAAGATGGTATTAACCTAAAGCTTCCTGTGGTACGTTTCTATGACGTAGTTATGCCGGGACAGACACTCGAACCTACAGCAGAGCCAACAGCTACACCTGCACCGACAGAGGCGCCGACAGAAGTTCCTACAGAAGCTCCTACAGAAGTACCCGCTACTGAGGCTCCAAAAGCAACAGAAGCTCCTGCAGAAGAAGAAGGCGGATGTGGTTCGTCAGTTGCTATAGCACAGATTATGCTTATTCTCGGTGCTGCAGTTGTATTGAAGAAGAGAAAATAATTGACAAAATGTCCTTGAAAGCCGCCGGTGCATATAAAACCGGCGGCTTTTTCTTATACTTTCAAACAAATATTGACGATTTGTATTATGATAGAGTACAATTATAGCAGATTAGATTCAGGAGGAAAATATATGAAACGTTTCTTGGCGATTTTATGCATTACAATTCTTGAACTCTCAATGTGCTTCACGAGCACAATAAATGCATCGGGTACTATAACTACTGATAAAGACTGGTACGTAGAAGGCGAGCCGATTCTTGTGACGGCAGAAGGCGAGGGCAAGGACTGGGTCGGAATATATCTTGATACAGATGTTGTCCAGGTTACGCCATCCATTTTATGGTACTATGTTGCCCGGGATGGCAATGAGTCAGGCGATACCAAAAATATTTTTGATGCGGAATACAATAATGAACGTAACGATCTTGAAAGGCTGCCGGCCGGGGATTATGTAATATATCTTCTCGAAAACGACGGATATGAGATTATTGATGAGGTAGAAATTACTATTTATACACAGGCAGAGGCCCCGATGCCCGAACCGACTGAAATGCCGACTTCAGAACCGACGTCTGAACCTACCTCTGAGCCTACCTCTGAGCCGACTATGGCTCCGACTGTAGCTCCGACTACAGCTCCGACAGAAGCACCGATTGCTGAGCCGACAGATGCTCCTGAGGCAGAAGAAGGAGGTTGTGGATCTTCTGTTATGCTGGCAAATATAGTAATATTGGCAGGCACAACTCTTTTAATCAAACGCCGCAAATAACTGCGAAATCATTTATGCGTTGACTTATGAAAAATTTTGGGTATAATGTCGGTTGTGAGTCTTCGGACTTAACACTATAAGAGGTGAAAAAAATGAAAAAATTATTAGTTTTATTTTTGGCTTTAATTATGGTTGTTTCATTTGCAGCTTGCGGAGATAACGGCGATGCTGATCCTACAAAGGCTCCTGAAGCAACAGCTGATCCTTTTGCTAAGTCAGAAGGCGTACTTACATATGCTGAATATGCAGCAATCGAAGTTACAGAAGGTGGCGAACAGGTACCTGTAGTTATCGAAGCTTTCGTTCAGGCTAAGCAGTCATGGTGGGATAACAAAGCTACTGTTTACACACAGGACAAAGATGGTGCATACTTCCTTTATGAAATGGCATGCACAGAAGAACAGTATGCACAGTTAACAACAGGCACAAAGATTAAAGTAACAGGTTTCAAGACAGTATGGGCAGGCGAATATGAGATCGTTGACGCTACATTCGAGATTATGGAAGGTTCTTACATCGCTGAAGCTAAGGACGCAACAGCACTCCTCGGCACAGAAGATCTCGTTAAGTCACAGAACCAGTTCGTATCATTCAAGGGTCTTACAGTTGTTTCAATCGAATACAAGAACGGCGAACCCGGTGATGACATCTACGTTAAGGTATCTCTTAACGGTGCTGAATATGATTTCTGCGTAGAGCGTTACCTCACAGATCCTGAGACAGAAGTATACAAGGCTGTTGGTGCTCTCGTAGCAGGCGACGTTATCGACGTTGAAGGCTTCCTTTACTGGTATAACGGTGTTAACACACACATCACATCAGTAAGCAAAGCTGCTTAATCTTAAAAATAGTTAATATTTTAGCCGCTGCCCAATAAGGGCAGCGCTTTTTTTTTTGTAAGTAATGTAGGTTATATAATGAATAAAAGGGTAGGGGTAAGCTTTTTGAAGTTCATATCAATCTCCTGTTTATGTGAAAAATAAAACAAGTGTTCATGTTTAATATAATGAACACTTGTCAGTGTATGCGGATGACGGGAGTTGAACCCACATGAGCTAGCGCTCACTAGAACCTGAATCTAGCGCGTCTGCCAATTCCGCCACATCCGCATGTAGCCCGTAAATGATATAAAAAATGCATCGTTTGTCAACTGCTTATTTTCACCATATCGTTGACAAGAATTAAAGACATTTAGGATAATCAAACAAATATTAAAATTAACAAAGGGTGACCTACATGAAGCTTAAGAAAATGCTGAGTCTGTGTATAGTGTTTGTAATGTTTTCCTGTTTGATTTCCTGCAAACCAGCAGACAGCAATCCTCTTTCAATACTTAAAATAGCATATAATTTAGACCGAGGCAGAGAAGATGATTCCGCCTACTCTATGATGTACAAAAACGAATTGAATATAGCTAAGCCGACTAACTCAATGTCAATAAACATGAGCCTTACAATAGGTGCAAATGCAATTTCTACAGAAAAGCAGCAAAAGGCTTCCGGTAAGATACAGGTTATAATTGGTTCGTCTTTCAAAATAGAGGATATTATTTGCTGTCTGCTGTGTCCGGTAGACAGAAGATTTTTCATTGACAAACGCGCTTGCGTGTTATACCATACGCATATAATTTTTCTATGCTATTTCAGCAAAGTCAGCAATCTATATGAAAAAATGGTGAATTAATGGATCTTGAAGATTTAAAGAAGAAGAAACTGGATGATTTACGCGCTATTGCTAAAATGTTTGGCGTTAAATCAGTTACCACAAAGAACAAAGCTCAGCTTATTGAGGCTATGCAGAATATTCCGGAGCAAGAAGAAGTTGCAAAAACTGAAGCCCCGGTGCCCGCACAATCAAAAGAACCCGAAGCAAAGCCTGAAGCAAAGCCTGAAGAGAAGCCCGATGAAAAGCCTGCGGCAGAAGAAAAACGAAGCAAAACGCCTAAAGATCAGAAAAAGGAAAAGCGCAATCCGGGCAAAAACCAAAACAATAAAAACCTAAAACATAAAGAGAAAAAGAAGCAATCCCCGGCGCCGGCTAAAGACGCAACGGCTACAGAACATCAGGTTGCTGAGGTTCAGCCTGCAGAAGCACAGACTACAGAAACGTCTGCTCCGGAAGCTACATCTGTGGCCGCTGAAGCTGTGCCTGCTCAGGAAACGCCTCAACCTGCACCACAGCCGGCAGGACCCGTCCTCGATGACGCACAGGGCATACTTGAGATACTTCCCGATAACTACGGCTTCTTAAGATGCGACAAATACACGTCGGATGCAAAAGACACATACGTGCCGCCTACGCTCATACGCAAATTCAACCTCAAAACAGGTGACTATATAAAAGGTAAGAGCAAATTCCAGAGAGAAAACGACAAATACCAGGCACTTTGCTACATTAATACCGTAAACGACGATACAATAGACGTAGCAATGAAAAGAAAACCATTTGAGTCACTTACACCGATATATCCTGATTCAAAAATCGTACTCGAGACAGTACCCGGCGAACTCTCAACAAGAATAATTGACCTTATCGCGCCGATTGGCAAGGGCCAGAGAGGAATGATTGTTTCGCCACCAAAAGCCGGCAAGACAATATTACTAAAAAAAATAGCAAACGCTATAACAGAAAACTACCCTGATATTAAACTCATCGTGCTTCTTATAGACGAAAGACCGGAAGAAGTAACAGACATGCGCGAGTCAGTAGAAGGCGATGTTATATCATCAACATTCGATGAAATGCCTGAAAAGCACATAAAAGTAGCAGAAATGGTATTCGAACGCGCACAAAGAATGGTAGAACATGGCAAAGACGTCGTAATTCTCATGGATAGTCTGACAAGACTTGCCAGAGCGTACAACATAACAATTCCACCGACGGGAAGGTCACTGTCCGGCGGTCTCGACCCGGGAGCACTTTACAAGCCAAAGAGATTCTTCGGCGCTGCCAGAAACATCCGAGATGGAGGCAGCCTGACAATTATTGCTACCGCCCTTATTGACACAGGTAGTAAAATGGATGATGTAATATTTGAAGAATTCAAAGGTACCGGCAACATGGAGCTGCATCTTGACAGAAAATTATCTGAAAAGAGAGTATTCCCGGCAATAGATATCAACAAATCCG
Source organism: Clostridia bacterium (assembly GCA_045546695.1). Taxonomy (GTDB): domain Bacteria; phylum Bacillota; class Clostridia; order UBA1212; family UBA1255; genus SIG424. The sequence continues at coordinate 33,712 of JAZQDE010000016.1, read as the reverse complement.
GTACAAGAAAAGAAGAATTGTTACTAACCGAAGACGAGCTGAATCGTGTATACTCCATACGCAAAGCACTCAGCAACGCTGCGACCGCGGAAGTAACAGAAATGATTGTCAACAAGATGCTTCGCACAAAGAACAACGAAGAATTCTTAAAGACAATAAACATAATAGCAGCAGACAAATAATGGCAAAATGTGGAGGGGAATAATATGATAGGTTTTTATAATCGTTCTGTAATACTTACATATATTGGATTGTTATCCTCATTGTTTGGTATTACACAGGCTGCCGCAGGTGCACAAGGCGACTTACGTGCATTCAAAGTAGCATTCTTATGCCTTATATTTTCAGGCTTCTGTGACATGTTTGACGGCAAAATCGCACGCCATACAAAAAGGTCAAAAGATGCCATGGAATTCGGCATCCAGATTGACTCGCTGTGTGACCTGATCTGTTTCGGCGTTTTTCCGGCCTTTATTGTCATCTGCATCGGACCAAAACACTGGATTAAATTAATCGCAGCAGGCCTTTACGTCCTCGGCGCAGTAATCCGTCTTGGATATTTCAACGTAATGGAGAGCAAACGCCAGCAGGAAACAACCGAGAACCGCAAATATTACCAGGGTCTTCCTGTTACAACAGCAGCTTTGATTTATCCGTTGATTTTTGCGATAGACAACCTTCTTTCAAGCAGAATTCCGGTGAAAATGTCACCAATATATGTAATTATGATGTTCATCACAGGCTTCCTTTTCGTATGGGATATAAAAGTAAAAAAACCGGGCCGTAAAGAAGCAATTGTAATGGCAATTATTGGTGCGCTTATAGTATGTGGTATTCTTGTAAAAGGTTACTATTGATACGGAGGCATTACTTTGAATTATAAAGACCGCGAAGGTAATTTATTTGAGCAGACAACAGGGCAGGACAAATTTTTAAAACGCCTGTACACGACCAGACCCGGCCGGATACTGGTGAAAATACTTACACGCCCCATTCTGACAAAAATTGGCGCCGCATACTTATCGTGCCGTATTTCAAAAATCCATATTAAAAGTTTCATCAAAAAGAACAATATTAATATGGAAGAATATGTACCGACGGAATATAAATCATACAACGATTTTTTCACCAGACATATCAGACCTGAGTGCCGCCCCGTAAACCACGACAAGAATGTTCTTATAACCCCGGCTGATGGCAAGGTGACTGTCTACGAAATAGGTGAAGACACACCGTTTGAGATTAAAAACAGCAGATACACCGTTGAAACAATCCTTAAAAACAAAGAACTTGCCGAGGATTTTTCCGGCGGATACTGCGTGATTATAAGGCTCAGCGTAGACAACTACCACCGATACTGCTACATAGACAACGCAACAGTCGCAGAAAACAAGTTTATCAAAGGTATTCTGCACACTGTAAATCCGATAGCCACGGCATGCGCAGACGTATATAAAGAAAATTCCCGTGAATATACAGTTTTTCACACGGAAAATTTTGGCACAGTGGTCCAGATTGAGGTCGGCGCGATGATGGTCGGAAGGATTGTAAACAATCCTGTTACAGTACCTGTAACGCGTGGAGCGGAGAAGGGCAAGTTTGAATTCGGCGGCTCGACAATCGTACTTCTCTTACAAAAAGACAAAGTCATAATCGACGAAGACCTGATTGAAAACACGAAACAAAGTTGTGAAACAATTGTTAAAATGGGTGAAAAAATAGGGCTCAAAAAATAAAAAAAGACAGCAGATTGTTATTGACAACATCTGCTGTTTTTTGTTATATTATTTATAGAGATTTGGAGACATATCGCAAGGATAGACAAATGCAAAAAAGTTTATCGCGAGTGTCTTTTTTTGTATCACCGGAGGTCATGCAAAAAAAGGCGGGATTTCCATTGTAACTATTGACAGTTCAAAGAAAGGACGAGAAAAATGAAAAAATATTTATGGATACTGTTAGCAGTATGTGTTATCTGTATCGGCGCTTTAGCGGTTTCTTCATTTGCTGATGCTACAACTGCAGTATACGTTGACCAGGCAAACGGTTCAGACGATGCAGCCGGCACAAAGGAAGAACCGGTAAATTCAATGGAAAAGGCATTTGAGCTTCTTCCTGAGGGTGGTACAATTTATGTAGTGGGTACATATTCTATTAGTTCGTATGACTCAAAGCAGGTTGTAGTATTCCCTGAGACAGAAGGCGAAGTCTTAATTACAAGCGCAGACAAAGAGGCTTTATCTACAATCGCATTTGAATGTGCAAAGAAAACATATGTTCAGTTTAAGTCCCCTGTAGAATTTGACTACATCAACTGGACGTACAATCACGCAAATGTAAGTGGTAAGGGTGCTATGGACATATATTCAGGTCCGTCACTTGCTTATGGTGAAAACTTCACATTTACATGTGCAAATGAAGCTAATTGTCCCGGCAAACCAATTCACGAGAACTGTGTATCAATCCGTGGTGGTTGGTACGATGAAAACTATAAAGGCACAATTTACACAGGCTCTGACGTCGAACTTACAGTTCTTGGTGGTAAGTGGGCATACATCAACGGTGGTAGCGGTAACGGTACTGTTGCTGTAGCAAATGCCGAGATTACATTCGGTGGCAATGCAGAAATTTACCAGAGACTCCAGGTTGCAGGTTCTAACGGCGGCGATGTTACAGGTGACGCAGTTGTAAACGTTACCGGTGGTAAGATTGGTACAGGTGGTAGCGAGACAAATGCAGCTACAGTAGCAGACTATGGTCTTTTCTTTATAGGTCATGGTAAAAATACTAATACAACAGAAGTTGGTAATCTTACTGTAAACATTTCAGGTGGTTACATCAACGTTATCAAGACAGCAAGAACTGATTACGAAGTTCTCAAAGGCAATCTTACTGTAAACATTTCAGGCAATCCTACTATTAACAACGTAGCACTTGATACTTCAAAGATTGATCTTGAAAAGTCACAGATTCTCAATATCGACATTGACGGTATGACAGGAGACATGTTTGTTGATAAAAATAACAGCAATGACTTCTGGGATGAAATAAATCTTTTTGAACCTACTGTTTCAAAATCAATTGACAGATTCAATGGTGTGGTAGCCTCTGTTTCAGATCTTTTTTACGTTCAGGGCACAACAAGTGACATAACACTCCTCGGTTGGGCTATTACAGATGCCGGCTTATCAAATATTAAATATGTAATTGATGATGGCGAAGCAATCGAACTCCTGCCTACAAGACCGAGAGGCGACGTTCTTAACGCAATCCATTATGCAGGTCCTGACCTTGTAAATCCTGATAAAGTAGGTTTTGGTAAAGATGAAGAACATGCAAAAATTGATATTTCAGCTCTTGAAATTGGCGAACACGTAGTAACAGTTTACGCATATTCAAACGCAGGTACAGCAGCTGAGATTTGTTCTTTCAAAGTTACAATTCTTGAACCTCTTGCAGAGGGTGAAGTTATTAGTCTTAGCGGCATCAATGCTCCGGGTGAATACAAACTCGTAGCTGACGTTACAGGCAACCTCAACCTTTCATCAGGTGATTACGTAATCGACCTCAATGGTCACACATGGACAAACAGCGGTATAGCACTGAATGTTACAGGCGCTAATGTTACTATCATTGATTCCGTAGGCGATGGATATATTATTTCAAAAGGCGGCGACTGTATCGATATTTCTTCAGGTTCTATAACACTTACAGGTGCTACAGCAATCGCAACAGCAGATGGTATGGATGCTATCTTTGTTGGCGGCGGCACGGTAGTTACAAATGACGCTACTCTTTATGGTGGCAAGTCAGGCATTAATGCAGCTAACGCAGGCGTAGATATCACAGTTAACGGCGGTACATTCGGCGGCGTTTACTCAGGTGAATATTTTGCTCGTACAGCTGCTTTCGAACTCAGAAACAACGCAACTGTTAAATTGAACGGCGCTATTGTTTTCGAATGTCCGACAATTATCAGAAGAGCAAATCACACTAATTACTGGGAAGATACTTTCATCTTAGGTGAAGGTGCTACTGCTTTCTATGACTTTGACGATGTTGACATCGGTGTTCATGGCGGCAACCAGTATTACAGCAACTATATTTATTACTCATACTCAGTACCTGCAGTAGTTGGTCTCACTCCTCACTCAGGTCACTATGGCAGCCCAAGTCTCTGGCTCCAGAGCCCTGATCATTTCTATGAGATGATTATCAATGCACAGGGCGACTTCAATGCTATTATCTCAAGTGTATGGGCAAGCAATGATGGCACAACATGCACATTGGATATTTACGCATGGAACTCTGACAGGGAAACAACATTGGCCGGTGAGCCTATTGTTAGCCTGACAGAATCTTTCACAGGCAACCCATCAAATTATGTATTCGATCTTGGTGATACACTTTGGGCAGGACAATACATTGTTGTTGTAAGATGCACAGAAGGATATCTCGTTCTTCCTGTTGCTACTGAGACAGCAAATGGTGCTGAGATTGCAGTTAACACAGTTAACTCTCAGAACGTAACAGGTAAGTACTGGGTAGCATCAGTTAACTTCGTTGACGAGAACTACGCTACATTTGGCGAACTCTTAGAGGATGCTGGTTCTTCAGAAGAAAACCCATACTTCATCTGGGATATTACAGGCACTGCTACAGTTAAACCGGGCGCTACATATTATGTTGCAGGATACTGGGGCGGCATGGGAATTGAAGTTACTGGCGAAGGCGACTTTGTTGTCGTATACAATGCTACTACTTTGAATCCTGAAAATGGTGTTGTATCTTTCACAGCTGAACCTGGTATGGGCCGTATGCCTGTTATCTTCGCTATCGTAAACAATACAAATGCAGCTGCTGAATATTCAATCGTTGCAACACATCCTACAGGTAGCTATATGAATCCTGAAGAATATGATCCGGCAGAAGAAACTACTAATACTGTAGATCTTCCTGAAGGAAGCTTCGATGGTTACTACTTCTCATTCATCGCTACAGAAGATGGATCAATCACACTTTATATTGATTCAATCACTGATGGTGCAGAAGGTGACATCATTGTTACAGCAACAGATGCTGAATATATATCAGTTATGAAGAGCCTTTCTGAAGATGGTGTTGACGGCAAAGTTACAATTGATTACAAAGCAGGCGACGAAGTTATTATTAACGTATTCGCTCAGGCAGATGACAACTGGAACATTCCTGCGGCTACAATTACAATTGGTCAGTATGTTGAGTCATCTGATACCGGTGACTTCGGTCTCATCGCTCTCGCATTCGTAGCAATTTCTTCAGTAGTTCTTAAGAAAAAGAAAGAATATTGAGAACATTAAGTTTTAATGAATCAGAAGGGGCTGCCTTTATGGCAGCCCTTTTTTTTTTACAGTGCTTGCTTTGTCCCTGACTTTGGCGGCGATGGCGCATTGTTACAGGGGCGCGCTTAAATGCTTGCGATGCAGCGCAGATCTTGATATAATCCGACTTCTTTTGCCTGATTCATTTTACTGTCGAGTAAAACAATATTTCCGGGCATCTTTCCGTATACGCTAAAGTTAAGCAAAGTTATAAACGCTTTTCTCGTATCCATATCTTTTGCATCTTCTGAACAAAAAGCAATGAGATTTTTATCTGTTGTATATCCACTCTTTTTGTATTCTGTCAATTTTCTGATCATACTTTCTTTATATTTTTCATCAGATATCAATCCGAAATATTCAATTATGTACTTTTGATTCCAATGATATCCGGTAAAATCCGGCGAAAAATATACGTGATTTTTCTTGTCTAAGAACTCATATTCGTATACAGCCTGAAGGGCACATTTATCAATAATATTTTTTATAAGCAGTTCTCCGCGAGAACGATATTTGTTTCCGTATTCATCGTATATTGTGGTTGAATATGGGATTGTTGACCCGGTATTCTTGTTGTTTTCAGATATAAGCTTATTCATATTTTCAATCTGTTCTTCTGTTTGCTTCCTGATTATGGAATAATGAGGTTGCTGAGTATCGGGTCTCACCTTATGCTCGAGCATGTATTCAATAGAATTAATCTCTGTTAAAGTGGTGTTATAGCACGCTTTTAGATATGCTGCCTGCTCAAGGATCTCTTTTTTTGCTGCATATTCTGCTTTGGGGAGGTAGGTGAATTTGCCGGCGGGGGATTTGATATAAGGATACGGATTGTCACAATATTTCCCCTTTTTTTTATAATATAATAATTCATCTTGTGAATTATTAATTTTTAATTCCTCATAAATTTCCGATAGTGCAATAAGTTTCTTTGTGTATGTAATTATTAATGCTTCGTACGTAGAGATACGTAAATTATATTTTGGAATAATAATATCTGAAATATGAATTCCTCCTTTTTTGTTTTTTGAAAGGTATATTAGCAGACTGATAGACATGTGTAAAGTTTTTGCGGTATTTCCCGGGAAATAATCATCTGCATTATTGTCAAAAGTCCTGTATGATATGTATGCTTTCTAATAAATATCTGGCATATTAGAAAAAAATACGATTTTACATACTTTTATAGCTAAAAAGAACATTTTTTCTAATGAAAAGTTCATTCTTTAGAAAATAATACAAATTATGAGTTTTTTTTACTCTGTTTCGTCGATTTTTCTAATAGGGCGCTAATGTATTAGAAAAAAATGAATTTTTAGATTGTTTTTAATGAAAAAACAATGATTTTTCTAATAACAGGTGCGTTTATTAGAATTTCGCCGCGACTCTACGTTTCCTGCCCCACTGGACGGGCATCCCTCCAATGTGATATATTATGAAAAAACAAACGGAGAACAAATATGGCCAGAAATACATTTTATAAAGAAAAAAATTACCCCGTGAGCGTCGTGAAAAGCAAGAACGCACAGACGCCGGAGGGCTTGACGATAGCACAGGGAACAACGACGATAATGGAAGGCGGATACGTTGTATACGACATGGGGAAAGGGTCTGTCGGCGGCTATCCGGTGTTCGTAGTGAGGGGATACAAGGGAAAACCGAGTATCAGAATATCCTATTCAGACAGACGCACGACGTATGATGATGAGGCGACCATGGACAAGGGCGATTTTAAGCGAGGCTGTTGCACGTATCTCGGTGTGGAACTCCCGGTAAGTCCTGCAAACCCATATAGATATGAAGATTATACAATCAACCGCACCGGAATGTACGTACAGCCAATGATACAAGGACAGGAGCGTTTCGTCATGATAAGTGTCGCCGCGGCCGCCGAATCAACCGTAGACGCCCATGTCACACTTGAAGCTTTCTATATCGTAGACGACTGCGACAAAGCTGACCCGGTGGGACAATTCGTAACAGAAGACGAAAAGCTCAACAAACTCTGGCTCGCGAGCGCGAATACATTGAGGCTTGCGACCGTGCAGGCAAATCAATTTGAGATGGTTGAAGGCAGAATGTGCCTTCGTAAATTGACAAAATATAGAAGCGACAGCCTCATACACACAAGGCCACTTCAAAACAACGTACAAATAGATGCGACATTTGAACTGTCACAGAATCCGGAACACGAGACAGGCATAACATTTCTTTTCTGGGCAAACAGAGAAAACGACGTGTTGTCAGGCTACAGCCTCGATATCACACAAACAGGAGACGCAACACTTTACTATACAGAAAATGGTAAAAATGCCCGCCTTGCCACACCCGAAACCACGGCCGGACCAGCAGTATTTCAACTCAAAGACAACTACCCATACACAATCAATATCAGCGCCGACACCGAAAGCATAACGGTACTACTTCCGAACAATGCGAAAATCCACTACGAAGATAATATAAAAACACAAGGTTACTTCGGACTTGCATGTACGCAGGAAAGAAGGAGCATAATCGACAGGCTAAATGTCACTTCAAATGGTGAAAAAATATACAGCCTTGAAGAAGGCACCAAGCCATTTGATATATGCAGAACAGGCTTTTTCATCTCGGACGGAGCAAAAAGAGACAGAATACCATGGAGCGGAGATCTTGACTGGGCATTTGACAGCGGCTGGTACTCATACGGGCAGAGAATGAAGGCAGAAAACACACTGGATATTCTTGGATACCACACAAATCCCGAAGGATACATATTTGCTGCGTGTTATCCGGAAAACACAGAAAAACCAAAAGAAAAAGAATACGGATATTACCAATCGGACATGTTTGCGGCATGGTACGTAATCTCGGTACTGACATACGGAAAATTTGCCGGCTACGATAAAATCCAAAAATATGGTCAAAAAATGAGAGATTGCCTTGACTATCTCTGGCAATACGTGGATAAAGAAGATGGTCTTTTTTATCAACGTTACGAAACAAGCAAAGGCCTGTGGGATCACAAATTGGGAGATACCGGTAAAAATACATATACAAATCTAATTATTTGCGATGCAATGCAAAAATACGCCGCCTTCGCCGCGGCCACCCAAACACTTTTCACCGAACGCGCACAAATCATGCACCGCGGCATAATGAAGCACCTTTATAGCGAAGAGAAAAAAGGTTTCATCAAAAGCAAGGAAATAGACGAGCTGTGCGACATGGCAAATCCATATGCGATGTGTAAAAATATGGTAACCAAAGAGCAGGCGGCACAGATTGCGTCACATGCAAATGAAATAACACATGGCTATGGAAAGATTGCGCTACTCATGATACACGGCCTGTACAACTATGGCTACGGCAAAGAAGCATGGGAAATGCTGACAGGCAGATTGCCATTATATGGTAGTAATGGTCAGATACGTGTATACGTTGACTGGATGTCTACGATAGACAACCCGGACGTTCCGGAGACGACTTACGAATGCATGCACAATCCTCCGTCGGAGGCAGGGGCAAATCTCAACTGGGGAGATCTGTGCCATCCTGATACGACGATTTGCGGCGTACTCACAGGAAAAGTCGCCGGAATAATGCCCGGGGAAGAAGGTTTCAGCAGCATTTTACTCAGACCGTGCCCCGGCAACATCAAAAATATCAGCTGTCTTGTGCCGGTAAAAAATGGCAAAACAGCCAGCCTGAAAATATCAGAAAATGAAAATGACTACACTGTAGAGCTAGAACTACCGGAGCATATGACGGTCACAAAAGACTTTTCACAGATGACAAAAAATGTCATATATACAGAAAGAATTGTAGACGGCAAATAGGCAGACAACATTATATTGTGTTTTTCGTCTTGACACGAAGGGCCTTCGGATATAGAATATCTTAGTTAGAATATACTATTTCAGGAGGCTTTTTTATGTCTTTATCAACAATCATTAAGATATCAAATAAGTATGGTTCAAAGCCTGAGTTCGTATTAGCAGGCGGCGGAAACACATCTTTTAAAGATGATGACTATCTTTATATTAAAGGTTCCGGCACAACACTTGCTACAATCAAAGAAGCAGGATTTGTAAAAATGAACAGAGCAAAGCTCAGCGCTATGTTTGACAAGACATATTCAGAAGATACAGTATGCCGCGAAGCAGAAGTATTAGAAGATATGATGGACGCAAGGGAGAAGACAGAGCTCGCAAAACGCCCAAGCGTTGAGACACTTCTTCACAACCTCATCAACTACACTTACATCGTACATACACACCCATCAATGCTCAATGGTCTTACATGCGGCAAAGATGGTGAAAAAATTGCAAAAGAACTCTTCGGAGATAACATTATCTGGATTGAATGCGTAGAGCCCGGTTACATTCTCGCTGCTAAATTAAGAGAAGCAATGATCGCATACAAGGCAAATACAGGCAAAGATGCTGACATAATTCTCCTCCAGAACCACGGCGTATTTATCGGCGCAAACTCAGAAGAAGAGATTGACAGCAAGACCGATGAAGTATTCTCAAAGATTAAGTCAAAGATTACACGTGAACCTGACTTTTCACCTGTAGAATTCGACAAAGAGAGAGCAGCACTCATCGCTCCGGCTATCAGAATGATGCTCAAAGGCGACAACGCTACATCAATCCTTACTTTCAGAACAAACAAAGAAGTAATGAACTTTGTAGCAAGCAAAGAAGCATTCTATCCTGTTTCTTCAGCATACTCACCGGACCACATCGTATACTGCAAGCCTTTTGCACTGTTCGTTGAAGCTAAAGAAGATATTGAAGAACAGTATGCTGCTATCAAGGCTGCTATCGAAGAATACACAGCAAAGAACGGCTTTGCTCCGAAGATTATAGCAATCCAGGGCCTCGGCTTCTACGCATGGGGCACATCAAAGAAGAACGCTGACATTTGCGCAGAAGTATTTATCGACGCATGCAAGATCGGCGTTTACGCACAGAGCTTCGGCGGCAGCCAGTTTATGTCAGACTACATGATCAACTTCATCTGCAACTGGGAAGTAGAATCATACAGATCAAAAGTAAGTCTTGCAGGCGGCGCAGCTAAGAGACTCGATGAAAAGATTGCTATCGTTACAGGTAGTGCACAGGGATTCGGCCAGGGTATCGCTGATGAAATGTTAAAGCAGGGCGCAAACGTTACAATCGCTGACCTCAATATTGAACTTGCAAGCGCAAACAGCGAGAAAATGAACGAAATCTACGGTAAAAACAAGACAATCGCATGCAAAGCAGACGTTAGCTCAGAAGAAGCTGTTGCAGATATGGTTTATGATACAGCTCTTGCATACGGCGGACTCGACGTATTCGTAAACAACGCAGGTATCGCGATTGCCGGAAACCTCGAAGAAATGACAGTTTCCAAGTTTGACCTCGTAACAAAGATCAACTACACAGCATATTACATCTGCGCAAAATTTGCTTCAAGAATCATGAAGATCCAGAACAAATTTGCACCGAAATATATGATGGATATTATCCAGATCAACTCAAAATCAGGCTTGTCAGGCAGCAAGAACAACTTCGCATACGCAGGCAGCAAATTCGGCGGCATCGGTCTTACACAGAGCTTTGCTTTAGAGCTTGTTGGCTACAATATCAAAGTTAATGCAATCTGCCCCGGCAACCTCCTCAACGGTCCATTATGGTCTGACCCTGTAAAAGGTCTGTTTGTTCAGTACCTCAACGCAGGCAAAGTACCCGGCGCAAAGACAGTAGCTGACGTGCGTGAATTCTACGAATCAAAAGTTCCTATGCACAGAGGTTGCGAGATCATTGACGTAGCAAGAGCAATTCTCTACATCATTGAGCAGGAATACGAGACAGGACAAGCAATCCCCGTAACAGGCGGACAGAATATGCTTAACTGATAAATATAGTTTTTCAGCAAAGGATATACAAATGGCAAAAAAAGATACTTACGATAATGAAAGTATTAAGTCGCTGAAGGGGCCTGACAGAGTCAGGCTCCGCCCGGCGGCTATTCTTGGTTCTGACGGACTCGAAGGATGCCAGCATACTTTCATAGAAATACTTGCAAACTCAATAGACGAAGCCCGTGAAGGATACGGCAAAGTGATAGAGATCACAAGATTTAAAGATCACTCTATCCAGATTCGCGACTACGGTCGTGGTTGCCCGGTTGACTACAACTCAAAAGAAAAGCGTTTCAACTGGGAACTGGTATACTGCGAACTGTATGCCGGTGGAAAATATAGCAATAACTCAAACGGAGACTACGAATACAGTCTCGGTCTTAACGGTCTTGGCAGCTGCGCAACACAGTACAGCTCCGAATACATGGACGTTACCGTTTACAAAGACGGATTCAAATACGATTTACATTTTGAAAAAGGTTACAACAAAGGCGGCCTCAAGAAGGAGCCTTGTCAATATAAACAGTCAGGTACTACCCAAAAATGGAAGCCTGACTTAGCTGTTTTTACAGATATCAACATTCCACTCGAATATTTCCAGACAGTACTCAAAAAGCAGGCTGTAGTAAACGCAGGCCTCAAATTCAAGCTTTTTGACGAGGCAAGCGGTGAAAAATTCGAATATGTATATGAAAACGGCATCATAGACTACGTAAAAGAATTATCCCAGGATCAGGGATTTTCATCGCCTCAATATTATGAGACAAACACAAAAGGACGCGACAGAGAAGACAAACCCGAATACAAGGTGAAAATGCAGTTCGCTTTCTGCTTCAACAACAAAATCAACGTAATAGAGTATTATCACAACTCAAGTTATCTGGAAAATGGTGGTTCTCCTGACAAAGCCGTAAAGGCAGCTTTCGTGGCAGAAATTGACAAATATATTACAAAAGAAGGCAAATATACAAAAACAGATGAAAAGATTTCATTTATAGACGTTGCAGACAGCCTGATTGTAGTAACAAACTCATTTTCAACAGAAACCAGCTACGAAAACCAGACAAAAAAAGCTATTACAAATAAGTTTATAAGAGAAGCAATGACTGACTTCATAAAGAAAAATCTGGAAGTTTATTTCATCGAGAACAAACTTGAAGCAGATAAGATTATGGAGCAGGTTCTCATAAATATGCGTAGCCGTCTGACCGCCGAAAAACAACGTGTCAATATTAAAAAGAAGCTGCAAGGCAATGTAGATATGACAAACAGAGTAAAGAAGTTTGTCGATTGCAGAACAAAAGAAGTCGAAAAGCGCGAACTTTACATCGTAGAGGGTGACTCTGCTTTGGGTTCTGTAAAAATGGGACGTGACAGTGAATTCCAGGCAATTATGCCAATAAGAGGTAAAATATTAAACTGCCTCAAGGCTGACGACAGCAAGATTTTCGAAAGCGACATCATAACAGACCTCGTGCGCGTACTTGGTTGCGGCGTTCAGCTCAAGAGCAAGCACAACAAAGACCTGTCAATGTTTGATATCAATCTTCTTAAATGGAACAAAGTGGTAATCTGTACCGATGCCGACGTAGACGGATATCAGATCAGAACACTCGTGCTGGCAATGATTTACAGACTTATGCCGGAGCTCATCACACAAGGTAAAGTATTCATCGCCGAATCGCCACTTTACGAGATTACATGTAAAAAAGACACGTATTTTGCGTACGATGAAAAGGAAAAAACACAGATATTGTCAGAAATTCAGGGCAAATATACGATTCAGCGTTCAAAAGGTCTCGGTGAAAACGAACCTGAAATGATGAGACGCACGACGATGGATCCTGCGACACGCAGACTTATAAAAGTTGTTCCGGATGAGCCAAAAGAAACAGCAAGAGTATTTGAAATGCTCCTTGGCGATGACCTTGAAGAGCGAAAAGAACATATCAGATTATTCGGTCACTTATATCTTGATGACCTTGATTTAGCATAAGAAGGAGGGGAGAAAATGGCAGAAGAAAATAACAATCTTTTCAAAGAACAAATAATCACAGACACACTTGAAGTCAACTACATGCCTTACGCCATGAGCGCAATCCTCTCACGTGCTATTCCGGAAATTGACGGATTCAAGCCCTCTCACAGAAAGCTCCTGTACACAATGTACAAAAAAGGCTTGCTCACGGGCTCCCGTACAAAGTCAGCAAACGTAGTCGGCGAGACGATGAAGTTAAACCCGCACGGCGACCAGGCGATTTACGAGACGATGGTAAGAATGACACGCGGCAACGGCGCTCTTCTCCATCCGTACGTAGATTCAAAAGGTAACTTCGGTAAAGTTTACTCAAGAGATATGGCATTTGCCGCTTCACGTTATACAGAAGTAAAGCTTGAGAAGATTTGCGAAGAAGTTTTCCGCGATATTGACAAAAATACTGTTGATTTTGTTGACAACTATGACGGTGAAATGAAAGAGCCTGTGCTCCTTCCCGTAACTTTTCCCACGATACTTGCAAATTGCACACAGGGTCTTGCAGTAGGTATGGCAACAAACATCTGTAGCTTCAACCTTCACGAACTGATTGACGCGACATGCAGCTACATTGACAATCCCGACTGCGACCTGCTTCAGTACATACAGGCTCCCGATTTTTCAACAGGCGGCACCTGCATATACAACAAGAGCATAATGACGTCTATCGTTGAAAAAGGACGCGGTAGCATAAAGGTGCGCGGTAAATACAGATACGACAAGAAAAACAGCTGTATCGAGATTTATGAAGTACCATATACTACCACGGCAGAAGCCATTATGGACGACATTATAAAAATCTTCAAAGAAGGCAAGGTAAAAGATATCCAGGACGTAAGAGACGAGACTGATATCAACGGTCTGAAAATAACAATTGATGTAAAAAAATCAGCCAACGTTGAAGATATAATGAATAAAATATATCGTTTCACGACACTTCAGGACAGCTTTGCGTGCAACTTCAATATTATTGTTGACGGAGCACCGATGGTACTCGGCGTGCGCGGTATTCTGAAACACTGGCTTGATTTCAGAATAAAATGCCTGAAACGCCAGATAAATTACGATATTGCGGCTAAAAAAGACAGACTTCACCTGCTTAAAGGTCTTGAAAAAATACTTCTTGATATCGACAAGGCTATCAAAATTATCCGCGAGACAGAAAAAGACGACCTTGTTATACCGAACTTGATGTGGGGCTTTGGTATTGACGAAGTACAGGCTAACTTCATTGCAGAAATAAAGCTCAGAAATATCAACAAAGAGTATATTATCAATAAGTTGGACGAGATTGAAAAGCTGCTCAAAGAGATAGCCGATCTCGAAGATCTGGTAAAAACTGACAAACGAATCCGCAAATATATCCAGAATCAGCTCAGGGCAATTGAAAAGAAATATGCCAAAGACAGGAAAACAGATATTATCCATGAAGATGAAGTAGTTGTAGTGACTCAGGATCAGATGATTGAAGAGTACAACGTAAGACTTTTCCTGACAGAAGAAGGCTATTTCAAGAAGATTCCACTCACAGCGCTGCGTAATAATCCGGAACACAAGTTCAAAGAAGGCGATAGCTTTATACAGGAAAAAGACTGGCATAATAAGTCGGAAATTATCTTCTTCTCAGATCGTCAGAATGTATACAAAATGAAAATCTACGATTTTCCTGACAGAAAAGCAAGTGAAATCGGTGATTATCTCGTAAACAGCCTTGGCATGGAAGACGGTGAAAAGATTTTGTGCTTCGTTCCGACGGACAACTATGAAGGTCATTTCCTGTTCGGCTTTGCAAACGGAAAGATTGCAAAAGTTCCGATGGATAGCTATGCGACGAAGAACAACCGTAAAAAACTCATAAACGCTTATTCCGACGTAAGTCCGATCGTGGGCATCGAGTTTTTCACAGAGGATATAGACGTTGCAATCTGCGCGGAAAACGACAGACTGCTCGTTATCAATTCCTCCCTTATTCCGCTTAAGACTACCAAAAACTCCCAGGGAGTGCAGGTACTTAAGATGAAAAAAGGTATGAACGCAAAATACATGAAACATGTAGACAAATGTGGTTTTGCGGAGTATAAAGTGTATCGGGTTAAAAACATACCCGTAGCAGGCAGCTTCCTTAAAGAAGCAGACAGACAAAACAGACAATTAAGTTTATTTGATGATTGATCAATATTCGGAGGTAACAACATGAACAAGGCAGATTTATTAATTGAAAACCTTAACCACAGTGACGTTAACGTAAGACTTGACTCTTTAAGACAGCTCAAGGCGATGATTGACAGCGGCGAGCTTGAAGCACCTGTACAGGGCAACGACGTTAACAACCACATTCATACAATTTATTCCTTTTCACCATATTCACCGACAAAGGCTGTATGGATGGCATACCAGGCAGGTCTTAAGACATGCGGTATCATGGACCACGATTCACTCAGCGGCGCACGCGAGTTTATCGAAGCAACAAGCATAATCAATCTTTTATCAACAATCGGTGTTGAGTGCCGCGTAAAAATGTCAGGCACACCATTAGTTGGCAGAAGAATCAACAACCCTGACCAGGACAGCGTTGCTTACATGGCACTTCATGGTATTCCTCACCAGTATATTGATACAGTTATCGAATTCTTCAAGCCATACGTTGCAGCAAGAAATATCAGAAACAGAAAAATGATTGACAACATCAACGCTATGACTGAACCTTACGGCATCACAACTTCATTTGACAATGACGTAGTGCCGATTTCTATGTTCCATGACGGCGGTTCAATCACTGAGCGTCACCTCCTTTTTGCAGTTGCAAAAAATATTACAGCAAAGCTTGGCAAAGGGCCTCAGGTTGTTTCATTCCTCGAAGACGAGATGAAAGTGCCGCTCTCAGCTAAAGTAAAGGCTTTCCTCAACGACAGCAACAACGACGTTTACGAATACGACCTTCTCGGTGCTCTTAAGAGCAATATGGTTGAAAAATTCTATATCGATGCAACAGATGAGTGCCCTGACGTACGCGAAGTAATCGCTCTTGCTGAAAAGATTCACGCATTCAGCGCGTATGCATACCTCGGCGACGTAGGCGACAGCGTAACAGGCGACAAGAAGACACAGAAATTCGAAGATGACTATCTTGATACATTGTTTGAAGTACTCAAGGAGCTCAGATTCACAGCCGTTACATACATGCCTTCACGTAATACAATGGACCAGCTCTACCGCGTAAGAGCTCTTTGTGAAAAGCATGACCTGTTCCAGATAAGCGGCGAGGACATCAACTCACCAAGACAGTCATTTATCTGCGTTGCACAGAGAAATCCTGAATTCAGAAATCTTTATGAAGCTACAATGACACTCATCGAAAGAGAGAAGAGGTTAACAGATGAAAACGTATGACATCGTAATTATCGGCGGCGGCACTGCCGGCATATTTGCGGCATATGAGCTTAATAAACTAAGACCAGAAGCAAAAATTGCCATAGTAGAGCAGGGTAATCCCATAAGACGCAGAGTCTGCCCGATTGTAGAAGGCAAAGTAAAGACTTGTATCAATTGTAAAAATTGCTCAATTATGAATGGCTTTGGCGGTGCAGGCGCATTTTCAGACGGTAAATTTAACTTTACTACAGAATTCGGCGGCTGGCTCAATGACTACCTGCCGGACGACAAAGTTATGGACCTTATCGAATACGTTGACAGCGTAAACGTAGCTTTTGGTGCTACGACACAGCGTTTTTCAACATATTCCGATGCGGCACGTGCACTTGAAAAGAAAGCTCTTGAACACGACCTTCACCTGCTTCAGGCTTCTGTAAAACATCTCGGAACAGAGCGTAACCTTGATATACTCAGCAATATTTACGATTATCTGCAGACAAAAGTTGATATTTTATGTAATACGGCAGTTGAACATATTATAAAGACACCGGCAGGCGAATACGAGCTTGTTGTGGCAGGTGCAGCTGACATTAAATGTAAATATCTTGTGGCAGCCCCCGGCAGATCAGGCGCTGAATGGTTCTCTGCCGAATGTAAAAAACTGGGTATCGAGCTTGTAAACAACCAGGTAGATATTGGTGTCAGAGTAGAGCTTCCTGCGAAAGTTTTTGAGGATATTACAAACGTCGTGTACGAAGCAAAGCTTGTTTACAGAACGAAGCAGTACGGCGACCACGTAAGGACTTTCTGTATGAACCCGAACGGCCACGTTGTTATGGAAAACGTTGACGGTCTGATAACAGTAAATGGTCACAGCTACAGCGAAGCGTCACTTCAGAGTGAAAACACAAACTTTGCGCTTCTCGTAAGTAACCGCTTTACACAGCCCTTTAACCAGCCGTATCAATATGGTAAGAGAATCGCATCTCTTTCAAACATGCTTGCAGGCGGCGTACTTGTACAGCGTTTCGGCGACCTTATAAGAGGTGTCAGGACGAATGAACACAGAATGAGTAAGAGCTTTACAAAGCCTACTTTGAATGCTACACCGGGCGATCTGAGCCTCGTTCTGCCAAAACGTCATCTTGACAACATTATTGAGATGATTTACGCACTCGACAAAGTAGCTCCCGGTACGGCGAACCATGACACGCTCCTTTATGGCGTAGAGGTCAAATTCTACAGCTCAAGAATCGTTCTTACAAACCAGCTTGAGACAGAACATCTCAATCTGTTTGCGTGCGGAGACGGCGCCGGTATCACAAGAGGCTTGTCTCAGGCAGCTGCAAGTGGCGTTCACGTTGCCAGAATTATTGACGGAAGAATGTCTTAATTGTAAAAAATATTTGGCGGATAAGGTTGCAATTATCCGCCATTCTTTATATAATAATCTTTGATTTACAGTCATTGGAGGGGAAATATTTTATGGAATTGTTGAAGCAACTGATTTTAGAACGTGGCGTTGTAAAAAGCGGCGGCGTACTTCGTGTCGACAGCTTCCTCAATCACCAGATAGATATCAATCTTTACCGCGAGATCGGCAAAGAATTTTATCGCTTATTTTCCGCAGATAATGTTACAAAAATAGTCACTATTGAGGCATCAGGTATCGGTATTGCGTGTATTACTGCGCAGTTTTTCAACGTGCCGGTAGTTTTTGCCAAAAAGAATAAGACTTCAAATGTGACCGACAATAACTATGTTGGTCATGTTTATTCATTCACACATCAATGCAACAATGACATTATCATAAATAAATCATATCTGAACGAATCAGACAGAATTCTTATCATTGACGACTTTCTTGCAGTAGGTAATGCTATCGAAGGTCTGATTGATATCGTTACACAAGCTAAAGCCACACTTGTTGGAGCAGGTACAGTAATTGAAAAAGGTTTCCAGGGCGGAGGGGACAAGCTAAGACGCGCAGGTATCAAGGTTGAGTCTCTTGCAATTGTCGATGCTATGGACGAAGACGGAACGATAAGCTTCCGCAATTAAATCCGGTGTAAATTTCATTTACATATATCAATTAATTTTGCCGTATTGGCAGGGAGGTTTTTTACAATGAAAAAAGTATTAACTTTAGTACTGGCTCTGGTTATGCTGTTCTCATTTGCTGTAGCTACAGGTTGCGGCGGAGATAGCGAAGAAGGTGCAGATTTCCTCGTAGGCGCTATTTACATCAATGGTAAAAACGACACTGCAGGTTATACATTTGCACACCACAATGGTATCACAAATGCTATGAAACAGCTTGGCATGGATGTTGAAAAACAGCTCAAGATCGTTGACAACGTTCCTGAAGATGACGCTCAGGTTACAAACGCTATCAACACTCTTGCTTCACAGGGCTGCAAGATTATTATCGGTATCAGCTTTGGTTACATCAATGCTATGGAAGCAGCTGCTGAAAAATATCCTGACATCATTTTCAGCCATGCAACAGGTTACCTGGCTAATGACAAGAACTTCAACAACTACTTTGGTAGAATTTACCAGGCTCGTTACCTTGCCGGTATCGCTGCAGGTAAAAAGTCACTTGCCCTTGGCAACAACAATATCGGTTACGTAGCAGCTTACGGCACAGAATATGCTGAGACATGCAGCGGTATCAACGCTTTCGCTCTTGGTGTACAGGCTGTTAATCCTGACGCAAAAGTTTACGTTTCAAAGCTCAACGCATGGGCAAATGAAAACTTAGAGCGTCAGCTCGCTGAAAAGCTCATCACTGATTACGGTTGCTGCGTTATCGCTCAGCACTGCGACAGTGCTCAGCCACAGATCGTAGCTCAGGAAAAGAACGTATTCGGTTGCGGTTACAACTCAGACATGACAGCACAGGCTTCAGGCGCTCACCTCACAGCTCCAATCTGGAACTGGGACGTTTACTACAAACTCGCTATCGAGACAGCTATGAACGATGCGGCTAACTTCATGACAAAAGTTGGTATTTACTACGGCGGCCTCAAAGAAGGTTTCGTAGACATTTCTCCTTTGACAGAAAACTGTGAAGAAGGCACAAAAGAGATCATTGACGCTGTTAAGGCTATGATGATCAACGGTGAGTGGGACGTTTTCACAAACGTTAAGCTCTCTATTGCTGCTGACGGCACAATCACAAAGGTTGACGGCGCTATGCTCGACAACAAGGGCGGCGAAGTTATCTCTGCTGATAATACGTATTACATCTACGCTGATGGCGCACTCGTTGCTGTAGAAGGCGGCGCAGCTGCTCAGGACGGCGTTATCAAGGGTTCAATGAACTGGTATGTAGCAGGCGTTGAAGAAAAATAATTGATAAGGAAAACGTATATGAACGAAAATATTTATGCGATTGAATTAGAGAATATTACCAAAACATTTGGTAGAATTGTCGCTAACAAGAACATAAACCTTAACGTCAGACAGGGCGAGATTCTCGCCCTGCTTGGCGAAAATGGGTCCGGAAAGACTACTTTGATGAACATGCTTTCCGGTATTTATAAACCGGAGAGCGGTACCATCAAGGTAAACGGCACGCCGGTTTCTATTAATTCTCCGGAAGATTCCAAACGATACGGAATCGGTATGGTTCACCAGCATTTCAAGCTTGTTGACGTCTTTTCAGCGGCTGACAATATCTGGATGGGCACGGAGAAGACAGGTGTACTTCTTAAAAAAGACAGGTACAAAAAAATTACTGAGATCAGTAACAAATTCGGATTTGATTTCAATCCGAACAAGATCGTTGCAAACATGTCTGTAAGTGAGAAACAGACGTTGGAAATTCTGCGCGTTCTTTATTACGGAGCAAACGTTATTATTCTTGACGAACCTACTGCGGTACTCACCGTACAGGAAATCCGCAAGTTCTTTGACGTCTTAAGACGTATGAAAGAAGAAGGTCACTCCATCATTATTATTACTCACAAATTAAACGAAGTTATGGAAATAAGCGACCGCGTAACAATCTTACGCAAGGGCGAATACATAGATACAGTAAATACAAGCGAGACAAACGAGCAGGAGCTTACAGACCTGATGGTAGGACGCAAAGTCAATCTCAATATTGAACGCGTTGAGACCACTGTTGACAAGCCTCTTCTTGAAATACGTAATCTCTCTATCAACAACGACGAAGGCTCAAAGGCTATCGACGACGTAAACTTCTACATCCGCGGCGGCGAGATTCTTGGCGTTGCCGGCATCGCAGGATGCGGTCAGAAGGAGCTGTGCGAGGCTATTGCAGGTCTTCGTAAAGTAGAAGCAGGTCAGATTATTCATAAAGGTGAAAATATCGTAGGCCTTCCACCTAAGGCTATTATTGAAAAAGGTATTGCGATGAGCTTTATTCCCGAAGACCGTCTCGGTATGGGTCTCGCACCATCTTTGTCGATAACTGACAATATGATGCTTAAAAATTATCACAAAGGCAAGTCAGTCTTTGTAGACAGAAATGCAGCGCGTGCAAAAGCGCAGGAAATTATTGACAAACTCGGAGTCGTTACTCCATCTACAGAGACACCGGTAAGACGTCTGTCAGGCGGTAACGTACAGAAAGTACTCGTAGGACGCGAGATTGATGCAGGTCCTAACGTTATCATCACAGCATATCCCGTACGAGGCCTTGATATCAACTCTTCATATGCCATATATGATATCCTCAATGAGCAGAAGCAAAAGGGTGTAGGTGTCCTGTTTGTAGGAGAGGACCTTGACGTTATGCTCGCTTTATGCGACAAGATTATGGTTATCTGCCACGGCAAACTGATGGGTGTTGTACATGCACACAAGGCAACAAAAGAAGAACTCGGACTTATGATGACCGGCGCAAAAGACATTTCACAGATTAATGGTAAAGTAGCCGGCATTGCAAAAGATTCAAGAATAGACGAAGCGAAGGAGGCTGAAAACAAATGACAAGATCAAACAAAGAGCCTCTCATACGTATCGTGAAAAGGCAGAATATTAAAACATGGCAGATTTGCCTTCTGTATCTCGGCGCAGTTCTTATTGCTCTTGGTATAGGCGCTATCTTGCTGCTGTCTTTAAAAGCAAATCCGTTTGAATATTATGAAATGATGTTTACCCTCAATACGGTAGGCAATCCTTATGCATATATCCAGTATCAGACATATATACAGGAGCTTATTCCACTCCTTATCACGTCACTTGCTTTGTCCTTGGCATTCAAGATGCGCTTCTGGAACATCGGCGGAGAAGGACAATTCCTGCTCGGTGCTCTTGCCGGTGCGGCTGTTGCATTTATGCTTCCGACTTCAAGCAACATCTTTTTGACGATTTTCCTTATGGTTCTGGCAGGTAGCCTTGTAGGCGGACTTATCGGTTTATCTACAGCGGCTCTTAAAGTTAAGTTCAATACAAACGAGACACTTTTCACATTGATGCTCAACTATATTGCACTTTATATTATGCGCTTTTTCGGCGAAACAAAGGCTGACTGGAATATTTTCCTGCGTCCTGATTCCGAAAGACCGAAATTCAACCAGATTCCGGAAAATGCCAGAATGTTCACAATCACGATTGGCAAGTTTTCACTTGAAATATCATTTATATTCGTTATTTTACTCGTTGCCATTGTGTACATTTACCTGAAACACACAAAGCAGGGTTACGAAATATCAGTTGTCGGTGACAGCATCAATACAGCGCGTTTTGCAGGTATGAAGGTAAATAAAGTTATCTGCCGTACAATGTTCATGTCAGCTGCCCTGATTGGTGCGGCAGGCGCCTTGCGTGTGTCAAGCGTATATGCTCTTTCTGATACGATTACGAATGACGTAGGCTGGACAGGTATCGTAGTTGCATGGCTTGCAAAGCTCAATCCGATTGGTATTGTTGTTGTGTCAGCCCTGATTACAATTCTGCAGTGCGGAAGCGTAGTTGCATCATCGAACTTCAGCAACGTTGACAGCCACTTTGCTGATTTGCTCCAGGGTATTATACTGTTTGTTGTACTTGCGGCAGACTTCTTTATAAGATATAGACTCGTATTCCGTAAAAAGAATACAGAAAAAAGTAGCAAGGAGGCAAAAGTATGAACGTTATAACTTCTTTTTTAGCAACATTATTAAAATACAATACGCCTCTTTTGTATGGTACAGTCGGTGAGATTGTTACTGAAAAATCAGGAAGCCTTAACCTCGGTGTTGAAGGTACGATGGCAATCGGAGCTATCGGCGGCCTTCTCGTCGGTTGCAGGGCAGACAGTCTGCTTGTAGGTATTCTTGCTTCATTCCTGATCGCAGCGCTTGTGGGATTGTTCTTTGCTTTTATGACTGTTACACTTCATGCAAACCAGAATGTAACAGGTCTTACGATTACAACGTTCGGTCTTGGTCTTTACTTCTTTATCGGTAACGGCTTCAAGAGCGCCGGAAAATGGCCCGATATGCTTCAGTGCGAAGGTTTCTTAAAAGGCACCAAGCCGATTGAGATTCCGCTCCTCAGCAAGATTCCCGTTATAGGCGAAGCATTCTTTTCACAGAGCATATTTGTATATCTTGCTGTTATTATTGCAATCGTTATGTGGTGGTATCTTAAATATACAAAGCCGGGTCTGCGTATGCGCGCTGTCGGTGAAAATCCTGCGGCTGCCGATGCTGTTGGCGTAAATATCACTATGTATAAATACGTTCACATAGCAATCGGCTCAGGTATCATGGGTATCGGTGGTCTGCTTATGGCAGTAAACCTCTCAGGAAGCTTTGAAGGCAGCAAATGCTGGATTGATGGATACGGATGGATTTCAATTGCGTTGGTAATTTTTGCAAAGTGGAATACGCTGCTTGCAATTCTCGGAACATTTATATTCGGTATTTTCAATACACTTCAGGTGTACGGCTCTTCACTTGCAGAGCATTTCCCGAAAGTACTCGGATGGCTTAATAAGATTCCGCCTCAGTTTATGAAGGCCCTGCCGTTTATTATTACTGCTGTCGTACTTGTTATTACTTCAATCAGTAATAAAAAGAGTGACCAGCCTGCGGCAATCGGTCGTGACTATTATCGTGAAGAGAGATGATTTTAAATGGATAAAAAGAAAAGAATTTTCAGTGGTATACAGCCTTCGGGCAATTTGACTATAGGTAATTATCTGGGCGCCTTAAAGCGTTTCCCGGAGCTTCAAAGCGAATATGATTGTTTGTATTGCGTTGTTGATTTACACACTCTGACAGTGCGTCAGGACCCGGAAGAGCTACGCAAACGTTCATATGCATTGCTTGCTTTATATATTGCATGCGGCCTTGATCCTGAGGCTACGACTCTTTTCCTGCAGTCGCACGTGTCAGGCCATGCAGAGCTTGCGTGGATTCTCAACTGCTACACATACATGGGCGAGCTCAGTCGTATGACCCAGTTTAAGGATAAATCACAAAAGCACGCAGACAACATCAATGCAGGCTTGTTTACTTATCCCGTATTGATGGCGGCAGACATTCTGCTTTATGGCACGGATGTTGTTCCGATAGGACAGGACCAGAAACAGCACCTTGAGATTGCTCGTGATATCGCAATCCGTTTCAACAAGATTTACGGTGACACGTTCGTTGTCCCCGAAGCATTGATTGCAAAGCAGGGCGCAAAGATTATGAGCTTGCAGGAGCCTGACAAGAAGATGTCAAAATCTGACACAAACGTAAACAACTTCGTGCTTCTTATTGAAGAACGCGATGCGATTATCAAGAAATTCAAGCGCGCCGTTACTGATTCAGGCAGTGAAGTACGTTTTGATCCCGATGAAAAGCCGGGCATCAGCAATCTTCTTAGCATTTATGCCGCTACAATGAATATCAGTATAGAAGAAGCACAGGCAGAATTTGCCGGCTCACGCTACGGTGATTTCAAAATTGCAGTCGGTACTGCCGTTGCAGATATGCTCGCACCGATTCAGGCACGCTATCGCGAAATCCTTGAGGATAAGTCATATCTGGAGCGTGTTCTTAAGACGAATGCGCAAAAAGCTTCTGCTATCGCTGAGGCCACATACCGTGACGTGCGCAGCAAAGTTGGATTTATTGTCTGACTGTTCTGTGAAAAATAACAACCCCTTACGCTGAAGAGGTATTTTTATGAAAAAGAATAAATTATTTTTTATTGGTTTATTGATGATACTTATTATAGGTATCATTGTGGGATGCAATAGAGAGCCTGTGGATACACCCGACATTACGCCGGGGGAGACGCAGGCTGTTTCTTTATCTCCGTCTGCGGAGGCAACACCGGCTGAAACGCCGGCAGCGACACCTGATGTAACACCGGAGTCTACCGCGGAGCCAACTGAGCCGGATGCGACTTTGGCGCCGACACCAAAGCCGACGCCTACGCCGACAGCAAAGCCGAACGATCCTACTGTAGTCTTTTCACATGAAGGCGGTGTATATACTTCGCCATTTGAACTTACACTAAGTTCAAAGCCGGGTTATACAATTTATTACACAACAGACGGGTCCGATCCACGCTCGAGCACTACGCGTATCACCTATACAAAACCGATATCAATTAAAAACAGTATGAATAGCAATCCGGGTCCTGTAACAACCGCAACATCTCAGGCTTTTAATCTGCCGAATCCGAGAACACAGATCATAGGAAAATCCATTAAAGCGGTTGCTGTGAAAAATGGTGTAGCTACACCGGTTGTCATTAACTCGTATTACGTAGGCTCAAGAATGATGGAAAAATACGATATGCCTGTCGTTTCAATTACGACAAAAATGGATGATTTTACTACCGACACGGGCATATATGTGAGTGTAATGCAACATCCGTTTGCGACGAAAGAACGTATTGTTGTTTTTGTTGAGATGTTTGATGAAAAGGGAGTAAAGCAGTCCGGTCAGTATGTAGAACTTTGTATGAGTGGCAACGGCTCTTTGGGGAATCATATGAAATCGATGCGTTTGTATTTCAAAAAAGGTGCAGAATCATCAGTTACAGATAATCCCGGAAAGTTAAAATATGACATTTTTGAAGGCAATGCTAAAGATGTAAACGGGGACGTAATAGATTCTTTTGACAGAATAATCTTACGTAACTCCGGAAACGACTGTACTGAAACAATGTTCCGCGATGCTTTTATGCAAAAGGCAAGTGAGCCACTTGTGGTTGATTATATGGAATCACGTCCTATTCTTGTTTTTGTTAACGGCGAATGCTGGGGAATGTACAACGCCCGTGAAAGGTATGACGATAAATACTTTAATGCTCATTATGGTGTTTCCGAGGAAAATATTGTAATGCTCGAAGCACCAAGTCCGCTTGTTACAGGAAATAATAATTCGCCGTTTGAGTTAAAAGAAGGTGTAGACGGCGATGAAAAGGCATGGGAGGATTTGCTTGATTATGCATCAACCCATAATCTGGCAGTTCAGTCATCTTTTGACTACGTGGCAGCAAGAGTAGATATAGCAAGCATGATGGATTATTTCATTGCAAATATGTACTTTGGAAACGGCGACTGGCCGGGCAACAATGTTAAAGTCTGGAGAAATAAAAATCCCGAAGATCCAAGCGGTCTTGACACAAAATGGAGATTTGTTCTTCTTGATCTTGATTTCGGATGCGGTAGCGAGTATCAGTCAAATACCGTAGCAAATGCACTTGCTGCTGATGCGGTTATCACAAGATTGTTCAACGCTTGCCTCAAAAATGAAGAATTCAAGCAATCTTTTTACGATAGATTCGTATACGTAATGGAAAATTATTACAATGAAGATGTTCTGATTCCGCTTGTCGACAAGATGGCTGAAGAGCGGAAAAACGGAATAAACATTAATGCTTCAAGATGGACTGTCTCGGGCACGTCTTTATCAAAATTCGAATCTGAAGTTGAAGAAATGCGCACATTTTTACGCAATCGCACTAAATACGTAAAGCAATATCTTGTGTCAAAACTGAATATCACTGCTACAGAAGTGACAGTTAATTACATGTCAGAGACGACAACTGTTATGATGAATGGTGGTTCGGTAAAAAGCGGTTACACAAAAGAGTGTAGCAAGAATGAAGTTGTTACACTGACAGCAACTGTTAAATCAGGATACACGTTCAAGGGTTTTGCCGTGACGTTTGCCGATGGTACGCAAAAGATTTATGATACAAAGACTGTTGAGATTACAGTAAAAAGCAGAGTCACAGCGACTGTGCTTGCGACTAAAAATAAAATTACTACACCCAGAATTGTAACAGCATCTTCTACCATTTTTTACCTGGCGGAAAATGGCAATCTGTATGCGTGGGGAGATAACACCCAGAATCAATGCGGTGTTGTTACGTCATCTCTTCTTAAGAAAGCTCTGATAGCTACAAACGTTAAAGATATTGCTACGTCGCAGGGAGGTAACGTTGGTGCGGCTCCTCATACTTTGATATTGACACACGACGGAGTGGTTTATTCATTCGGAAACAACAGCAATGGCCAGCTTGGACGCACCGGTGACAATTTTGCGATTCTGCCAGTCAGCCTGCCTTCTGTTGATTCTGAGGTTGTAGATATCAGTGCCGGACATGACCATACGTTGATTCTGTTTGCAAATGGTGATTTATATGGTGTCGGCAACAATACAAACGGCCAGCTCGGCACAAAGAATCTCGGCGCCGCAGTAAACACGTTTGTGAAGCTTGCTAGCAACGTTACTTCAATGGCCGCAGGCCGCAGACACAGCTTATTTGTTATCGACGACGTGGCATATGGAATCGGTGACAACCGCTGGCTGAAGCTTACAAATTCATCTCAGGAAGTTTTCACCAGCCCGGTTAAATTGCTTGACAATGCAAAGGAAGTTATTGCCGGCGAGCATTCTTCGTTTATTATTGATAACAACAATGATTTGTACTATATCGGCTGGAGAAGCAGCGTTTCATACGTAACAGGGCAGGGGGACGGCAAAGTGCACAAGCTCCTTTCAAACGTTAAATCTGTCAGCATGCAGGATGAACATGCGCTCATCGTTACAAATGACAATAAATGTTATGGCGTCGGTCTTAACTCTTATGGTCAGGTAAAGGCCGGCAGTACGTCAACTCAAAGCACTCCCGTTATTATAGCCTCTGACGTCATCAGCGCCGGTGCCGGCTCATGGTTCAGTGTGATGCTCAAAGACAATGGAGAGATTATTGTATGGGGCAAAAATACCGCCGCAATTAAAGGCGACGGTATTGCATCGGATTCTACAGGTAAAACAACGATTACTGTTGGATGAAAATCAATATTGTGTGAGTTTTCCGTCTGCAGACATGCCTGGGAAATTCATCTGTCTCATGGCTTCGTAGGCAATTATTGCCACGGAATTTGACAAATTAAGGGATCTGTATTCATCTCTCATTGGTATACGGATACAATGATCATAATTGGCCTTCAGAAGATCTTCCGGAAGGCCTTTTGTTTCTTTGCCGAAAACAATATAATCTTCGTCCTTGTAGGAAATGTCAGAATATGACTTCTGCGATTTTGTGGATGCAAA
This sequence comes from Clostridia bacterium, assembly GCA_045546695.1. Taxonomy (GTDB): domain Bacteria; phylum Bacillota; class Clostridia; order UBA1212; family UBA1255; genus SIG424. The sequence goes on along the minus strand of JAZQDE010000016.1, from coordinate 5,524 downwards.
GAAAAATCTGGCATCAGGTCCTTGCATTTGTCTCATTTCATCAAAGCTGTCGTAATATTTTATATCCACAAAATGCCAATAATCCAGACCGGCGCGCTTTAAGTATTTGTCTTCTACAGAGAAGCCCAGGGGCCTTATTAAATGTAATTTTGCATTCATGGCTGCGCACGTGCGGACGATATTTCCTGTGTTCTGTGGTATTTCAGGTTCAACCAGTACGATATTTAATCCCATAAATTCCTCACTTTTCAATGTTGACTGACGTAATTCCCGTTTTAAGTATGAGGTTTCGTAAGAAATGATTATACATAAACGGGCACTTCAATAATTTTAATACAATTTTCATTCTTAATGAAGTGGTCTTTCGTTTGTAAATAGTTTTTATTTTATTTTCTTTTTTGCAGTTGTTAAATGCATAGGCAAGTAATCGTCCTGTTGCCATAGCGTAGCTTATCCCTTCAAGCGAACTCGGACTTATAAATCCTGCTGCTTCTCCTATCGCAAAGACGTTATTTTTTTCAAGTGTAAACTGGAAAGGATTGGAAGGACGATATACGACACAGGCTTCAAGCTTCAGTTCTTGTGCAAACATGAAACCTTGCTCGCTCATTTTTTTCTTTTGCTCTTCAAATTTTTCACGTGCGTTTTTCATGGAAAAAGCGCCGCCATATATCATCTTTTTATCTTTTGATATTGTCCACGAGCAGCAGTCCGTAGCGTTTTTGTCAAAGATACATGAATAAAATGGGCTATGCTCAATTGATTTGAATTCCTGTTGTATTGCAAGATATTTGCGTATTTTCTTCTTGAAAATCTTTCTCCGTAAAAATGAACCGGCACCGCACGCATCAACGACATATGTAGCGAAAGCATTTTTATCTTCTTCGTTTTCAGTGTAGAGAACCTGATACTTTTCACCGGACATAATTACGTCCCGGCAGACTGCTCTGGCTATGGTTACGCGGGGCTCTATCATGGTAAGTAACCAGTTGTCAAATCTGGTTCTGTCCATATTAAGGTACGAACGTGGGTAATACCTTTGCCTTGATGAGTTCAGGTCAATTGTTTTTACTGCAAAAATCTGGGGGTCTACAAGAATGTCTTTTGGCAAGGTAAGGTTGTATTTTGCCAGCTCGTATTGTGCGTCAGGGGAGAGGAGTCCGCCGCAAGGCTTAGAGTCAGGCTTGCCGATTAATAATACTTTGTATTTATCTGATATAAGACGACAAAAAGTTGAACCTGCAGGCCCTGTACCAATAACAATGATATCGTAAGAATTGTTTGCAGACATATGAAACACCCCCGGTGATTCAGACTCATAACATATTTAAGGACATAAAAAAACGTACCTGAAGGGATTCGAACCCCCGACCGACGGCTTAGAAGGCCGTTGCTCTATCCTGCTGAGCTACAGGCACATGCGACATTCAAAATGTTGCTCAGCTATAATAACACCGTCGGGCAAAAAACACAACCCTTTTTTTGAAAAAATTTGCAGCTGTTTGTTGTGACGCAGATGCTCTTTTCACCACTTGAAAAAAACCTTTAATCCTTATATAATTCCAAAGGATACAAAATACACAACAAAGGAGTGCATTTTTATACAAAGCTTAAGAAATAAACAAGGTTTTATATGCGATATGGACGGCGTTCTTTATCACGGAAACAAACTTCTTCCGGGTGTAAAGGAGTTCGTTGACTGGCTATATAAGGAAGATAAAAAGTTTTTGTTTTTAACAAACAGCAGTGCTTCGTCTCCGAGAGAACTCCAGCTCAAATTGTCGAGAATGGGTCTTGACGTAGACCAGAGCCATTTCTATACAAGTGCCCTTGCGACAGCGAAGTTTGTAAGCAACCAGAAGCCGGGTGCGAGCGCATACGTAATAGGTGAGCCGGGACTTTTGAATGCACTTCACGATGCAGGTATTCTGATAAATAACATCGATCCTGATTATGTAATAATAGGCGAGACGCAGAATTATAATTATGACGCTATGTGCAAGGCTGTAAGACTCGTTTTGAATGGCGCAAAGCTTATCGGTACAAATACCGACCTGACGGCGCCTGTTGAGCAGGGTATTGTGCCTGCCTGCAGAGCGTTGGTTTCTCCGATTGAGATGGCGACAGGCAAGGCGGCGTACTACGTTGGCAAACCTAATCCGCTGATGATGCGCACAGGTCTTCAGATGCTCGGCGTGCATTCACAGGATGCCGCTATAGTGGGTGACAGAATGGATACAGATATTATCGCCGGTATCGAAAGCGGCCTTGACACGGTGCTTGTCCTTTCGGGCGTTACTACTAAAGAGACTCTTACGCAATATCCGTACAGACCAAGAATTATTTTGGATGGTGTAGGACATATTGTTCCATAATAAAAAAAATATTTCGGCAGCCGGGTGAAGTAGCCCGGCTGTTTTCACGTGATTTTTAGTTGACAAAGCATTTTTTAGGTTGTATAATGGCGACTGTTCGACAGATAGTCGCACGCGGGTATAGTTCAGTGGTAGAACATCAGCCTTCCAAGCTGATTATGAGGGTTCGATTCCCTTTACCCGCTTTTTTTATTGCAAAAATTTTTCAGATATGGTGTAATGTTTTCAATACAAATCAGGTTTATAAATACGTAGGGAGGTAAGTTTTGGTACTATGTATTGCTGGCTCGTTATTTGTGTTTGACGATAACGAGGGTGAAAAACAAGAAAAGTTTGAAAAGATATACTTACAGTATGCCAGGCTGATGTATTCAAAAGCTATGCAGATATTAAACGATCATAGCCTTAGCGAAGATGCTGTGAGTGAGGCTTTTATGCGCATTTATAAGAATTTACATAAGCTGGAGGACAAGGTGCCGTCTCCTCAAACAGCTTCTTTTGTGGTTACTGTTGTGAAAAACGTGGCGCTTTCAATGATATCAAAACGAAATGAAGAAGATTACGTCCCGATTGATGAAGAGTTTGATGTGGCAGACACTGTAAGTACGGAACAGTCTGTTATATCAAAAATCACGGCTGAGGAGATTGTTGGCTTGCTTGACAAGTTAGAAGAACCTCTTAGGGAAATTTTCTTGCTGTACTACGGACATGACATGAATCTTACTGAGGTTGCGCAGCTACTTGGTATAACGGATAACCTTGCAAGGGTGCGCCTACACCGAGCAAGAAAAAAGATGGCAAAAATTGTTTCAGAAAGGCAGGTGTGGCAGTGATATGAATTCATATAAGAATGAAAAAATACTAAGAGAAATTGCAAAAGAATACGTTAAAAAAACAGGTGAACAATATGACCGTGAAAGTATGGAACTTAATTGCACAAAGCAGCACATGCCAAGTATTCCGACAACTATTCGAAACAAATCACGCCGCTGGATTCCGTGGGTTTCTGCGGCATGCGCATGTATAACAATAATTTTTGTGCTTCTAAGCACGGTTGTATTCACTCGGTTTTTGAATAACGATTATCAGCCGGATGTGAGCAGCTCTCCGTCGGCTGCCGTTACCCCGTCTGATAAAAGGCCCTATATATCACTGTCTGACTCTCGCTTTGAGATTGATAAGATAACAGAGGATCAAGGTCACGTTATATATACGATAAATGACAGATACGGTGATGACGCGGTGGTACATCTTATGCCTGTAAAAGATTTTGATTCGGACGGAATGCAAGTAAGTAATTCGAAATATTATAAGAATAGAGCAGAATACAAAATATTGGCAGCTAAAAAAGGAGATTGGATGATTTGCATGTCATGCGTTTATGAGATGGAGACTCTTATCGCTTTGTGTGAAGATATTAAATTATTTTTATAAGACCTGTAATGTTTTTTGCTTTTTGAAAGTTATATAAGCAGAAAACGAAAGAAAGGACTGAATTTAATGAAAAAAAACATCTGTACTGTTTTATTACTACTATTTTTGTGCATCTGCCTTGCATCTTGCGCAGCCTCGTTTGATAAAGGAAACTCATCCCTTGGGTATGGTATGATGGATTCGGAGTTTTTATTCTCTCAAATAGACGGATCAATTCAGAACAATGAAAGTTATAATGAAAGTTATAATGAGATTATTCAAAATGCGTTTATATCTACTCAGACAGAACCTACAAAAGCTTTTTCACTAAAGGTTGATACTGCTGCATATACAAATATTGCCAGATATATCAAAGGTGGAAACAAGCCGCCTGTCGATGCGGTGCGTACAGAGGAGCTTCTTAATTATTTTGACTACGATGCGAATGTAGAAGCAAACGCGGAGCATCCTTTCGGCGTAGTAACGCAGATTGCTGCGTCACCGTTTGCAGAAGGCAAATACATGGCATATATCAGGGTGAAAACGGCTGATATCGCGACAGATAATCTGCCTCCGAGCAATCTCACTTTTCTGATCGACACATCAGGTTCGATGTATTCATACGACAAACTGCCACTCGTTATAAAGGCTTTTTCACTCCTTACGGAACATCTTACAGAAAATGACAGAGTGAGCATCGTTGCATACGCAGGCTCTGCAGGCGTAGTGCTCGACAGTGCCAGAGGAAACGACAGGGACGCTATTATTTCTGCTCTTGATTCTTTGTCGGCAGGCGGCTCTACAGCAGGCGCTCAGGGCATACAGAAGGCGTACGACCTTGCAAAGAAGAATTATATCGACGGCGGCAACAACCGCGTTATTCTGGCCACAGACGGCGATTTTAACGTAGGCATCTCAAACACTGAAAAACTTAAGAATTTTATCGGTGAAAAGCGAAACGACGGCATTTATTTAAGCTGTCTCGGCTTTGGCACAGGCAACCTCAGGGACGATATGATGGAAACTCTTTCCACTCACGGAAACGGCAACTATTCATACATTGACTCACTTACTACGGCGCAGAAGGTGCTGATTGATGAAATGGGTGGCAATCTTTTCACCGTTGCAAATGACGTAAAGTCACAGATACGCTTCAATACAGAAAATGTCAGCGAATACAGACTTGTGGGCTACGAGAACAGACTTATGAGTTCAGAAGAATTTGACGACGAAAATAAAGATGCGGGCGAAATCGGTGCCGGCACGGACGTTATCGTTTTAGTTGAACTTAAGCTGAAAGAGGGATATACAGGCGGCCATTTGTTTGACGTGTGCATCAGATACAAGGATCCGGAAAATGGCGCTTCTCATGAGGCTGTATATACAAACAGCAACATTACACAGACCCCCGACACAGACTACAACTTCGCGTGCGCTGTCGCTGCTTTTGCCGAAATATTAAGAGGATCTTCTTATGTAAATACGACTGTTGAGGATGTCGCTACGTTTGCAAATGCAAACAAAGGCGCAGACGTTAAGGGCTACAGAGCAGGTTTTGTTGCGATGTTGGCAGAATATGTTAACTTAGGCTTGCATACTTCGAACTAAATTGGTAAAATAACTAAGATGTGCATATTTGCACGTTCAGTATTATTTTATAGTTAAGGAGATGTCTTTTATGCCATTAGTTACATCAAAAGAAATGTTCAAAAAAGCATATGAGGGCGGATACGCTA
>JAZQDE010000015.1:0-119342 GCA_045546695.1 Clostridia bacterium | reverse complement strand
TTGAAAAACAGGAAAACGGCTGATGGATGCGAGGCAAAATGTGGTGCAAAATTGAAAGTAAAAACGAATAAAGGGGAGGATATACAATGTTCTGTGAAAAATGTGGCGTGAAGAACTCTGATGAGTCAACATTTTGTACTGCTTGTGGTGCAAAACTTAATGGTGTAGAGCCTGTGGTGTCTGATACATCTGTTACAGTGAATTCAAACAATAAAAACCGTAAGGTAGGTATCATTGCTGTTGCTGCGGCAGCGGCTGCGACTGTGGTTGTGGTTCTGGTTGTGGTTCTTATCATCGCTCTGTTTGGCGGCAGAGGTTATAAGGATACTGTGGAAAAGTATGTTTATGCACAGTTTAAGCCTGATGCAGCGGCTGTGATAGAGCTTCTTCCCGAAAAAGTGATTGAGTACGGACTGGAGGAAGTAGGTTACGACGAAGACGAGTTTGATGAGTACCTCGAAGAAGTAAATGAAGAAATGCAAGAATACCGTGATTTTCTCGAAATATACTTGGGTGAAGACTTTACTGTTTCTTACGAAATTCTTATCGTTGAGGATGTGACTGGCAATGATTTAGATGATCTTAAGGAGGTTTATGAAGATATGGACGTCAAGGTGTCTGCTGCTAAAACTGTGGAAATTAAACTGACTATTAAGGCCGGTGATACTGAAGAAACCGGTAATTCGGTTGTGTCTGTTATTAAAGTTGGGCGCTCTTGGTATCTGGATGTTACAAGGATGGACGGTCTTTTCTAATATAAATTTTGGATATACGTCCGGTTAAAACTCAAGGAATGTTTGAGTCTCGGCTTTGAATCGCAAGAGGGGTTCCACGGTATATGGTGGAACCCCTTTGATGTTAAACGGGGGATCATCAAGAAGAAAAAATAATAAAAACACAAAAAAATACAAGAAAAACAGCTTGCGCCTGACGGCGCAGGCTGTTTTTTATGTTGCCTAAATGTTAACAGAGTGTTATAATGTTAAGAATTTATTAAAAACAGGAGGAAGTTATGAAAAAGAAAGCGTTAATTTTAACAGTTTTAGTACTGGTTGCTCTGTCAGTTGCATTTATGTCTACTATTACAGCTAATGCAGCAACTGCGACACCATGTGAAGATCCGGAGGTTAATGGTAATATTGAAGGTAGAGTAGGTTTTTATGAAGGTGGCAATTCACCTCATCCTATGACATCGGAGGACACTATTGCATCACACTTTTCAATCATTGCTGATGCAACGTTTGTCGGTGTATGCTGTCCTGCATGGGGTAACACAGGTAATATGACAGTTGAGCTTTATGCGTTTGATACAGACTATGATAAGACTATCAACGGTACACCGATTGCCACACATGGTTTTGTTGACTTTGCTGATAATGCATACATCGGATTCACTTTTTCCGCCGATGATCCACTCAAAGCAGGCGAGTACGTTATCAGATTGTGCGATGCTATTCCGAACGGAAACACTGTTGGTGTATGGAAGCACCCTGAGACTAAAGGTCAGGAGCTTTATCAGAACGATGTACATGCTCCAGATGCGGCATTAAGATTAGCAGTTGCATTTGTAACTCAGCCAGAAGGAGATATTTTCGGTACATTAACAGGTTATGATGATCAGAAGGATGAGATTAATACTGTTCCGAATCTTGACAATATGCTTATATTCAATTCTGATGATATGATTGAGCTTATCACTCCCGGTCAGGGCTGTAACGACTTCTGGATTGAAGAAGAAGGTTATCTCCACATCGAAGTTGAAGCAACAAATGACTCACAGTTGACATTTACTATGCCATACTGGGCTGATGACGCAGTTTATTGCGATGAGTCAAAAGCTATGCTCGTAAAATTCCGTAAATCAGAAGGCACACCTAACAGCGGCGAAGTATTCTTCTCAACAACAATGTTTGCAGGTCCTACAGCAGGCGGTTCTGTAACAGTAATTTACGAAGATACAACTGACTGGCAGTATGCAATTTTCAATTTTAATTCAAATACAAATTACACACAGGAAGGTGCTACTCTGAATGCATTCAGATTTGACGTCTTCAATGGCGCGAATGAAGAAGCTACATTTGACATCGAGTACATTTTATTCTTCGACAACAAAGAATCTGCTGCAGCATGGGATGGTAATTTTGAAGCTATCGCTACTCCTGTTCCGACAGTTGCTCCTGTAACTCCTACACCTGTTCCGACAGAGGTTCCTACACAGGCTCCTGCTACAGAAGCTCCAAAAGCTACTGAGGCACCTGCTGAAGAGAAAGAAGAAGGCGGCTGCGGTTCTTCAGTTATCCTTGCACACGCTATGCTCGTGATCGGCGCTGCAATGATTATTAAGAAGAAAAAATAATAAAAGCTAAGAACTGTTTATATAAAGTCCGCATGCGTTTATGCATGCGGGCTTTTTTTCTTTGATTAGTTTGACAAACATACGTATTTAAGGTAACATAGCACAGATAATTTTCACGGAGGTGACAGACGCTGATGGATAGCGACAGTGGTGACGGGAATAAGCGTCACGCAAAATGAAGGGAGATATAATAACTTATTTAATAGCGATTGGTGTTCTGGTAATAATGTCAGGATACTTTTCAGCAACTGAGACGGCGTTTACGTCGATGAACAAGACAAAACTCAGAACGTTATGTGAGAAGGGCAATAAAAAGGCGGATCTTGCATATAAATTGTCAGAAAAATACGACAAATTAATATCAACAATTCTTATAGGAAACAACATTGTAAACATTGCAATGGCGTCAATCGGCACGATAATGTTCGTAAAGTTATACGGAGATATCGGTGCGACGCTTTCGACCGCGGTTATTACAGTAGTTGTACTTATTTTCGGTGAAATTACACCAAAAAATCTGGCGAAAGACAGTCCGGAAAGCTTCGCAATGTTTTCCGCACCAATAATTAATCTCTTAATATATTTTTTTACGCCACTGAATTTCATATTTTCACTATGGAAAAAATTAGTATCAAAAATCGTTAAGGTCAAGGCTGATACCAAGATGTCTCACGATGAACTTCTTATGCTTGTAGAAGAAGTTCAGGAAGACGGCAGCATTGATGACGATGAAGGCGAGCTTATCAGAAACGCTCTTGAATTCAATGATATTGAAGCAAGGGAAATCCTGACGCATCGTACGGAACTTGCCGCCGTTGAAGTAAACGACGACAAGGCAAAACTTGGCCAACTTTTCACCGATACGAAATTCTCGAGAATTCTTGTGTATGAAGATAACATTGACAACATTGTCGGTGTAATTCATATAAAGGATTTCTACGTAGGCACGGGAATGACGACGCAGAGTCTTCGCGACGTAATGACATCGCCGATTTACATAAGCGAAAGCTCAAAACTTGATGATATACTCAACAAACTTCAGAAAGACAAGGCTCACATCGCTGTTGTTGTAGATGAATACGGCGGAACGATGGGCATTGTTACAATGGAAGACGTACTCGAAGAGCTTGTTGGCGATATCTGGGACGAACATGACGAAGTCGTTGAAAATTACGTTCAGATAGAAGAAAACGTGTTTTCCTTCGAAGGTACTGCAGAAATGTCAGAAGTTATGGAGTTTTTTGATTTTGAGACAGAAACAGATGCAAACTCTGTAGGCGGATGGGTTACTGAACTTCTTGGCAGATTCGGTGAAAAAGGTGACAGAGTACAATATGAAAATCTTATTATCACAATTGACGAAGCTGACTCACACAGAATCTTAAAAGTATCCATAAAACAATGTGTTTCATCAGTTGACACAAATTAAATAATAAAATAAAATAATATGATTACAGCAAAAATGCTGTGGTCAATTTTAGTATAGGGAGTTTAAGCCTTTATGCAGCACAAGCAGAACATATCAGAAATCAATAATATTTACAAAGACACCTTCAAAGAGCTTTCTGAAAAGGTGCTGGCATCAGATAAATTCGATCCTGCTCTTTATGATAAATACAACGTAAAGAGAGGTCTTCGTAATCAGGATGGAACGGGCGTTCTTGTAGGTCTTACGAGTATCGGTGACGTGCGCGCGTACATCATGGATGAGAAAGAAAAAGTGCCGGTTGACGGCAAGCTTATTTACCGCGGCATCAACGTAAAGAAACTTGTAGAAGGCACACAAAGAAGAGATGCGTTCGGATTCGAGGAGACTGTATATCTTCTTCTGACAGGTAATCTTCCAAATGAAAAGGAACTTGCTGATTTCTGCACGATGCTTGACAATTATCGTAAGCTTCCTGATGGATTTGCAGAAGATATGATTATGAAGGCTCCGAGCCCGAATATCATGAATAAGCTTGCAAGATGCGTGCTCGCTTCATATTCATATGATGATAATCCTGATGATTTATCATTTGATAACGTATTAAGACAGTGCATAATGCTCATCGCACAGCTTCCGACTATGGCTGCGTATGCGTACCAGACAAAGAGCCATCATTACGATGACAAGAGTCTGTATATTCACAATCCGCAGGCGGGACTTTCAACTTCAGAGAACTTTTTACAGATGATCCGTCCCGACAGTAAATATACTAAATTAGAAGCCGAGATGCTCGACCTTGCGCTTATGCTTCACGCAGAACACGGTGGCGGAAACAACTCGACTTTTGCTGTACATCTCGTTTCATCAAGCGGTACAGATACGTATGCAGCAATTGCGACAGCAATCGGTGCACTCAAGGGCCACAAGCACGGCGGCGCAAACCTCAAGGTTCTTGAGATGATTAACGATATGAAGAAGTACGTGACTGACAAGACTGATGAAAAGCAGATTGAAGATTATCTGCTTAAGGTGCTCAATAAAGAAGCAAACGACGGCTCAGGTCTTATCTATGGTATAGGTCACGCAGTTTACACAAAGTCTGATCCGAGAGCTATCTTGCTCAAAAGTAAAGCCGAAGAGCTTGCAAACGAACTTGGCGGAGAATGGAAAGACGAGTTTGAATTCTACAAACGAATTGAGAAGCTTGCACCGTACGTATTTGAAAAGTTCAAATCTTCAGATAAAGTACTTTGCGCAAACGTAGACTTCTATTCAGGATTCGTATACTCAATGCTCAACATTCCAAAAGAGCTCTACACACCAATTTTTGCTATCTCACGTATAGCAGGCTGGAGCGCACACAGACTCGAAGAGCTTGCCGTAAGCAACAGAATCATCAGACCGGCGTACAAAAACGTCGGTGAAAAGAAGCAGTATACAGAACTTAAAGACAGATAATTTTAAGAGGGGAGATAAAACATGAAAGATTATAATCCTAAAAGTATAGAAGCAAAATGGCAGAAAATCTGGGACGACAACAAAGTATTTGCAGCCCGTCTTGATACACCGGAAGACAAAGCAAAAAAGAAGTTCTATGCACTTATTGAGTTTCCGTATCCGTCAGGACAAGGACTTCATGTAGGACATCCAAGATCAAACACTGCGATGGACATTATCTCACGTAAGAGACGTCTTGAAGGCTACAACGTACTTTTCCCGATAGGCTGGGATGCTTTCGGACTTCCTACAGAGAACTTTGCTATTAAAAACAAGGTTCATCCCGCAGTAGTTACCGAGAAAAACATTGCTCATTTCAAAGAACAGCTCAAAAGACTCGGCTTTTCATTTGACTGGGACAGAGAAATAGACACAACAAACCCTGATTATTATAAATGGACACAGTGGATATTCTTAAAGCTCTTTGAAAAAGGCCTTGCATACAAATCAAAGATGCCGATTAACTGGTGTACAGAATGTAAAGTAGGTCTCGCAAACGAAGAAGTTGTAAACGGCGTTTGTGAAAGATGCGGTGCGCAGGTTATCCGCGTAGAACGTTCACAGTGGATGCTCAAGATTACAGAATACGCACAAGAGCTTATTGACGGCCTTGACAACGTTGACTTTATTGAAAAAGTAAAAGTTCAGCAGCGCAACTGGATCGGCCGCAGTGAAGGCGCAGAAGTAGATTTTTACGTACCTGCTATCGATGAAAAGCTCACTGTTTATACAACAAGACCTGACACACTTTTCGGTGCCACATATATGGTAGTATCACCTGAAGATCCGGTGATTGAAAAAGTAAAAGACCTTATTACAAACTACGATGAAGTAGCTGCATACAAGGCAGAAGCTGCTAAAAAGTCTGACTTTGAGCGTACAGAGCTCGTAAAAGACAAGACAGGAGTACAACTTAAAGGCATCTTCGCAGTTAACCCTGTAAATGGCAAAGAGATCCCGGTCTGGACATCAGATTACGTACTCGTTTCATACGGTACAGGTAAGATCATGGCAGTACCTGCACACGATGACCGCGACTGGGCATTTGCAAAGAAATTCGGTCTTGATATTATCGAAGTTGTAGCAGGTGGCGACGTTCAGAACGCTGCGTTTACAGATATTGAGAGCGGCGTAATGGTAAATTCTGGTTTCCTCGACGGTCTGACTGTCAAAGAGGCAAAGGCAAAGATTATAGACTGGCTCGTAGAAAAAGGCGTCGGCATACGTAAAGTAAATTACAAGCTCCGTGACTGGGTATTCAGCCGTCAGAGATACTGGGGCGAGCCTATTCCGGTTGTTATCTGTGACCATTGCGGATACGTACCGGTACCGGAAGACCAGCTCCCGATAAAGCTTCCTGACATCGAGTCATACGTACAGACAGATACAGGCGAGTCACCACTCGTAAACGTGCCCGAATGGGTTAACACAACGTGTCCTAAGTGCGGAAGACCGGCAAAACGCGAGACAGACACTATGCCACAGTGGGCAGGTTCTTCATGGTATTTCATCAGATACTGCGATCCACACAACAACGACGAATATATTTCAAAAGAAGCTATGGATTACTGGATGCCTGTTGACTGGTACAACGGCGGTATGGAACACACGACACTCCACCTGCTTTATTCCAGATTCTGGCATAAATTCCTCTATAATCAGGGACTTATCTCATGTCCTGAGCCGTATCAGAAGAGAACATCTCACGGCATGATTCTCGGTGAAAACGGTGAAAAGATGTCCAAGTCACGCGGAAACGTTATCAATCCTGATGATATCGTAGACGAGATCGGTGCAGACTCATTCAGACTCTACGAGATGTTCATGGGTGCATTCGACCAGGCGATTCCGTGGTCCACACAGGGCGCAAAGGGCTGTTACAGATTCCTCGAAAGAGTATGGAAAATGCAGGATTTCCTGACAGATGAAGAAAGCATTTCAGATGAACTCAAAGCAGAAGTACATTCTACAATCAAGAAGGTTACAGAAGACTATGAGAAGATGAAGTTCAATACTGCAATCGCAGCGCTCATGTCACTCGTAAACAGCATTTATGCTTGTGGCAAGCTCTCAAAAGGCGACTTCAAAGCGTTCTTGTTGCTCCTTAACCCCGTAGCACCGCACATCACAGAAGAACTCTGGGAGCTCTGCAACATCGATTCACAGCCGCTTTACAAAGCTACGTGGCCTGAATACGATGAAAAGGCTATGGTAAAGGCGAGCGTTGAGATTGTTGTACAGATTTGCGGCAAAGTAAAAGCCAAGATTGTTATCCCGACAGGCCTTGACAAAGACGCTACACAAGCTGCTGCTCTTGAAGATGCCAAGGTAAAAGAAATCATCGGAGACAGTCAGATAAAGAAGGTAATTGTAGTACCCGGAAGACTTGTAAATATCGTTATCTGATATCGGAGGAAAAATGGATTATAAGAGTATTATTTCAAATAATATAAATGCGGCCTGCGAAGCTCTCGGAGCTGTCGCAGGCGCAGTAGAAGTGCCACCGAACCCTGAAATGGGCGATGTGGCATTTCCGTGTTTCAGCCTTGCAAAGACTTTAAGGAAGGCGCCGCCACTTATTGCCAAAGACATACAGGCTACTATACTTGCAAATGCAACAGAAGAATTTTCACAGATAGTAGACAGAGTAGAAGTTGTAGGCGGATACGTAAACTTCTTTGTGAAAAAAAGCGGCCTCGTTTCAGGCGTTATCGATGAGATAAAGGCGATGGGCGATGCATACGGCAAGACAGACGAAGGCAAAGACAAGACAGTATTGGTAGAATTTTCATCACCGAATATTGCAAAGCCTTTCCACGTAGGACATCTCGTGTCAACAGCTCTCGGAAGCTCACTTGAGAGAATATACAGCTTCCTTGGATATGACACGGTGAAAATAAATCACATCGGTGACTGGGGTACACAGTTCGGCAAACTCATCAGTGCTTACAAGCATTGGGGAGACAGAAGCGTGATAGAAAAAGACCCTATAAACGAACTTCTGAAAATATATGTGCGTTTCCATAAAGAGGCAGAAGAAAAGCCTGAGCTTGAAGACGAAGCAAGACATTATTTCAGACTTCTTGAAGATGGAGACAGTGAAGTAACCGAGCTGTGGCAGTTCTTTGTAAGCGCAAGCCTTACAGAGTTCAACAGAATGTATAAGCTTCTTGGCATATCGTTTGATTCATATGCCGGCGAGAGCTTTTATACAGATAAAATGCCTGAGATTGTTGACATTCTCAAAGAGAAGAATCTTCTCGAAGAGAGCGAAGGTGCGATGGTTGTCCGTTTTGAAGACGACAACATGCCGCCTTGTATTATTCTTAAATCAGATGGCACGACAATTTACGCAACACGTGATATTGCGGCTGCTGTTTACAGAAAGAGACATTACGATTTTTACAAGAATATATATGTTGTAGGCACACCGCAGACACTGCACTTCAAACAGGTATTTTCAGTAATCGACAAGATGGGCTTTGACTGGGCAGATAACTGCGTACACGTAGACTTCGGATACGTGCGTTTCCCGGACAAATCAATGTCAACACGCCACGGCGACGTAATTCTGCTTGAAGACTTACTTAATATGTCAATTGCAAAGACAAAAGAGATTATTTCGGCAAGCAGCACGAGCAAGGATCTTGACAATATTGATGAACTCGCACAGAAGATAGGCGTAGGAGCCGTTATATTTGCCTTTTTGAAGAACAGCAGAGAAAGGGATATTATTTTCACATGGGATGATATTCTCGATTTTGAGGGCGAATCAGGGCCTTACGTGCAGTATGCATATGCAAGGGGCAAGAGCATCCTGCGTAAAGCGGCAGAAATGCAGGCTGACAGCGATGACAGTGCATATGAGCCAACAAATGAAGAGTTTGAACTGGCAAAGATATTGAATGACTATTCAAATGTTGTCAAAGATGCCGCAAGCAAAAATCAGCCTTGCATCATAACAAGATATACACTCGCTGTGGCTTCTGCGTTCAATAAGTTCTACAACACGTGCAATATCATGAAGTCAACTGGCGTTGCCCGTGCAAAGAGACTTGAACTTACCGAAGCAATGTGCAGCGTAATCAGAAGTGCATTGTATCTTATCGGTGTTGACGTAGTTGAAAAGATGTAATGGACACTTTAAAAGGGGTTAATTATGGTATATAACAATATATTAGAGGCAATCGGCCATACACCTGTTATAAAGCTCAGCAAGATAGTTGATGAGGATTCAGCTGATATTCTCGTTAAATACGAAGGGCTTAATATCGGTGGCTCTATCAAGACAAGAACGGCATACAATATGCTGCTTGAGGCCGAAAAAGAGGGTAGAATCAACAAAGATACGATAATTGTTGAGCCGACAAGCGGCAACCAGGGAATCGGACTTGCACTTGTAGGTGCCGTAAAAGGATACAAAGTCAAGATTATAATGCCTGATTCTGTCAGCGTAGAAAGGCGCAAGCTGATACGTGCATACGGCGCAGAGGTTATAACTGTTCACGACGACGGAGATATCGGTAAATGTATTCATGAATGTCTTGATATGGCAATGAGAATGGCAGAAGAAGACAAGAACGTTTACGTACCGCAGCAGTTTGAAAATCCTGACAATCCGGCAGTTCATAAATTCCATACTGCACTTGAAATGGTAGAGCAGGTCGGCGTAAAAATCGACGGATTCTGCTCAGGAATCGGCACAGGCGGAACGATATCAGGTATCGGTGAGATTCTTAAAAGTCTTTATCCTGACGTAGTTATCTGGGCAGTTGAGCCGGAAAATGCTGCGATATTATCAGGTGGCAGTATCGGCACGCACCTTCAGATGGGCATCGGCGACGGACTTATCCCAAAGAACCTTAATACAGAAATTTACAGTGATATTGCCATAATTACAGACGAAGAAGCAATCGGTACAGCCCAGAGACTTATGCGCGAAGAAGGAATTCTTTGCGGCATCTCAAGCGGCACAAACGTAGCGGCGGCTGTCAGACTCGCAAAGAAGCTCGGCAAAGGCAAGACTGTTGTCACAGTACTTCCCGATACCGGCGAAAGATATTTCAGTACAGCATTATTTGACTTTGATTGAGGAGGAATACATAAATGAAATTAGTTAATCTTATTGGTGAAAGATTTAAAGAAAAACCGGCAGATTGCGTGGTAGACAGCCATGCATTGATGCTCCGTGGCGGATATATGAAATACGTTTCCAGCGGTATTTATTCACAGAACGTGCCGCTTCGCAGAATTTGCCGCAAGATAGAGCAGATTATCCGCGAGGAAATGGACAACATCGACGGACAGGAAGTTCTTTTCCCCGTAGTATTGCCTGCAAGTTTATGGGAAGAATCAGGTCGTTTCCAGAGCGTAGGTTCAGAACTTGTCCGTTTCAAAGACAGAAACAACAGTGATATGGTTCTCGGTATGACTCACGAAGAAGCAGCTGTAGCACTTGTTCGCGAATACGCAAACAGCTATGTGAAATATCCTTTCATGATTTACCAGATTCAGACAAAGTTCAGAGATGAAGCAAGACCGAGAGCAGGTCTTATCCGCGTACGTGAATTTACAATGAAAGATGCTTATTCTTTCCACACTTCACAAGAGGACCTCGAAAGATATTATCAGATCTGCTACGATGCATATAATAAGATTTTCGCGCGTTGCGGTATTCCGGACGTAGTTACTGTAAAGTCAGATTCAGGTATGATGGGCGGCAGCATTTCACACGAATATATGATGCTCACTCCTATCGGCGAGGACTCAATTGCAATCTGTACAGAATGTGACTACAGAGCAAATATGGAAGCAGCTGACAACAAAGTTGACAACAGCTTCTTTGACAGCGAAGAATTAAAGCCTCTTGAAATGGTTGCTACACCTGAGCAGAAGACAATTGAAGATGTTGCTGCATTTTTACATACAGATGCAAAACATTCATGCAAAGCAGTTGTATATCGTAAAAACATGACAGATGAGCTTATTATCGTATTTTTACGTGGCGATATTGAAGTAAACGAGACAAAACTTACAAACTATATCGGCGAGGCGATTCACCCGGCCGTTCTTACAGAAGAAGACAATGTATGCGCAGGCTTTATCGGTCCTATGAACCTTGAAGCAAAAGCTACAATCGTATTTGATTCTTCTCTTAAGGGTACACGCAATATCTGCACAGGCGCAAATAAAGAAGGTTATCATTACACAGGCTTCAATATTGAACGTGACCTTGGCAAAGTTGACTACGTTGACGTAGGCAAGATATTCGAAGGCGGCGTTTGCCCACAGTGCGGCAAGAAAACAATTACTGTTTCACGCGGTATCGAGGTTGGTAATATTTTCCAGCTCGGCACTAAGTATACAAAGTCAATGAATATGCAGTATACAGATAAAGACGGCAATCTTCAGTATCCTATTATGGGTTGCTACGGTATCGGCGTCGGCAGAATGGCTGCTTCTATCTGTGAAAAGCATCATGACGACTACGGCCCGATCTGGCCTATGGCAATCGCTCCGTGGCAGGTACACCTTTGCTGCATAAGAGCTGATGACGCACAGTGCAAGAGCATTGCAGACGAACTTTACAGCAACTTTGAAAACTCCGGTATTGAGGTTATTTATGACGACCGTGACGTAAGACCCGGCGTTATGTTCTCTGACAGCGACCTCCTCGGTGTGCCGATCAGAGTAGTGGTAAGTCCACGTAACTTAGCAGAAGGCCTTGTTGAAATATCAACAAGAGACAAGTCCGTAAATATCAAGGTTAAACTTGAAGACGTACCTGCAACAGTTGCGAAATTAATCAAAGAATCTAAATAAAGGCAGGATTGTGAAAAAATGAACAAAACAAGTTATTCTAAAAACAAATACTTATTGACAACAGTAGTAGCCGTTATATTGTGTATGCTTGTTTTGCCATTTTTTACAGTAAATGCACAAAACAGAATAACTGATATGAGCGAGTATTATTCATGTGATTTCGAATCATACGAACCCGGCAGCGAGTTCGTATCGTCGCTTCCGACAAACTTTGCAAGCTATATGGCACCCGATTCGTTGGTAAAGATAACGTCATCTGATTTGTCTCTTGTTGGGACAAGGTCACTTGCAATCAACAAGGTAGATGCAAGATGGTGGGCGTGGAATATCAACAAAGACAAGATTGCTGTGAGATTTTCTGTTAAAATTGATGAAAATTTCAACAATACACTTAAACTGATGTTATCTACGCAGGACGCAGCTACAAGTACTGAGACGAATGGTGGTACATTTGTTGTCATAACTACTGATACAGATGAACTTGGTAACAGTAAAGCTGTGTTGAAAAATCATGTCGGTAAAACGGTTATGGAGTTGATTCCGGATATCAGATACAGCATAACGGCATACTTCACAAAAGGCAGCGACAGATATGAAATTGTTGTTGACGGCAACGACGCACAGGAAGATACTGTAATCAATGCAAACAAGTTTGCATCTACCTTGTATTCTGTAAATGGTATGAGGCTGGTCGTTACGGACAACACGCCTTTGGAAACGACTGCGGGTGAGAATCTGTCATATATCAGAATTGATAACCTTGAAATATTTGTCAAGGGCAGACAATATGCACAGAAATATTCATCACAGGGAGTAGGTATTGTTCCTGAAGTTGTTGTACCACTGGCAGAAAAGAGTGATGATATAACTGTATTTGCAAATAACACAAGATTATATCTGCAATATCCTCCAATGGTGAAAAATCAGCACGTTTATCTTGATGCAGTATCACTGTACAGATGTCTCGGTTTTGATGTTTCATACGACAAGTTGAATGCCACGTACAAGATGGTGAATAATACTGTTGAAATAAGTGGCACTGTTTCATCAAAAACAGTTACAATCCACAATAAACTTACAGATGAAACAAGCAAAATCGATGTGAATTTAGCTCCGTTTACACACGAAGACACATTTATGGTGCCTGTGAATTTCATAAATGAAACAATCAACGCAAAGGTATGGCATGATGAAGCAAATAAAATGCTTGTTATCACAACGGGACAGTTCAAAAAAGACAATCTGCTTACTGTTTTAAATGGTGTCCTGTATATGAATGGCGAGCCATATTACGAGATAAGTTTCAACAAGTTTGATCTTTTTTACCAGATATTCGGCGATTACGTAGATAACAGAGAATATCCTCTGGCGTCACAGCGATACGAGGCAGCAGAAGCTGCACTTGCACAGCTGAATAAAGACGGATTCAGAACTATCAGAGTGTTCTGTTCATCATCTGCACTTGCCGGTATTATGTACGACAGTGACGAGATGAATATTTATCTCGAAGCAATGGATTCAATGTTCGACCTTTGTGACAAATATGATATCAGAGTTGTTGTTTGTATGAATCTTATATCAGATGTATTTACGCCAAAAGAATACATTTCTAAAGGCGGTTGGGTAAACAAGAGCGAAACAACAGTAGACCTCGTGGCGGATGCAAACAGTGAATCACGCCAGAACCTGTATAAATATCTTGATAAATTTATCAATAGATACAAAGACCGCGACACAGTATTTATGTGGGAGATTCAGAACGAAGCAAATCTCAACGTAGATATCGGCTGTCAGATTACAGACGTGTGTTATTCGCTTATGCAACTTAATGCTTTTTACAATGACTGTGTTGCCAAAATAAGAGAATATGATGACAAACATCTTATATCGGGCGGAGATGCTATCTTAAGACCTGCGCAATGGCATCTGTTTGAAGGTGTAATGAAAGGTGATACTGTTTGTGACTGGACAGTTGATAACACTGAAGAGCGTATTAAAGCGCTTTATATGCTCAATGAGTCACTTGACGTTATGAGCACCCATACGTATGGTATAGGTGATGCAAGATTAAACGCTGAGTCGGTTTTCATGGATGAACAAGGATTTCCAATACAGTATGATTTCTCACTTTTGATGAACGAGGCAAATATACTATCAAAACCACTGTACAACGGTGAGTCCGCCGGCACAATGGACACGTCGTTAGACGATTACGTACAGATTAACGTAGATTATCTCGACAGTATTATTGAAAACGGTGTACAGCTTACTCATTGGTGGACATTCAGATCAGACCGGTCAGGACATAATGACCCTGACAGCTGGAGATGCGACTCGGGTGACGTATATAATGCAATTATCGCTGCAAATGAAAGTATTCAGGAAAGATATATCGTAAATGCAGAAGCTGAGTGTAATACGAATAATTTCTGGAATGACCCGCATTTCGAAGTAGTAAATAACGAAGATATCGTAGATGGTTTGGCTTTTATCAAAGACACCAGCATGAAAACAAGACTCAGAAACTTTATCATTACTGCAATCGCTCTCGTGCTCACAGCTACGGCAGTGCTGGTAATATCGACAACAATTAAATTCAAAAAAGGACGGACTGTTTAATCTTGAATAAGACGTATTCACAAATGGAGTTGGCTCAGATCAAACCGCTGGTGCTTGCATACGTAGGCGACAGTGTTTACGAAGTGTACGTAAGAACACATCTTATTGAAAAAAGCGGACGCTCTGACGTGAATCATTTACACAGAATGAGCGTAAAGTTCGTATGCTGCGCAGCTCAGGCACATATTTTATCTGTTTTGGAGCCATTGCTGACAGAGCAGGAACATGATGTTGTAAGAAGAGGCCGCAACGCCCACTCACACACAGTGCCAAAAAATGCCAGCATACACGATTACAGGAGCGCTACAGGATTTGAAGCATTAATCGGATATACATATCTTAAAGGTGACACAGACCGTTTAGAGGAATTGCTTTCAAAAGCAATTGAGATAGGACAAGGTGAAAACAATGACAGATAATTCAGAAATATTATACGGACGTAATCCCGTAATAGAAGCATTAAGATCAGATATAACTGTAAATAAATTGCTTATCGCACAAGGCGACAACAGCGGTTCGCTTAAAGTTATTTTATCACTTGCACGTGAAAAGCAGCTCGTATACCAGAGTGTTGACAAAAAGAAACTTGATGAAATATGCGGACATAAGAATCACCAGGGAGTTGTTATGTATATATCTGCAGGGGAATATGCAGACGTCAGCGACATCCTTGACAGAGCCCGTGAAAAGAACGAGCCTCCGTTTATTCTTATTCTGGACGAGATTCAGGATCCTCATAATCTCGGAGCAATGATAAGAACGGCAGAAGCATGCGGCGTACACGGCATAATAATTCCAAAAAGAAGAAGTGTACAGTTGACAGGCGCCGTGGCAAAAGCATCTGCAGGAGCACTCTCACATATGCTTATTGCAAGAGTGTCTAATCTGCCAACCGTAATAGATGAACTCAAAAAAGAAGGCGTATGGATTGCAGGAACGGACACAGGTGGAGACACAGAGTTCTTCAAGGCAGACTATTCAGGACCGATTGGTATCGTAATAGGTAGCGAAGGATACGGAATCGGCGAGCTTGTCAGAAAAAAATGCGACTATATTATAACAATCCCAATGGTTGGCAAAGTATCGTCGTTAAATGCATCAGTAGCAGCCGGTCTGGTCATGTATGAGGTTTTCAAAGGAAGGTACAGTAAGTAATGCTATTACAGAATGAATTAAATCCACAGCAATACGAAGCTGCCGTACATATGAACGGACCTTTGCTTATTTTAGCCGGAGCCGGAAGCGGCAAGACAAGAGTGCTTACGTACAGAATTGCACATCTTGTGGGCGAATGCGGTGTGATGCCTTACCAGATTCTGGCAATTACTTTCACAAATAAAGCTGCCCGTGAGATGCACGACAGAACAGAACACTTATTAAACGGTCACATAGAGGGTATGTGGCTTTGTACTTTTCACTCAGCAGCAGGCAGAATCCTGAGACAAAACGCAGAACTGCTCGGTTATACGAGTAATTTCACTATTTATGATGAAAACGAGTCTCTTCAGGTAATAAAAGACTGCCAGAGAAGGCTCAATATTGATGAAAAGCGCATGCCTGCAAAAACAATCAAGGCAGTAATATCAAAAGCTAAAGATGAAATGATGTCTCCTGAAGCGTACGCTGCAAGCGTAAGTGGTACGTACGATGCACAGATGTATGGCAATGTATACACGATGTACCAGCAGATAATGAAGGCGAACAACGCTATGGACTTTGATGATATGATTATCAAGGTTATAGAGCTTTTCAAGAAAAATCCTGACGTGCTAGACCATTACCAGAACAGATTCAGGTATATTATGGTAGACGAGTATCAGGATACGAACAAAGCACAATATCATTTTGTTTCAATGCTTGCACAAAAATACAAGAATATATGCGTTGTAGGTGATGATGACCAGAGCATTTACAGCTTCAGAGGCGCCGATATCAGAAATATTCTTGATTTTGAAAAGGAATATAAAGACTGCAAAGTTATAAAGCTTGAGCAGAATTACAGATCTACACAGAATATTCTTGATGCCGCAAACAGTGTTATACAGCATAACACATCAAGAAAAGGAAAAGCACTCTGGACAGCGCAGGAAAGCGGTGAAAAGATTACGTGTTACTGCGCCGAAAATCAGGTGTACGAAGCAAATTACATTGCAAATGAGATAAGAAAGAGCGTGATGAAGGGCGAGCATAAGTATAGCGACTTTGCTGTTTTGTACAGAATGAACGCATTGTCAAACACACCGGAGAGCGCTTTTGTCAAAGCCGGAATACCATACAGAATTTTTGGAGGCTTCCGTTACTACGAAAGAAAAGAAATCAAAGATTTGCTTGCATATTTAAGAGTATGTAACAATCCGAGTGACGACGTTGCCATAAAAAGGATAATCAACGTACCCAAAAGGGGAATCGGCGCGACAACAATATCAAAAATCGAGGAGATTTCAGACCGCACAGGCATGTCTTTTTTCAACGTACTAATGTGTAGCAGCGAATACCCCGAGCTTATAAAATCAAGCGAAAAGCTCATGGGTTTTGCACAGAAGATTATGGAAATAATGCTCAGTCAGGATACGATGGGCATTAAGGATTTCGTTGAAAACGTCTTAAACGAATCAGGTCTCGTAAATGAGTACAGAAATGAAGATACTCCGGAAGCTCAGTCAAAAATCGAGAACCTTATGGAATTTTTATCAGTTGCAGATGAGTTTGAAAAAGAGCAGATAAGCTATGGAATAGCAAAGCCGAGCTTTGCAGAATTCCTTGAGTTTGTAGCACTTAACTCAGAAACTGATAAGGATATTGCACCGGAAGACAGAAACACTGTTACCTTGATGACGATTCACAGTGCAAAAGGACTTGAGTTCCCGGTTGTTTTCATCATGGGTATGGAAGAATCGATTTTTCCATCTATCAGAGCATTTGAAACGGGCGATGGTCTTGACGAAGAGCGCAGACTGTGCTATGTTGCGATAACACGTGCTATGAAGAAGCTCTACATAACGTATACTTCATCAAGAATGTTGTTTGGTCGTACTCAATCAAACAAACCGTCAAATTTCCTCAAGGAGATAAGACCGGACGTTATGGAGCAGACCGGCATAAAGCACAGTGAAAACAGAAGACAAAGTTATGATTTTACTTCAATGAAAATGTCTGCCGGTGATATCAGAAAAACGATACAGACGCAGACAAAATCAGAGGGACTTACTGATGTCGACGTCGGCATGAGAGTAGTCCATAAAAAATTTGGAAGAGGTACAGTTTCAAAAGTACTTGGCGACGGCCCGAATAAGACAGCAGAGATCATGTTTGATCAACATGGCATGAAGCGACTTGTTATAGCATATGCAAAATTAGAAAAAGAGTAAAAAGGAGATATGTTATTATGAATAGTAAAAAATATAGACTGCATACCCCCGATGGAGTACACGATTTACTTTTAGATGAAGTATTCGAAAAGAAAAATATTGAATGGAATCTTAGAAATCGTTTCCGCAATGCGGATTACAATGAGATTGAGACACCTTCAATTGAATATCTTGACGTTTTCACATCAGGAGACAACGCACTTCCTGAAGAAATGATGTATAAATTCCAGGATGCTCACGGCAGAATGCTCTGTCTTCGTCCTGATCTTACAATACCTACTGCAAGATTTTTTGCAACAAAACTAAAAGAGTCACAGCTTCCGCTCAAGCTTTTTTACATAGGAAACGTTTTCCGCTCGAACGAAGCAGGCGGCGGAAGAACAAAGGAATTTTCACAGGCAGGTGTGGAATATATTGGATCAGGCGACGTTGCTGCTGACATTGAAGTAATTGCACAGGCAATCAACTCGGTAAAAGAATGTGGCATAGAAGATTTTCAGATTGACCTTGGTCACGTAGACTTTTTCAGAAGCATTATAGAAGAAGCAGGCCTTGATGAAGCGACACAAGAACAGATAAGACTTCTTATCGAGGAAAAGAACTTTGCAGAGCTCGAAGTTGTTGTTGAAGAAAAGAATCTTTCGGATGAACTTAAAAAACTTCTCAACAGCATACCGACATTATTTGGCAGAGAAGATATTCTTGAAGAAGCGCGCAGCCTTTGCAGCAATCAAAGAGCGCTGGCCGCACTTGACAATATCAGGGATATTCTGGCAGGACTTGATAAAGAAGGGCTCAAAGACTACATCACAGTTGACCTTGGTATTACAAGCAGCCTTAAATATTACACAGGCGTTATTTTCAAAGGCTTTGTAAAGGGTATGGGATTCCCGGTGCTCAGTGGCGGTCGCTACGACAAACTTCTTTCCGGCTTCGGCGCAAATGGAGGCAGTGTCGGCTTCTGTCTTGGCATCAACATGCTTTTGCAGGCTATTATGAGAAATGACAATAGCGTTGAAAAAGAGGATAATGATTATCTTAACGTGGCTCTCTCAAAAGGCAGACTCGCTGAATATGCAATCGGTCTTTTTGAAAAAGCAGGTATATGTGTTGATGAACTCAGGACTGATACGCGCAAGCTTATTATCACAGATGAAAAGAACAAGGTTAGGTTTTTCCTTGTAAAACCATCAGACGTGCCGACGTACGTAGAGTATGGCGCTGCAGATATGGGCGTTGTCGGCAGAGATACAATCCTTGAACAGAACCGCAATCTGTATCAGGTAAGAACACTTGATTTCGGAAAATGCAGAATGTGTGTATGTGGCTCTCCTGAGCTGGCCGGCAAACTTGATTCGATGCCAAATAAGCGTATCGGCACAAAATATCCTGCGATAACAAAGGATTATTACGAAAAAGTAAAAAAAGAATCAGTAGAAATTATTAAGTTGAATGGTTCTGTAGAGCTTGCCCCATTGGTTGGCTTGTCTGACCTTATCGTGGATATTGTAGAAAGTGGCAGAACGCTCAAAGAAAATGGTCTTGACGTCCTTGAGACTATTGCTGACATCAGTGCGAGAATAATCGTAAACAAGGTCAGCATGAAAACAAAGAGAGAAAGGATTAAAAGCATTTTATCATGAACATAATGAATCTGGCAGATACAGGCGATTATTCATCAGTTGCAGAACGTCTGGAAAGCCGCAATAACACAACAAACACACAGATAACACAAGTTGTTTCAGATATAATTGATAATGTCATCAAAAATGGTGACAAGGCTCTGGTTGAGTATGCAAAGCGCTTTGACCACGTTGAATGCAGTAAATTCAAACTAAAGGTTACTCCGGCAGAGATTAAAGAGGCTTTTTCACGTGTTTCTCCTGAATATATTGAAATAGTAAAAGCTGCAAAAGATAATATCAAGGCTTTTCACCGCAAAGAAAAAGAAAAGTCATGGAGCATTAAAAGTGAAAATGGATCTGAATTCGGCATAAGAGTGACTCCGATTGAGAGAGTCGGTGTGTACGTGCCGGCAGGAAGAAAACCACTGCCATCATCTGTTTTAATGAACGTAATACCTGCAAAGGTTGCCGGTGTCAAAGAGATTATAATGTGCACTCCGCCTGACAGAAACGGTAAAGTCAGCGACTATATTCTGGTAGCCGCAAAAATCGCAGGTGTTAATAAGATATATAAAGTCGGCGGTGCGCAGGCTGTCGCTGCAATGGCATACGGCACTAAGACTATTGCTAAAGTTGATAAGATTACTGGCCCCGGCAACGCATATGTTGCCAAGGCTAAATCTATGGTTTTCGGTAAATGCGGCATTGATATGATCGCAGGCCCGAGCGAGATTCTTATCATCGCAGACAAGAGCGCGAATCCTGATTTTGTTGCGGCGGACATGCTGTCGCAGGCAGAACACGACCCGAATGCGGCAAGCGTATTGATAACGGATGACGTTTCATTGGTAGCGCGTGTCGGAGAGGCTTTAGAAAAGCAGTTGTCGGCATTAAAAGAGCCCGAAGCTGCCCGTGCTTCAATTGAAAATAATGGTATGATGATTGTCGTAAGAGATCTTATGCAAGGTGCCGATATTGCAAATATTATCGCGCCGGAGCATCTTGAATTATGCATTGATGATCCGAAAGCTTTGATTCCTCACGTACGTAATGCAGGTGCGATTTTCTGTGGAAACTGGTCGCCTGAGCCGATGGGAGATTATTATTGCGGTACAAATCACGTGCTTCCGACACTCAGCACCGCACGTTTTTCATCACCACTCGGCGTATGGGACTTTATAAAAAGAACAAGTATTATTTCATATACAAAGGAAGATTTCCTTAAAGACGCAGATTCAGTAATGGAATTTGCAAATTGCGAAGGGCTTGAAGCACACGCAAAATCTGTTGAGGTGAGATTATGAACGACTTATGGTCAGCTCTTGCAAACTCAATAACACCATACGTGCCGGGGGAGCAGCCCAAGAATATTACCAATCTTGTAAAGCTCAATACGAATGAAAATCCATATCCGCCGGCGCCCGCTGTTTTTGACGCTATAAAAGAAGCTGCGAATGAAGATTTGCGCCTTTATCCTGATTGCAATACATCATGCATGGTAGATTCGCTTGTGCGTTTTTACCAGGCAAAACATCCGGCGGCAAAGCTTGATTCGTCGAATTTTTTCATCGGAAATGGTTCAGACGAGGTACTTGCATTTGCGCTGAGGGCTTTTTACGGACAGGAAAGACCGCTTAATATGAACGATATCACATATAGTTTTTATACTGTTTATTGTGATTTGTTTGATATTCCTTACGTGATTCATCCGCTTAAAGATGACTTTACAATTGACGTAGACAGCTTTGCGGAGGCAAAGGGCGGCGTTATCATTACGAATCCTAACGCGCCGACAGGAATTTTTCTTGATATAGCTTCCATAAAAAGGATACTTGACTCCCATAACAAGGATGTTGTTATCATTGACGAGGCGTATATTGATTTTGGCGGCGAGTCGTGCGCAGAGCTTCTTAGTGAGTATAACAACCTGCTTATCGTAACGACATTGTCTAAGTCAAGGTCGCTTGCCGGAATGAGAATCGGCTATGCATACGGTCACAAATCGCTGATTGAAGGGCTGAACGTAATCAAAAATTCGTTTAATTCATATACAATGGACCGCCTTGCACAGGCAGCAGGCGCCGCTGCTATTGATAATTGGGAATATTACGATATAATTACAGACAAGATAATCGAAGACCGCACGATTCTCTGTGAAAAACTTGCAAAAATGGGCTTTGAAACATTGCCATCATCTGCCAACTTTATTTTCACAACGCATCCCGGTTATCCTGCAAAAGAACTATACGAAGGCCTTCGCAGACAAGGTGTAATAGTAAGATATTTCAACAAGCCGAGAATCAGCGAATATCTTCGTATAACAATTGGCGACAGAGCCCAGAATGACAGAATTGTAGAAGCACTGAATAAGGAGTTCGGATTATGAGAAAAAGCGAAATCACACGCAACACAAATGAGACAAAGATTCAGGGAAGTTTTGTTCTTGACGGTTATATGACTGACAAAGAGGTGCCCGGAAACATCGACACCGGTATCGGCTTTATGAATCACATGCTCGTTCTTTTTGAAAAACACGGCGGCTTTAATCTTGACCTTGTTTGCAATGGCGACCTTGAAGTTGATTGCCACCATACAGTTGAAGATATCGGTATTGTGCTTGGAAATATGATCAAAGAAGCTCTTGGTGACAAAAAAGGCATAAAGAGATATGCAAGCGTGACAATCCCGATGGACGAGGTGCTTACTTCTATCACAATCGACATCAGCGGAAGACCGTTTCTTGTTTTCAACGCTGATATCGCATGTGAGCAGATAGGTGGCTATGACACAGAAGTAACGGAAGATTTTTTCAGGGCAGTTTGTTTCCAGGCAGGTATGAATCTGCATATAAATGTGCATTACGGAAAGAACTCGCATCATATAATAGAGAGTATTTTCAAGGCATTTGCACGTGCGCTTAAAGAAGCTTCGACGATTGACCCGACAATAAAAGGCGTTATGTCTACTAAAGGTTGTCTGTGACAAGGAGGTAAATTATGGCATTTATTGATGAAATAATATTTGATGATAAAGGGCTTGTGCCATGCATAGTCCAGGACGATACAACAAAAGAAGTTCTTATGATGGCATATATGAACGAAGAATCACTCAAAATGACTCTTGAGTGCGGTTGTTGTGTTTTTTACAGCAGAAGCAGACAGAAGCTGTGGAAAAAAGGCGAGACAAGCGGTAATCTTATGAATGTTGTCAGCATAAAATATGATTGCGATGCAGATACACTTCTTGCGCTCGTTCATCCGGCAGGTCCTGCATGCCATACAGGTGAAAATACGTGTTTTTACCGTGTGGGTGCTTCTCTTGAAGAGGAAGAAAATGTTATTGATGCTGCTCATAAAGAAGTTATTCTGAAGCATGACTACGACGTGCTTGTTGACAGAAGAATCAACCCGAAGCCGGATTCATATACAAACTACCTGTTTGAAAAGGGTGTTGACAAAATCTGTAAAAAGGTAGGCGAGGAGTCTGCCGAGATTATTATCGCAGCAAAGAATAATAACGGTCACGAGCTCGCGTGTGAGATATCAGATTTTCTCTACCACCTGATGGTGCTTATGGTAAATCAGGGTGTTGAGTGGGACGAAGTGTTTGACGAACTTATCAGCAGACAGGGTATGAAGTCACCAAAATTGAGCAAATTTAGGGAAAGAGAAGCAAACGAGAGTAAATAAGAGCTTTTCACAGGTATTTGCCGTTTTTTCACAGATTAAGGCTGTTGTTTAATAAAACAAAAGTGCTAATATATGACCTGTTAGCACTCGGCGGTGTTGAGTGCTAATAATCTGAAATAGAAAACAATTTTTTATTATATTAAGGAGGATTCATTTATGAATATTAAACCACTGGGAGACAGAGTTGTTATCAAGATGGTTGAGATGGAAGAGACTACCAAGAGTGGTATTATTTTAACAGGCGCTGCCAAGGAAAAGCCGCAGCTTGCTCAGGTTGTTGCTATCGGCCCCGGCGCTGTTGTTGATGGCAAATTGGTACCTATGGAAGTTAAAGTCGGAGATAAAGTTCTTATGAGCAAATATGCCGGCACAGAAGTTAAATTTGATGGTATTGAATATACTATTCTTAAACAGGGCGACATTCTCGCTATTGTTGAATAATTCGTATTAAGGAGATTATTGTTTTATGGCTAAAGAAATTAAATTCAGCGAAGATTCAAGAAAGTCACTCGTAAGCGGTGTTGATAAGCTTGCGGATACAGTTAAGATTACATTAGGACCTAAGGGCCGCAACGTTGTTCTTGATAAGAAGTTCGGCGCTCCGCTCATTACAAACGACGGTGTTACAATCGCTAAAGAGATTGAGTTTGAAGACAGATTCGAAAATATGGGCGCTCAGCTCGTTAAAGAAGTTGCTACAAAGACAAATGACGTTGCCGGTGACGGTACTACAACTGCTACGTTGCTCACACAGGCAATTGTCAGAGAAGGTCTTAAGAACATCGCTGCAGGTGCAAACCCGATGATCCTCAAAAAAGGTATCGCTCTTGCTGTAAGTGCTACAGTTGACAGCATCAAAGAAGACAGCCAGAAGATCAGAGGTAAAGAAGATATCGCCCGTGTTGCTGCAGTATCAGCAAACGATGAAAATGTAGGCGCTCTCGTTGCTGAGGCAATGGAAAAAGTAACAAGCGACGGTGTTATCACTGTTGAAGAGTCAAAGACAATGGGCACATATCTTGAAGTTGTTGAAGGTATGCAGTTTGACAGAGGTTACGTATCTGCTTACATGGCTACTGATACAGACAAGATGGAAGCTATTTTAGACGATCCATATATCCTTATCACTGACAAAAAGATTTCCAATATCCAGGAAATTCTTCCGGTTCTTGAGCAGATTGTTCAGCAGGGTAAAAAGCTTCTCATTATCGCTGAAGACGTTGACGGCGAAGCTCTTGCTACATTGGTAGTAAACAAACTCAGAGGTACATTCACATGTGTTGCTGTTAAAGCTCCGGGCTTCGGCGACAGAAGAAAAGATATGCTCCGTGACATCGCTATTCTTACAGGTGGCGAAGTTATTACAGAAGAGCTCGGATACGACCTCAAAGAAGCTACAATTGATATGCTCGGCCGTGCAAGACAGGTTAAGGTTGGTAAAGAAAACACAATCATTGTTGATGGTGCAGGCGACAGCACAGAGATTGCCAAGAGAGTTCAGTCAATCAAAATGCAGATTGAAGAGACTACATCTGAGTTTGACCGTGAAAAGCTCCAGGAACGCCTTGCTAAGCTCTCAGGTGGCGTAGCAGTTATCCAGGTTGGTGCTGCAACAGAGACAGAAATGAAAGAAAAGAAGCTCCGTATCGAGGACGCTCTTGCTGCTACAAAAGCTGCAGTTGAAGAGGGTATCGTTCCCGGTGGCGGCACAGTATATATCAATGCTATTGCTAAAGTTGCAAAGCTTCTTAAGACAACATCAGGCGATGAGAAGACAGGTGTTCAGATCGTTCTCAAAGCTTTAGAAGAACCCGTTAAGCAGATTGCTATCAACGCAGGCCTTGAGGGTGCTGTAGTTGTAGACAAAGTTAAAGGTGCAAAGCCGGGCATGGGTTATGACGTTCTCAGCGAAAAGCTCGTTGATATGATTGCTTGTGGTATTGTTGACCCTGCAAAGGTATCACGCAGTGCACTCCAGAATGCTGCATCTGTTGCATCTACACTTCTTACTACAGAAGCCGTTGTAGCTGACATTCCTGAGCCGGAGCCGGCAGCTCCCGCAGGTGGCATGGGCGGCATGTACTAATAAAATATATAAATAGTGTTCAGGGCCGGTCTGTGATTTTTGTCACAGGCCGGTTTTGTTGTTGCTATTTTCTTACACATTATGATATTATTGCATCAACAATAAAAAGGGGGACGTTATATGGAAAACAACCTAAAGACTACATATACTATCAGAACGGCGTACAACGAGGATATCAATCCTTCAAAATACTTCTTGTCGCTTGACGAAGCAAAAGAATATTGCAACAAAACAGCGCAGATTGGTCACGTTGTGTACAATCTTGAAGATACACCTGTTTATCTTCCGTTTGGCACATTGATGGCATCAAAAATACTTCATAATGCAAAAAAAGTAGCAGATTATATAAATGCAAAGGGATACAAATACGGACATGCACAGATCAATCCCGCAATTGACAGAGGCGCAACAGAAAAAATTGTTTCGTGCGACAGATTTGTTGCATGGGCACTATTTGACACAGGATTTTCGTACAACCACGTAAGAAAACATGGCTTTACATTATATGGCAACGACAACCTGGAAAACTTCCTCATATCAATGAATTTTACAAGAATTGATGATGAAAAAGACATCCGCGGCGGCGATGTAATATTCGTTGGTTCATCTGAAAGACTGGCACTTCCTGAAGAATGGAAACCATATCCCGACCATACGTTCTTATGCGCCGGACACGCAGAAGAAGATAAATTCTACAGATATGATGCGGGATCAGACAAAAGAATTCAGTCAATCCAGCCATCGGTAGAGATAATTGGACATCCTAACAAAGCATTCAGGTTTGCATACAGAGCACCGGAAGAAATAATTAACAGATAATGGGGATACTAATGAAAAGAATAAGCATTTTTATATTACTAATCGTACTTCTTTTCACGTGCGCTTGTGAGAAAGAAGATACAGGTAAAAAAATTCCACCGTCAGAAGATGGCGTAACGTACCACATCAGGTCACCACAAAACGAAGAAGTTGAAAACGGACTTTGGGAAGACTTTGACACAGTAGAAGAAGCTGTGGGATTTCTTGCAGATTTGTGTCAATACGGATATGTCATTTATGACTCAAATGACAAACTTGTATACTATCCATATGATACGCTTGGGCAGTCTGAGCTGCTTTATGCTGCAAAATCAGTTGCAGATTACGTGGCATCAAATGGCTTTACGTACGGAAATGCCAGCAAGAATCCGGCACTTGACAGGGGCAAGACAGAAAAACTGGTGTCCTGTGACAGATATGTAGGTTGGGTTCTTAACGATATGGGCTTTACGGAAGGCCAGCCACAGCATACCGGTTTTCCATTATATGGCAGCGAGAATCTTGAAAACTTCCTGATAGACAATGGCTTTACAAAAATAACGGACAAGAATAAACTAAAGCCGGGAGATATAATTTTTGTTGGAGATTCAGCAGAACATTATCCTAATCTGCAAGGACACTGGCTTGATTATCCTGATCACGTATTTATATACGCAGGCCCGTCAACGTTCAATGAACAGGCTTATAGATACGATGCAGGATCAACAAACAGAATTCAGTCAAATCAGCCTTCATGCGAACCACTTGAATACAGTCCGGAAAAACTTTTCAGATTTGCATACCGATTACCTGCAGACTATTAAAAGGAGCAAAAACAAATGGCAGTATATTACATAGACAATATAAACGGAAATGACGCAAACGATGGTTTTTCACCGGAAAAGCCGATAAAAGACTACAAAATTGTTAACCTTCAACCGGGTGATACAATTAAATTCAAACGTGGATCTTTTTACAGAGAACAGTTAAGAACAGTGCCCGGAACGTATGAATTACCGATTACTTTCACATCATACGGAGAAGGAAAAAAGCCGGTCTTCTGCATGTCTTTTGATGCCAGCAAGCCGGAAGACTGGCAGGATATGGGTGGCAATATATGGAAATGCCTCGCATACGTAAAAGGCGACGTCGGCAATTTTGTTTTCAACGAAAACGATTGCACTGCGGCTCTTTGCTGGGAAAAAAGCGACCTGTCAGCGCAGGGCGATTTCTGGGACAACTCGTATAACAAATACGAAGCACTTAACGATGAAAACAGAGAAATACTACTGTATTCAGAAAAAAATCCGGCTGAATATTACGACCATATCGAATGCGTTGCATATCACGAAAGAGTAATTGCAAAACATCAGGATAACATAATAATCAACGGACTGCATTTCAGAAACAGCGGCGTACATGCGATAGCCGGCAGAGGCAGAAACGTAACAATCCGCAATTGTGAATTTATGAATATCGGCGGCTGCGCATGGAACAAAGACCTTAAAATACGTTTCGGCAACGGCGTAGAATTCTGGACATATGGCGAGGATATTCTCATCGAAAATTGTTACTTCAAGAACGTGTACGACTCATGTGTAACACACCAGGGACCCGGTGAAAAGACAATCCCGACGAGAAACTTTATTTGCCGTAACAATATTTTTGATACGTACGGCATGGCGGCATTTGAATACAGAGATAAAATGCCAATCAGCTCTTATTTTGTAAATAATATATGTCTTAATGCAGGCTGTGGTTTTGCAATGCTTGGTGAAGAACTTCCGAGATATTCCGAGATATGGCCTCAACCTATGGGTCATCATATTTTTTTGTGGAGAATCCCAGAAGAGACACCTCAAGGCAGCCTCAAGATAAGAAACAACATTTTCGGCGCGTGCCCGGTAGGTGCTGCAATCTACTCGATTATTTCACCTGAAGCAGAAGCACAGATGAAAATCGATCACAACATATATCTTGATTGTGAAAAGATCCAGGGAAATCTCATTAACCGTTTTGCGGGAAAAGATTACAGCGATTTTGAAGAATATCAGAAAGAGACCGGCATGGATGCCAACAGTATAATGAAGTTTATTTAATTGTTCGTATTCCTATACTTATCTTTTTATGATATAATATCCCTTCACACGATATTTATCGAAAGGGAGGTTCTTAATGGATAAGTTTGTATTACATTCTGATTATGTTCCGACAGGCGACCAGCCTGAGGCTATAGCAAAGCTTACAGAAGGTATAGAAGACGGACTCAGAGAGCAGGTATTGCTCGGCGTTACAGGCTCTGGCAAGACCTTCACTATGGCAAATATAATAGCAAATCTTAACAGACCGACCTTAGTCCTGGCTCACAACAAGACTCTGGCCGGTCAGTTGTATTCAGAATTCAAAGAATTTTTCCCGGACAACTGCGTTGAATATTTCGTTTCATATTACGACTATTACCAGCCGGAAGCATATATTCCGATATCAGATACTTATATAGAAAAAGACTCAAGCGTAAACGAAGAGATAGACAGATTAAGACACAGCGCAACGGCAGCCTTATTTGAAAGACGCGACGTAATTATCGTTGCCAGCGTATCGTGCATTTACGGACTCGGCGACCCTGAAGATTACGTTGACCTTATGCTGTCACTAAGGCCGGGTATGAACGTATCAGTACAGAGCGTTGCGATGAGACTTGTACAGATGCATTATACGAATGACAGGTCAGACTTCAGTGCAAACAACGCCTTTAAGATAGCCGGTGACACACTTTTAGTAAAACCGGCCGGATACAAAGATACAATAATGAAAATCAGCTTTTTCGGCGATGAGATTGAAAAAATATCACAACTCAGAGCAAGTGATTACAAAGTCCTTGGTACATTATCACATCTGGCAATTTTCCCGGCGTCACATTACTCAACAACAGATGCAAAGATGCAAAGAGCCATAACATCTATACTTCAGGAGATGGACGAGCGAGTAGCACAGCTTAAAGACAACAACAAGATGCTCGAAGCGTACCGTCTTGAGCAAAGGACGCGATACGATATGGAAATGCTCAAAGAGACGAAGTTCTGCAGCGGTATAGAGAACTATTCAAGGCATATAAGCGGCAGACAGCCCGGCAGCGCGCCATATACGCTACTTGATTATTTTCCGAAGGACTTTTTGATGTTTATCGACGAATCACACACGACGGTGCCTCAGGTCAGAGCCATGTACAACGGCGACAGAGCACGTAAAGAATCACTTGTAGAATATGGTTTCAGACTGCCGTCTGCATTTGACAACAGGCCGCTTAAATTTGATAAATTCAATGAAAAAATCAATCAGGTAATATACGTCAGCGCAACGCCGGCTCCGTATGAAATGGGGCTTGCATCACAAGTCGTTGAGCAGATTATAAGACCGACAGGTCTTGTCGATCCTGTTATCGAAGTCAGACCGGTAGACGGTCAGATAGATGACCTTGTAGAAGAGATCAGACAAAGCGCAGAAAAAGGTCAGAGAGTACTAGTAACGACCCTGACAAAGAAAATGGCAGAAGACCTTACAGATTATTTCACCAACATAGATATCAAGGTTACGTATCTGCATTCGGATATAAAGGCACTTGAACGAATGAAAATAATCAAAGACCTCAGAACAGGAGAGTTTGACGTACTTGTCGGCATCAACCTGCTAAGAGAAGGCCTCGACATACCGGAAGTAGCATTGATAGCAATACTCGATGCAGATAAAGCAGGCTTTTTACGGAGCGAAACGTCGCTTATCCAGACAATCGGACGAGCTGCAAGAAACGTAAACGGCAGGGTAATAATGTATGCAGATGAGATTACGGAGGCTATGGCAAATGCAATCGGTGAAACAAACAGAAGACGTACGATGCAGATGGAGTACAACGTTGCAAACAACATCACACCGAAGAGTATTCACAAAGATGTACGCGCAGTCATAGAGACGATTCACAGAGAAGAAGATCAAGTGCCTGATACTGATGCAGACGCGGCACTCAGAAGCGGACTCGTTCTTACGGACGAAGAACTTGACATGGATATATACGCACTTATTGATAAACTTACCCAGAAAATGGCAAAGGCTGCGGCAGAGCTTAAATATGAAGAAGCGGCAGTTATAAGGGACGTTATCAGGAAGCTTAAAAAGGAGCTTATGGAATGAAAGAAGAATATATTGTAATTGAAGGCGCTAAAGAGAATAATCTCAAAAATATAGACGTAAAAATACCTAAAAACAAGCTCGTTGTTTTCACCGGGCTCAGTGGATCAGGTAAATCATCACTCGCATTTGAAACGATTTATGCCGAGGGACAAAGGCGCTATATGGAATCGCTGTCATCGTATGCCAGAATGTTCATAGGACAGATGGAAAAGCCTGACGTTGAACGCATCGAAGGACTTTCACCGGCAATATCAATCGACCAGAAGACCACATCAAAAAATCCGCGCTCTACAGTCGGCACAGTTACAGAGATTTACGATTACTTAAGACTCCTGTACGCACGTGTCGGCACGCCACATTGTCCTGTCTGCGGCAAGGAGATTAACGCACAGACAGTAGACCAGATGACGGACGCTGTCATGAATCTTGCTCCTGGCACAAGAGTCCTGCTTATGGCACCTGTTGTACGCGGAAGAAAAGGCGAATATACAAAGCTTCTTGAAGTTTTAAGAAAGAATGGCTACTCACGCGTTCGCATCGACGGCGAGATGTACGAACTCGATGAAGAGATCAATCTCGAAAAATATAAGATCCATAATATAGAAGTTATCGTAGACAGACTGATTATAAAAGAAGGTATCGAAAGTCGTGTGTCCGAATCGCTTGAGACAGTACTGACACTTGCCTCGGGTCTTGCGACAGTATACGTAATGCCACAAAGTGATGATGAAAACACACCGGCGCCGGCTCCGTACGAAATGCTTTTCAGTAAGAATTTTTCATGCTCAACGTGCGGCGTAAGCCTTCCTGAAGTAAGCCCTAAAATGTTCTCTTTCAACAGTCCGCTTGGCGCATGCGACAAATGCGGCGGTATCGGAAGAGTAATGCAATTTGATGAAAAATTCTTCGAAAGCAAGATTGAACACAGGTCTTTCAGCGACCTCGGACAGGCAATGCTTCTTAATAACAGCATGTCGGAGCGCAATGCAATCGTAGAAGCTGTCAGCAAAGAATACGGATTTGATCCTGTACTCGAATTCAGGTCATACACACAAGATGTGAAAAATATGATAATTAACGGCAGCGGTGACAGACTTATAAAATACTCCGGCGGTTTTACAACACACGAAGAGCCTTTCCCGGGATTGATGAAAGTACTCGAAACAAGATATGAACGCAAAATGCAGGGCAAATTCGAAGTATATCCTATAGAGTACTACATGCACGAAGATACGTGTCGTCAATGCGAAGGCAGAAGATTAAATGCGAACGCACTGGCATTTACAGTCGGCGGCAAGAATATATATGAATT
Source organism: Clostridia bacterium (assembly GCA_045546695.1). GTDB lineage: Bacteria > Bacillota > Clostridia > UBA1212 > UBA1255 > SIG424. Next base: position 87,556 of record JAZQDE010000015.1, on the reverse strand, counting down.
TACAAGCATGCCTGTAAACGAAGCGTATGACTTTATATCAGAATTGAAATTAAGCCCTGAAAAAACGGCAATTGCGGCGAGTATCGTAAAAGAATTAAAAGGCAGGCTGAACTTCCTTAAAAACGTCGGACTCGGATATCTTACGCTCTCACGCTCAAGCGGCACACTCTCAGGCGGCGAATCACAGAGAATAAGGCTTGCAACACAAATCGGCGCAGGACTTGCCGGTGTAATCTATATCCTTGATGAACCGAGCATCGGACTTCACCAGAGGGACAACGCAAAGCTCCTGAAGACGCTGACCGACTTAAGAGACCTTGGCAATTCACTTATCGTTGTAGAACACGATGAAGAGACTATCAGGGCTGCCGATTACGTCGTTGATATCGGTCCCGGCGCAGGCATTCACGGCGGCGAAGTTGTTTTCACAGGCACGCCAAAGGAGCTTATTGAATGTAAAGAGTCTATTACAGGCCAGTATTTGTCAGGTGAAAAGACGATACCCGTGCCGGAGGTAAGAAGGCCGGGCACAGGAAAATGTATTACTGTAAAAGGCGCGAGAGTAAACAACCTCAAAAATGTCGAAGTTAGCTTTCCGCTCGGAACGTTTATATGCGTAACAGGTGTGTCAGGCTCAGGCAAAAGCTCTTTAGTAAACGAAGTGCTGGCAAAGGCAATCCTTAGCGGTAGCTATGGCAAGGGAGATGTTTACGACGATATTACGGGACTTGAAAATATTGACAAGCTCATTATGATTGACCAGACACCGATAGGCAGGACGCCGAGGTCAAATCCGGCAACGTACGTAGGTCTTTTCACGCCGATAAGAGAACTGTTTGCGATGGTACCCGAATCACGCGCAAGAGGATACAAAGCATCACGTTTCAGTTTTAACGTCAAAGGCGGCAGATGCGACGCATGCGACGGCGACGGTATAAAGAAAATAGAAATGAACTTCCTGCCCGACGTATTTGTGCCATGCGAAGTATGTAAAGGCAAACGTTACAACAGGGAAACTCTGGATATACGTTATAAGGGGAAGAATATATCTGAAGTACTTGATATGACTGTCGATGACGCTCTTGAATTTTTTGAGGATATACCGCAGATTAAACGTAAAGTTGAAATGCTCTCCAAGGTAGGACTTGGATATATCAAACTCGGTCAGTCATCTACGTCACTTTCAGGCGGTGAAGCACAGAGAGTAAAGCTTGCAGATGAGCTGTCTAAAATGTCAACCTCGCGCACGCTCTATATCCTCGACGAACCTACAACGGGACTTCATACACACGACGTAAAACAGCTCGTTGAGATACTTCAGAGGCTGATAAATGGCGGTAATACCGTTATTGTAATAGAACATAATCTTGATATTATTAAGAATTCGGATTATATTATAGACATGGGCTACGAAGGCGGCAGTGATGGCGGCAACGTCGTCGCAACAGGCACTCCGGAAGTAATAGCTCAGGATGAAAAGTCCTATACAGGACAATACTTGAAAGGATTATTGAACAATGGCTAATGGCGAATTATGCAGTGTATGCAAGAAAAGACTTGCCACTGTTTTTATGACACAGATAGATAAAGACGGAAATCAGATAAACAAAGGCTTGTGCCTTGTTTGTGCAAAAAAAATGGGACTTCCACAGGTTACGAAGATTCTCGAGCAGATGGGAATTTCCGATGAAGAACTTGAGGCTATGACAGATGGTATGAACTCACTCATGGCGCCTCAGGAAGGCGGGGAAATTCTCGATGACACGGATAGTGACAACGACACACCTTCCGGTACAAATACACCGAATCTTTTCAACATGTTCAACAACTTAAGCTCAATGTTTCCACATTCATCTGAGCCTCCGCGCAAGCCTGACAATCAGAAAGACGGCGGCAAGAATGACAAGAAGAATGCCGGTGAAAAGAAACCTGAGTTCAAGTTTTTATCAACATACAGTACGGACCTTACAAAGAAAGCTATGGACGGCAAGATTGACAATGTCGTTGGCAGGTCAAGAGAGATTCAGAGAATGATCCAGATTCTCAACAGACGTACAAAAAACAATCCTGTACTTATCGGTGAGGCGGGCGTAGGTAAGACGGCTATTGCAGAGGGGCTTGCTCTTGCGATTGCAAGAGGAGAGGCGCCTGAAAAGTTGCTTAATCTGCGTGTTCACCTGCTTGACCTTACAGCTATGGTGGCGGGTACACAATTCAGAGGCCAGTTTGAATCGAGAATGAAGGGCGTCATTGATGAAGTTAAGCGTGCAGGTAATATCGTGCTCGTTATTGATGAAGTTCATAATATTATGGGTGCGGGAGAGGCTGAAGGCTCACTCAACGCAGCCAATATCCTGAAGCCGGCTCTTTCACGCGGTGAGATTCAGGTTATCGGCGCCACGACATTAAAAGAGTATAGAAAGTTCATTGAAAAAGACAGCGCTTTGGAAAGAAGATTCCAGCCAATTTATGTAAATGAGCCGACGATTGAAGAAACTATTGATATTCTTAAAGGCATCAGAGTACATTATGAGGTATATCACAAAGTTCACATCAGCGACAGACTTATTGAAGACGCGGTACGAATGTCAGAAAGATATATCGCAGACCGTTTCCTGCCGGACAAAGCAATTGACGTTATAGACGAAGCAGCTTCAAGAGCAAATCTGCGCAATCCCGTTCTTCCTCAGATTGCTGAAGTAAACAGACAAATTGCAGAAGTTAATCAGCAGATTGCTGATACAGAGGCAAAAGAATTCAAAAATGACGAGGAGAGAAACGAAGGCTTCCGTGAGATTGCAGAGCTCAAGAGCAAACTCGCAGTGTTGCAGAACCGCCTTAATGAACTTTCCGAACACGAGTATATGGATATCATTTTTGATGATATTGCAAAAGTAATTGAGACATGGACAGGAATTCCCGTTCAGACAATATCTGCCGATGAAGCAAAGCGCCTTCTGACATTAGAAGAAAGACTCAAAAAGAACGTTATCGGTCAGGACGAGGCAATCTCATCTCTTGCAAAAGCAATCAGAAGAAATCGCTCCGGCTTCAGAAATAAGTTCAAGCCATCATCTTTTATTTTCGTGGGCCCCACAGGTGTCGGTAAGACTGAACTCGTAAAACAGCTTACAATTGAGCTTTTCGGCACGATTGAAGCGCTTGTGCGTCTTGATATGTCCGAATATATGGAAAAACATACAGTGTCAAAGCTCATCGGTTCACCACCCGGATATGTTGGCTTTGACGAGGCAGGACAGCTCACAGAGAAGATAAGGCGCAGACCATATTCTGTAATTCTTCTTGATGAGATTGAAAAAGCACACGCAGACGTTTATAACATGCTTCTTCAGATTCTTGATGATGGCAGACTCACAGACAGCCAGGGCAGAACAGTCAACTTTGAAAACACGATTATCATAATGACTTCAAACGCCGGCACATCACTCAAGAGCGTTTCACTCGGCTTTAATGCTGATGAAAAGAACTCTGCTGTTGAAATGGCGACAGACGCACTTAAAAACATATTCAGACCAGAATTTCTCAACAGAGTTGATGAAACGATTGTATTCAATAAGTTGTCAAAAGATAACCTTATCGATATTTCAAAGATAATTGTAGGAAGAGTTGTTTCACAATGTCAGGAAAAAGGTGTTGCGCTCAATATTACTGAGGCGGTTTATGAGTATCTTGCAGAGCATGGATATGATGAAAAATACGGTGCAAGACCGCTTGCAAGACTCGTTGAAAAAGAAATTGAAGATATTCTTGCTGATATGTATCTGCAAGGCAAACTTGAGGTCGGCACAAAGCTCACTCTGGACGTAAACGAAGGTAGGATTGTTATATCTTGATAAAGGACAAATACAATAATTTTGAGCAGGATTACCTGACGAATACACAAAACGCCATAACGGCTGAAATAAACACAGAACTTGACTCGCTTAAAGCTAAAAGAGAGCTTATATTAGAAGAACGCAAGTATCTGGGTGATTATAACTATGAGTTAAAAGAAGACGAGATTCAGAATCTTCTTAAAGTTGAACACGTAGATACAAATGCATACGTTTACTCTCTTGGCAGGGTTGCAAAGCTCGGCAAAATGAGTAACGATCCATATTTTGCCAGATTTGACTTTGCGGAAGCTGATGAAGACGAAGATGACGATGAAGATGACGAGGAGGACTTTCCGGCAGCACAGGATGCTGACAATTATTACCTCGGCATCGCAACGCTTCGCGACCCTGAAACAGGCAGAATCCTGATATACGACTGGCGTACGCCCATCGCATCTTTATACTACGAATCAAATCCCGGCATAGCATCATACGAAGCGCCTTCAGGCAGTATCCGTGGCATGTTATATGGCAAGAGAAGATATACGTTCAACAAAGGTAAGCTCGTAAAATATTGCGATGTTGATATGCCGTCTGATGATGAATTCTTAAACAGCGCGCTTGCTTCTCACGCAGATACGCACATGAAAACAATCATCAATACAATCCAGACCCAGCAATACAAGATTATGCGCGATTATATCGACGGAGTTTCTATTCTGTCAGGTTGCGCAGGCAGCGGCAAATCATCGATCGCTCTTCATAAGATTGCATACATTATGTACCATTTCAGGAATAAAATGGAAGACAAGAAGATTATGATTGTTTCACCGAACGGCGTCTTTTCAGATTATATTTCAACAGTATTACCTGATCTTGGCGAGGAAAACGTAGACAATATTTTACCTGAAGAGATTGTAAGTGAGATACTAAAAAAATATCCTGAATATAACTATCTGTCACGCGAGCAGGCAATTGAAATATCACAGGCGGCAGTGCCGTTTAAATCAACAATGCCTTTCAGAAATGCTGTTTCTGACTATATCAGGTACTTAAGCAAGACGATTTTTACGCCGGAGGAGCTTCAGTTTGAAGTTGCAGATAAAGAGATAACCATACCGGAGGCCACTTTAAGAGATCTGTTTTACTCAGTGTACTCTGACATACCTTTGATGGAAAGGACAATGAAAGTTGCAGAATATATCTGTCAAAAGAACCGTATCCGCTCCGGTGATATGGGACAGCAGATTTATTATGAGCTTCAGTTTATGATGAAGTCACTTTCTATGCCGACTCTTTATAAAATGATGTATACAGATAAGGAGTTTATGTCAGAATATGGTTACTCCTTGTCTGAAGAAATGATTACTCAATATGATTCTTGGGAAGATGCCTGCGCACTTGCTCTTATGACGCTTAATATGTGCAATACAGACGAGCTTTCTAAGGACGTTTTCTATATTATTGCAGACGAAGCGCAGGACCTGATACCTGTATTTATCGACGTGCTCAAGACACTTTACCACGGCTCAAACTACCTTTTTGTAGGAGACCGCAACCAGCTTGTTTTCACCGGTACGGGTGATTTTGCAGAAGATATCAAGACGATTGTGCTTAAAAGACCTCTTCGGGTGTACACACTCGATACGAATTATAGGTCTACGATTGAAATATCAGATTATTCCATGAAATACCTGGCCGGCGACACTGATATCAAATCCGTAAGGCATGGCGATGAGGTTACGGAAGTTTGCGGCATTAATGGTGAAAATTTAAGAAACAGTGTAATATCTGCGATTTCCGGAATGGCAGATAATGGATATACGAGCGTTACTATACTTTGCAATACACTGAAGCAGGCGCGTGATTTTGAAAGAAAACTCATGATTCCTTTGTCTCTTTCAAATAAAATATCAATAAAGGCGCTTCCTGTATATCTGGCAAAGGGTCTGGAATATGATTGTGTTCTTACGATGAACGTAGAGGATAAATTGATGTATACTGCTTGTACAAGAGCTATGCATAAGCTTATCGTTTACAAGGATTGTGCGCTTTAAGAGAGGTATTTTATGTCATACGCAGGCGATGTAAAGCAGCAGATTATAAATAGCAGACTGACTTCTGACGAGGCCGTTTCGGGAGAGAAGCTCGCGTATGCAATTTTACACGGGAATACTGTAATGAGCGAAAATAAGTCATATATAGAGCGTATTTCAAACGTTTACAGATACAATGACCCTGAATCGTTCGTCAGGTTTTTCACTAGGAAAATGAATGGCGGTACATACGTTTATGGAATTTCATTTTCTGAAGGCCACCACAAAGAAGCTGTTTTCACACCGGAGTTTTCTATCGGATTTATACGCGCGTGTTTTGTAAAAAATGGTTTTGTTTCCGCGCCCGACAAGTCGGCTCATTTCGAGATTGTATTTGATGATGAAGATGCTATGGAAGTGTGTATGCAGTCGCTTACAGAGATTGGCCACGAGGCAAAAACGTCTGCCAGGGCAGGGAAATATCTGATTTACATGAAAGATGCTGCGGCGATTTCGGAATTGCTTGCAAGACTCGGCGCCGTAAAGGCGATGCTTGAGTACGAGAACGGGCGAATTATGCGAAGTGCCAATAATATGGCAAACAGGGGTCTTAATTGCGACATGGCAAACCTTAATAAAACAATCAACTGCGCCCAGAAACAAATACAGATGTTAAAGGCTTTTTCACGGATGCCTCAATTTGCTTTGCTACCGAAAGAATTAAAGGATATGGCAAAGATAAGACTTGAAAATCCTGAAGTATCTTTAAGCGACTTAGGTCAGCTTTTCAACCCGCCACTGTCAAAATCAGGCGTTTCACACAGACTGTCCAAGCTGAAGCAGGCATATGAGACAGCATTAAAAAAATAATTTTTCACAAACAGGAATATTTTCCGGACTAAGTGCATATCCTATATTTGCAATACTTAAGATAAGACTAAGGAGGATGTACTATGAAGTTCGGATTGGCTCATACCGGCAATACATTGATTGTAAGAGTTGCCGGTGAACTTGATCACCACTACACAGATGAGATACGCTATCGGATTGACAGCGAGATAATGAAGCCCTACGTACATAAAGTTGTTTTTGATTTTAATAAACTGACGTTTATGGACAGCTCAGGGATAGGTATGATTGTAGGCAGATACAAAAAGATAAAGGCTGTTGGCGGCAGCATTTACATAATGTGTAATAACAACACCGTGCGCAAAATACTTGAGATGTCCGGTGTGTTTCAGTTTGCAAAGATTTGCAGCGACATCAATGACGCTGTCTGAGAAAGGAGATGTTTTACTGTGAAAAGAATTAATGAGTTTTCAATGAATTTCCCGGCAAAGTCAAACAACGAAGGCTTTGCAAGGAGTGTGGTTGGTGTTTTTGCTTCGCAACTTGACCCAACTGTAGATGAGCTTGCAGATATAAAAACGGCAGTCAGTGAGGCTGTAACGAACTGCGTCGTGCATGCGTACAGTGGGCCGGAGTATGAAGGTAAGGAGAATATAATACATATTCAATGCCTCTTGTATGATTCAGGTGTCGAGGTCAGTATAGAAGATTTTGGTAAAGGTATCGAAGATATTGAACTGGCAAGACAGGCCATGTACACGACGTCTCCCGAGGCAGAACGCTCCGGCCTTGGTTTTACTATAATGGAGTCTTTTACTGACAAGATTACGATAATATCGGCCGTGGGAGCCGGTACAAAGATTACGATGCTCAAGCTGTTTAAGAACCTTCAATAGAAGGGGGTTTTTATATGGCAAATATTGACAACGATGCTATGCTGCAGCTTGTAAAAGATGCGCAGCAAGGCGATGAGCACGCCCTTAATGACCTTGTTGAACGCAACACCGGGCTTGTTTGGAGTGTTGTGAAGAGATATATGGGCAAAGGCACAGAGCCTGAGGACTTGTATCAGCTTGGCTCTATTGGCCTTATTAAAGCTGTACGCAATTTTGACATGTCATATGACGTTTGCTTTTCAACGTATGCCGTGCCGATGATTGCAGGCGAGATACGCCGTTTTTTGCGTGACGATGGCATTATAAAAGTCTCGCGTGCCGTAAAGAGCAACAACGCCAAAGTGCGAAGTTACATTGAGACTCAAAAAAATCTTACTGGTGTTGAGCCCGGAATATGTGAGATTGCAAATGCGCTTTGCCTTGACAGCGACGAGGTAATTACGGCGCTTGAGGTAAAGCTTACGTGCGATTCTATAGATGATCATGAGAATCTGAGGGAGCATACGCCGGCGGAAGACAACTTGCTTGACGTTCTGTCTGTACGCGGCGCGCTTGACAGTCTTTGTGAAAAGGATCGACAGTTGATTATGCTCAGGTATTATCGTGAAATGACACAGCTTGAAGTTGCAAAAGTGATGGGCATGACGCAGGTTCAGGTTTGTCGCGCAGAAAAACGCATATTGAAGGCTTTGAAAAAAGATTTTGATTCTGATTTCTGAATATAAATGGCGGCCAAAGTAAAGAATAATATTATTATTTTACGGAGGCTTTTATGAGTGACAATCTGAATAAATTGACTGAAAAAGAATATCAGAAGATGAGCGACAAGCGTAGTGGCAAGACAAAAATTGGCAAAAACTGTCTTATGGCTTTTTTGTTTGGTGGCTTGATTTGCATCATTGCGCAAGGCTACAGCGACCTTCTGACGTGCACACCTGTACAGAAAGTAATTGGGATTCTTGATGAAAAGAGTGTAGGAGCGCTGACAGTTTTGTTTATGGTTTTTCTCGGAGCATTGCTTACTGCGCTTAATGTATATGACAGTATCGGAATGATTGCAGGTGCCGGTACGATTGTACCGATTACAGGTTTTGCCAATTCCGTAGTATCGCCGGCGATGGAATATCGCAGCGAAGGACTGATACTCGGTGTAGGCGCGCAGATGTTTCAGGTCGCAGGGCCGGTGCTTGTCTATGGGACAGCATCAAGCGTGCTGGTCGGACTTATATATTATCTTGTGAAAATATAAAGAGGTTGAATTTTATGGCGGTAAAAAAAGGAAATCAATCATATTTGCTTGATAAGAAAATATATATTAATGAGACGGCTTGTATTGTCGGTCCGCGTGAAAAGGACGGGCCACTCGGCGACTATTTCGACCAGTCGGAAAGGGAAGATTATTCTGAAGATACATGGGAAAAAGGCGAGGCGCATTATGTTGAAGAAACGTTTAATAAATTGCTGAGAAAGATAAATCTCTCTTCAGAAGATATAGATTGTGTCTTTGGCGGCGACTTGCTTAACCAATGTATGGCAACAGCTATCGGACTTAAACATTCGGGAATTCCATTTCTTGGTGTATATGGTGCCTGCTCAACGATGGTAGAATCGATGCTCTGTGCATCGTTGTGCATTGATGGCGGTGGCATGTCAGATGCAATCACAATTACATCGAGCAACTTCTGTTCGGCTGAGAAACAATATCGTTTTCCGATGGAACTGGGCGGCCAGCGTACACCAACGTCGCAATGGACTGTGACTGCTTCCGGTGCTACGTATTTATCGTCTGTGAAAAGCGGTTCTGATCAGGATTCGAAGCCTTTTATTGAGGCTGTTACTGTCGGGAAGATTGAGAATTATAAGATTAATGACGTAAATAACATGGGTGCAGTGATGGCTCCTGCCTGTGCATCTACGATTCTGAGTCATTTTGCAGATCTGAAGCGGGCAGTTGATTATTATGATCTGATTCTCACAGGTGATCTGGGAAATACAGGAAGTGCTCTTCTTATTGACATACTCAAGCTGCACGGAATTGATATTTCCGGTCGTCACAATGATTGTGGCAAGATGATTTTTGATTGTGAAAGACAGAATACAAAGTCGGGTGGCAGCGGTTGCGGCTGCGCAGCAGCAGTTTTCACCGCATACATTTATGAAATGATGAAGTCGCTTAAGATACGAAGACTCTTGTTTGTCGCAACCGGCGCCTTGATAAGCCCTGTGATGGTGAAACAAAATGAGGACCTGCTTGGTATTGCGCATGCTTTGTCTGTTGAGATTTAAGAAGGTGAGAATAAAATGGATTATTTTGTACAATATCTGTGCGCGTTTGTGGTTGGCGGTCTGATTTGTGTCGTTGCACAGATTCTGATAGATAAAACAAAAATGACTTCCGCAAGGATTCTTGTTCTCTTTGTGGTTTGTGGCGTATTTCTTACAGCAATTGGTTTGTACGATTATCTGGTTGATTTTGCTGATTTCGGTGCGAGGATTCCGCTGACAGGATTTGGATATTCGCTTTGTAAAGGTGTGCTCAGCAGTGTTGATGAATACGGCTTCAGGGGGATTTTCACAGGCGGTCTTGCAGACGTTGCTACCGGTATCGTTATGGCGGTCTTTTTCGGACTGGTGGCCTCAATCGTTTCAAAACCAAAAAGTAAAAAGTGATTATTAAAAGACATGGATTTTTGATATTATTTGTGATAACAATTGTTTTTTCCATTATCAGGTGCGCCCGGGCTGACTTTTCGCCCGACGCGACGGTGCCGGATAATGGATACATATATAAAGCGACGTGGAATAAATCCGGTGATTATATTTTCGTCGCTTCTTCCGGTGAAAAGGTGCTGCTGACAGTTTTTGGCAGTTGTGATAATGAGACTATTAAAAGGGCTGAGTGTGCGGAATTTGCTGTTATAAAATGTAAGATACGGCCCGTTAAGGATAATGATTATGGACGTTATCTTATGTCAAGGGGTGTTGGCTTCAGTGCGTATGCTACGTGGGACGATATTGAGTTTACAGAAAATGGAAGCAGCGGTAGTGGCGGGGCTTTTGTAATGAGATTTTTTGCCGGCCTCAGATATGATATTCGCACCAGCCTTGTTGAAATAATGGGTAGTAAGTATGCCGGGGTTGCCTTTGCAGTGATGACGGGGTCGGATTGTATGATGGAAGATAATGTCAAAGACGACTTCAGTGATGCCGGTATTTTACATGTTACGGCTGTGTCCGGTATGCACGTTGCTATGATGATGAAGCCGGTTGCTCTTTTGTCGCGCAATCGTTTTATGGGATACAAAGCCAGAAGTGTATTCAAGATTATCGCCGCTGTTTTCTTTATGTTTCTGACAGATTTTTCGCACAGCGTTGTCAGGGCTGTTTTGATGTTTCTTTATGCGCAATCCGGCAAGATCTTTGACCGACCCGCACTGCTTTCGAACGGAATTTATTTTGCGGCTATCGTGCAAATGATACATAATCCGTTTGTTATATATTCCGTGGGTTTTTTATTGAGTTATGCCTCGGTGCTGTCTATATGCTATGTTGAGCCCTTGCTCCCAATAAATGGTAAATATATATCGTCGCTCAGGACGGGAATTGCAGTTAATATCGGCCTTGTGCCACTGCTGATGTATTATTTTGGAAAAATATCTCTCGTTGGCATTTTTATAAATTCTGTTGCTGGATTCTTTTCGGGTGGGATATGTATCTGCGGCTATCTGTGTGGATTTTTCGGTTTGAACGTTTGTGGGTATTTATGCGCCTTTTTTACAAAAGCACTGAGCCTGCTCGCCCGGGGGGCCTCGAATGCTCCGCCACCGTTTGGTGCGATGAACATATGTATTGAAAATGTTGCGGTTGTGCTCGGCATATATGTAGGCTTGATTATCGTGGTGGCGCTGATGTGGAAGAGACGTGGGCGAAGGGGTGTTGCGCAATTGTGAAAAAGTATTGCTATCTTGCAACAACGCACAGATTTATGTATACTGCTATCAGCAACAAAAATGAGGTCATCTGCTATGAAAAAATTTGAATTTGAACCATTAAAGAAAGTGAAAAGAAGCATCATCGTTGATACGGACATCGGGCCGGATTGTGACGACGTAGGCGCACTTGTCGTTCTGCACAGACTTGCACAAAAATATGACATACAGGTACTTGGTATTATCAACTGCACGTCAAATCCATACGGCACAGGAGCAATCGACGTTGTCAGCACATTTTGCGGGAACAAAGACGTTCCGATAGGCATGTATACAGAGCCGGGCTTTTTGTACAACGACGACGCAATGGCATATAATAAATATATTTCAGAACATTTTAACTCACAATACGAACCTGTTGGCAATAAAAAGCCTGAAGAGTCAACAAGGCTGTATAGAAGGTTGCTTGCCGGGGCAGAAGACAACAGCGTAATACTTGTAACAATCGGACCTCTTAATACAGTTGCGCAGCTGCTCACAAGCACACCGGACGACATCAGCGACATGAACGGCGTCGAACTGGTTGCTAAAAAAGTTTATGCAACGATATCAATGGCCGGTGCGACAGAAAACAAACAACGCGAATACAACATCATTTGCGACGCAAACGCGGCATGTACATTTCTTGAAAAAATGCCGGTGCCTGTAATTTACAGCGGATTTGAAGTCGGATACAGCATTGACTCCGGATTCAGCCCGGAAAACATGCCGGAAGACGCGGACAGTAACCCGGTTGCTATATCATACAAATTGTATACAGAATTCAGAAAAATGAATCCTTATATGAATAAAAGCTACGACCTGACAGCGGTACAATTTGCATTCGAAGGCGAAGGAGATTTTTACAGATTATCAGGGCCCGGCAAGGTTGTTCTTGATAAAAATATGGACGATGCAACAGAATTTGTCCTTACAGAAAATGGCAATTCATATTACATGGAACTGAACTGTGAGCCACAGGCGATTGGACGTGAGTTTTCAAAATACTTACTGAATGCAGGAAAAAAAGAACCCAAAATACTGAATTTCGGATCACTCAACATTGATCACGTATATCAGGTAGAAGATTTTGTAAAGGCAGGGCAGACAATCGCAGCGAGTCAATATGCACTTCACGTCGGAGGTAAAGGTCTCAATCAGTCAGTAGCACTTTCAAAAGCCGGCGCAAACGTTTACCACGGAGGCAAAATCGGCAAAGACGGCACCATGCTCAAAAACTTCCTACAAGACAACGACGTAAACGTTTCTTTCGTAATGACAGACGATTTGGCAGCAACGGGACACGCAATAATTCAGGTGGCTCCGTCCGGTGAAAATTGCATAATAATTTTCGGCGGATCAAACGCCACAATCAATGAAAAAGAAATAGATGCAGTCCTCGGAAACTTTTCACAAGGAGACTATTTGCTGCTTCAGAATGAAATATCAAACATAGATTATATAATTGAAAAAGCACATCAGAAAGGCATGATAATCATTCTGAATCCGTCGCCGATAACAGATAAACTTGTGAAAAGCAAAGCAATCGCAAAGCTCGACTGGGTAATACTGAACTGCGGCGAAGCAGAAGCATTCGCTCCGGATACAGAAAGCCTCAAAAAAGTATTCCCGAACGCAAAAATAATAAAGACATTAGGTACGGACGGCGCGATTGCATACATCGGAGGCGATGAAATATACGTACCGGCAGAATCATTCGGTCCGGCTGTGGACACAACCGGCGCAGGTGACACATTCACAGGATATTTCTTTGCAAGTATAATGAACGGAGAATCTGTTAAAGACGCACTGAAGGCAGCTGCGACGGCCTCCGCGATAGCAGTGACACAAGAAGGCGCTGCAAGGTCAGTTCCACACCGTGTCAGAGTAAAATGAGGTGCATATCACAATCATTTGTGGTATACTGTTAAAATGAATAATTAATGAGGGGGATACACATGCCGCAAGAGGTTCAGAAAAGATTATTTGTATATTATGGCTCAAATGACTATCTTAAGGATCTCAACGCAAGACGAATTGCCAAAAAATTCAAGTGCGACAAGATGAATGTGTATCAGTTTACAGCCTCTGACGACATGCTCGAAGTACTTGCCGACATGGCACAGCCATCACTTTTCGGTGAAGAAAAGGTACTTATTTTTACAAATACAGGCCTCTTTTCATCAAAGGCAATTGCCCAGGAGCGCGAAGAAAGTCTTTGCGGATACCTTACACAGCTTGCAGAAGATGAGAACTTTACATTGATTTTTAAGGAAAACGAATTCGATAAACGAAAAAAGCTTGCAAAACTGGCAGTCAGTCTTGGCGAGACTGTTTCGTGTGAAAAAATGGAGCAGCCAGAAAAGCTCAAGATTATCACCAGCTTCGTAAAATCACAGGGCGCGACGATACAGACTGCGGCGGCTGTTTTTTTACTGTCGAACACAATTGACGACATGCAGAACGTCCTGAGAGAACTCGAAAAGCTTTGCCTGTACGTTGGTCCGGGTGGAGATATAACAGTCGACCATGTGAAAAAAATATGCACGCTGACAGTAAATGCCAGGATTTTCGATCTGAACGATGCACTGGCTGACCGCAAGATGGAGAGCGCACTGTCACTTATGAATTCACTTTCCGAAGATAAACAGAACATTTCAATGATGCTTGTCATGATACCCAGAAACTGGATGATGATGTATGATGTCAAGCTTTATTCAGAAAACAAACTTACAAATCAGGAGATAATGGCAAATCTTGGCATAGCACCGAATATGTCATTTGTTGTACAGAAGCTTATAAGGCAATCAAAAGGATATTCATTTGAAGAATTATCTGACAAAATAAAACGATGCTGCGAGCTTGATGAAGCTGTCAAAAACGGCTTTATAAAAGACACAAGAGCTCTTGAACTGATGATATTTGCTTAATTATTTTAGGGGGAAAATATGGGATCCTATTTACAGAAAATATATACAAATCACGACGTTCCGCTGACAAAAGAAGCTGAAAAAGTTCTTGAAAACAGTTTCACGCAGGCGATGCTGATGGGTAGTGATGACGTTGGCACGGAACACATCATACTTGCAATGCTTTTTTGCAGAGAATGCATTGCCTACAACATCATAATGACGCAGAACATCGATTTCCAGATGTTCAGAAATGAAGTTCTTCATCAGACCAGAATTGATAATATCGACGATTATAAATTACCTGACGAGACAGACATAAACTACAATATTGACTTTTCACTCTCCGCAAAACGCGTTGCCTCCAGGGCTACTGAGAGCGCAAAGCTGTTTCACCATGAAAAAGTCGGCACTGATATTTTATTATATTCAATATTTAAAGAAATTGACTGCGTAGCGATAAGAATTATGCTTGAACTTGGTGTTGATCTGCAGGCAATGTTTCTTGACATAGTCAAATATCTGCAGGGCGACGACTTCCTCAGAAAATTGTCAACAAAAGGAAAAAGTAGTCTTGAAGAACTGGCTCATGAAGTTCACAATCACGCATCGTATGACCATGCGGCTTCTCAGCAGAACCGTGCAGAAGGACAGCCTGTACAAAATACACAGCCGGCACTTGTAACTTATGGAAAAGATATGACAGCCGCAGCGCGTGCTCTTGCGGCTGAAAAGAAAGAGATTCCTGTGTTGTGCCGCGAGCAGGAAATTACACGTGTTATGCAGATTCTTTGTAGAAAAACGAAGAATAATCCGTGCCTTGTCGGCGAGCCCGGTGTAGGCAAGACAGCAATCGTAGAAGGACTTGCACAAAACATCGCAGCCGGAAAAGTTCCGGATATTATGAAAAACAAGCGTATTATCCGTCTTGACTTGTCGGCTATGCTCGCGGGCGCAAAATATCGCGGTGAATTTGAAGAACGCCTTAAACACGTTATAAACGAAGCAACTGCAAATCCCGAAGTGATACTTTTCATCGATGAGATCCATACAATAATCGGAGCAGGTTCATCAGAAGGCAGTCTCGATGCGGCAGGCATACTAAAACCGGCACTTGCTCGTGGCGAGATACGCCTTATCGGCTCAACAACGACGAAGGAATACAGGAAATATCTGGAAAAAGACAGCGCTCTTGAAAGACGATTTGAGATGATTACTGTTGAAGAGCCTACCGAGGCACAGACACTTCTGATTCTTAAGGGCATCAGACATCTTTACGAGCAGCATCATAACGTTAAATACGAAGATAATGTGCTTGAATATGCCGTATATCTCGCTAAAAGGTACATTACAGACCGTTTCTTGCCGGATAAGGCAATCGACCTTATTGATGAAGCAGCGGCTTTATTGCAGGTCATGGGCGACGAGAGCAAGGCTCATGAAAAGAAAGACGCCTGCGCCCGGAATATTGCAGATTTAAAAAAACGCCGTGAAGAGGCAATGTTAAATTCAGACTTTATCCTTGCTGCAAAATTGAACAAGGAATACGAAGCGGAAACGAAACAGTTTAATACATTACAAAGCAGTCTGACTGTTAACAAAACGAGCAAACCAATTACTGCCGAAAATATCGCTGAATGTGTTTCGGTAAAAACAGGTATACCTGTTGCCAGACTTACAGAAGATGAACAAAAGAAGCTTCTTAAACTGGAAGACACAATTCACAAGCGTGTTATCGGGCAGAACGAAGCCATATCTACCGTCGTAAAGGCCATAAAAAGAGGCCGCACTGGTATCAAAGAGCCCAAAAAACCCGTTGGTTCATTTATGTTTTTAGGGCCAACAGGCGTCGGCAAGACTGAGGTCAGCAAAGCTCTGGCAGAGGCATTATTTGGCGATGAGAAGGCGCTTATCCGCATTGATATGTCCGAATATATGGAAAAACACAGCGTCTCAAGGCTTATCGGTTCACCACCCGGATACGTTGGCTTCGGCGAATCCACACAGCTTACAGATATTGTCAGAAACAAGCCGTATTCAGTCGTGTTATTCGATGAAGTTGAAAAAGCGCATCCCGATATTTTCAACATTCTTCTCCAGATTCTGGAAGACGGCCAGCTGACCGATACAAAGGGACGCACAGTTGACTTCAAAAACACAATTATAATCATGACTTCGAACATCGGTGCCAATAGTATAACGACACCGAAATTGCTTGGATTTGGCAGCCCATCTACAGATGCGCAGAAGCATGAACACATGGAAAAAGCCATTAAAGAGGAGCTTAAAAAGTCGTTCAGACCGGAGTTTATAAACAGGGTAGACAACATCCTTATTTTCACAGCGCTAAACAAAGAAGAGATTTGCCGTATTGCAGATCTTATGCTCTCAAATCTTGTAAAACGCTCCAAAGACAGCGGTCTTGAGATTAAAATTGCAAAGGATGTCGGCGCGTACGTTGCAGAAAAAGGATACGATCCGATTTACGGTGCCCGTCCGCTTAAGAGAATTATACAGAATGAGATCGAAGACAAGATTGCAGATTGTGTTCTCAGTGAAAATACAAACAGAATCAACGTTGCTCTCAAGGATGGAAATATTGTTGTGAAGGCTGTTAAATCAAGACAGAATAAGAGGTAGTTTATGGCAAAGGTTAAGACTGTTTTTTTCTGTAAAGAATGTGGTTATGAATCCGGCGGATATATGGGTAAATGTCCTGCATGTCAGGAGTGGAACACTTTTGTTGAAAAGAAAATTACGAATGAAAAGACGAAAGATATTTTCACCGATAAATCGCCGTTTGATATGAAAAAAGCGCAAAAGATTAATGATATTGAATCTATATCAAATGCACGTATGAAGACAGGCTATAATGAATTTGACCGCGTCCTTGGAGGCGGTATCGTGCCCGGCTCACTTGTACTTATTGCCGGCGATCCCGGCATAGGTAAATCGACACTGATGCTGATGCTCTCAGGTCACGTTTCCGAAACACAGAAGGTCTTGTATGTGTCAGGTGAGGAATCTGAATCACAGATTAAAATGCGTGCCCAGCGCCTGAACGTTACTGGCGATAATCTATTTATATATTCCGAAACGTCAATTTCTGACATTCTTACGCAGGTTGAAGATATCAAACCGTCATATATTATTATTGATTCTGTCCAGACTCTGTATGACAGTGAGATAGATTCTGTGCCCGGCAGCGTTACGCAGATCAGGGAAATTACAGCGACCTTGATGAGAATATCGAAACAACACAAAATTACTGTTTTTATCGTCGGTCACGTTACAAAAGACGGCGGTATCGCCGGCCCGCGTGTGCTTGAACATATGGTAGATACTGTATTGTATTTTGAAGGCGAACGCCACATGAGTTTCCGCATACTGCGTTGTGTGAAAAACCGTTTTGGTTCAACCAGGGAGATTGGCGTGTTTGAGATGCGCGACGTCGGCCTTGTTCAGGTTGAAAATCCGTCACAAGCAATGCTGACCGGCAGACCTCTTGATACTCCAGGTACTGCCGTTGTGTGTACGATGGAAGGCTCGCGTCCGATGCTTGTCGAGATTCAGGCACTTATATCAAATTCTAACCTTACAAATCCACGCAGAATGTCTACCGGATTCGACTATAACCGCGTATCTTTGTTGCTCGCTGTCCTTGAAAAGCGCGCCGGCTTTAAGATGTATGATGCAGACGCTTTTGTAAATGTTATCGGCGGTATTAAAATCTACGAGCCGGCAGCAGACCTTGGCCTTGCTGCCGCCATTATCTCATCATATACAAACAAAGTGATTCCTCATGACTATATTTTCTTTGGTGAAATTGGCCTTACCGGTGAGGTGCGTGCTGTTTCAAACATCGAAAAACGTATCAATGAATCTGTTCGTCTTAATTTCAAGACGATAGTTGTGCCATCCGGCAACAAAGATGCCGTAGATACTGCTTTTGGTAAAAACAGTAAAGCACTTGAGGGGATAGATATAAAATATATCAGTAATATCAGAGAACTGACATTTTGATAAATACACAGATGTTTTTTAGCAGTTTGAATTATAAAAATAGTTGGTCAGATATTGATGAGTCTGACCAACTTCTTTTTATGTTAAGAAGAAATCGTTTCGTCTCAGCCTACAATCTCTCTTGCTCCATCGCCGATGCTGCAAACATAGAACTCAGGCGTAATACCTGTCTTTTCAGTATAAAGTTTACCTGTAGTAGCGATAAACTCCTCAACGTAGCTTTCTTTAACAATATTTACTGTGCAACCACCAAAGCCGGCACCTGTCATTCTAGAACCAAGAACGTTTCCGCCCTCAAACTGTGTAGCAGCCGCGTCAAACATAGCGTCAAGTTCGTCTCCTGTAACCTCATAATTGTAGCGGATAGAATCGTTTGCGGCGCAAAGAATCTTGCCGAATGTAACGAGGTCGCCTTTTTTAAGAACTTCAACAGCGTCTTTAACGCGCTGGTTTTCTGTAATAACATGGTAAACGCGATTGTAAATAACCTTATCATCAAAGCCGGCTTTGACAGCCTCAAGGTCACTTGCTGTGTACTCACAAAGATTTTCACGTGTATCGCCACAAAGTTTGTTCATAAGGTCAAGACCCTTTGCGACCTCTGCGCGTCTTTCGTTATACTTAGAAGCACCAAGTGAATGTTTTTTACAAGTATTGGCAAGAACAAGTACGTATTCGCCCATATCTAGCGGAACGTATTCATGTGTGATCTCAGCACAATTGAGAAGCATCGCGTGATTCTTTTTACCCATTGCAGAAGCAAACTGATCCATAATACCGCAATTTACGCCGCAGAAATTATTTTCACACGCTTTGCCGGCAATTGCAATCTGAACGTTGCTTGTAGAAATATCAGCTGCATTGTCTGCCATTGTGCAAAGAGCAATACCTGTAGCCATTTCTATAGAAGCTGAAGAAGACAGGCCAGAACCGAAGGGGAGAGTGCCTGTGAAAAGCATGTCCATACCGGAAAACTTATAGCCAAGAGCCTTAAGCTCCTTTACCATACCTGCCTGGTAATTGCCCCATTTAAGGTCGCGGGCAGCTTCAATATCGTTTAAATCACATGTGAAAATGCCATCTAAATCAGTTGCGGCCATGTTAATCTTATCTGTGCCGTTTAATCTTACAGCAACAGTTGTAGCCAATGTAAGGGCAGCAGGGAAAACGTAACCACCACAATAATCAATATGTTCTCCGATAAGATTTACTCTGCCGGGAGCAGTAAAAAATCTGATCTTTTCAGATGAATTGCCATAGAGTTTAACAAAACTTTCAGCAAGATTTTTGATATCCATAATGTACCTCCAAGGATTTTTGAACTTGAATTTTGAACCTCATTAGTATATAATAAACGAGTAAATAAGTACAGCGTTTTTGCTGTAATTTTAATTTTTGGGAGATAAAAATAATGTTTTTAATAGGAGATAAAATAGTACATCCTTTTCACGGAGCCGGTGTTATACAAGACATAGTTGACATTGAGGTTTTAGGAGAAGTTAAGAAGTATTATACTATTGCTCTGCCTTTTACAAAACTTAAACTTGATATTCCCGTGGATACTGCACAGAATATCGGAATAAGGCCTGTTATGAGACCTGAGGAGACAGAGAAGCTGTATGAGCAGCTCAAAAAACCATTGGAGTCGCAGGACATTAACTGGAATCGTCGCCATAAAGAGAATCTTGACAAACTGCGCAGCGGTGACATTCTTCAGGTAGCAGAAGTTTACAAGTATTTGCGTATCAGAGATAAGAAAAAGAGCTTGTCTACAGGAGAAAAGAAGCTTTATTCAAACTCCCGCAACGCTATTATAAGCGAGATTATACTGTCGACAGACTCTTCGCAGGAAGAAGTCATGGAAAAAATTGACAGTATTTTCAAAGAGTGTCATAATGAATAAGATAATATATATTACGGAGGCTTGTTATGGTTGATCCAACGAAGCTGAATCAGGATCTTAGTAAAAAGAAAAAAACATCAGAACACACGTATCTGCGTGCGTTCATTTTTTCTTTTATTGGCGCACTTGTCGGAGCAGCACTCACAATTGCAATACATTATTTTTTTGTCCGCAGCGCGATATCTTTCTTCCTTTGCGGCATGGGTGCATATGCTATCTATATTTACTTTGTAG
Source organism: Clostridia bacterium (assembly GCA_045546695.1). Lineage (GTDB taxonomy): Bacteria > Bacillota > Clostridia > UBA1212 > UBA1255 > SIG424. The sequence continues at coordinate 66,902 of JAZQDE010000015.1, read as the reverse complement.
AAGGTGAGGCAAAGAAAAAACGCCACATATTTATAATGCTCCTTTCAGCTCTGCTTGCGACAATCATTGTCACTTTCATTGATTTTATGTTGCTTGAACCATCTATCCAGAAGGCAGAAGGCAATATCTTTTCAAATACTATTGAAATGTACGCATATAACATCAAAGAAGTAGGATTTACAAGTTACATTCAGCAGTCAACTGTTGAAGGCCATACTACAGACGAGCTTCAGATGAGCGTACTTCTTATAAATACCATAAATTACCTGTTTTCAGTAATTGGCCTTATGCTGTCCTGGCTGTTTGTTACAGTTTCAACAGACAGATACGATAAAAAGCACGGCAAGGACTCATCAAAAGGCAACTATGGTTATTCCACAAGAAAACCCAGAAAGAAAAAGAAAAAATGAACGAACCCCGGAATATCAGGCTTTCTATACAGTTTGATGGTACAAACTATTGCGGATGGCTCTACCAGAAACATTCCGCTACAGTTCAGGGTGCCGTTTCTGATGCAATTTCCGGACTTACCGGCAGCAGGGTAGAACTGATCGGTTGCAGCCGCACTGACAGCGGTGTGCATGCTGCTGAGTACGTTCTGAATTTTACTGATACGTCTTCAATTCCTGTAGAAAAATATCCTGCTGCGCTTAATTCTTTTCTGCCCGATGATATAGTCTGCAAGAGTGCATCCATTGTACCTGATGATTTTCACGCAACATATAGTGCCACAGGCAAAACGTACAGATATTATTTTTATTCTGCACCGCATTCAAAGCCTCTTATTAATAAAAATGCATGGTATATCGGAAGTGATTATTTATGTACAGGTGAAAATCTGGCAGACCTTAATAATTCACTTAAAGTTCTCTGTGGCGAGCACGATTTTTCATCATTCAGAGCAATGGGCGGCTTATCAAAGACGACAGTCAGGACAATTTATAATATAAATATCACGCATGAGCAGATGAATGATATCCGGATGTATTGTCTTGAAGTGAGCGGCAATGGCTTCTTGTACAACATGGTACGCATTATAACGGGTACTGTTGTTGATATAATAAAAAAACGCATAAATCCCGGCGACCTGTCATATATATTAGAGTCGTGTGACAGGAGACAAGCCGGTATGACCGCACCTGCGCAGGGACTTTATCTATGGTCTGTGGAATATTAATATATTCTTATTATTTGAACTCTTAACATCAATTAAAAATGTGCTATAATCAATACAATATACTATCAAGGAGGGCAATGTTTGTATGAAACGCTTTTTAATATTGATACTCGCAACTGCGTTATTATGTGTTTCTGTTCCATTCCAAATATTTGCTGAAGATACTAATGATGAAGTGGTCATTCCGCCTGAGAGTGAAGTATACGAGATGACCTCATTACCTTTTTATGACAAAATTAACGTTGATGGCATTGCGTCCGGCTATTACGATATCCCTGAAATGGGCAAGTACTGCGGTAGCGTATATAAATTGAATGTTGATGCTCCTATGGGTATTGCTATAAATATGTATTCAATTACATCATCAATGACTGAAATGCTTGATACGGAATGCATGCTTCATGTTTTTAAAGCAAATCCTGATTCGCCCTCAGGGTACGAGCATGTTCAGAGTTGCTATGAGATATACTGGTATGCTCCCGTTGTCGATTTTAATGATCCGGGTGAATACTATCTGCTGTTCTGCAATTATGCTGACATGTTTGCAGAATGTGTGATATATGCTTATGATGTATCTACAGAGACAGTTTTTCCTGATTTCAGAGATGAAGAAGTTCCGCTTCCCGGTGAAAATGATTTGTGGGCATGGGATGCAGAGACTAAAACTTTGACACTTAAAGATGGTCTTGATGCAAAGGTGTTTTATGACACAGCAATTTCTTTGCCGGAAAAATCCACCATTGTTATCGAAGGTCGCGTTGTACTTGACACATGGAAAGATGCCATTTTTTCAGAAGGCGATATAAATATAATTATTAAAGATAATTCGAATTTGTCTATTTACTCTAAATCCGAGTATGGTTTGTACACGGATAACGGAAACATTACTATTACAGGTGAAGGTGAAAATTCGTATCTCAATTTTGTTTCGAATCATTATGCTATAGCAATTGCCGAAGAAGGCTCTCTTGATATTTCGGGTTGTAAAGTTAGTATATATGGAAAAGAGCTTGCTGTTGCAGTAAATAATGGTCTTGTTAATTTTACAGATTCTCAGATTGATATTACAGGTCTGGAGGGAATTGTCTGCTCTTACGACGAAGACTTTGTCACGATGTCTACTGAATACGGACTTCAGGCGATATCATCTACCATCAAGATTACTACTGAGGGCAATGCGATTAAAGTTTTCCGCGGTGAGATTAGTTTTGTAGACTGTAATACGCAACTTATTTCTTCCTCCGGTCGCGGCATTATAGCACAGGAGACAGCTTCTTTGTTTTTCAGTGGTGGCGCTGTATATATTGAGTCCGGCAGCGAAGCAATTATTGTAAATTACGGAAGTGCTTCTTTTGAAAATATCGCATACTGTTTTTCTGTTCCGGATTATGATAAATTCTGTTATGTAAGTGATGGTATTATCTACGATGGCGACGTGCGTATTTATGCCGGAGAAGATATGATTTTCCTTGGTGCGTGGTCGGCTTCATTTATGAAAAACGGCAATGTTATACTGATTGATGAAGCCGGTGAAGAGTATTCTGCTTTTCTTGTAGCATCATACTGGGAAGGTAGCGCCGATGAAAATACTGTTACAGGGATCGACAGCACAATTTGTTATGACAGAGATTCAATTATCTCTTTTACAACATATTCAGAAGAAAGCTCCCAGGCGTTCAATAACGAAGGCGATATAAAATGGTCTGCCATTTCATGGGAAATACTTGACACAAACATTAATGGCTTGATTGCTGAAAACGCAGGTCAGATTGACACATCTGCTCTGGCAGGTGGTACATACACACTTCGCGTTCAATTCCAGAAACAAATATTGTATCCCATAGGTTGGATATATATTGATCCCCCGACAGATAGTGACATACATTATGTTGATGTTGTTTTTGAAGTTGAAATGCCTGTTATTGACGATACAGACACAAGTGATTGTTGCCCCGGTATGTTCACGGTTCTCTCAATTCTGATTCTTGCATCTTTTGTAGGTGTATATAAGATCAGACATTTCAACTAAAAAAATACTGTTAAGTATTCTTAACAGTATCAAAAAAATGTACTTTTTAATTAATTGTTTCGGCGTTCATTATTTTGAACGCCGATTGTTTTTTACAGCATTGCTGCTCCGACAATACCTGCATCATTTCCGAGTGTAGCACACTCAATCTTCGCACGCTTTAAGAATTTGCTTCCATAAGCATATCTGAATACGTATCTGCGAAGCGGTTTGAGCAAAGTATCTCCTTCTTTAGAAATACCGCCGCCGAGAAGAATAATGTCAGGCTGGAAAATATTGATATAGTTGATAACGCCTTCGCCAAGATATTTAATATAGTCATCAACAACTTTTTTACCCCATTTATCTCCGGCACGCATAGCATCAAAAGCAGTCTTGCCTGAAACCTTTGAAAGGTCTCCGTCAACCAACTGGTTGATAATAGATTCAGGATGCTTTTCAGCCATTTTTTTAGTATCTCTGATAATACCTGTTGCAGAAGCATATGCCTCAATACATCCGCGTCTGCCGCAAGAACACTTTTCACCCTTGGCACGGATTACCATATGTCCGAGCTCGCCGGCAGCACCATTGCCACCAACATAAATTTTGCCATCAATAATAATACCGCCGCCGACGCCTGTACCTAAAGTAATCGTAACAGAAGTCTTGTGTCCTTTTGCGCCGCCGCACAAAGCCTCACCGAGTGCAGCACAATTTGCATCATTTGCCATATGGATCGGAATAGAAGTATATTCCTTGAAAATCTTACCAATATTTGTCTTGCGGAAGGGCATATTTACAGTGTAAACAATTACGCCTTTTGCATCGTCGCAAACACCCGGAACACCAAGTCCGATTGAAATAACATCCTCCTGTGAAATGCCACACTCAGCAATAAAGCTTACAGCTGTTTCAGCCATACATTTTGCAATTGAAACGTCATCCATTGTAGAATCAACGGGATATGATACCTTTTTAATAAGCGTGCCGTCTTCACTTACAAGACCGTAAGCAAGATTTGTGCCGCCTATGTCAATACCAATTCTATACATAACAACAATTCCTCCTGTACATATGTTATTTATTGGCAAATATTATACCATAAACAGATAATTATTCAATGTGCTGTAAAAACATGGCCAATAACAAATCATGACAAAAAAAGTGAAATGAAATGCGAGAAATTGAGAGAAAAAGAGAAAAAACGAGAGAAATAAAGCGTACGAGTGATATATTCTTAAAATACGGCAATTTGATGTTGACATAACACTTTTGATGCGTTACAATACGCCAGTCGTCAAAAAGGCGACAAGAATTAATTACGGAGGTTTTTATATGAAAACATATGTACCAAACGGTGAAGCAATCAATCCTTCAAACAAAAAATGGTATATAATCGATGCTAAAGGTAAGACACTTGGCAGACTTTCAACAGAAGTTGCTATGCTTCTTATGGGCAAGAGAAAGCCCACATATACACCTAACCTTGACACAGGTGATTTCGTAATTGTTATTAATGCTGCAGAAGTTGCACTTACAGGCAATAAATACAATAAGAAATTATATCGTCATCACACAGGTTATCCGGGTGGACTTAAAGAAGTTAATTACAAGAACATGCTTGTAAAGCATCCCACATATCCTGTAGAAGCAGCAGTTAGAGGCATGCTTCCAAAGAATGCTTTGGGTGATGCAATGTTTAAGAAACTTAAAGTATACGCAGGTAGCGAGCACGTTAACCAAGCTCAGAAGCCTGAAGTATATGAGTTTTGATTGACCGGAGGTACAGATTATGGCAGAACAGTATATCGGCACAGGACGTAGAAAGAAGTCAGTTGCAAGAGTAAGAATCATGGCAGGTACTGGCGTTGTTACAATCAATGACAGATCTATCGATGAATATTTTGGATTAGAGACATTAAAGATTATTGTAAACCAGCCTTTTGCTGCTACAAACACAGAAGCTAAGTTTGACGTTATCTGCAATGTATCAGGTGGCGGATTCACAGGTCAGGCAGGCGCTATCAGACATGGTATCGCACGTGCACTTATTGAATATGATGAGACACTCCGTCCTGCATTAAAGCAGGCAGGCTACCTCACAAGAGACCAGAGAATGAAAGAAAGAAAGAAATACGGTCTCAAAAAAGCCAGACGTGCTCCTCAGTTCAGCAAGAGATAATTGCATATGCAATTTGTTTCTGACTCTGAATTACAGACAGAAGAATATGGCAGGATGCTTGGTTTATCCGTGAAAAGCGGCGATATCATATGCCTCGATGGTAATCTTGGCGCAGGTAAGACGCATTTCACAAAAGGCATTGCAAAAGCGTTGGGCATTGGTGATGTAATCACCAGCCCAACTTTTACAATTGTCAATGAGTATAGATCAGACAGCATTCTGCTTTTGCATTTTGATTTATATCGTTTGGAAACGTTTGATGACCTGGAAAATATTGGTTTTGACGAATACATGGATCAGGATGCAATAAGTGTTATAGAATGGAGCGAGAATATTCCGGAGCTTCATGATATATATTCATCCAGAATAATCAGGGTGAATATTCACAGATGTGACGACATCAGCCCGACCAGGCGAGTAATTAATATTGACGGAGTTGACTTATAATTGTTCAAAGATAAATTCCTGATAATGACAATAGATACCTCGTGCAAGACCACATCATGCGGCCTTGTTTCAGGTGATTCTTTATTGTCAGAGTTTACAGAATGTGACAATAAAACACATTCTGTAAAGCTTATGCCCCTTATAGACAAATCATTTACAGAAACAGGCGCTACGATCGAAGACGTTGACATGATTGCAGTTACAAACGGCCCCGGCTCTTATACAGGGCTTCGTATCGGTGTTGTTACTGCAAAAACATTTGCTTACGTATCAGATATTCCGCTCGTCGGAGTAAATACGTTAGATGCGCTCGCATTTGCATGTACCGATAACAACGACGCTATTGTGATTCCTCTTATTGATGCAAGAAACACACGCGTATATGCCGCTTGCTACAAAAACGGGGAGCTTATTTTCACACATACAGCATTATCAACAGACGAACTTTGCGACCATATCCTGGCAGAATTTCCGGAAAACAGCCGCCTTCTTTTCACCGGAGACGGAGTAACGGATGCAAACAAAGCCATTATTAACGAAAAGCTGAAAGATTTTAGTATTGATTATAAAGATTCTATATATCCGGACGCTCTTTGCGTTGCTAAGATTGCACAGAATTTGTACAACAATGCTGAAGATAAGACACTTTTCACAGGTGAAGCTCTCGGCGTAAATTACATGAAAAAATACAATTCAGAAATATGACAATCAAGAAAGTATCAGACAAAAACGAACTTGAATATATTGAAAAGATAGAAAAAACGTGTTTTGACGATGCGTGGGGCATACAAATGCTTGAGTTTGAATACTCAAATAACTTTTCACATGTGTATATCATATATGATGAAAAAGAAACTGCAGGCTATATCAGCTACAGAGAATTATTTGAATCTGCAGAGATTCTCAGGATTGCAGTTATGCCGGAATACAGAAAAAAAGGCCTTGGCATGAAGCTTATTGATGAGATGAAAAATAATCTCGTGACAGCGCAGGAGATTTTGCTTGAGGTTGACATAAACAACGTACCGGCTATAGAACTATATAAAAAAGCAGGTTTTGATACACTGAACATACGCGAAAAATATTATAAACATCCTGACGGAACATATACGGATGCCGTTAATATGCGTTTGATTTTACAGTGAAAATATCGTATAATAAAAAATCAGAGAAAAACAAAAGGAGAGATATTGCATGGATATAATGGCTACTTACAAACAATGGAAGACAGGTTATTATTTTGATAAAAAAACAAGGGATGAGCTCACGGCTATAGAAAACGATCCGGAAGCTATCAGAGACAGATTCTACAGAGAACTTGACTTTGGTACAGCCGGCATCAGAGGTGTAATCGGAGCCGGTACTAACAGAATCAATTTATACGTAGTCAGAAAAGTAAGCCATGCAGTTGCAACATATATTTCAAATCTTGGCGCGCAGGCACGCCAGGCAGGTATTGTTATCGGATATGACAGCAGGAATTTTTCAAAAGAATTCGCAATGGAGGCAGCGTCAATCTTCGCAGGTTATGAGATAAAGACACTTATGCATCCTGAGATTTGCCCGGTACCGGTGCTCTCATATTCAATTACAAAGTTCAAGTGCGCAGCAGGTGTTATGATTACAGCCAGCCACAATCCGAAGCAGTACAACGGATACAAGGTATACGGCAGTGACGGCGCGCAGCTCGGTCCTGACGCATGCAAAGCAATCTCTGATATTATGAATGGTTTTGAAGATTATTCAAAGCTTGCAACATTCAGCTTTGACTACTTAAAGCAGGGCAACAAGATTAAGATTCTTGATAATCAGATTAAAAAAGCATTTTCAAATGCACTTCTTCAGACAATCGTAAACAAAAAAGAATTCCTTGAAAATGCAAAGAATATTTCAGTTGTATACACACCACTTCATGGTTGCGGCGCAAAATGGGTACCTGAGTGTCTTAAAGCATGTGGCATCACAAATGTATATACTGTAGACAGCCAGATGGTTCCTGATGGCAACTTTTCAACAGTAAAAGTTCCAAATCCTGAAAATGCTGAAGCTCTTGAGCTTGCTACAGCGCTGGCAAAAGAAAAGAATGCTGATATTGCGATTGCGACAGATCCTGACAGTGACCGTGCAGGTGTTGTTGCAAAGGATAAGGATGGCAATTACGTGATGCTGACAGGCAACCAGATTGGTATTATCCTGCTTGACAGAGCAATCACAGCAAGAGTATCTGCTAAAAAATCAATTGAAAATGCACTCGTAATATCATCAATCGTTTCAACAAGAGTGGCAAAAGCTATGTGCGAAGCAAATGGTATCATGTATCGTGACGTGCCGGTTGGTTTCAGATATATCGGTGACCTTGCAAGCAATCTTGAAGAAAACGAGGGCAAGAAGTTTATTTTCGGCTTTGAAGAGAGCTGTGGCTATTTATTCGGCAATTATGCCAAGGATAAAGACGCTATCGGCGCATGTGTATACCTGGCAGAAGCTGCAAGCTACTATAAAGCAAAGGGCATGACACTTGTTGAGGCTCTTGACAGCATCTATGAAAAATATGGCTTCCAGCATGAGATTCAGGTGTCATTGGTACTCAAGGGCGAGTCAGGCCTTATCAAGACAAAAGAACTTATGGCTACATTGAGAGATAAAAAATGCAATATTATCGATACTGCTCCTGTTTCTTATGCAGATATGCTCGCAGACGGCAATGAGATTCCAAAGTGTGACATGGTAAGCGCAAGCTTTGATAATGGATATTTTATGGTTCGTCCTTCAGGTACAGAGCCGAAGGTAAAGATTTACTTCGGCGGCAAAGGCGACAGCAAAATGGCTGCCTACAACAACACAATTCAACTTAAAGATAAAGTTGCCGCAGCTATTCTTGATATAGTAAAAGACAAAGAATAATAATGGATTTTGTACATCTTCACGTTCATACCGAATACAGTTTGCTCGACGGTGCATGCCGCATTAAAGAAATAGCAAAGGCTGCATCGGAGCTTGGTATGCACAGTCTTGCCATCACTGACCATGGTGTAATGTATGGCGTAATTGATTTTTACGAAGAATGTAAAAAGAATGGTATCAAGCCGATATTAGGCTGTGAAGTGTATACAAGTCCACGTACACGTTTTGATAAGGCGCCCGGAATTGACAACAATTACGGGCATCTTCTGCTTCTTGCGAAAAACAATACAGGATACCATAATCTGGTGAAAATCGTCTCTAAAGCCTTTACAGAGGGCTATTATTACAAGCCAAGAGTCGATATGAATCTTTTACGTGAATTTTCAGAAGGTATCATCTGTGCTTCGGCATGTATCGGTGGCGATGTGCCGCAGAAAATACTCGCAGGTGACCTTGAAGGCGCAAAGAAAACGGCACTCGAATTTCTTGAGATTTTCGGTGAAGGCAATTATTATCTTGAACTTCAGAGCAATGATATTGAAGAGCAGATGATAGTAAACAGGGGACTTATCAATATCCATAAAGAGACAGGTATTCCGCTGATTGCCACAAACGACGTGCATTTCATCAGAAAAGAAGACGCACGCGCGCAGGATATATTGATGTGCATCCAGACAGGTAAAAAATATACCGATACTGACAGAATGCGTTTTGAAACTGATCAGGTTTATCTTAAATCACCACAGGAAATGTCTGAACTTTTCACCGATTATCCCGAAGCACTGGAAAATACTGTGAAAATAGCAGACATGTGTAACGTTGAGATTGAATTCGGACGAAGCGTTCTGCCACAGTTTGATATTCCGGGAGGTCTTACGCCTGCTGAATATTTAAGAAAACTGTGTATGGAAGGCGCGCAAGTAAGATACCCGCAAGGTATTCCTGAAGTTGCAATGCAGCGGTTGGAATACGAACTTGGCGTTATAATCAAAATGGGATATGCAGAGTACTATCTCATCGTGTGGGACTTTATAAAATACGCAAAAGACCATGGAATTACGGTAGGTCCGGGCAGAGGCTCAGGCGCCGGAAGTCTCGTTGCGTATTGCCTTAAAATAACAAATATTGACTCATTGAAATATAATCTTGCTTTTGAGCGTTTCCTGAATCCGGAAAGAATCAGCATGCCTGACTTTGACGTTGACTTCAGTGATGAGAGACGTAAAGAAGTTATCGAATACGTTATTAGCAAATACGGTGCTGACATGGTAGCACAGATTGTTACGTTCGGTACAATGGCCGCCAGAGGCTCAATAAGAGACGTTGGCAGAGTACTTGACATTCCGTATGCTGACGTAGATACAATCGCTAAAATGGTACCTATGGTGCCCGGAAAAGCATCAACAATACAAGGTGCGATAGAGACCATTCCCGAACTTAAGGCAAAATATGAATCTGATGCTGTTATGCGTGATTTACTTGATACTGCAATGCAGCTTGAAGGTATGCCGCGAAATGTATCGACTCATGCAGCCGGCGTTGTGCTTACAAAGAATCCTGTTACAGATTACGTTCCTGTTCATAAGACGGGCGACAGCAGTGTGACGCAGTTTCCGATGACAACACTTGAAAAGCTCGGCTTGCTCAAGGTAGACTTTCTCGGTCTGAAGACTCTTACTGTTATTCAGGACGCACTTGAACTCGTGAAAAGTCAACACAACGTAACTGTAGATTTTGATAATATGGTTATGAACGACCCGGCAGTTTTCAAAACAATATCAGACGGCAAGACATCCGGTATTTTTCAGCTTGAAAGTGCCGGAATGACGCGTTTTATGATGGAGCTTGAACCATCATCATTAGAAGATATTATCGCCGGAATTGCCCTCTACAGGCCCGGTCCGATGGACCAGATACCGACGTATATCGAAAATAAAAAGAACCCTCAGAATGTAAAATATCTCCATCCAAAATTAAAGCCGATTCTTGACGTTACGTATGGCTGTATGGTTTACCAGGAACAGGTAATGCAGATAGTACGCGACCTTGCAGGTTATACGATGGGACAATCTGACCTTGTACGTCGTGCCATGGCAAAAAAGAAGCATGATGTAATGGCAAAAGAACGCGTGAATTTCGTAGAGGGCGGCCTTAAAAATGGTGTGAGCGAAGAGATTTCCAATAAGATTTTCGACCAGATGACAGATTTTGCCAGCTATGCCTTCAACAAGGCACATGCAGCGTGTTATGCAGTAGTAGGTTACGAGACTGCATGGCTCAAAACGTATTATCCTGTTGAATATATGTGCGCTCTTATGAACAGCAATATAGACAACCCCGGAAAAGTTGCCCAGTATATTACAGAGTGTAAACAAATGGATATTCAGGTGCTTCCGCCGGATATCAACAAAGGCTATGGTAAATTTACAGTAAATGAGGGCAAAATTTATTTTGGACTCGGTGGTATAAAGAATATAGGTCTGCAGGTTGTAGATGCAATTACAAGAGAACGCGCTGAAAACGGAAGATTCAGATCTCTTGAAGATTTTTGCAACAGAATGGCAACCACGCAGGTTAACAAGAGACATACAGAACATTTTATAATGGCAGGCTGTTTTGATGAATTCGGAAAAACCAGGGCGTCGCTGCTTTCTTGTTTTGAATATTTATTTGAATCTGCCGTATCAGACAGCAAACATCGTATGGAGGGCCAGCTTAATATATTCGATATGTTTGGTGAGGATGACGATCTTGCAGCACAAAAGTCATTCGATTATCCTGATATTCCTGAATTTGAGCCACAGCAGCTTCTTAAAATGGAAAAAGATGTCATAGGTATTTATTTTTCAGGTCATCCGCTTGAAAAATATGCTGCTGATATAAGTAGAATATCTACAATCAGAACGTCTGATATTGTACAGACAAGCGAAGAAAACAATGATTTTGAACATGATTCACAAAGTGATATCAAGGATAATATGACTGTCAATATTGCAGGTGTTATCGTGGCTATCAAGAAAAAAATCACTAAAAACAATTCTATGATGGCGTTTGTTACTCTTGAAGACATGTACGGTTCAATTGAGTTGATTGTTTTTCCGAAGACACTTGAAAAATACAGCCATCTTCTTGTACAGGATGGTCTGATAGGCCTTCGTGGCAGACTAAGCATCAGAGAAGACGAGAGTCCTAAAATTATTCCTGAAGAACTTATGCCGGTAGAGCAATACGTTATGGGCATTGATATAATTAAAAAAAGTATTGTAAAAAGCAACTCAATTAATGTACAATGCAAAGGTTGTGCCTTAAACAGGTTAATTTCGTTTATACGGTACTTTGAGGGATCAGACAAGATAAATGTATATGACGATATTTCGGGTGAATTACTTTTCACCGGCACAATAGATGCACAGGATGATGTTATTAAGGAGATGTACAATCTTGCGTTTGTGTCAGATAAAAAATAAGATTTCAGATAACAGAATTGACGTAATACGCTATGCGTTTTTTGGCGCAATGGCATTTTTTATAACGACTTTCTGCTCAATGTGTTCTTTTCTTTTTCCGCTTCATAACAGAGTAGATCAGAACATTTTTTTCACAATCGGCAGGGAAATGCTTGAGGGTAAAGACGTTTATACAGACTTGTTCGACCACAAGGGCACTTACACGTACCTGATGCACGAGCTTGCTGCTGTTTTTTCGACAGAATCGATGATAGGAATATTCTTTATCGAGCTGATATTTATGTTCGTTTACATTTTATTCCTGTACAAGATCGCAAATCTGTACTTAAAACCACTGCCGTCTGTTCTGGTGGCGGTCATTACAGCTGCACTGACATCGACAACGAGATGTTTCTTAAGAGGCAATAACAATGAGGAATTTGTGTATGTTTTCCTCGTTATTACCTTGTATTACATGCTCAAAGAGGATATACCAGGCAACAAAACACTTATTCTCAATGGTGCTTTTGTGGCGTTTACTTTATGGTATAAGTTTACACTTCTTGGATTCTGGATCGGATGGGCACTTGTTACGTATATTCCGATGCTTATTAACAAAGAATGGAAAAGATTTTTCAAGAGTGTGGGAATGTTCCTGATTGGCTTCGGTGCACTGACTGCACCCGTATTTATTTACCATCTGATTAAAGGAAACGTAATTGATTTTCTTTATACTTACATTTATTGTAACGTTTTCCTATACGCAAAGGAACTGTCTGTCTGGGACAGAGTTATAAAGATTATCGAATCAGTCGGCAGGAATTTCGACGAAAACAAGGTGCTTCTGATTGTATTCTTCTGTGGTATTGTCGGATTTTTCGCAAATAATAAGTATGTGAAAAAATTGGCAAAAAGATTGTCAGTTCTTGTATGCTTCCTGATTGCATACGTTCTGATTTACTGGGGTGGCGTGTGGTATGATTATTACTTGCTCGTGCTTGCTCCGTTTGCAGTATTTGGAGTGATAGCAATAATAGGTTTTCTGCTTGACTTTAATAAAGTCGGTGTGCTTTTAAAAAAATTCAGGATTGCAGTTGCAGCTGTTATTCTGGTGTGTGTAATGTGCGCGACTGTATTATTCAGCAATTGTTTTCCATATCTTGGCAAGGCGGATACTGAATATGCACAGATTAAATTTGCAAACAAGATTGACGAGATTTGTGAAAGTAACAATATAGATGACCCAACGTTACTGAATTACGGATTTATTGACCAGGGCTTTTATCTTGCGGCTGATATCAGACCAATAAACAAGTATTTCTGCAGAGTCAACATTCCGAAAGAAGCGTTGCCTGAAATGTATGATGAGCAGAACAGTATGCTTAAAAACCAGAAAGTTGACTTTGTTGTTACAAGAACGACACAAAAACACGTTGCTTCTGAATACAAACATGATATTCTTCAGGAAAATTATGAATTTGTATGTGAAGCTGACGATATTCACGATAATTATAGGTATGGCCTCTGGGTCAAAAAGAATTAATGTTAAGGAGGATGAGTATATGTCAATCAAGAGAATCGGAGTTCTTACGTCAGGCGGTGACGCGCCGGGAATGAATGCAGCGATTAGAGCTGTTGTGCGTTCGGGAATTTATAGAGGATTTGAGGTTTATGGAATCAGAAAAGGATACGAAGGACTTCTGGCCGGCGATATGTTTGAAATGAATCTTCGTTCTGTTTCGGATATTATCAGCAGAGGCGGCACAATCCTCCAGACTGCAAGAAGTAAAGAATTTACTACTGATGAAGGTGTTAAAAGAGCTGCCCGTATGGTAAATGTTTTCAAGCTTGATGCAATAGTTGTTATCGGTGGCGATGGCTCTTTCAGAGGAGCAAGAGCGTTGTCAAAAGAAGGCGTAAACGTAATATGCATCCCTGCTACAATCGACAATGATGTTTCAAGTACTGAATATACAATTGGTTTTGATACTGCGCTCAATACAGTAATAGATGCAATTGACCGCATCAAAGATACAGCTTATTCACATGAAAGATGCAGCGTTGTTGAAGTTATGGGCAGGGAAGCCGGTTATATTGCGCTCAACTGTGCGATAGCAGACGGTGCGGAAGCGTGTATTCTTCCGGAAAAAGAATTTAATATCGACACAGATATCATTAAACCAATTATTGGTTGCCGAAACAGAGGTAAACACCACTACGTTGTTATCATTGCAGAAGGTATCGGCGGCACGATGGATATCGCAAAGCAGATTAAAGATATTACAGGAATTACCACAACTGCCACGATTCTCGGTCACCTCCAAAGAGGCGGTAGCCCGACTGTAAGAGACCGTGTTGCAGCATCTTTGATGGCTGTAAAGGCAACTGAACTTCTTGCCAACGGTGAAAAGAATAAGGTAGTTGCTGTAAAGCACGATGAATATGTTGCTTACGATATTGACGAAGCACTTGACATGGTAAAAACGATTGATGATAAGATGATAGAAACAAGTAGGATTCTGTCACTGTAAAGGAGCCTGATTAAAATATTCGGTTACGTAACACCTCTAAAACCGGAATTGAAAATCCGCGAGTATGACGTTTACAGGGCTTTTTACTGTGGTGTCTGCAAAAGTATCGGCAAAAACTTCGGTCAGCTTCCGAGGTTCGGGTTGATTAATGAAGCTGCATCACTTGCTGTTATTCTGACAGTCTGCGCATCACAGGATAAAGATGTTGTTATTAAACCCGGAAAATGTATCGCACATCCGATAAAAAAACGTCCTCAGGCAAGTGGCGCAAAGGCTATAACATATGCCGCATGCGTAAACGTACTTCTTGAATATCATAAACTGATGGATTCATACTATGATAACAAGAGCATTCTCTCAAAGTCCGGAGCAAGGGCAATCAGACGTGCTTACAGAAAAGCAAGACGCTTCTGTCCGATACTATGCGATTTTATTGAAATCTATATGCAGGATCAGCTGAAGCTTGAAAAGAACAACTGTAGTATTCTTGATGAAGCGGCAGAACCGACAGCTAAAATGCTTTCTGAGATTTTTATGTGGAAAGACGATGAGTTTTTCGACAATAATCCGACAATGAGTGATAATCTGAGCACATTTGGTTATAATCTCGGAAAATGGATTTATATTGTTGATGCCGTGTCAGACATAGAAGAGGACAAGAAAAAGAAGCAATACAACGTGTTGCTCAATAATGAAAATTACTATAATCAGGAAAAAGCCGGAATCAGCGACAGCGTTATTTTCACCATTGATATGTGCCTTGCAAACGCTGCAAACGCATGGGAAAATATAAAAAACGGTTTTAAAAACAAAAATACAGGCATAAACAGAGATTTATTTGCAATAATTGACAATTTGGTATATCTTGGTATGCGTAACGTTTCCGAAAAGGTAACAGGAGGACAAAATAGTGAAAGACCCATATGAGGTTCTCGGTGTGTCTGAAAACAGCACCGACGAAGAAATAAAAAAAGCTTACCGTGAATTGGTAAAAAAGTATCATCCGGATCAGTACGGCAACAATCCGCTTTCTGAACTTGCAGCCGAAAAACTCAAAGAGGTTAACCTGGCTTATGATACCATTACCAAAAATCGTGCTTCCGGCAAAAACGGTGGTTCGTATACATATACCGATTCAACTAATCAGGCAGATTTTTCATCAATTGTCAGCCTGATAAGAGCAGGCAGACTTGATGAAGCGCAGATGGCATTGGAGAAAATGCCGGGAGAAAAGAGAACAGCATATTGGTACTATCTTATGGGTGAGATCGCAAAGAGGAAAGGCTGGTATGACCAGGCAAGACAGTATTTTCAGACAGCGATTAATATGGATCCGGGTAACCAGGCTTACAGACAGGCCTATAATTCACTGAATATGAACGCCAGGGCATACAGAACCCAATCTGACGGCCGTGGATACAGAGAAGCCGACCAAGCTTGTAACTGTTGTCAATCTCTCATATGTGCAGACTGTTGTTGCGAATGTATGGGAGGAGACTTGATAGCGTGTTGTTAGAAAAAACGTTAAAAATATTAGAATTTGATAAAATTATTGAAAAAATAGCGGCCCTGACTACGTGTGAGATTGCAAAGGGCTATGCCCTTGATTGCGTGCCGCTGTTTGACAGACTTGAAATAGACAGGCTTCTTTGCGAGTGCGACGATGCCTGTGTTATTTTGTCAAGAAAAGGAATGCCGCCTCTTGCTGGTATAAAAGATATCAGATACTCAGTAAAGAGGGCTGCAAGCGGTAGTGTTTTGTCGCCTAAAGAGCTTTTGAACGTTGCCTCGGTACTTAAAGCTGCAAGCAGAACGATAGACTATTGCAACAGTGCTGCGCAGGATATCGAAAACAGTGTCTCAGCATATATCTACAGACTCGTCGAAGACAGGTATCTGATGGGTGAGATTACAAGGTGCATTTTATCTGAAGACGAGATTGCAGATGACGCAAGCCCACTTCTTTTCAGTATCAGAAAGCAAATTGCTCATACTCAGAATGCTATTAAAGAAAAATTGAATGAGATGATACGCTCTGAGCGTTATTCAAAGGCGATACAGGATAATATCATCACTGTACGTGCTGACAGATATTGTATACCGGTAAAGGCTGAACACAAATCGACTTTTGACGGTCTTGTACATGACACGTCGTCATCGGGGCAGACTGTTTTCATCGAGCCGGCTTTTGTTGTTGAAGCAAATAACAAAATACGTCAGTTAAGAGGCGATGAGGCAGCTGAGATTGAAAGGATTCTGTCTGAGCTGTCAGCTATGACTGCGGACAGGGAAGATGCTTTGATTTGTGACTGCGAGACTTTGTCATATCTTGATTTTCTTTTCGCAAAAGCAAGATATGCACTGGAAATAAAAGGTGCAAAGCCTGTTATTAATGAAGAGGGCAGAATCAATCTGATGAACGCAAGACACCCTCTCATCGATAAGAATAAAGTCGTTCCGACTACTTTTTACCTGGATAGTGGCAATTGTATGGTTATTACCGGTCCTAATACGGGTGGCAAGACTGTTACGCTCAAGACAGTAGGATTGCTTACGTGCATGATGCAGGCAGGATTACTTGTGCCTGCTGATGAAAAGTCAGAACTTTCCATTTATACAGGCATTTTTGCCGATATTGGCGATGAACAGAGTATAGCGCAGAGTCTCAGTACTTTTTCATCACACATGAAAAACATTGTTGAGATTCTCTCTGAATGTGACCACAGAAGTCTCGTGCTTTTTGACGAATTGGGAGCAGGTACAGACCCGACTGAAGGCTCATGCCTTGCGATTTCAATACTTGAGTGTGCACATCAAATGGGCGCGACAGTAATCGCTACAACGCACTATAGCGAGCTTAAAGTCTATGCATCGACTACGCCCGGCTTCATAAACAGCTGTTGTGAATTCGACGTAGAAAAGCTTGCACCGACGTACAGACTTCTCATCGGCGTGCCAGGCAAGAGTAACGCTTTTGCTATTTCACAGAAACTGGGACTTGATCCGCAGATAATCAGCAGAGCCAAGGAGTTCTTGACAGGCGAGGACTTAAGATTTGAGGATATGCTTCAGGATATCGAAAAGAATCGTCTCGAGATTGAAAATGCTCGCTCTGAAGCTGCACGCCTTAAGATTGAGTCACAGCAGATGACTGAGACTATCCGCAAAGAAATGGATAAGATCAACAGCAAAAAAGAAGAGATTATGTTAAAGGCACGCGAAGATGCACAGCGCATTGTCAACAAAGCAAAGCAGAGTGCCGACAAGATGCTCTCTGAAATACGAAAAGCACAAAATAGTCAGGCGGCTTTAAAGGATGCTCAGAATGCAAAAGCTGAATTTATGCAGGAAACTGATTCAATCAGTGGTTCTATTAAAATTGGAGATGACAAGTTTGCTTCACTTCCTGTCCCGAAGACACTTAAAGAAGGGCAGACAGTACGCATAATAAGCATCGGTGCGAATGGCACGATTCTTAAAGAACCAAACAAAAATGGTGAGTGCTACGTTCAGGCAGGCATTATGAAGGTCTATCTGCCACTTACTGATCTGCGACTTGTTCAGGATGAACCCGCTGAAAAGCAGGCGATGGCTCAGGGCAAAAATAATACAAACATGAGAGCGATGAATATTAAATCAGAACTCGATGTGAGGGGAACAACTGTCGAAGAAGCAATCGCAATGATCGAAAGACACCTGAGTGACGCACATCTGGCACATCAGGACCGTTTCACAATCATTCACGGAAAAGGAACGGGCGCACTCAGAAAAGGCATACACAAATATTTATCGGGTAACAAAACAATCAAATCTTTCAGAATCGGCGAGTACGGTGAGGGAGATGCCGGTGTTACCGTTGTTCAATTAAGATAAAAGATGCATTCAGGAGGAGAAAATGTTAGAAACAATTGATCTGGAGCTGCAATTTGGTGGCAGAACGTTATTTAAGCATGCTGATTTGAAATTCACGTCAGGTAACTGCTATGGAATAATCGGTGCAAATGGCGCCGGCAAATCTACGTTTCTGAAGATATTGTCAGGCGACGTCGAAGCTACGTCAGGCCGCGTTGTTAAGTCAGATACAGACAGAATGTCAGTACTCAAGCAGGATCACTACGCATACGATGACGTTACTGTTATCAGATGCGTACTGATGGGCAATCAGGAACTCTGTGACATCATGGATGAAAAAGAAGTCCTTTACGCAAAGGAAAACATGTCAGACGAAGAAGGTATTCATCTGTGCGAATTAGAAGATCGCTTTATGGAACTTGATGGCTGGAGTGCAGAGAGCAACGCAGAGATTCTTTTGAATGACCTTGGCATTACAGGTGAATATCATGAAATGCTTATGAAAGATATACCCGGTAGTATGAAAGTCAAAGTTCTTCTTGCACAGGCACTTTTTGGCAATCCTGATATTCTTCTTATGGACGAGCCGACAAACAACCTTGATTTAGAGACAATCAGCTGGCTTGAAGAGTATATTATCAATCTTGATTCAATTGTACTCGTTGTTTCACATGACAGATATTTCCTGAATAAGATTTGTACATATACCGTAGACGTTGATTTTGGTAAGATTACGATGCTAAGCGGCAACTACGATTTCTGGTATTCATACACACAGCTTCGTCAGAGACAAATCAAAGAGCAGAATAAAAAGGCTGAGCAGAAAATCAGAGAAATGCAGGAGTTTATTTCAAGATTCAGTGCCAATGCTTCAAAGTCAAAACAGGCAACAAGCCGCAAAAAGATTCTGGAAAATATTAACATCGAAGAAATGCCTGTTTCTTCCAGAAAGTTCCCTTACGTTGCATTTAAGCCGGACAGAGCAATCGGTAACGAACTTCTTACTGTCGAAAATCTCACAAAATCATATGATGGACGTAAAATACTCGATGGCGTCAGCTTCACTCTTCACCCGGGTGATAAAGTGGCATTTGTCGGTAACGACCCGATTGCAATAACAACGCTTATGAATATTCTGATGGAGATTGAAGAACCCGACAGTGGTAGCTTCAAATGGGGCGTGACTACTTCAAGGTCATATATACCGGCCGATAATTCAGAATTCTTTGATGGTTGTCCGGATACATTGGTAGAATGGATACGACGTCATTCAAACCTGATTTATGAGTCGGATATCAGAGGAATTCTTGGCAGAATGTTATTCTCGGGTGACGAGGTTAACAAGAAGGTCAGTGTCTTGTCCGGTGGTGAAAAGGTAAGATGTATGCTCTGCCGTGGTATGTTGTCAGGAGCAAACGTTATATTACTCGACGAGCCTACAAACCATCTTGACTTAGAGTCAATTGAGGAACTCAATGAAGCCCTGATCAGATTCGAAGGATCAGTTCTTTTCACATCGGCAGACCATCAGTTTGTACAGACAATTGCTGACAGAATCATTGACCTGACTCCCGGTAAATTTGCAGACAAACAGATGACGTACGATGAATATATTTCATTGAATAAATAAATGAGGTAATCTGATGGAACGTAAAAGTGGTGTTTTAATGCATGTTTCTTCGCTGTTTGGCGATTATCAGTCAGGCTCATTCGGAGATAATGCAATATATTTTATAGACTTTCTCTCAGAATGTGGGTTTTCTTATTGGCAGGTTCTTCCATTCTGTGTAATTGATGAACATAACTCTCCGTATAAATCTTATTCGGCATTCAGTGGCAATCCATATTTTGTCGATCTCGATATATTATTCAAAAAGGGCTTGCTGACAGAGGCGGAGCTTGCCGGTGCAAAACAAGAGTCGCCATATCTTTGTGAATTTGACCGGTTGTCGACAGAACGTTTTTCTCTTCTTAAAAAAGCGGCAATGCGTGTGTCTGACAGAAAGCCGGTTGTGAAGTACATAGAGTCTATGCCGTACGTTAATAGTTTTTGTCATTTTATGGCATTAAAAGAGGCAAATTCTGGCATGCCGTGGCAGGAGTGGACTGTAAATAAGCGGAATGATGACATTCTTTTCACATGGCAATTTATAGAATATGAATTCTACACTCAGTGGAAAAGCATAAAGGATTATGCCAACAGTAAAGGAATAAAAATAATTGGTGATATTCCGATTTATGTTTCAACAGACAGCGCTGACGTATGGAGCAACAAAAAGATGTTCCAGCTTGACAATAAAGGATACCCTCTTAACGTAGCGGGTGTTTCACCTGACTACTTCTGCGAAGATGGTCAGCTCTGGGGCAATCCATTATATGACTGGGATGAAATGGAAAAAGATGGTTATAAATGGTGGTCCGACAGGATAAAGCACATGGCTGAGCTTTTTGATGCTGTGAGAATTGACCATTTCAGAGGTATAGAATCATATTGGTCAATACCCGCAGAATCCAAAACTGCAAAAGAAGGAAAATGGATCAAAGGCCCCGGTATGAATCTTGTTAAGGCAATCAAAAAGGCTGCCGGTAAAAAGACTCAGATTATCGCCGAAGACCTTGGCGATATTACGCCCGAAGTATTCGAACTCGTAAAGAAAAGCGGTTTCCCGGGAATGCGTGTTTTCCAGTTTGGCTTTATTTCGAATGATAACAGTACGCATCTTCCACACAATTATTGTGAAAACTGCGTTGCATATACCGGCACACATGACAATAACACGCTTCTTGGCTATTTATGGGAACTTGATGATGCAACCAGAATGAGAATGCTTGATTATTGCGGTCATGTCGGTGACTGGAAAGATGGTCTTAAGAGTATCATACGATGCATGTTTGCAAGCAATGCATCGCTGGTAGTTATGCCCATTCAGGATTTGCTCGGTTACGGCAGCGATACCCGTGTAAACACGCCGGGCAGGGCAGAAGGCAACTGGGCATACAGAATTACAAAAGAGCAACTTGATTCGATTGATAAAGGATATTTCAGAAAGCTCAATGAGGTATATTGGAGATTCAATAATTAATATGCATCTTGATTTGTTTGCTTTTTTGTAATAGAATGTTAAAGATTTCGTGTGAAAAAAATGTATATGCCTGTTTTTGTGTGGTTCTGAGGTAATATATGTATAAAAGAAAAATATTTTTGGTTGTTATAATGCTTGTTTCCTGCTTGTGTTTGTTGCTTTCGGCTACATACGCATGGTTAACGATGTCATTAGCGCCTGAAGTAACAGGAATTAATACTAATATTGGCTCAAATGGTAACCTCGAAATTGCACTTTTAAATGAAAAAACATATATTGATCCATCTCTTATTAAAAATCATATCGGCTCTTCTATGGAGGCAAACAACATTACTGTTTCAAATATTACATGGGGTAATCTGATTGATTTAAGCCCGGAAGAGTATGGGTTACATAAAATTACTCTTAAGCCGTCGCGATTGAATGTTCGCCCAAATATTGATGGAACAAACAGTATAGGAAATAGTTTGCTCTCGTATCCGGAATATGATACAGACGGAAGATTTGTTAATTTGAACTCAGATACTGTTACTACGATTTTTTCGGATGGTAAATTTATTTATAATACAGGTAATCAAAAATATGGTGTCAGGTGCATTGGACGGGCATCCGACGTTTCGCCTCAAAAAGCTGCCCTTGCAAATAGTAAATCAGCAATCAGATCATATCGTACTTCATCAATAAGAGCTGTTGAATCAATGGTAAAGTCTAATTTTGCTGATTTGTTTGCTATTTATTTCGATGCACTGTCAGATAGTCAGAATATGTTTGATAATAAAGATGTTGCCACTATTCAGGATACTACAACCAGATTACTTGGTGCAGTAAGTTACCTGGATCTTGCGTTACGACAGGCAATAATAGGATATAGTGCAACAAGCATCGGCGATGTAGATATATTCAATCAGTTATGTGACACCTTGGGAAATACTATGATTCCATTAACGCAGATTCTTGATTACATGCCTGCGACAATTCCGGGCAATATCAAAGATATGGTTTCAAAGGTAGATAATGAGAAAAGAAATTTACAACAAGTAATTTCTGCTTGTAATCTAATGTCGGGAAACAATTATTCCGGAACAGAGATTTTACATCTACTTAATCTTATTATTCCTTCTGGTGAAGTTTTTATAAATGAGACGAAGCTTTCTGCCACTTCTGAAGAATCGCTTACTGAGGATACTCTTATGACTTTGACATCTGAGGCAGCGTCTTTAGCTCTTATTGCAGATTATAGTGGTAATTATAATATTTTCTTTGATTATACGACAGATATTAGCATCGAACTTGTGACATTATCAAAAAATTCCCCGGGACATCTCGAAATAATTGCCAAAGCATTAGATGGCATGGAAATTGAAGAAGACAGTGAAAATACAACATATGAAATTAACGATTTATTTGGTTATGTTGTTGATTTGGCTTTCAGATCCAACATTGGCTGCAATTTACTGTTGCAGACTATGCCGGATGTAAGAGTTGATAATTCCACTGACAGTATTATAGAAGGTCACGGTAGTAACATGAGTTTTTCATCGGAACAGCTGAATCAGGAGCAAATTGTGACGATGATGGATGCATTCAGAATTGGATTCATTAATGACCATAATGATTTACTTTGTATTGCAAAGTTGAACGTAAGTAATTATTATATAGATGATTCTGAGGTTAAAGCTCCTTTGTATCTATATGATTTTAAAGTATCAATAGATGGTAGCATTTCGATAGGTGAAAGGTTATCGGAGGATAGAATTATTACAGAACTTACAAAGAACACTGTATCCGTTTTGTCTGTTGTTGTCTGGCTTGATGGAGATCACGTTGATAATTCATTGGCGGCAACAAGCCTTAACAGCTTAACCGGATCATTAAATCTACAATTTTCAACTGACGCAAGTCTTAAACCTGCGGATATACCAATTATAGACAATTAATTTTTACATGGATAGTGAGGGTATTTGTTATGAAAAAAACGGAAAAAAAACAAGAATCTCATAAAAAAGTAAAAAGCAAATTATTAGCTGCGTTTGCAATGCTATTAATTTCCCTGATTCTTGTAGTTGTTGCCGGTTATGCGTGGCTGACAATGTCAATTGCTCCTGAAGTAACAGGTATTAATACCAATATTGGTTCAAATGGTAGCTTGGAGATAGCATTGTTGAATACGAAGACCAGACAGGACTTAAGCCAGATTAAAACTGCGATAGGACAGTCTCTGGCAAATAAAGTAACTGCCGCAAATAATACATGGGGAAATCTCATTGATCTTACAGATGAGAGCTACGGATTAAATAATATTGTTTTGCTTCCCTCGAGATTAAATTCTGTTAAAAAGACAGGTGGAGGATATAGCGTAAACACAGGTATGCTTTCAGTTCCAACATATGGATATGATGGCCGTATTATTGATCTGACAGATAATACTTTTTCAGCTATCTATAAAAATTCCACATTCTCATATTCAAATATTCAGGATTATGGGGTAAGAGCAATAGGAACAGCTGATACAATCAGTGTACGTGACAGTGCTATTGCGTTGGCAAAAAGCAATATTAAAACATATTCAAATAATGCAAACAGCAATACAAGCGCTATTTTACAACGACACGGTTCAGATTTGTTTAATTTATTAATTAAACATGCCACTTCGTCCGGAAACGACATATATAGTGATTCGGATATCCAGGTGCTGGAATCTATGATATCTGATTTGCAGGTTTCAGTTGATTATATAGATCTTGCGATGAGACAAACACTTATTGCTTACTGTGCTTCTGTTTCGGAAAGCGAAAGTGACTTTATAGCTTTAAGAAATCTGATTTCAGATTCAGACAAGAATATTGATGGTATTTTAAAATCTCTTGAAATTTCAATGCCGGATGATTTTGATATGACATGGATTAACACATTTACTGAGTTGCAGAATGACCTTAATCAGGCAAACAATCAGTTGAAATTATTGACCGGTGGAGAATATACATGGTCTGAGTTGCGCTCTGCATTGGATATTTTAATCAACATGGATCAGATTTTTATAGGCGATGTTAAATACAATCAGATGACTTCGGAAGATATTGCCGGATTGATGAATTCAGATTTTATTGAAGTAACTTTGAGTTCCGGCTCCGGTGTTCTGGCCGACATTTCTGATTTTACAGGTGATTACTCTTCCAATATTAAGTTTGGAATTATGGATATAACCATAAGAACGCTTTCTCAGGTGAATCCGAACTATTTAAGTGTTATCAGTGATAAAATAGATAAATTGTCAGTTTCAGAGGATTCTGCCGGAAGAGATTACAATATTTCATCAACTTATGGTTATGCCATTGACCTGGCTTTCAGATGTAATGCACCTATTTCCGATTTATTATTACAGACTGATGCAATGCAAAGAATATACGAAGATTCAGCTTCGCCAACTACACTTGGTGGTGGTAGTTTTATGGAATTTTCCAGAGCTAATGCTGATTATTCTCTTGAACAAGCTACAAAGCTTATGGATGCATTGAGAGTTGCATTTATTGATGACCAGGGAAATATATTATGTGTTGCGAAATTAAATATGAGTAACAGAGTTGTAGGCAGCAAGACAATCAAGGCTCCTTTATATATTTACGATTATGAAATCAGTGAAGAAGAAGAGGATAAAGGCGCTATGATAATGGGTGAGCGTCGCAAATTTGACAATAAGATTGTTTCTTTGGACCAGAATGTTGCAAAAGCTATTACCGTCCTCGTATGGCTTGACGGTGACGTGGTAGACAACACAATGGTATCTGCCGAATCTGAAACTTCTTTAAACGGCACACTCAATTTACAGTTTGCAAGCAGTGCAGATCTTATTCCTGCAGATAACAATGCATTACAATATCTTTCGACAGATATCAGCGGTTTAAATCAAGCTGTCGAAACTAATAAAGAAACATATGATAATGGTCAGAAGATGTATACTACTGTATCATGGACTGCATTTGCTGAGGCCTATGAGTATGCTAAATCAATCGTTGAATCTGAAGAGATTACAGTTAATAGTACTCAGGTTTACATTGCAAATAAACAGCTTGTTGCTACGGCACAGGCATTAGAAGAAATATCAATTGAAGCCCTTCAGAATGCTGTTGCACAAATGCGTGAATTTATGGGAACTTCAGATGATATAGCACGTTATGTTATATATGACGAAGAGTCTGGATCCATAAAATCATTGAGTGAATATACTGAGGAAAACAAAGATAAAAACGTTGCAACTATTTTCAGAGTTAATTATGAAAAAAATCTTAAAGATGAGGGCAACGGTGTTAAATCTGTAGTTTATACGAATGAAAGTTGGTCTAATCTTGCCGCTGCATTATACGATGCAGAATCATTGGTTGAGTTTGATTCTGTTGCAAATTTTGAAAGAGTAAATAATGCTCTTACTGCTCTGGATCTTGCGTATAAAGCACTCGAACGTAATGTTTTCTATTTGCCATATGATTACGAAGGTGCGTTATATTATTTTGCAATCAGCAACGAAGAAGATACATACGGAAAGTGGTATGATGAGAGCTTTAAAAAGGTTATTTCCGATTTAAGAATTCTTGAATTGGATGCAAAAGCAAAACCTGCTGAAATTGCATATATTGAACAAGATGAATTTATTGAAAATATTTCAAGTATTATTTCTCCTGTTGTCAAGCTTAAGAGCGAAATTTATGCGTCTTTGAAAACAGAAGAAATATTGGCTGTTCACTGGAACTCAGGAACGAAGTTAGTTTTATCAATTGACAGCAAACAGAAAATCTACCTTGCTCAAATGATTGACATTGCAAAAGAGCTGGGCGTAGATCCTGAACAGTATGCATCCGCTGTTGAGTTACTTGAAAAAGGAACAGACAATATTCTTGAAACACCAACAAGAGAAGAAGCTATCGCAGAGATTACCAGACTGGAAGCTGTAATTGACAATGCAAATAAGCAATTGGAGGCTTTGGCTTTAACAAATGACGAAATGAGATCATTACTTCTTGCTGCAATTCATAAAGCAACAGAAATTGAAGGATATTCAAATGAAAACGAAGAATTTGCTGAACTTGCTGACCTTCTTGGTGAAGCAACTAACTACGTGGCAAGAAATGATGAACAGTTCAAGATAATCGAAGCGTATGAATTATTCTCATCGATAAATGAACAATTGGTAGCTTATGACATGGACGAGATTGCTTTAATTGAATACAAAGCAATAACAGATGATCAGATTGAGTTATTAAATATGGCTATCAACAGAGCTGAGGCAATTATTGCTGAAAATGAAGCTGCCGGTGAGGAAGCCGCCTTGCCAGTTGAGAATTTAGATGCTATTAAAGCTGTTGTTTCTGAAGCAAACTCAACAACCATAGAAGACCTCTCACAAAAAAGTGCACAGGTACTTCTTGAAAAGCTGAACAATAATATCGTTGCTTGCGGTGGTAAGGCTGTTGAATCTGCCCAGATAGAGGCTATGACAGAAGATCAAAGAATAGTGTTGACAACCGCTGTTAACAATGCAAAGACAATCGAAGGTATTGACGTTGTACCCGAAGAAGGTGAAGAGGATACTTTTGCGAAATTAAAAGAGATAATTGCAGAAATAGAATCGATTCTTTCATCTGAATCAGGTGTGACCGCTACCAAGGAGTATGCACAATCATTAATAGACAGCATTAATGAACAATTGAAAAAGTACGGGCTGAAAGAAGTAACAGAATATAACACGATTCTTCATACTTTACCATTAGGCTCTGAAATTCTGAATGTTACAAACAGTGTTGATTTTGCATCTTCAATTATGCATACATCCGGTGAAACAGGAGAAGCGACAATTAATGCTATTGTACTTACAAAAAATGGTGTTGTCCTTAAAGTTGAAAAGAAGTTAACAATTTATGATAAGATCGAATCAGCTGAAATTATTATGGATGACGATAAATCTGAACATATAGTTGGCGATACAGTTAAGTTTTTTGTTGAATTGACTCAAAAACAGTATAACAAATATGGTTCTGACGGTAATCAATTGTTCTTTATTCTTGAGGTAAATGAAGAAAACAAGATATATTCAGCACTGTATAAATTAGATTTATCTGATAAGCATCTTGTTAAAGCAGACGATGATGGCAATATTGTGTATGATTCAGATGGCGAACAGGTATTTGTTGATGGTGATGATTTTATTATTAATATAAAAGATGGTAAAATTGTTGTATTAAAATTAGATGTAAACGAGGAGAATGAACCAATCTATTCCGAGATGACCTCTTTGGATTACGACTCATTGTATGCGGTTGATAACGATAAAAACTTATACTTTATTTCTGAGGATAAGATCATTATAATCACAAACAAAGGCGAAATAAATGAGTATGTTGGTTATTTCGTGGATGATGAATTTGCCGGTTACTTCTATGTTGATAATATTATAAAGTCTGGATCACATGCATATCGTATTGAAAAATCAGAAGATGATCAGTCTGAGTCACGTGTTTATATTGGTAATATCTTAGTTGATGAAGACAACTGGAGTGTTGGCCAGATTGTTCCGGTTACTGTTAATACTTCTTATGGTGAAGAAATAGATTATTGTACATGGTCATCAAGCAATGTTAATGTAGTTAAAATTATTGACAACGTAGCAGGTGAATGTACTGTTGAACTTACCGGGTCGGGTGTTGCTCAGTTATCCGTAACAATCTATACGAAACAAGGTAATGCATATACGATAAGCTATGTTCTTCCGAATATGCTTGGTTAAACAAACTAAAAGAAAACCGTGATTAATTCACGGTTCTTTTTTTTGCTGGAATCGACGTAATAATTACTTATCTTTTCACCAAATAAATTGACATAAATCGCCTTCTGCCTTAAAATATATAGGTTAAATTCAACAAGGAAGGTGTAAATCATGGCACAGTTCATGAATGGTATAAAAAGAACAAATTACTGCGGCGAAGTTACGAAAGAAAACGCAGGACAGACCGTAGTACTTACAGGTTGGGTTGCAAAAGTACGTAACCTCGGTGGACTTATGTTTATATGGCTCCGCGACAGAACGGGACGCATCCAGCTTTTCTTCAACGAAGAGACAGATAAAGAGCTCTTCGAACTTGCAGCAAATGTAAAAAATGAATACGTACTGGCTGTTGAAGGCCTCGTTTGCGCAAGAAATGAAGCTGATATAAACAAAGATATGAAAACAGGTGAGATAGAAGTTAAAGTTACAAAAGTTGTTGTACTCAACGAAGCAAAACTTCCACCTTTTCACATTGAAGACAAAGCAAATATCAGTGATGTAAATCGTCTTAAGTACAGATATCTTGATTTAAGACGTCCGTCAATGCAGAACGTTATTCTCATGCGTCACAAGATTGCAAAGATTGCAAGAGACTATTACGATGAAAATGGCTTTATTGAAGTTGAGACACCGATTCTTACAAAGAGCACGCCTGAAGGCGCAAGAGACTATCTTGTTCCAAGTCGCGTACATCCTTCAAAATTCTATGCACTTCCACAGTCACCACAGATTTTCAAACAGCTTCTCATGGTGGCAGGTTTTGACAGATATATGCAGATTGCAAAGTGCTTCCGCGATGAAGACCTGCGAGCTGACAGACAGCCTGAATTTACACAGATAGACCTTGAAATGTCTTTCGTTGATATTGATGACGTTATCGCAATCAACGAAGGCTTTATGGTAAGAGTTTTCAAAGAAGTACTTGGCGTAGAGCTCAAAGCTCCGTTTATGCGCATGTCATATTTTGATGCAATGGAAAAATATGGTTCTGACAAGCCTGACGTAAGATTCGGCTATGAGCTTATCGACCTTGCTGATACTCTTGCAGGATGTGGATTTAAGGTGTTCAGCGATTCTATTGCAAACGGCGGCGCGGTTAAGGCTGTATGCTTCCCGGCAGGTCACTATTCAAGAAAAGAAATTGACAAGTTGGGCGAGTTTGTCAAGACTCACGGCGGCAGCGGTCTTGCATGGATAGTTGTCGGTGAAAATAATGAAATCAGATCTTCATTGGGTAAAGTTCTGACACAGGACGAAATTAACGCTGTGATCGCTAAATGCCAGGCAAAGGCAGGCGACCTTATTTGTATCGTTTCAGGCAAGACAAGCGTTGTTTACACCGTTCTGGGCGCTTTAAGATGCGAACTTGCAGACAAACTCGGCTTGATTCCTCAAGACGAATTTGCCTTTTTATGGATTACAGAATTCCCACAATTTGAATTTTCAGAAGAAGAGAACAGATACGTTGCTGTTCACCATCCTTTCACATCTCCGATGGAACAGGATATTGACAAGATTGAATCAGCTCCGGGCGAAGTACGTGCCAAAGCATACGACATCGTACTCAATGGTTACGAACTTGGCGGCGGCAGCATAAGAATCCACGACAGCGAACTTCAGAGCAGAATGTTCAAAGCTCTCGGTCTTTCAGATGAAGACGTTGCAGAGCGTTTTGGATTCCTTATTGAAGCATTCAAATACGGCACACCACCTCATGGTGGTATGGCATACGGTCTTGACAGACTCTGTATGCTTATGGCAGGTGCTACAAATATCAGAGACACAATTGCTTTCCCGAAGGTACAGAATGCATCATGTCTCATGTCAGGTGCACCTGACTTTGTTGATGATATCCAGGTAAAAGATTTACATATTTCAATCAACAAAGAGGACGTTACAGACTCCGAATAAATTAACCAGGAAGGGAAGATTTGATGCATAAAGGTACGCTGGCAGTAGGCCTTGACGTAGGTTCCACAACTGTAAAGGTTGTTATTATCGATAAAGAAGGTAATATTTTATATAACAAATATCAAAGGCATTATTCAGATATCAGAAAGACAATTTTTGATGTTATGAATGAGGCTCTTGAAAAATTCAAAGACGAAGAAGCTACTTTCACAATTACAGGTTCGGGCGGTATGCTTGTTTCAGAGTGGCTCGACCTTCCTTTTGTTCAGGAGGTAGTGGCTTCTACACATGCGGTTACAAAACTGATTCCCGATACAGACGTTGCAATTGAGCTCGGTGGCGAGGATGCAAAAATCACATTTTTCACAAATCCTGTTGAGCAGCGAATGAACGGTACTTGCGCAGGCGGTACAGGTGCATTTATCGACCAGATGGCGATTTTGCTCAAGACAGATGCCCAGGGACTTAATGATTATGCACAGAGTCATAAGATTATATATCCTATTGCTGCAAGATGTGGCGTATTTGCGAAGACTGATATTCAGCCTTTGCTCAACGAAGGTGCATCAAAAGAAGATATCGCTGCTTCTGTTTTCCAGTCAGTTGTAAACCAGACAATCAGCGGCCTTGCATGCGGAAGAAGAATTACAGGTAAAGTAGCGCTCCTGGGCGGACCGCTCAATTACTTGTCAGAACTCAGAGCAAGATTTATTGAAACACTCGGACTAACTGATGAGACGTTGATTTTCCCTAAAAACTCACATTTGTTTGTGGCTCTCGGTGCGGCATTTGTTTCACAGGGCAGAAAGGGATATGAATCTGAAGTAAAAGTCTATAAAATCGCTGACGTTATTGCCAGTCTCGGAAAAGTGTTTGAGCAGCATGATACAGAAGTTGGCAGACTTACTCCATTATTTGACAATGATGAGCAGTACAAGGAGTTCAAAGCACGTCATCTGAAGGCTAAAGCTGCAAGAGGCGACCTTAAAACGTATAAAGGCAATTGTTATCTCGGTATTGATGCCGGTTCGACAACGACCAAGGCTACTGTTACGGGAGAAAATGATGAGATCCTTTACTCATGGTACGGCAGCAACTTTGGTAATCCGTTTGAATCTGCAGCAAAGATTTTAAGAGATATTTATTCTATACTCCCGGAAGATGCAAAGATTGTTTATTCATGCGTAACAGGTTACGGTGAAGGCCTTATCAAGACAGCGCTTGGTGTTGACTTTGGTGAGATTGAGACGATTGCCCATTACACAGCTGCTGAAAAATTCCTGCCCGGTGTTGACTTTATTCTTGACATCGGTGGCCAGGACATGAAGTGTCTTAAGATTAAAGATGGCGTTATCCAGAGCATCATGCTCAACGAAGCATGTTCATCAGGTTGTGGTTCATTTATCGAGGCATTTGCAACTTCATTAAGCCTTGACGTATCAACGTTTGCAGGTGAAGCGATGAAGTCAAAGAGCCCTGTCGATCTTGGCTCAAGATGTACAGTTTTCATGAATTCACGCGTAAAACAGGCTCAGAAAGAAGGCGCAAGCGTTGCTGATATTTCAGCCGGCCTTTCTTTCTCAGTTATTAAAAATGCTCTTACAAAGGTTATAAAGATTAAATCTCCCGAAGAAATGGGCGAGAAGCTTATCGTTCAGGGCGGTACATTCTTAAATGATGCTGTACTCAGATGCTTTGAAATCGTTTCAGAACGCGAAGCTGTAAGACCTGATATCGCAGGTCTCATGGGTGCATACGGTTGTTCACTTATAGCACGCAAGAAGTTTATGGAAAATCCCGAACACGAGTCAACTCTTCTCGGTCGCGAGGATACAGACAAGATATCTTGTGATATCAAGCGTGTAAGATGCGGAAAATGTACAAACAACTGCCTGCTTACAATCAACTATTTCTCAAATGGCGCAAGATTTATAACAGGTAACAGATGCGAAAGAGGTTCACTCAAGGATTCTGACAGCATTAAAGATTTGTCAGATCTGAACTTGTTCAAATATAAATATTCAAGACTTTTCGACCATTATGAGCCACTTGATGATGAAAAAGCATACAGGGGAACAATCGGTATACCGAGAGTACTTAACATGTATGAGAATTATCCGTTCTGGTTTACATTTTTCACGAAGCTTGGTTATAAAGTTGTGCTCTCAAGCCAGAGCTCCAAGGATATTTACAACCTCGGTATCGAAACTATACCAAGTGAATCAGTTTGTTACCCCGGAAAGCTCGTTCATGGTCATATAATTGATCTGCTCAACAAGGGTGTAAAGACTATATTCTATCCTTCAATTCCGTATGAGATCAAAGAAGACGACAAAGCAGACAATCATTACAACTGTCCAATCGTTACTTCCTATCCTGAAGTTATCAGTGTAAACGTAGACAGAATAAAAGAAGAAAATATCAATTTCATGCATCCGTTCCTGCCACTTTATGATCAGAAGGCAATGTTTAAACGTGTTGTCGAAGAATTTACTGATATACCGAAGGCAGAATTGCGCGAAGCTCTTAAAGCGGCATATGAAGAAAATGAATTTTTCAAGGAAGATATCAGAGCTGAAGCTCAGAAGATTATAAAATTCTCGAAGGAAAACAACTATCATATCATTTGTCTTGCAGGCAGACCTTACCATCTTGATCCGGAAATCAACCATGGTATACCGGAGCTTCTTACAAAATATGATTTTGCAGTACTTACAGAAGATTCAATATCACATCTCGGCAATCTTGAGACACCTATCCGTGTTGTAAACCAGTGGGCATACCATTCAAGACTTTACAGAGCCGCAGATTATATCAAAGTTGACCCATG
Organism: Clostridia bacterium; assembly: GCA_045546695.1. GTDB lineage: Bacteria > Bacillota > Clostridia > UBA1212 > UBA1255 > SIG424. The sequence goes on along the minus strand of JAZQDE010000015.1, from coordinate 33,714 downwards.
CATTGACATGATTCAGCTCAACTCATTTGGTTGCGGTCTTGACGCCGTTACAACAGACCAGGTAGAGGAGATATTAAAGTCTTCAAACAGAATTTACACGTGTTTCAAGATTGACGAAGGAAGCAACCTCGGAGCGATAAGAATCAGAGTACGTTCTCTTAAAGCAGCTCTTGAAAACAGAGACAACAAGAAGAGTATTATCGGTGAAAAGAAGCCGTACAGCTTCCCGAAAATTGCATTTACTGAAGAAATGAGAAAAGAGTATACGATTCTTGCTCCTCAGATGTCACCGATACATTTTGATCTCGTTCAGCACGTTTTCAGACAGCATGGCTACAATATGGAAGTTCTTCCTTCAAATGACAGAAAAGCTATTGACTGGGGTCTGAAATACGTTAACAACGATGCATGTTATCCGTCAATAATCGTAGTCGGACAATTCGTAGAAGCACTCAAAACAGGCAACTATGACCTGAACAAAGTCGCTTTGATGATTACACAGACAGGTGGTGGCTGCAGAGCGACAAACTACATAGCATTTATCAGAAAAGCACTTAAAGACATGGGACTCGGACATATTCCTGTAATATCTCTTAGTGTATCCGGCCTTGAGAGCAATCCGGGCTTCAAACCTACTTTGCCAATGGTTAATTCAGCGATAAAAGCTCTTGCATACGGTGATTTGTTTATGCGTGTTCTTTACAGAACAAGACCGTACGAACTTGAGCCGGGTTCTGCAAACAAGCTTTACGAAGAATGGAATGAAAAATGTAAAACAGCGCTTCTCAGCTCGTCAGCATCAGTATACGACAAGACAGTAAAAGGTATTGTTGAAGACTTTGACAATCTTCCGCTTCGTGATATCAAGAAGCCCAAAGTTGGTCTTGTAGGTGAGATTCTCGTTAAATTCCATCCTACCGCTAATAATAACGTTGTTGATATAGTAGAAGCTGAAGGCGCAGAAGCAGTTATGCCGGATTTGCTTGATTTCTTCTTCTATTGTGCGTACGTTCCGATTGAAAAGAGAAAGAGACTCAAAGGCACGTGGAAAGCAGATAAGATTGCTAAAATTGTCATTTCTTACCTGGAACATTACCGCAAACCTATACGTAAATATTTAAGCAGAAGCAAACGCTTTTCACCACCATCATCAATTTATGAGTTGGCTGATATGGCAAAGGAAGTATTGTCACTTTCAAACAATACGGGTGAAGGCTGGTTCCTTACAGCCGAAATGATTGAGTTGATTCATAGCGGAGCATCGAATATCGTGTGCATGCAGCCGTTTGCGTGTCTGCCGAATCACGTAACGGGTAAAGGTATGATCAAAGAATTAAGACGTCAATATCCTAAGGCAAATATTGTTGCGGTTGACTATGACCCGGGTGCGAGTGAGGTAAACCAGCTCAACAGAATAAGGCTGATGATGTCTGCTGCTTTTGATAACATGGAGGAATAAAATGAAAAAGTCATATCTTCTTCCGATAGTTCTTGTAGTAATAATTGTTGCTCTTCTTGCTGCTATAGTGTGGAAGGATGCAAAGCATTCTGATGACAGCAAAGATAATCAGGATATTTTATTACAGGATATTACAGCAGGTCCGGACACCGGTGAAGATAGGACTTTCAGATTTTCTTTTACAGATAATGGATATTCTATTATTGCGGGATACGATACGGGTGAAAAGCTCAGCGGGCTTAAGTTCAATTATTTGACAAAGTCATATATTTCAAAAGCAAAATCAACAACAAAATTTGGTTTTCTTGACGTTGTAAATAATTACGTGCCTGTCGATATATCAATCGACGAAGTTTTTCAGCAACCGCTTGTTATAAAGCGCAATCAGAGTATTCTGATATATCACGTTCATGCACTTGAAGGCTATTGCGCTACAGAAGAGGACAAGTTCAGACTTGATGTTAATGAGATTCCGGGAAGCGAAAACAACGTTGTTTATGTCGGTGACGTTATGAAGGATGTTCTTCAGAACAATTATTCTATAAACGTTATCAGAAATGCTACTGTTTTTGACAGAACAGGAGGCTCGGATGCCACTTATCTTAGTGCGATTCCCATGCTTAACCAGGTAATGGAAGAATATGGAAATGTCGGTCTGATTGTTGACGTTCACAGGAATGCAATTGACGTTACAAAGGAAAAATATGGTCCTGTGATTAAGTATAACGACGTTGAGTATGCACCGATATCTTTTTTACTCGGAATGAACTGGCCTTACGAAGGTGACAGAGATGAGAGTGTCAATCCGTTTTGGCGCGAAAATATGAAGCTTACTATGCTTGTTGCTAAAAAGATGAATGACAAGGTGCCGGGCATAGTAGAAAATATAAGTTTAAGAAGAAATCCATATAACCAGAATGTGGCACCGAACTCATTGCTGGTAGAGATTGGATTTGATGGTAATTTGACTTCGCAGGCAGAAGCAACCGCAAGGCTTCTTGCTGAAGTATTAGGGGAAATATATGGATAACATCAGAAATTTTTGTATTATTGCACATATAGATCACGGCAAGTCAACTCTTGCCGACAGAATCCTGCAGGAAACAGGCGTTCTCACCGAGCGTGAGATGGAAGAGCAGGTTCTTGACAATATGGACCTTGAAAGGGAACGTGGCATTACAATCAAAGCACAGTCAGTAAGACTTAATTACAAAGCTGACGATGGCAATGAGTACGTTTTTAACCTGATTGACACACCCGGACACGTTGACTTCAACTATGAAGTATCACGTACTCTGGCTGCGTGTGAAGGCGCTTTGCTCGTTGTTGACAGTTCTCAGGGCGTTGAGGCTCAGACTCTTGCAAACGTCTACCAGGCAATCGATAATAATCTTGAGATTGTTCCTGTTATCAATAAGATTGATCTGCCTTCGGCAAGACCTGATGAGGTTAAGAAAGAAATAGAAGACGTTATCGGTATTCCATGTGACGATGCACCGCTCGTATCAGCTAAAGTCGGCCTTGGTATTCATGACGTACTTGAAGCTATCGTAGCAAAAATTCCTGCGCCCGTTTCAGTGGAGGGTAGTCCTTGCAGAGCACTCGTTTTTGACTCTTTTTACGATACGTATAAAGGTGTAATCGTATATTGCAGAGTAATGGACGGCAGCATTAAAAAGGGCGACACAATCCGCTTTATGCAAAGCGGCAAGGAATATCTTGTTACTGAGGTGGGCTGGTTCAAACCCGGTGCGACTGTACAGTCTCAGCAGATATCCGCAGGCGAGGTTGGTTATATTGCTGCGGCTATCAAGAATATAACAGACGCGACTGTAGGCGACACTATTACACTCGCAAGCAATCCGGCAACAGAGCCGCTTCCCGGTTATAAAGAAGTACAATCAATGGTATATTGTGGTTTTTATCCTATTGATGGTTCTGATTACGAAAATTTAAGAGACGCGCTTTTTAAACTTCAGCTCAATGATGCAGCCCTTATCTTTGAACCAGAAACGTCACAGGCTCTCGGCTTTGGCTTCAGATGTGGATTTTTAGGTCTGCTTCATCTTGAGATTATTCAGGAAAGAATATCAAGAGAGTACAATATTGAGCTTATCACGACGACACCGAGTGTTATTTATCATGTATACAAGACAGACGGCACGATGGAAATGCTTGACAATCCTACAAACATGCCTAATCCGACTGATATAATGAAAATCGAAGAACCTATTGTTAAAGCTTCGATTATGACGCCTACTGAATACGTAGGAAATATTATGGAGCTTACAACAGAGCGCAGGGGTACGTTCATCAACATGGATTATCTTGAAGAAACACGTGTTATTATGACGTACGAGCTGCCTTTGAATGAGGTTATTTACGACTTCTTTGATTCACTCAAATCAAGAACACGTGGATACGCATCATTGAATTACGAACTTCTTGGCTATAAACCTTCAAATCTCGTAAAGCTTGATATCTTGCTTAACAACGAGTTGATTGATGCACTGTCGTTTATTGTTCATACTGACAAGGCATACACTCGTGGTCGTAAGATTGCTGCTAAACTTAAAGAATCTATCCCGCGTCAGCAGTTTGAGATTCCGATTCAGGCTTGTATCGGCAGCAAAATTATTGCAAGAGAGACTGTCAAGGCATATAGAAAAGACGTTCTTGCAAAATGTTACGGCGGCGATATTACCCGTAAAAAGAAGCTTCTTGAAAAGCAAAAAGAAGGTAAAAAACGTATGCGTGAATTTGGTAGCGTAGAAGTACCGCAAGAAGCATTTTTAAGCGTTCTTAAGCTTGATGACTGATGTTTGATATGAAAAAAATTGGCTTATATATCCACATACCGTTTTGTCTCAGAAAATGTAATTATTGTGATTTTGTGTCATTTTCAGACAAATACGGCGATGTGGATTCTTATTGTTCACAATTAAAAAATGAAATAAACAGTCTTTTGGCATCAAAAGAAGATATCTGTTTTGACACGGTATATATTGGTGGCGGCACGCCTTCGTCTGTTGACTCAAAATATATCTGTGAAATAATGTCAATGATATCAGACAGACTCTGCGAATCATGCGAAGTAACGATTGAGGCAAATCCTGCTACTGTTGACCCCGCAAAACTGACAGATTATGTCTCGGCAGGGATTAACCGCATCAGTATAGGCGTACAGAGCTTTTCACCGGAAATACTAAAGTCGCTTGGCCGGCTTCATTCAAAAGAAAGTGCAATTGAGGCAGTAAAAATGGCGTCGGAGGCAGGCTTTGATAATATAAACATTGACCTTATGTATGGCATTCCTGCAATTGGTAAATATAGTGAGCAGACGATTGAGCAATGGCGTGACACGGTTGACATTGCGTGCACGCTCGGAGTAACTCATATTTCAGCGTACTCGCTGATAATCGAAGAGGGTACAAACGTCTATAAATGGGGAAGTAGTTATATTGACGATACAATTGACCGTGAGATGTTTTATTATTGCAAGGCAAAGCTGGAAGAAAATGGCTTTGGACAATATGAAATATCTAACTTTTCAAAGGCTGGTTATGAATCGCGACACAATGTCAGATATTGGAAATGTGACGAGTATTATGGAGTTGGCCTGTGCAGTGCGTCATACGTTGATGGTGTAAGATACAAAAATACAGAAGACTTTTCACAATATCTACTTGGGAAATATGCCGACCCGGAGGAGACGGCTGTTTTATCTGAAGAAGATAAGATGAACGAATTTATGATGCTTGGTTTCAGGATGATTGAAGGCCCGTCACCCGAGGATTTCAGGCATAGATTCGGTAAAGAATATATAGATGTTTTTTCTGATGAATTAAGATATTTGTCTGAAAAAAAGCTGATTGAAAAGAAGGGGAAACGCTATGTTCTTACGCTTAAAGGGCTTGATTTTGCTAATGAAATATTCCGTGAATTTGTTTAATTCTGATTGACGATAAAGCAATAATATGATACGATTCATCGGATGAGGGAAATATTCTAAAGGTGAGGAATTTATGACTATTTTAAAGAAAACAATCGCAATTATTCTATCCGTGTGTCTGATTGCGGCAGTGTTTGTTGGCTGTGGCGATAATTCATCGGATAAGACAGATGCTACGGCTGCACCTACGCAAGGTACTACGGATAATAACGGAGAAAAAGCAGCATACGACGTTAGCATCAAATCATTTGCCGGCAGAGTATTTGCTGACGTAGACGTTTACGTATACGCCGACAATACACTCTCAGACCTCAAACAGTATGGCAAGACAAACGAACTTGGTTTTGTAAGTTTTGAACTTCCTGTAAGTAACTCATACGCTGTTGAAGTCAGAGGTCTTCCAAAAGGATATGACGTTGAGCCATATTATTCTTTCACCGGCAACACTGCACTGATTACATTATCATCTTCTGTTGTTAAAGAAGATCTTTCAGGTTCTGTTTCTCTCAAAGCCGGAGACGTTATGTATGATTTAACAGTAACAACATCAGACGGAGCGCAGGTTACACTTTCAGAGGTCCTCAAAACAAAAAAAGCTGTTCTGCTTAACTTCTGGTATGATGGTTGTTCTGCTTGTGAGCTTGAATTCCCTTATATGCAACAAGCATATGAGATGTACCAAGATGATATTGAGATAATTGCTGTATCACCTATGGATACAGCGGCTGCAGTTAAAAATTATCAGCAGCAAAGAGGTCTTACATTCAAGATGGCTCCTTGTCAATATACACTTGCTCAGGCGTTCTCAGTAAACTCATATCCGACATCTGTGATGATTGACCGATATGGCGTTATCTGTCTCGTAGAAGTTGGTGCAATTACAAGCCTCAGACCTTTCACATGTCTGTTTGATTATTTCACAGCAGACGATTATAAGCAGAAGATTGCTTCCAGTATCAGCGAATTTGTGACACTTCAGAAGCCTGACAAGACAATGGACACATCTGAAAATATCGGTAATGCAATTAACTCAGGCTCTATCAACGTAACTTACAGACCTGAGACAGAGAGTGCAAACGCAGAATATGCCTGGCCATTCATTATCGGTGAAAAGGATGGCAGAAAATGTATTTACTCATCAAATAAGGGTATAGAAGCTTCGTATTCAGCAATTTACGCCGATATCGAACTCAAAGCAGGACAGGCAATCGCTTTTGATTACATCGTTTCAACAGAAGAAATAAATGACGTTCTTTTTGTAGTTGTTCAAAGAGAAGACATTTATCAGGTTTCAGGCTCGTCAGGAAGCGACGGATGGTCTTCTTGTTATCCATGGGTAGCTATAGAAGATGGTACGTATGAACTTGCTTTAGTATATTCTAAAGACGATTCAACAAACAATGGTGACGATACGGTTTATATTTCAAACATGAGAGTTGTTGACGCAAAAGATATCGACGTAGAATCATATATTCCAAGACTTCCTGCAACTGAAAATGCTGATGGTTCATTTGATTATATAGATATTTATTTCAACAACAAAGATGGTTATTACCACGTCGGCTCAGAAAATGGCCCGCTCCTTCTTGCTAATCTGATGAACCTGACTATTTTCAACGATGAAAAGTCAATTTACACATTGCTTTATGGTGAAAATGTTGTTGTTGATGGCAAAGATCTTTATGATGAGATTCTTAAATATCTCAACTTCGCATCAAACTCATCATTGAATGGTGTATGTACAGTTAACGAAGAGCTCGCAGAGATTCTCAAAAAAGTAGCCGGTGTATTCGGTTTCGATAACACACCAGATGAATGGCTCAAGATTTGTCGTTATTATGAAGTATATGGTCCGGATGGAAACAAACAGCTCGTTGACCCGATTCAGGGACTTACTCCATTCTCAGCTCCCGAAGTATTTGAAGGTAAGGGACTTGAAGAGAATTACTTCTACTACGACAGAGTAATTATTCCAAGAGGTACACTCAGAAAGTTCGTTCCGAAGAAGTCAGGCGTTTATAGAATTACTTCAAACTCAACAGCGCCAGAAGGCGTTGAGGCATGGCTCTTTAATGATAATCATGAGATACTTATGACTTATGAGTATTGTGAGAGATTGTATGGCGATGCAAATAACGTATCTATCGTATATTACATGGAGGCAGGCACACCGTACTACATCAACATTGCTTTCTGGGACGTTTATAGAGTAGGTTATATTCCGTTTGATATTGAATATCTTGGCAGCGAGTTTGATTACTTCAGAGTAGCTTCTCCCGGATATTACACATACGATACAGATGCTACAGGTGAGCACATGTATGATACAATCAGCGGCGGTATTGACGTTGTACTTGGCGATGATGGTTACTATTATCACGATCTTGGTAAAGACAGCAACGGCAAGCAGATTTACGGAAGCAAGATTTATGCTGACTTTACAGGTGTTACAGTAATGAATGTACCGTTTGTCACACAAGGTGATATCAAGGGTATCATTGATATGGGTGGATTTGATTTCAGCAAGACGGATTACGATCAGGTAATCATTTCATATTTTGAAAAGAATGGCAGAGATAAGGATAAGACAATCCAATACTTAAAAGACCTCTGGGGTGAATTGTATGAGATTTACGCTGAAGAGTATAAACTTGAAGAAGTATTGAACGGTCAGTATCATGGTAAAGGCAAGGATTATACAGATATAATCAAATCATATGTAAATAAGATTATTGACGGATCCGACAAAGAAATCAATGGCTGCGTTGCGGTAGATGAGCAACTTGCTGAGATTCTCCAGCTTCTTGCTGATAAATATGTAAACCCGATGGATTACAGTGTTGAATTCGGATGGCTCAAGTTATGTTACTACTACGATTATCTTGGCCAGTGAAAATGAAGGAGATATAAATGAAAAATAATAATTTTATTGGTAAAATTATGCTTATTGCTGCGCTGCTTATATGCTGCGCAGCAGTTTTGTGTTCATGCGGCGGAGATGAATCGTCAACTGATTCGACTCCGGCACCGACACAGGAGATTGAAACTACAGCTGATTACACAGTAACTGTTACAGATTACCTTGGTAAGCCTTTCACAGATGGTGTTGTTGTCAGCTACTTAAAAGACGGCGAGCAGATTGCTATGCAGGTTGTAAATGAAGAGGGCAAGGCTATTAAAAATCTTGATAAAGGTGATTATACAGTAGCACTTAAATTTACAGGTGACGAGACGCTTTACTATTATGAAAAAGACAATCTTACATTGTCTGCAGACGTTACAAGTCTTGAAGTAGCAGTTGCTTATAATCTGACGGGCAACTCAGTAATACTTTACAAGGGTGAAACTGAATACGTAGCTCCTGTTATGCAGATTGGCTCTTTGTGCACAAAGATAACAGAAAACACAAGAAATTACTTTGTTTTCCAGCCTTCTGTAGAAGGTCTGTACAAGCTGACAGTCCATAAAGATGACGCAAAAATCGGTTATTACGGCGCTCCGCATTTCATTCAGGATACAAATGTCGCTGATATTCAGGACGAAAAATCATTCTCAATCAACGTTTATAATTCAATGATTAGTCCTGATCCAACGTCACCTCTGACACTTGTTGTCGGAATCGATTCAGCTACTGCAATTGAAAATTGTATTATCACAGTAGAACGTGTCGGTGAACCTGAATTTTCATATGAAAATGTTCCGTGGGATATTTACAAGCCTACAGTTACATTAGGCAAGTATACTCTTCCTGCAGGCTCTGCATTGGCTGATTTTGACCTCAAAGCATCTTCTGACACATACAAGCTTGTCTACAATGAAAATGACGGATTTTACCATTTAAACAGCGCTGATGGTCCGCTTGTACTTGTTCGTTTGGCAAAGGATTCCAAATATCTCGCATCTTTCAAGACGATTCTTGAATCATCAGGTGTAGTAAAATATTTCTTTGATGAAAATGGCGAGTTTGTTAAAAAAGAAGATTACAGTGAATGTCTCCTTAAATACATTGAAAATGTTGATGAAAAAGAAGGAGTTTATCCGCTTACAAACGACCTTATGTATATTATCCAGAACAGAGGAGATGCAAGTGGCTGGTTTGATCCAAACCATTCAATGTACCTTTTCAAAGATTCAAACGAAAGCAATATTCCGGGCATAAATAATGACATTTCATGGTTATTTATGTGCTGCTATATTAAATAATAGGTGATTATTATGCGTAATAAAAAATCAGTATTTTTTCTTTTGATTCTTATAATTGCATCATTGTGCCTGCTTATGGTCTCATGTGGCGATGACGACACCGAAGGTAGCAAGCCTACTGCTGCTCCGACGGCTACTCCGGTTCCGGAGGTTGAAGATTATACGATAACTGTAAAGACTGAAGGCGGCATGCCTCTTTCAAACGTTGACGTATATATTTACACGGACAGCACACAAGAAGAACTCGTAGCATTTGAGAGAACAGATGAAAACGGCATGATTACATTCAGCGACGCAATCGATGACAATGCTGTTGCTGTACTGAAGAATACTGTAAAAGGATACGTTGTAGATGATGTTTATCCGATCAAGGATAATGAAACAACAATTACATTGTCAACAAAGCTCCCTGAGGGCAGCATCGATGGTGTGATACTTGGTAAGGGTGACATTGTTTACGATCTGACTTTGACAGATTCTGACAATAAGACACATAAGATTTCAGATATTCTTAAAGATAAAAAAGCAGTAATTCTTAACTTCTGGTATATCCAATGTGATCCATGCAGAATGGAATTTCCAATGATTGAGAGTGCCTACAATGAGTATTCTGACAGTGTTGAGGTTCTTGCTATCAATATTGTTGATGGTACAGCATCTGATATTGCAAAGTATAAAGAAGATAACGGACTTACTTTCCCGATGGGTAGAGGAGACTCTGCGTGGAAAACACTTTTCAATATTAATTCATATCCAAAGACAATTGTTATTGACCGTTATGGAATGATCACTCTGGCATTTGAAGGATATGAGCTTGATGATGAAGTTTTCAAAGGCATATTTGCATATTATACAAGCGATTCTTACGTTCAGAAGGTTGTAGACAAAGTCGATGATATTGTAACTGTTGAAGTAGAATCAGGCACAGAGCAAAATCCATATGAATTTGGCGGTGAAATGGAATATAGCATTGATGTTCCTGCAGGTGGTCATATTTATTGTAACTTTTATAAAGTTTCCGGTATGATTACGACTGTCACAGGCGAAAGCTTTGAGTTAGTATACAACGGTGATACGCTCAAGCCTGAAAACGGAGCTGTTACTTTACAGGTATTCTCATCAGATACGTTCACACCAGTATTACTTCAATTTAAAAATACTTCCTCTGAGCAGAAAAAATATGTTGTAAAGTTTGCTAACGAAGAAGGTACAACAGCAAATCCATACGACCTTATTTTAGGTGAGTTTTCAACTTCTTTGCCGGAGGGTAAAGACCAGGGTGTTTATTATTCATATGTGGCTGATAAAGAAGGATTTTTCACAATTGTATGTAAAACATCAACAGCAGGCGTTTCATATGATTACGTGTTATATAATCTGACTTCATATGTGTATAAGACATTGTCAAATGACGGTGTCGTGGACAGCAATACAGGGCTCACTACACTTACAATTCCTGTAAAAGTAGGTGACACTCTTCAGCTTACAATATCTGCTCTTCCGGATGATGGCAACAAATATCCGGCGTGTGATTTTGTTTCACTCACATCATTTGTAGAATGTGACGTTGATGATGATATAATCGAAGTTCCGGACATTGTTGAATATGAGATTAAAATCACTGACGAAGACGGCAAGGCTGTAAAAGGTGTGAAAATTTCGTTCAAAACAAGCGAGTCTACTGAGTCTCTTACAACAGGCGCAGACGGTATTGCTACTATCGAGTGCGAAGAAGGCGAATATACTTTCAAGATTACGGTGCCCGATGGATATGTAACAGATTCTAAGACATACGAGCTTGATGAGGACAAGACAAGTATTACAATTAAAATCAAAAAGATTGTAATTGAGAAAGTTGACAAAGAATATACTGTTGCGCTCAAAGATGCTACAGGCAAAGCTATTACAGATGCAAGCATCAAGGTTATGAAGGGCAGCAGTACTGTTTATACAGGAAATGTCAATTCAAACGGTATCGTAAAGTTTACTCTTGAAGCAGGCGATTATACAGTAGTTCCGACAGTTTCCGGAAGCAATTTGTTATATAACACAGGCAGTAGCTGCACACTTTCTGCATCAAAAACAAGCACAACTATAGTCTTTGCTCCTAAAGCATCAACCCAGACAGAAGAGCTTTACGTTGGCGATGCTGTTAGGCTGTCAATCGGTTCTGTGTTTGTTGAGCTCAGTGACGAGATGACATACTTTGTTTTCGAGCCGGTTGCTTCGGGAATATACAATATTTCACTTACAAGTACAGATGCAAGCTTCCATTTTATGGGTGCAAGCCTTCACTTTATATCTGATATGACATCTTCTACCGACATGTCAAACAATTCATTTACATTGACTGTCAAGGAAAACAACCTCGGTGCTATTTACATAATTGCAGCGCAGGGTGATAAAGGCGGTGTCATCGCTATCAACAGAATTGGTGCAGCTCCGACAGATATAACAGATATTGACTATATCATATACGAACCTGCCAAGAATCCGCCTAAGTATACACTTCCTTCAGGTGCGAATCTTGCATACGTAGATATTACAGGCAAGACAGATGATTACAAGCTGGTATTTAATGACAATGACGGATACTACCATATCGGCACTGCTGATGGTCCTGTTGCCTTAGTATCTCTTGGTGAAAATACTCCATACATTTCATATGTAAAGATGATTGAAACATCACCGGCAAGAGCATTTTTCTATGACAAAGACGGTAATTTTGTTAAAAAGGAAGATTATACAGATTGTCTTATGAAATATGTTGAAAGTATGGATCCGACAAAAGAGGTATATCCGCTTGATGCTGATTTAATGTATATTATTACAAATCATATGAATCACACAGGTTGGTGCAATCCTGATGAACCGATGTTCCTGTTTGCAGAAAAAGAAAATGTAAATCTTGAAATTGCATGGATGTTCTTAATTTGCTATATAAAATAAATTAAATGAAAAGGGGATTAAATATGAAAAAATCAAGTTTAATATTTGTATTGTTATTAGTATTGTCAACAGTTATGATTTTTGCCGCATGTGGTGGCGATGGTGAAGCTGAAGCTACAAAAGCTCCTGCTACAACTACCGATGCACCGACAGCGGCACCGGATACTGATCCGACAGATGCACCTGCAGCCGGCAAATATAAAGTTACTGTTGTTGACACAGACGGCAATCCTATAGCTGACGCTCTCGTACAGCTCTGTCTCAACGAGACATGTAATCCTGCTAAAACAGATGCCAACGGCGTTGCATCTTTTAACGTTGATGATGCAGATTATAAAGTATCTTTCCTCAGACTTCCTGATGGCTACAACTACAGTGGAGAAGAAACAGAGTTCTACTTTGCCGATGGTTCATATGAAATGACAATTACTCTTGCAAAAGCAGCGTAAAAGTTTATCGGGATAAATAATTATTAAATGTCAAGAAAATAAAACATCAGCTCCGTATAATCTGGGCTGATGTTTTTTTACAGGAAAGCAGCATGCATTTCCATTGTAGTTTGTGGGTTATTTTATACCATCGACAATATCTTTTAATTCATCATAAGTTGTTGAGCCAACTATAATCCTGACGATTACACCATTTTCATCAAGAATAACAGTCTGCGGATAAGCACCCTTGCCGCCAAGTGTTTTATAATATATATCCGATACGGAATTTTCAGCATAGTCATGTACGAAAATAATTTTGGAATCAGGATAATTCTTTGCTATAAAGTCAGCTTCCTCAAAAGACCAGGTAAGCTCAGAATGTACAGCAATAACATCTACGTTTTCATACTCGTTTGCAATTCTCTCAAAATATGGAAGCTCTGCAACGCATGAAGTGCACATCGTATACCAGAAATTGATAATCGTGATTTTTCCGGTTTCCGGAGGATTGATTGTAGTGCCTGTCGGGCCGTCTTTTGTGACAATCTCAAGATCGTAACCGGGGCAGATCATACCGACTTCGCTGCCGGTTTCATAAACAACCTTTTCTGCTTTGTCAGCTTCAATCCAGTAGTGAGCAATCGCAACAAATAAAACTGCAAGCATAATAACGAGTGTACCAATTCTTGTAATAAGTCTTAACTTTTCACGCTTTTTATTGCACTCTGGAGCAGCCGGCACATCATCTTTTTCAGGAATATCATTTGCTTTGATGAAAATCTTCGGGCCTTTCCAGGAAATGGCTTTTGTCGGACAAACGTCGATACATTCACCGCACAAAATACATTCATGATCGCCGACGCTATAAACATCCATCTTACATTTATTTACACACAAATTACACTTTGTACATTTGGCATCATCAAGCTTAAGACCAAAAATTGAGAATCTGTTGAAAAGACCGTACAACGCACCAAGCGGACAAATAAAACGGCAAAAGAGTCTGTAAATAAATATCGAGCCAACGATAATTGATACCATTAAAAGGAATTTCCATGTAAACAGGGGACCCAACATTGAAAAATAACTGTCGTTGACTTTGTTGGCAAGAAGTCCCATCGCACCTTCTAATGTACCTGCCGGACAAATGAACTTACAAAAAGCAGGGAAAGCAACGTCCTTGAATGCATAACAAATCGGAATAATAACGACGAAAACAACGAGGAAAACATACTTCGTATATGAAAGAATCCTTGTAAAACGACTCTTTTTAACCTTTTTTGTTTTCACTTTATACGTAAGCTCCTGAACAAAACCGAACGGGCACATCCATGAGCAAATCATTCTGCCGAACATCACTCCAAACAGAAGAAGAATACCGAGAACATAAAAAATAGTACTTCTGCCTGCGTTGTATGAGTCCTGAAGGGAGCCCAGAGGACATGCCCCCGTAGCGCCGGGGCAGGAGTAACAGTTAAGACCGGGAATACAGAAGTTCTTTGTAGAGGTTTTTGTGGAATTATTATAAATACTGCCATTTACAAAACCTTTAATATTTGCGTTGAAAAGCAGTGCAAAATAAAGCTGTACGAGTTTACGCTTGGAAGGACAAATTTTCTTTAAAAATGCTAAAATCTTTTTCATCGCAATCACCCCAATCCAATACATTCAGTACAAATATTAATTGCCTTAGTCAATACGGCAAGCGCGCCGCCGGACAAAAATCCATACAAGATAAACGCTACAGCAACTGTGAAAACACAGATTCTAACGATGTTTATCACCTTGGCATTTTTTTCAACAGCCTTGAATTTGGTTGGCTTGCCGGCAAGACCCTTTTTCTTTTCCTGTGGAAAAATAAGGTTAAGAATAAACCCGCCTGCGATGAGAACAATTGTTATATAAACGGGGATGCAGATATACTTGAAATGCTCTGCGACAGTTTGCCTCGAATACGGTTTTTCGCCGCCTGTGAAAAACAAATGCAGGCACGCGGCTATAATGCACACGGCACTTATGATGATAAATACTATCTGAACGACATTGTAGAAATCATGTAATTTTTTACGAGTTGTGTCTGACATAATTTTCCACCCTTATATTATAAGAACAATTATTTAACAAAATGTAGAATAACATAGAAATCCTCTAAAGTAAATGGATTTTTAACTTGCAATTGTGATGATTTTACATTATGATAATACATTGTGTATAAGTGTATTTTCGTGGTACAACAAGAAACAAAGAAAGGCGATTATATGTCAAAAAAAACGCTCTTAAACATTTCCAGAAGCTTATGTGTTCTTTTGCTTGCCGGATTGATTTTGTTTGGATTTATTTCAGAACAACCGGCTCAGTCAGCAGAATTCAAAGCTTCATACATTAAAAACCTAAATGACATAATTAACACAAATTATCAGCAGTATCTTGATAGTTCTGTTATGTATCAGCTTCCTGATACTGTCAAAGAAGATGATGATATATCAATTATTGTTACACTTGAAGTTGACAGCTTATTGGATTTATATGATGATACAAGTAAGACAAAGACTTTTACTGAATTTGTTGCCTCAAGTTATAAAGTTCAGAATACACAGCTTGAGATTGCAGACCAGAAGCAGGAATTACTCAAGACGCTTGATAAGAAGAATATCAACTATACAACCGGTGAGGAATATTGCACTGTACTCAGTGGTTTTGAATTGATTATTAAGGCAAGAGATTTTGAAGCTACATGTAAATCTCTCAAGGACGGACAGAATGTTATAGTTGGAGAAGAATATAAAGCTTGCGAGACTCAGCTCGTTGAAAATAAAGTAAATGTATTCGACACAGGTATTTTCAATAGCCAGGGTGCAGGATATGATGGTTCAGGTATTGTTGTTGCAGTACTTGATACTGGTCTTGATGCCGGACATAGCGCTTTTTCAGTAAATAATTTCACGTCAAAGAAGCTCGGACTCACATATGAGGATGTGGCAGCTCTTATTGACAAGACAACTGCAAGCTCACTTCTTCCCGGTATAGGCGTAGATGACGTATATATCAGTGAAAAAGTTCCGTTCGGCTTTGACTACGCAGATTGCGACACAGACGTTTATTCTACACACAACAATCACGGTACACACGTTGCAGGTGTTATCGTAGGTAAAGATGACACTATTACAGGTGTTGCACCTAACGCACAGGTCGTACCGATGAAAATATTCTCAGACGTTATGGACACAGCCCGCACAGCATGGATTCTTGCGGCTCTTGAAGACTGTGTAGTTCTTGGCGTTGACGTTATCAACATGTCAATCGGTGTTGCTTGTGGCTTCAGCCGAGAGACAGACGAAGAACAGTTAAACGGTGTTTATCAGAGAGTACGTGATGCAGGTATCAGCCTTGTTGCCGCAGCTTCAAACAGCTACAACTCAGCATACGGTTCTGAGAAAAACGGTAACCTTCCTCTGACATCAAATCCTGACTCAGGTACGGTAGGTTCTCCCGCAACCTACGACGGCGTTATGGCTGTTGCATCTATTAATGGCGTAAAGACACCTTATATTTTATACAACAATACAATTATGTATTTCACTGAGACAGCTGACGCATCCGGTCAGGAGAATGAATTTTTCAAAATGATTCTTGGTGACAAAGAATCACAAGAGTTTGAATTTGTAACTGTTCCGGGTGTGGGTAGAAGTGCAGACTATACAGGTCTTGACGTCAAAGGAAAAATCGTTCTTGTACGAAGAGGATCCAATACGTTCGAAGAAAAAGCACTTATTGCAGAAGCACAGGGTGCAGCCGGACTTATCGTTTACAATAATGTTTCCGGTGATATCAAGATGAACGTAGGCGACGCAAAGCTGCCTGTATGTTCTATTTCACAGGATGATGGTGAAATGCTTGCAAAGATTGGCAGCGGCAAGCTTAAAATCAGCTCAAAGCAGACTTCAGGTCCGTTCATGTCAGACTTCTCATCATGGGGACCGACTCCCGGACTTACAATCAAACCTGAGATAACAGCTCACGGTGGAAACATCCTTTCATCTATCACAGGTGGCGGATACGACAGAATTTCCGGTACCTCAATGGCATGTCCTAACCTGTCAGGTGTTACAATTCTTCTTCGTCAGTACGTAGAGGAGAATTTCCCTGAGATTGCAAATAACAGCGTTGAGATCAACGCTATGGCAAACAGACTTATGATGTCTACTGCAGATATCATTATCAATAAAAACGGTCTTCCGTATGCTGTAAGAAAACAGGGCGCAGGCCTTGCAAACTTAATGAGTTCTCTCAAGACTCAGGCATATATTGCAACATATGATAAAGATGGCAATGAGATGAACAAGTCCAAGCTTGAGCTTGGTGATGACCCTGAAAAAACAGGTGTTTATACTTTATCATTCTCAATTGTTAACTTTGGCGACAAGGCTCTGACATACAACATGGGCCACTACGTTATGACAGAAGGTGTCAGCGAAACAAAGACAAATGCCGGTGAGACTACAGTTACAGAAGAGGCTTATCTTCTCAAGGGCGCTAAAGTTGAGATTACATCTTCTGAAAATGCAACAGTTGATGGTAAAAAGATTACTGTGGCTCCCGGTACAGCAAATCTTGAAGTAACAATCACGCTCAGTGACAGTGATAAAAAATATCTTGATGATTCATTTGAAAACGGTATGTACGTAGAAGGCTTCCTTACTTTTGAGGCTAAAGAAGGTACAGATATCGACCTTAGCGTTCCATACCTTGCATTCTATGGTGACTGGACTAAGGCTCCGCTCTTTGACCTTGACTACTATGAAACAAATGCAGATGAGCTTGACGATTCAATTGATGTTGCGGACAAGAATCTTCCTGATGCATACGCAACAAGACCTGTCGGCGGCGTTTCAGATGACTACGTAAACTTCCTTGGTTCATATTACTTTATCCAGGATCCGGAAGACATCATTATCTCAGCAAACAGAGATTATATTGCACTTTCAAATCAGGAAGGCACGATTCACTCACTCAGATTTATCTGGGCGGGCTTCTTAAGAAATGCATCTAAAGTAGTTGTTACTATCACTGATGATACGACAGGTGAAGTTATCTTTGAGACTATTGATACAGACGTACGTAAAGCATACAGTGATGGTGGCGCCAGCATTTATCCTGCAAACGTTGAGATTGAATTCGATACGATGGATTACAATCTAACTAACAACTCAGAATATACAGTAACTGTAATCGGATATCTTGATTATGAAAATGATGGCGCACAGACAAACGAAAAGAACGTTTTCGAATTCCCGCTTACTGTTGACTTTGAGGCACCTACAATATCAGATGTAGAATTCTACTACGAATATGATAAGACGCTTAAAAAGAACAGATTGTACGCTAAAGTTGCCATTTACGATAACCACTATGCTATGTCAGCACAGATTGGTTACGTTCAGATGGAGCCCAATGAAGAAGGCGTAATGCAGGCTGCAATGAAGAATTTTGAACAGTACATGACTCCTGTTTATTCACAACACAACAGCACAACGTACGTTACGTATGAACTTACAGACTATCTCCAGGAGATAAAAGAAAACGCATATAACAGAAATTCATTCGTTGTAACGTGTTATGACTACGCACTTAACTATGCAACGTATGAAATAGGATTGCCTGACAACTACGTAGATTTCTATTTTGAAAGTCTCTCAGAAGGACTCACTCTCAGCCCGAATGAAGTTTATTCACTTGAACCTTCAATATATCCTGATACGGAGTGGGCAAGCCTTCTTGAATATTCATCATCCAAAAACAGCGTTGTACGTGTTGTAAATGATAAACTTGTAGCTGTATCTTCCGGTACTGCGACAATCAAGGCCCGTGACGCTGAAACAAACAAGAGTATTACATTCAAAGTAACAGTACTCAAAGAAGGAGACGAGGGATATAAGAAATATGATAAGCCCGTTGCAGACGTATTCCGTGTTGACGGCTACCGGACAATCAAAGCCTTCTACATGGTAAATTCAAGCGATAAACTTCTCGGTGATGATGGCAACATCAGATTCTTTGAAGGCAGATACAAGCTTGAAATGTATCCGTCAGAATCAGTAATGCTTAATTACACTCTCGATGCATTCTTCCCGAATGACACAAAAGTTGTATTTGAATCAGGCAACGAGTCTATTGTTAAAATTGATGCAAATGGTATTCTGACAGCTGTCAGCGAAGGTTTTTCATCAGTAACAGTTAAAATATTATTGGATGACAAGAGCACATACTACTCAGAAACAATCACAGTTGAAGTAAACGATCCATACGTAAATGCCGGTTCGGTACTGACACATTACTATGGTAATGGTGGTCTTGTAACAATTCCTGACAGATTATCATTGACAGAGATTGGCGCGTTCTGTTTCTCAAACTTTGATTACGTTGCAAAGACGCCTGAGGAGCTTGCTTTTGATGACTCTGAGACAATGAAGATGTGGTTCATCGGTGATGCAACTATCACAAAAGTAATTGTGCCTGAAGGTGTGAAGAAGATAAATTCATATGCATTTGCAAATCTTACAGCGCTAGAAGAAGTTGTACTTCCGTCTACTCTTGAATCAATCGAGTATGGTGCATTCTATAACTGTAAGAATCTTACAAAGATTTCTTTCAGCGGTGAAAACAACCTGATTATTATTAACCAGAATGCCTTCGAGAATTGTAATCTCCAGGGAACACTTGAATTCAACAAACTCTGCGTTATTTCTGACTACGCTTTTGCCGGCAATAAGAATCTTGAAGGTATTAAAGTATCTGATAAGCTCTGGTCAGTCGGACAATACGCATTTGCAGGATGTGAAAAACTGAAGACTGCAATTATTGATTCTTCAATCGTAAAATATGGTCAATACGCTTTCACCGGTTGTGATTCACTTGAATCATTCGAGGTCAAATCTGCAGTAATTCCTACAGGTATGTTCTATGAATGTGAAAAACTCAATACAGTTATAATTGGTGCAGCAGTAAACGACATCGGCGAATTTGCATTTGCAAAAACAGCTGTAAAGGAATTCAACGTTCAGGAAGGCAATAATGCATATAAAGTTCAGAAAGCGAACTATATCATCAGCAAAGATGAGAAGACGCTTGTTGCTGTTTCACCATTGGTTACAGGTGAATTTACAAAGAACAATATCGGTGGATGTGAAGTAACTTCAATTGCCAAAGGTGCATTTTCACATAATTCAGCGATTACTTCAATCTCACTTCCAAAAGTAACTTCTATCGGTGAATATGCTGTAGCATCTTCAGAAAGTCTACAGAAAGTTACGTTTGGTAAACTTACGGAAATCGGAGAATATGCTTTCTTCAAAACTAAAATATCTGTGCTGCCTTCGTTTGACGCAAACACAAATATTGGAAGATATGCTTTTGCAAATACAGCTGTAACAGAAGTTACAATTCCTGACAATATGGTGATTGCAGAAGGTGTATTCAGTGAATGTCTGTCTCTTGTAAAAATTGTTATAGGCGACAACGTTACACTCGGTAAATTTGCATTCAACCTCAGTAAGGATCTTGCGTTTGAAGTTCAGAGATATCCACATTCTGAAGAAAAGCTCTTCTATTATGTTTTCAAATCACCTATCAAGAGCATTACAATTGGTGATAATGCTATTATCGGTGATAATGCTTTTGCAAATGCTGCAGAAGTTGAATCCATCACTTTGGGAGCAAATGCTAAAATTGGTTATATGGCATTCTATAACAACCAGAGTCTTAAGAGTATTGACTTATCCAAGGCACTTGAAATTGGAGATTATGCCTTTTCAGGTGACGTATATTACGTATGTTATGATCAGAATATGACGTACAATGCTGTTACTTCAGAAGGTAAATATATTTATTCATATTACTCTCCGATGCTTACAAGCATTGATTTGTCGGCAGCGACATCAATCGGAAAGAATACATTCTCTTACTGCAGAGATCTTGTATCTGTTAAACTCGGAAAAGAGATTACTGTTCTTCCTGAATATGCATTTGCTGGATGTATTGCACTCAAGAACATCAACACTTCACACGTGGTAACAATCGGTGAATATGCATTTATTGAATCCGGTCTTGAAAAGATTGATTTATCTGCTGCTACAACAATCGGCGAATATGCATTTGTATATAATGAACAGTTGGCTGACGTTACACTGAACAAAGAAGGTGCAGACATCGGTGAAGGTGCATTTTCATATTGTACTTCATTGCCGGCAGTAAAGAATATTGAATTTGCAAAGAATATTGATTCATATGCCTTTGCATATACAGCAATTGTTTCTGTTGATTTGTCCGGAGCGGTATCACTCGGAGACAGAGTATTTATCAAAGAGAATATTACTCCGTTTAAGGTTACACTTGGAAACAACATAGTTTCACTCGGTGACAACCCGTTTGCAATGTGCAAACTTGAGCCTTTCTCATCAGACGTTGTAGAAACGTTCAACGGCGCAGAATTTATTACTAAATCATATACGTTCAATCTCAGTGATACAGTACTTGTAATAAATGGTTCATTGTATTGCAAGCTACCTAATGGTGGTCTTGAGCTTACAACGTATGCCGGAATTGATTCAGAAAATGTTATCGTCGCTGACGATACAGTAAGGATTTCTTCTATGGCATTTGCCTGCAGTGACGTAAGATACGTAACACTTCCATATACAGTTGCTTCAATCGGTCATAAAGCATTCTATCAGTGTGAAAAGCTCGTTACTGTTGTTTTCACAAGCTACGAGTCACCGATTCTTGAAGAAGAATTTGATCCTGCTTACTATGAAGTTTACGAGCACATTCCGGGAACAGGTGATTACGGAACGTTTGATGATTATGACGGTACAGAAGTGACAATCATTGGTATGGGCCTGAATCCCTACTTTATGTGGAACGCTACAGACGGTTTGTATTCCAATGTTTTCTACGGTGCAAACTTTGTTGATTATATCGGTTATGTAGAAGATAAACTCGTTATGGTAAGACCTGTAAATGGTGTTGAATATTCAACGTATATTCTCGGACATTACTTCGATCTTACTATTGATGGCGCTGCCGCAGCAGATGACGTAACACTCGCCGCTATCGCTGCAATCAAGGCAATTCCTGAGAGAGTAACATATGAAGACCGTGCACTCGTTGAAGCTGCAAGAGCTGCATATGACAAGATCGCAACTACAGTACAGCAATCACTTGTTACAAATTATGCCGACCTTATCTCAGCAGAGCAGCGTATTATAGCGCTTACACCTGAAGAGGATAAGCCCGAAGAAAACAAACCTGTAGATGATAAGAAGGGTCCTTCTGTTTCAACATTCATTTACATTGGTGCTGCAGCATTAATCGTTCTTGGCGGCATTGGCGTTGGTGTTTACTATTTTCTTACGAAGAAGAAGGGAAGTAAAGTAAGATGAATTTAAGAAATAAAGTATTATTTATACTCTGTTTTGTTTTGATTTTGCTTGGACTTTTAGTTGGCTGTAATTCCAGCGAGAATCCTTATGATGTAAATAATGAAAAAGGTTATACCGTAAGCGTTAAATATGACGCTAACGGTGGCTTTTTCACAACGAATACGTCAGTTATTGTTGATTCATATAACATAAACAACGTAAACAAAAACAGTAATGGTAACGCTGAAATTGCACTTCTTCGTCCCGATGACCCGGCCAGGGCTACTGATGCTTTTGAAGCCACAAATAATGGTTATTTCCTTGCCGGCTGGTATCAGGAAAGGATAGAGAATACTGATTCAGACGGTAACGTTTATTATACTTATGCTGACAAATGGGATTTTGACAACCAACTTCTGGAAGTTGATGCAAGCAAAGAATATAATGCAAGTGAGCCATATGTCACATTGTATGCAGCCTGGGTTCCTCTTTTTGAAATCGAATTCTATGATTCGACTACAGGCGAGTTGTTAAAAGAAACATCTTTCAACCCGATGGATGGTAATTCATTTGCTATGCCCAAATGGGACGAGAAGACCGGAAAACTTACGTCTGATGATATTCCTCAAAAGACAGGTTTTACATTTGACGGAGCATATACAGACCTTAATTGTGAAAATCAGATTACAGGTGACACGATTGTTCATACAGGTGTGTTTGATGAGGCAACAGGTACTGCAACAAATACAGTAATGAAAGTATACATAGACTGGATTGAAGGCGACTGGTATCAGATTCATACAGCAGAACAATTCATTTCAAATGCAAATATTTCAGGAAATTACATTATAATGGCTGACCTTGATTTCACAGACAAAATCTGGCCAACAGCATTTATGCATGGTAATTTCACAGGTTCAATTCAAGGAAACGGACACGTTTTCAGTAATATTTCATTCGTACAGACAAATAATGCCAAGGCAAACAGTGGTCTGTTCGGACAGTTGTCAGACGGTTCTTCAATTAAAGATGTTGCATTTAAGAATGTGTCGTTTACAATAAAGGGTGGTACGAGAGTTGTCGGTACAAACTATGGCTTGCTTGCAGGCTCAATTTCATCGGCTGCTACTGTTGAAAATATTACTATAGAAAAAGGTACAATCATTATCGATTCTCAATGCTACTTTGGTGTTGATGATTACTCAATTGGTCTTGTTTGTGGCCTTGGTGATTATTCTTTAGTTGATTTTTCTGACATCACGTGTGTTGTCGGTGGAGAGAATCCTGAAAAAGTACAGATAGAAATATCCGGAAATCAGGTAAGTGTTGTTATATCATAATTTTATAAGAATTATTGGATATATTATATAAAATTGTAAAGGAGAAGCAAAATGAGAAAAAGAATATTATCATTAGTACTGTGCATTTGCCTTTGCGCCGGTATTATTGGAACTTTTTCAGGATGTAACAGTGAAAAAACAAATGTTGATGCTTTCGTTATCATGACAGATCAACCTGACGGACTGTTCAATCCTTTCTTTTCAACATCTGCTGCAGACGGCACTATTGTTGCCATGACACAGATTGGAATGCTCACATCAAATTATGAAAACGGTGAGGTTGTAGTTGGTTACGGCGACGACGAAGCAGTTGTTGTAAAGGACTACGATGTTGTTGAAAATGCTGATGACACAACAACATATACATTTATCATCAAAAATGGTATTTTGTTCTCAGATGGACATCCTCTTACCATGGAAGATATACTTTTCAACTATTACGTATATCTTGATCCGGTTTATACAGGTTCATCAACATTATATTCAACAGATATCATTGGTTTATCTGAATATAGAACACAGACAATTGGTTCTGCTTCAGATGACAGTAATGCATTGATCTCTTCACAGGCAGCTTCAAGAGCCAAAACAAGAATCAATGAACTTATCAACCTGTTTAACAACCAGCTTAAAGCTTCTTCAACAAGAGAAGTTGATTACGCTACGATGAAAGCAGCGATTCTTGCTCATACACTTGGTTCAGGTTACAAGGCAGCTATATCAAACAATCCTTCAGAAGTAACAAACCAGAATCTTCTTGAAGACTACGAGCGCGCTTTGGAACTTTTCAAAGAAGAACTCGAATCAGACTACGTAAGTGCTCAGGAATCATATACAGACGAGCCTTACAAGTCACACGAAGAATTCAAGGATGAGATTTTCTGCTTCATGTTCTCAGAAGGTTACGTTGAGATTGAATATGCAAAGGATGAAAATGGTAAGGATGACAAGACAAAGATTGCTACTCTTACAAAAGGATATCCTGAATCAATCAAAACAAAAGAAGATGCAATTCAGTATATATACAACGATAAGATTGCACGCGAACTTAACATAATTCTTCAGTACTGGGCAACAGCCACAACTCTTACAAACGAGTTTACAGCTAAAGCTACAGAAGTAATTCTTCATGAAAACGTAACTGACGACGGCCTTCTCGTTCCAAGCATCTCAGGCATCAAGTCTCTTGGTCATACAGATCTTGCAGGTACAACAATTACAGTAAATGGTAAAGAATACAAGATTGCTTCAGGTCACAACAGCGATGGTACTGTTACAAATGCTGATGAGTATGATGTTCTTCAGATTACAATTGATGGTATTGACCCTAAGGCAATCTGGAACTTTGCATTAACAGTTGCACCTCAGCATTACTATGGTGAAGGAAGTAAAGTTGACGTTGATATTGCCAACAACAAGTTCGGCGTTGAATTTGCAAGCTTTGACTTTATGAAGAACGTTATTCAGTCAACAAGAAATATTAAGCTTCCTATGGGTGCAGGTGCTTATAAAGCTACAGACAGCAACAACAGTGACAAGCCTTCAGAATCAGCTTTCTATATGAACAACGTTGTTTACTTCAAAGCAAATAACAATTTCCACACAACGGGTTCTTCTATTGAAAATGCTAAAATAGAGAAGATCCGTTACCAGGTTGTAAGCTCTGCAAACGCAATTGCTGCACTTGAAAGTGGCGCTGTTCATTACATTTCACCATCACTTACAACTGACAACTTTGATAAGCTTGAAAATCTTAAATCAAAAGGTATTGAAAAGATTGTAGAAGATCAGCTCGGTTATGGTTACGTAGGTGTAAACGCTGCGAAGATTAATGATATCAATATCCGTAAAGCTATCATGTGCGCTATGAACACATCTCTTGCTCTTGACTACTACAGAGCAGGTACTGCATCACAGATTTACTGGCCGATGTCAATGGTAAGCTGGGCTTATCCTACAGGCAATGATGCTACTGACAACAACTGCGATTATCCTCAGCTCGGCAAATGGAATGAATCTATTGCAATTGCCAATATTGAAAAATATATGCAGGCTGCAGGCGTAAGTGCAGGCGATGCTTCATTGGATATTACTTTCACAATCGCCGGCAACAGCCTCCAGGATCACCCGACATACAAGGTATTCAGAGACGCTGCAACTCTTCTTAATGAACTCGGTTGGGAAGTTGACGTAGTATGTGATACTCAGGCTCTTACAAAGATCAACACAGGCTCCCTTGAAGTATGGGCAGCTGCATGGTCTTCAGCACTCGACCCTGATATGTATCAGGTATATCACAAAGATTCATCTGCTACAAGTACACTTGCATGGGGTTATAATTACCTCAAGACAAGCGGCACAGCAGAAGAAATGGCTATTCTTGATTCACTCAGTGAATTAATCGACGATGCAAGATCAATTAACGACCAGACAGAGCGTGCAAAGCTTTACAAAGATGCTATGACACAGATTCTTGACCTTGCAATAGAGCTTCCTGTTTACCAGAGAAGTGTACTCTATGCATACAACTCAAATGTTATTAAGGCTTCCAGTATGCCTGCTGAGAGTGAAATGAATCCTTATTCATCACCACTTGACGAAATCTGGAAAATTGAATTCGCAAACTGATTATTTTGAATCGGAGTAGATTATGTTAAAGTATATTATTAAAAGATTAGCCCTGGCACTTGTAATATTGCTTGGCGTATCAATGATAATTTATTTCCTTATCAGGTTGATGCCCGTTGATTTTATCCAGGATAAAATCGACGCCATGAACCAGGGGGGAGCGACTGTCAGCCAGGAGACCGTAGATGCCATGTATGAGATGTACGGTCTTAAGGATGATAGCTTTTTAGGGATCTTAAAAGGCTATTTCAGCTGGCTGTCATCACTTCTTCGCTTTGACCTCGGTACAAGCTTTGTGTACGCAAGACCTGTTGCTGAAGTTATTTTTGAGCACATGGGAATATCATTTGCTATTGCACTTGTAGCTACAATTTTTGAGTTTATGATTGCAATACCGCTTGGTATAACTGCTGCTACACACCAGTATTCTCTCAGAGATTACGTTGTAACAGTATTGGTTATGATTGGTATATCATTGCCTTCATTCTTCTTCGGACAAGTTCTGAAAAGCTTCTTCTCGGAATTTATGGGGTTCCCGACGTCGGGAATGGTCGACGCCACGCAGTCGTACACCGGTTTTGCGTTGCTTGTGGACTATGCAAGGCATATGTTTGTTCCTGTACTTACAATTGTTATTCTTAGCATTGGTGCCAGAATGAGGATGACAAGAACGAACATGCTTGAAGTTCTCAATTCTGATTACATACGTACAGCAAGAGCGAAGGGTCTTAGTGAAAAAGTTGTTATAAACAAGCACGCTTTCAGAAACACATTGATTCCTCTTGTAACATCTTTGGCAGGTCTGCTTCCGTCACTTTTCTCAGGAGCAATCATCACCGAGCAGGTATTTGACCTTCCCGGTATCGGTAATATAGCACTTGATGCCATGAACAGAGGCGATATCCCGTTCATTATGGGATACAACATGTTCCTGGCCGTGTTGAGTGTATTGGGTATTCTGATGGCAGATATTATGTATGCTGTCGTAGACCCGAGAGTTAAACTTGAATAGGAGGTGGGACCATGGCTGAAAATGAAAATAAAAACGTAGAAAACCAGGAGACCCCTCTTGATAAAAATATTAAGCTTATGTCTCCGACTCAGATGGTGCTCAGAAGATTTTTCAAATCAAAACTCAGTATTATCGGTCTTATTATGATCATAAGCTTGTTCCTGTTCTGTTTTGTCGGTCCTTACGTGTATACTGAATGGATTGACGACGGAAAAGTTGTTTTAGATGAGAGTGGAAAAGTAGAATATGCTTTTTCAGAAACAACTTATACAGTAAATGGTGTTGAATATACTGTTCGTCAGACGACTGAAAAGGAATTAAAAGATAATTTCCTTTCATCTCCTGACTCAGAGCATCTGATTGGTACAGATGAAGAAGGCTATGACGTACTGTCATCACTGATGCTCGGTGGCAGAATATCTCTGCTCGTAAGCTTCCTTGCAGTATTTGTAGTCACGATTATGGGTATCATCTTTGGTGGTATTTCAGGATATTTCGGGGGAGTTATTGATACTGTTATCATGAGAATATGTGACGTCCTCATCTGTCTGCCCGGTGTGCCGATTCTGCTTATCGTAAGTACTTTGCTTGACGCATCGGACATAAATGCTAACTATCGTATTTACATATTGATGGCATTCTTGTCAATGATATCATGGCCGGGTACGGCAAGACTTGTAAGAGGTCAGATTCTTTCTTTGCGTGAGCAGGAATTTATGGTTGCCGCAGAAGCAATGGGATATTCGACCACAAGAAAGATTTTCAAACACCTTGTGCCAAACGTTATGCCGCAGCTTATCGTTCAGATGAGTTTGAGCCTTGGTAGTATGATTCTTTATGAAGCAACGCTGTCATATCTGAATCTCGGTGTAAAGGGCGACGTTGATGCATGGGGTTCGATGATCAATATTATTTCAACAAACCAGGACGTACTTCAGAACCATCTTTACGTATGGGTACCTGCCGGTATCTGTATCGTAATTGCAGTACTTGGATTTAACTTTGTAGGTGACGGTCTGCGTGACGCGCTCGATCCTAAAGCGAGGAGATAATTATGGAAAATAAAGATAATAATACAAATAAAACTTCAGCTTCTAAACATTATCTCACCGGCAAGGAGATCCGTGCTATTGCTAAAGCAAACAGCAAAGAGATGAAACGCCTTGAGGCTTATAAAAACAGAAAAGCCGGCGAGGAAGAGTTTGTTTCAGAACTGAAAAATCCTGCAAATATTCTCGAAATTGATGATTTGCACACATATTTTTTCACAGAACAAGGTGTTGTTAAGGCTGTAAACGGTGTTTCAATTGACGTGCCTAAAAATGCAACCGTTGGTATTGTTGGTGAGTCAGGATGTGGTAAATCAGTTACGAGTATGTCAGTTATGCGTCTGCTCCAGGGCCCGCAGGGACAGATTTACTCCGGTGAGATACGTTTCAAGACAGGCGATGACAAGGTGTATGATATAGCTAAAATGCCTTCACGTGAGATTTACAGAATCCGCGGCAAGGAAATTGCTATGATTTTCCAGGAACCGATGACATCTCTTAATCCTGTTTTCACCATTGGTCAGCAACTTGATGAAGTTACTTTTATCAATGATAAAAAGGCAACAAAACAGCAGGCAAAAGATAAATCAATGGAAATGCTCAATCTCGTTGGTATTGCGATGCCCGAGAGAGTGTACAAGGCGTTCCCGCATGAATTGTCAGGCGGTATGAGACAGAGAGTAATGATTGCTATGGCGCTTGCTGCAAATCCGCGACTTATTATCGCAGATGAGCCTACCACCGCTCTTGACGTTACAATTCAGGCACAGATTCTTGACCTGCTAAGAGACCTCAAAACAAAAATTGACGGTTCGATTCTTCTTATCACACACGACCTTGGTATTATTGCAGAAATGGCAGATTACGTTGTTGTGATGTACGCAGGAAGAGTTATAGAAAAGGGAACAGTTTCTGAGATTTTCCACAATCCTATGCATCCGTATACGATTGGTCTTCAGAAATCAAAACCTACTCTTGATTCTGACAGTGACACTTTATTCAATATCCCAGGCAACGTTCCGAACCCGATCAATATGCCGGATCATTGCTATTTTAAGGAAAGATGTTCTATGTGTGTCAACAAGTGTTCCGGCGACTATCCGGGCATGATACAAGTGAGTCCGACTCATTTTGTTGCATGTCATTTATATGAAGAGGTGAGTGAAAATGTCTAAAAATGAGCCAATATTAGAAGTGAAAAATCTTAGAAAAAGCTTTCCGCTGAAGAAAACTCTTATGGGAAAAGTTACTAAAGAGTTGGTTGCAGTTGACGATGTTTCTTTCACATTGATGCCCGGCGAAACACTCGGTATCGTTGGTGAGTCAGGTTGCGGCAAAACTACTATGGGTAGAGCAATTCTCAAACTTCATCAGCCGACAAGCGGTCAGATTATTTTCAAGGGAGAAGATATTACAAAATATAATTCATCACAGATGAGAGACATCCGCACAAAGATGCAGATTATTTTCCAGGACCCATACTCATCACTTCCTCCGAGAAGTACTGTAGGTGGTATTCTTTCTGAACCTGTTATGGTGCATAATATCGTTCCGAAGAGTCAGGTCAAAGAGTACGTTCTCGAACTTATGGATAAATGCGGTCTTCGTGATTATTATTATGAACGTTATCCTCATGAGTTTTCAGGCGGACAACGTCAGAGAATATGTATTGCAAGAGCCCTCGCAGTTAATCCTGAACTAGTCGTATGTGACGAGCCTGTATCAGCTCTCGACGTGTCAATCCAAGCGCAGATTATCAATCTGCTCAAGAGCCTTCAGGAGTCAATGAACCTGACGTATATCTTCATCTCCCATGATTTGTCAGTTGTAAAGTTTATTTCAGACAAGATTGGTGTAATGTATCTCGGTTCAATGGTAGAATTTGGTACAAAAGCAGAGATTTTTGCAAATCCTCTCCATCCATATACAAAGGCGTTATTCTCAGCGATTCCATATCCGGATCCCGATGTGAAAATGAACAGAATCGTCTTAAGCGGCGATATCCCTTCACCGGCTAACCCGCCAAAAGGCTGTCGATTCCACACAAGATGTCCATATGCCACAGATATCTGTAAAGAAGAAGTACCTGAGTATAAAGATTATGGCAACGGCCATTTTGCCGCATGTCATCTGATTCAATAAACGAACAAAATGAGCAAGAAACAGAAAAAACAAAAAGTAAAATATGTTGATGACGGCAGGACGATTGCTGACATGTCAGGTGTACGCGGTAGCGCGTTTTCCTCTGTCTCACACAATAAAAAAAATAAGCCAAAGTCGAGCTTTGGCGATAAGTGGAACACATATTGGGGCGCAGTAAAAATGATGTTCGTGCCGATGCTTGTTGTTATCGGAATCATAATCCTACTGTATCTGATAATGTGGTTTATAATGTTTCTGTCATATTGATTATAAAAGGAGCTGTTTTACAGTTCCTTTTTTATTTTCAACTTTTACTGCAGCAAGGGCGCCGTTTACTATTGCAATACGAGGGGAGACGTGTCCTATATCTGCGTTGGTAATAATTGGTACGTTTAAATCGCCCAGGGCACGTGAAATAGCTTCGCTATACGCAAAATCAATAAATGTGCTTTCAAAAAGATTTCGGCCGAAAATAAAGCCTGAGGCGTTTTTAAAATAGCCGCATTTTTTCAGGTGCCATAAAAAGCCATACAATCTTTCCGAAGACAATGCAAAATTGTCAAAATACCATATAATACCATCCTGCGCATATTTGTTTATAAACTCTTTTGTACCGTCGAATGGCGTTCCTATCAATTGCTCAAGAACGTCAACGCAACCGCCGATAAGACGACCTGTGAAAAAGGCTTCGCCGTTCCATTCAACAGGTGTATCAAGATTGTAACCGAAACTACTGTCACCCTTGTTTTTTTCATACAGTTCAAAGCTGAATTGTGTATCAATTTTTCCCATAAGAAGATGCATTGAATCAATTAGTGATTTATGCATTGGATTCATACTGTATGCACCGGCTCCGTTACCATAAACTGTAGCAATATCATATTTTGTTGTTATTGCATACAGAAGGGAAGTCGGATCTGAATATCCCTGAACCCACTTTGGGTTCGCCACAAGCGCGTCAAAATCAACTTTATCAAGCATTTCAAACAGCAAATCACCGCCTTTGGCGCACAAAATCATATCAACGTCAGGATTTTTCACAAGACTATTGAATTCGTCGGCACGTGTTTTGGCAGACGAGCTTGGCGTAAGTCCCGTGCGGACGTTTGCAGTCTCAATTGACCTGAAGCCAAATGAAGCAAGATTCGTCTTATATGTATCAAAAGTAGGATCTTTATTGATATCAACGCCTGAACTTGGAGCAGTAACACCAATTAAAGAATTTTCACGCAAAAGGGCAGGATAAATCATTTTACACCTCGAAATTTTCTTTGAATGCTTCAATCATATCGATTGGCTTATGAATAAGTATCTTTGCACCGGCTTGTCTTAGCTCTTCTTCGTCTCTGAAGCCCCATGTCGCTGAAAATACGGGCATGCCGGCATTGACTCCGGTCTTGTAGTCAACCTCGGAATCGCCTATAAAAAGGCAATTTGCGGGCTCAGCACCAAGAAGTCCGGCCACATAAAGGGTTGAAGCAGGATCAGGTTTGCGCGGAAAGTCCTTGTTCATACCAAATACTGTTTTGAAATATCCGGGGAAAAGTTTGTTTGCAATCGCGTTTGTGAGGTCATATGGTTTATTGCTTACAACGCCCATAACAAGACCAAGACTCTTGAAATAGTCAAGAACTTCAAGCATTCTGTCATACATATGCGTTTTTACAAGGAAATTTTCATGATATATAACGAGATAATCGGCAGTTACTTTGTCAATTGTTGCGTCATCAGTATTTGAGGGGAGTGATTTGCGGATAAGCTCTCTCGTGCCGGAACCAACGCTTGCTCTGACGTAATCTGTTGTATGTGTAGGAAAGTTGTTTTTTGTAAGGGCTGCATTGACAGAATCTGCCAGATCCTCCAGCGTATCGGCAAGAGTACCGTCGAGGTCAAAAATCACTGCTGTTATTTTAGTTTTCATGTATATTAGCCTCCTTGTGAAAAGCAAGATATTGTTGTGATTTTATTATAAAATGATTGATGGGTCAATGACCGAGAGACAAAAAGACATATATAATAAAACTCAATTTTTCGTAGTGTTAATAATTTTGAACATAGACATTTAATTTTTCAGTATTTTGAACAGTACTAAAAAAACGGGTTTTTGTATATATGCTCCAATCTACTGTTCGACATAAAAAAACAACCGCAATCATGAGATTGCGGTTATTTTTCACCGGAGACGCTGAGATTCGAACTCACGTGCGGTTGCCCGCAAACTGATTTCGAGCAGCTGTAAAGCAGGCTCTTTCTGTCCCTCACTATCCCTAATTTCCGCTATAACGAACAGGATAAAGAAAAATAACACTCAGCCCTCGTTCCAAAACGGAGCGAGGGCTGAGTGTTATTTTATTACGAGAGTGGAGTTCTCACAATCAATCTCCAAGGTCGTTTCGGGTTCGATGTTGCCGCCTATGATAGCACGGGCAAGCAATGTTTCAATCTTAGATTGAATGAAACGCTTCAAGGGTCTTGCACCGTAGGTGGGATCGTAAGCCGAGTCAATAATTAACTGCTTTGCGTTGTCGCTGACCTTCACGTTAACCTGCTTATCCTTCAAGCGCTTGTTGAGGTCTGCAATCAGAAGATCTACGATGCCGTTGATATTCTCCTTGGTGAGCGGCTTGTAGAACACGATCTCATCAAGGCGGTTCAGGAACTCGGGACGGAAGCTGCGTTTCAGCATTTCGGATACCGTCTGCCTTGCTTCCTCGTTGATCTCGCCGTTTGCATTGATTCCATCAAGAATTGCACCGGAACCAAGATTCGAGGTCAGTATGATAACGGTATTTTTGAAGTCAACCGTTCTGCCTTGGCTGTCGGTGATTCGTCCGTCGTCAAGCACTTGAAGAAGAACGTTGAATACGTCGGGGTGAGCCTTTTCTACCTCATCAAAGAGAATAACAGCATAGGGCTTTCTGCGAACTGCCTCGGTAAGCTGTCCGCCTTCATCGTAGCCCACGTATCCGGGAGGCGCTCCGATCAGTCTGGATACCGAGTATTTCTCCATATACTCACTCATATCAATACGGACCATACTCTTTTCGTCGTCGAACAGTGCTTCGGCAAGAGCTTTTGCAAGCTCGGTCTTACCGACACCCGTAGGACCTAAGAAGAGAAACGAGCCAATAGG